>JBARQV010000032.1:0-2152 GCA_049643885.1 Candidatus Omnitrophota bacterium | reverse complement strand
CTTAATTACATGGTAGAGGGGCTCATGCCGGGCACCGTTATCGCTTTCTTTACGGCTTTCTTCACCTGGGTCGCTTACGAATTCGGGAGGATGTCGCACAAACAGGTGAACAAAAAGGCCGTAGAGGCGAAAGACCACGCCCCGGCGGCGGTAAGGACAACGGCAGATACCCCCTCGGGATTCGACGCAGGAAAATGGTTTATGGAAAAATGTTTACCGTCACAGCAGCCGCTTCTCAGGAAACTGGAACGAGGAAAACTCACCCATGCCGATTTTTGCCGATGGATCGATGATATCATCCGTCCTGTGGAACCGAGTTTCGATCTGGAAGGCATATTGGATCCCGGAAGTAAAGAGATAGTCCGGCCTGACCAGGCCATAGCTATAGGACGCCGATTACAGGATCAAGTATATGTCCCGAATGGCATAGTGGCTTTCCCTGCCGAAAACGAGCACGGGGCGAACGCCGGCAAAATCGTGGAAGAGAGAACAGCGACTACTCACGCGGGCAAAAAAGTTCCACTACGTTTCGCGAAGACGCTTTTAGGGTCTTTCGGGGACGGTATGGCAGGGGACCGGGATATAGTATACGCTGTCGAAATGAGGGAAACTATCAAAAAGGAGCTTATTCCGTTCTGTCAGGCCCAGTGGAAAAATACGAAAGTTGCCTTGAAAAGCATTACGGCGCTTCCGATGGATTTCCACGCTCAAAGCCTCTGGGTAATGATGCACTTTCTGGGAAAAACAGGCAAGGAGAAAGGATGGCAGCGATACCTGCAATTTGTGCTGGCGGAAGAATTAAGTCATGTGGATGCACACGACTTCGTGGCCCGATTTTCGGGAAGGCGTTGGAATGAAGGCATGCCCGGGGAGTGGTCAAGGATAGCCGACACTCTTATGAAGCCTGATTCACCCATGAAGAGAGTTTTTGACGAGATCAAGGATAAGGATCCCGGGCAAAAAGAAAAATATGGAAGCGCGTTTTTTGAGATCGAGGCCAGGCTGCAAGCCATGACTTATTCCCCGTCGCCGGCAGCAACTTTCATTGAGCTCCTGGCTGATGTTGTCTCGGGAGCCCCGAGCGTGGAAGCAAGCAGGATGGCGAACGAGATGCTCGTTTCGAACCTGGACACGTATCTCGCGGGGAAAGAATTCGAAACCACTGAAGAATGGATCCAATTCTTAAGCTCGGCACTGGTCGACATAGATGCATTTAACATCCGGCTGAAAGAAGCGGCCGGGAAGTTTTATGCCGAGAATTTTCTTACGGCCGCTGAAAGACAAAAATTGCTGGAGCGAAAACCTGAAGCGCCCGCAAGCCTCCTGTCCCTTAAAAAAGATTTCGCGCTTCGCGGGGCGCCGAAGATAGAAGAGGGCGTGTTCACCGCGGCGCCTTTTGCGGTCCTCTCGACGCTAGCGGCAATGGGAACTATAAGTTTTTGGGGATTTTTGTTCGGCATGGGCATCTCGTACACGGTTTTCCTGGGGGCTCATATCGTTAATTACTTTCGCGCGCCGCCCGCGGTAAGAACAAAAGGCTTTTCCGCGCGGCTCCGCTGGGCTTTTAAAGCGCCCCTGAAGGTGGCAATACGGAATTTCTTCATATGCGCGGCATTGGGCGGAGCCATGCTTTTCGCGGTCCCGACCGGCGGAGAGCTCGCCGTTGTGCTTCCTTTCTCATTGATATTTATTACCGGCGCGTATTTCTTCAATGCCATCCTTCACGGCCTTACGAACTTGCGTGCTTTCCTGGAAAGGGACCACGCCCCGGCGGCTATAAAGGCAAAAGAAACGAAAAAGATCAACGACGAGATCAGAAAAGCATACGAAGAACTATCCCCCGGCGAGACGCGAGAGATAGCAGGCGATCTTGATAAAATGATAAGTGGTAAATGGGGTTACCTGCAGCGAAGTTTTCCCTCACCTGAAGGCGGAACAATAGGGAAAAGCCCGCAAATCGGATGCGGGGAAAATATTGCCATAACAAAACTTGTTATCAGGAAGACCGAGCAAGGCAAGTTTCAACTTGAGATGGGATATACAAAGAATGGCAGGGACGGCACAGCACATATGATCTGGGAAAACGGAAGTTTCCGGAAATATAATCCGCTCAGAGAAGAAGCCCTCGCCATCCTGGAAGAAGAAGAAGTCG
>JBARQV010000031.1:0-95446 GCA_049643885.1 Candidatus Omnitrophota bacterium | reverse complement strand
AATTCATTCCTCCCCCTGCCGATACTCGGGTTTATAGATGCGCGGATACTCTGGGCAGTGGTGGCTGCCTTGCTCTTTGTTGTCGGCATCCGGATCATATGGAATGAATTTAAGTATGCCTGGTCGGCCAATTCTTACCGCGAAGAGCTTAAGGAAAAATGGTCTCTGGAGAGCTTTTTTGAATCCAAGAAGAAATACGACAGATGGAGAAAAGAACAGGCAAGCAGGGAGGACGGTTTTGTTATCGAACCGCTTCTTGACAGGTTAAAAGAGCTTGAAAAAGAAGTTCTTGAGTCAAAAGAAAGCTTTCATGACGTCTTTGAAGACCTGGCCCTTAAAACATATTTGCTTATAAGGAAAGAGGGAAGTTTTACTGTAGATGAATGGTTGGATTGGATAGATGGATATATAGATATCAGGGCGGCGATACTTGACAATCTTATCGCCGTGGGTGAGAGAGATGTCAGAAGGTTGCAGTTGGCCTTAAAATCGAGCATGGTAACCGATATCACGGAACGCGTCTTCAGTGATAGACTCGCAGAGGCCAATACGAAACTTACAATATACAAGCAGCTTAGGGATCATCTCAGGTCGATAGATGTGCGCTACGCCTTAAAGATCATGGATCATCTTGAAAACCGTCCGGGTTCCTTTCCGGGCATAGTAAAGTTCGTCGACGCGGAAGACCCCGAAAACGTTCCCCTCTGGAGATGGCAATACCTGCATCCGGGAAAAATGCCCCGGGAAAAGGCTGCCGGGGGCCAAACGCCTGCGGACGCACCCGTCCCGGGCAAAGAACCGGTAAGAGCCGCGAATATCGCTGACGGCTGGCATTGCCTGGCGGAGATGCTCGAAGAACGTCTTAAAGGGAGGCAAGACAGCCTGAGGGTGCTTATCTGGGGCTATCCCGGAACGGGCAAATCGACTATTGCCGAAATGATCGGAAAATATGGCATCGGGAATATTTCCCCGGACGAAGTCGACGTATATGTCGAAACGGGGTTTATCCCTATACTTCCTGAATACAGGGATTCGGGTAAAAAGCTGGTCATCGCCGATGGGTGCGATGCGCCGAGATGGTTTAAACAGCACGGGATGACTCCCGACGTGCTGGTTTTATTTCACATAGATAAAAACGGCGATATGAACGCTGAGGCACTTGCTCATTCACCAATAACGAGGAAGGCATTTTATAATGTATTTAAAGATGATCTGGGCAAAGATCCACATGACCCTTCGACGTGGGACATTATCATCAACACTGCCGGTGAAGACACCCTCATGGCGCTTGCATTAGATCTAAAAGCACAATTCGCACCGGCTGATCCGGGCATGTCTGGGCCCAAATCCGCCGGTGAAAATGAAGACAAAACTGAAAAAACAAGTGAGATCCCGGATAACGATGAGCAGAAAATATTAAGGGATCTTACTGACCTTGAGCAACTACCGTTGTCTCTCCTGGAACTTTTGATCTCTCTCAAGTTCAACAAAGAAGTCGTTCTTGTGTTTGACGAAAGCATCGGGAAGCTCCATGACGGCAAGCCCCTGAAGAAGTTCATGGAAGCCATCGAGATCCTGAAGAAAAACAAGCGATATGAAGCGATCCTCGGCAGGTTAAAGGATCCCATACTGGTTCCGGTGGACCGAATATCCGCCGAGGCCGGGAAATATGCGGGCCGGGCAAACACAGAAGTATTCGTTTTCGCCAAAGATGAAGCACGAGAAAACCTAAAAGGCCTGGAAGGGGCAGGGCAGGTACATTCTGCATTTATCAACGAGAACAGCATGTCGCAGAATGCCTACTATCCTCTTGCTGAAATCGTGATCATTACCTTAGCGCAATCTATCGCGCCTGCGACCATAAACGGCAAGATCACTACCGCCCTTAAAGCCGCCGGCCTTGAGATCATGCTGGGGGACATAAACATAGAATCCATAGCTAAAGAAGGCAGCTCCTTGTTCTTCACGCTTCTCCCCGACGCGCGGGAATATGACCACCAGGAGCTTCTCCAGCGCTACGCCAGCTTCAAGCGCTTCCTCAAAGCCGCGTAATCGTCGGTCGTCCATTGTCGGTCGTGAAAATATGTCATCCCTAAATTACTCCTGCCAAAAAGGGAAATCTTTCCCCGCCAAATTTTTTAACCCCGTTACAAATTTAACCGTAAATTTGTAACGGGGTTAACGGTATTTTTCTAACTTTCGAAGGGCGTAAAAGAAACTCGCCCCGCTTTCCTCTTTGCTTCGCAAAGCAGCGGGGGCTCAAACATCTTTTACGCTTTTTTCCTTCAAAAGTTATAAAAATACCTAAAATTTGGAATGGGGGACCCTTTGATTTCCCTTTTTGGCAGGAGTAATTTCTATCCAACCTCGAGTATCGGGGATCCAGCATAGGTCCCTTTGATTTTATTGTTTTTGCAGAGCTATATTCGCTTGTGCGCGAAAGCATCGTATGGGAACATACGGGATATGGGGGTGTTTCGTACGGGAGGATCCACACCGGGCGGAGGGGCCCGGTAGAAATACCCCCATATCCCGCGAGTCTTTATACGAAACTGCCGTATAAAATAATAATATTAATTTGCATTTTGCGCGTCCCGCGAGTAAATTTAATACGTAATGGAAAGATTGCTGCGCAAGATCGATTCCTTTTTTGCCAGGCAGGTTACACGCAAGGGTTTCCTTAAAGCCTGTCTGGTAGGTCTGGCGTATTTTGTTTTCCATAATATGCTTATTAAGCTCGCTTTTGCCCAAAACCCGTCTTCTAACGGCAGGCCCAAAAGCAGAATAAAAGGCGCCTACGACCTGGTAATAGCGGAAGGAGATGATCCTTACAAGAACACCGTAAAGGCCGTAGAAGCGATGGGAGGGATGGAAAGATTCGTCAAAAAGGGAAGCATCGTAACCCTAAAGCCTAACATATCCTGGGACAGGACCCCCGAGCAAGCAGGTAATACAAACCCTCAGGTAGTCGCCGCACTTATCGACTTTTGTTACAAAGCGGGGGCCAAGCGCGTCAATATTTTCGACAACACCTGCCAGGAGGCAAGGAGATGCTACATTACGAGCCAGATACCCGAAACTGCCAAAGAGCACGGCGCCTATGTATATCATCCCGATGAATGGAATGTCGTGAAGATGCACCTGCCTTATAAAAGTCCAATGGAAGGATGGCCTGTTTTCAAGGATGCCGTTAAATGTGATACGTTCATAAGCGCTCCTGTTCTTAAGCACCACGGACTTACCGGGCTCACGATCTCGATGAAAAATCTCATGGGTATATGCAGCGGCAAGAGGGGGCTGATACATGTTGATATCGACAGGAAACTTGTCGATCTGACCGATTTTATAAGCCCGGACCTCGTGATAGTCGACGCTACCCGCGTGCTGGTCAGGAACGGCCCCAGCGGCGGCAACCTGGAGGACGTCGTGACCATGAATAAGATCGTTGCCGCGACCGATTCTACGCTGGCTGACGCGTTTGCATCGACCTTGGTGGGGAAAGATCCTTTGTTCCTGGGTAATGTGAGAACGGCCGTTGAACGCGGATATGGTTCAGCTGACATAGAACAAGCGAAGAAAATAACAATTAAAGCATGAAAAAACTTATTATTGCCAGAAGGATCTCGCAGACATTCTTTCTATTGCTCTTTATCTACATCCTCTGGTCCACGACGTACCCTTTGAAAGGGCTGCTTCCTCCCGAGACTTTTTTCAAAACGAACCCGCTGATCATGATATTCACGTCCATAAGTGAACGTCTTATCCTGCCGGGCCTGGCTTTCGCGATTGTCATGCTGCTTTTGACTTTGGTCCTGGGCAGGTTTTACTGCGGGTGGGTTTGCCCCCTGGGCACGATGATCGACGGGACCGGCGCGTTCCGGAAAACAAAATTCAGGCCTGTCTCAAACGAAGTAAACAGAAAAATACGCAAGATCAAGTTTTATATACTCGGGATTATCGCATTGATCTCCCTAGCCGGCATGCAAGTGGCCTGGGTCCTTGACCCCGTGGTCATAATGGCCCGATTCGTCTCGCTCAATCTTATCCCTACAGCCACTCTTGTTTTGGATAGATCTTTTTCCATCCTTATACAGAATTTCAATCTTTACGGACCCGTTTACGATGCTTATCGAGCGCTAAAATCATCGGTCCTGGGGGTCGAGGTCCATTATTTCGCGAGTTCGCCGGTCATATTTATGTTTTTCGTTTTTGTCATTTCCACGGTGTTTATCATGCCAAGATTCTGGTGCCGTGCTGTTTGCCCGCTTGGCGCGCTTTATGCGCTTACCGCGAGATTCTCTCTCCTCAGACGCGTTGTCCAGAAATGCGCTCATTGCCGTGTGTGCGTGAGCGCGTGCAGAATGGGAGCTATTTTGGATGATAGAAGTTACGTTAAAGGAGAATGCATCCTTTGCATGGATTGCGTGTACGGATGTCCTCAAAACACTATTAAGTTCACATGGCCAGGCGCTGGTAAGCTGGAAGGAGAAAACAGGGGAATATCGCGTAAGGATTTTGTCTTTTTGCTTTTTTCCTCGGTTTTTCTTATGGGTTTCAGGTGGAGAAAAAAAGCAGGGGAGGCGGGCCTCATCAGGCCGCCTGCCGCGTTAAAAGAGGCAGATTTTCTGGATCGCTGCATAAGGTGCGGCAACTGCATGAAAGTCTGTCCCACTAACGGACTCCAGCCGACGATGCTCCAGGCGGGGATAGAAGGGATCTGGACGCCTCACCTTGTCCCGGAAATAGGCTGGTGCGAGTACAATTGCGCACTTTGCGGAAGCGTATGTCCAACGGGGGCCATAACAAAGGTCACACACAAACAAAAACTCGTGACAAAACTCGGGACGGCAAAAGTGGACAGGACTAAATGTATAGCCTGGGCGTATAACCAGGAATGCCTTGTCTGTGAAGAACATTGTCCGGTAGCCGATAAAGCCATTAAGATCGTTAAAGAAGGAGGGGACATAAGCGTCGGAAAACCCGTAGTCGACCCCTCATTATGCGTTGGCTGCGGGATCTGCCAAAACAAATGCCCCGTGACCCCGGTACGGGCGATACGCGTAAGCCCTGAAGGCGCGGATAGGATGTAAGATGTATGTCATCCCGGAATTTGCCGACCTGTCCGCCGTAGCTTTAGCGAAGGTGGAAGGCGAATATCCGGGATCAAATAAAAGTTAAATGTTACGAATAATCTCCATATCCTTAATATTGTTTTGTTTATGCATCCACGGATGTGGCCCCTCTGTCCGAAACATCGATTCTCAGGGAACAAACATTATTTGCTTCGGGAACAGTATAACTTATGGGAGCGGTGTAGAGGATGGACAGGATTATCCCTCGCGCTTGCAAGAATTGACGGACAGGGATGTCATCAACGCCGGCATTCCGGGAGATACAACTGAAGGAGGCCTCAAACGCATAGATGAAGACGTCCTTGATAATGACCCTTACCTTGTGATAATCGAACTGGGCGCTAACGACTATCTTCAAGGCCTCCCGAAAGATAAGGCGTTTAATAACCTGAAAAAGATGATCGAAAGGATACAGGATGAGGGAGCCATGACAGCCCTTTGCGATGTAAGCGGGGGCTCGTCGTTCCTGGAAGCGTACAGTATATATCATGAAGATATGAAGAAGCTGGCAGGGGAAACGGGTTCGATCTTCATACCGCATGTAATGAAGGGAATAATACAGAAACCGTCGCTCAAATCAGATAATATTCACCCGAATGCCGAAGGTTATGAGATAATAGCGGAAAGGGTTTACAAAGCCATCAAGCCGCACTTATAATAGTGTAGTCGCTCGATTCATCGAGCAAAAAACAGCCTGATATAACGAATGTAGTTGCTCGATTTATCGAGCAAAAAAGGAGGCGAAACATGATCAAGAAATTAGGAGTACTTACGCTGGTAATGGTCCTGGCGGCAAGTTTCTGTGTCATAAGCGGCGGCTACGCGGCCCAGGGCATGAAGTGCAGCAAATGCGGCAAGGGTTCGGAGCATGACATGGATCTAAAGGATAAATTTTTCAAGAAGATACACTTTATCCTTAAAAACGAAGAAGAGCTTGGTCTTTCGGACAAGCAGGCAAAAGCCATTAAGAAACTTAAGACCGATGTCAAGAAAGACATGATCAATAAAAAAGCCCAGATCGATGTTCTTGATGTAGAGATCCATACCCTTATGTGGGAGGACCCCGTCGACCTTGATACCATGAACTCTTTGATCGAACAAAAATATGAGATAAAAAAAGAAAAATCCAAAGCATTGGCGGCCGCTTGCGCGCAACTGAAAGGGATATTGACGGAGGCACAAAAAGATAAAATGAAAAGCCTCTGGAAAAAAGAATAAATGGTGCGGTTTGATCTTCTATACATGCAGATGCTCAGTCTGGGGCTGCTTATCCTTGCAGCCCTTTTCGGGGGGAAACTATCCCGCCGCCTTCACATGGGCGAAGTGGTCGGGCAGGTCCTGGGCGGCCTGGTCGTGGGTCCTGTTCTCCTTTTCTTCCTTGAACACAAAATGCCGGTTTACAGGGAAGCTCTCAGGTCGCTTCATTTTTTGGCCTTTATTTTTCTGAGCATAATCGCGTTTGGTATCGGGGATGAGCTAAGCGCGGACAAGCTAAGGAGGCTAGGGAAGGACTCCCTGATCATTTGCATAGTCCAGGCGCTGACAACATTTGTCCTTGTGACGGTTACTTTTCTATTCCTTGGTTTTAAGCCTGTTATCGCGCTTGTGATCGGAAGCATAGGTATCGCCACTGCGCCCGCGTCTACCTTTGTGATCATGAACAAGCTCGGGATAACGGGGAAGATGAGAAACATGCTTGGGGGGATAGTAGTCCTTGACGACGTTATAGAAGTCATAATCTTTTCAATAGCGGCGCAGATCGCCATCATTCTCATGGGGCACACTGCGTTTTCCTGGGGCGGCGTGATCCTTCCGGCGGCAGAACAGTTCGGTCTCGCTCTTCTTCTCGGGATAGGGGTTTTCATAATACTCCGCCTTGTCCTCGAGCGCAGGTGGCTCAGGTCCAGGGAAGAAGTCAGGGCCGGGCCGATACTCGGGCCTGAATTCCTGTCTCGCCTTATCACGGAAATGCCTGGCCCGTCGATGGAGACATTCATTATTGTCTGGGGATGCGTCTCGCTCGGGATCGGTTTTGCTTTACATCTCAGGCTACCGTTTCTTATAACGGCGGTCAGCGCGGGCATCCTGATATCAAATTTTTACCGCAAAGATATCTTTGAATCTTTACGAATAGAGAACGCGACATCCATGTACACGCTGATATTTTTCGCTCTTATCGGTGCAAATGCGAACATAGAAGCGTTTCACCCGGGAAACTTCGTATTTATCGGTGCTTATATCATGGCCAGGTCGGTCGGCAAAATCGGGGGGACCTGGTTGAGTTGTAAGATGACACGCCAGGAGAAGCGGCTTACATTTTGCCTGCCGAAACTCATGCTTCCACAGGCAGGTGTGGCGGCAATAGAAGCTTTTTTTGTCGCGACAGTTCTTGGTAAAGACGGGGAAACTATTCTGGGCATAATCCTTCCCGGGCTCATTTTCTTCGAGGTCATTGGGGTCATGGCCTCTGAAAAAGCGCTTTTGAAGTGGCGTTCCTGGGTTACGGGAGGCGGGGAGCTTATAGGCGAAGAAGAGATCATACGTGACAGGCTTAAAAAGGAAAAGCTAAGTGTATACACATTGCTCCGTCCTGAATGTCTCAGGGTCCCTCTTGAAGTAGAGTCAAAAGGCGAAGCTACATGGGAACTCATCAGGACGCTGCAATCCGCCGGGTTCATCGATAACCCGGGTAAAGTCCTGGAAATAATATTGCAGAGAGAAAGACAGGGCGGTATAACTCTCGGCGAAGGTATAGCCATACTTCACGGCAGGCTTCCTGAAATAACAGAGCCCGCTGTTGCTTTGGGGATCCTGCCGAGGGATAAAAAGGTTATCTTCGAGGGAGCGGAAGACACGCCTGTCGACATAATTTATATGGTCCTTTCGCCACTGGAGCACCCCGAACTTCACCTCCAGGTGCTTGCGGCGATAGCGCGGCTTTTGTCAGACCGTGACGCAAGGACCCGTTTAAGATACGCCAAGAACGAAATAGAGGCAATGGCTATAATAAGAGAGCACGCTGAAGAAAATCCATAGGAGTTAAAAAATAATGAAAAGCCTCGTGACCGGAGCTTCCGGTTTTATCGGAAGCCACATTGTAGAACGCCTCAAAAGGCACGACGAAGACGTTGCCGCTCTTGTCCGCAGGACCAGCAATACCGAATTCCTTAAAACACTCGGCGTGGAGCTCAGGTACGCCGCCTTGGACGAGCCTGAAGCCTTAAAAAAAGCCCTGGAAGGGATCGACAGGGTCTACCACAGCGCGGCCCTTGCCGATGAATGGATATCCCCCGAAGTGGCTTATAAAGTCAATGTGGCAGGGACGAAGAACCTTCTCGAAGCGGCGAGGCAGCAGAATGTCAAACGCTTCATATTCGTAAGCTCGCTCGCCGTTTTAGGGATGAGAGACCACCACGGGACCCCGGCCGACTCGCCATATAAAAAGACCGGTGACCCATACATAGACACGAAGATAGATTCTGAAAAACTCGTTTTTGATTATTACAAGACATACGGTCTCCCGGCCACGGTGGTCCGTCCCGGCTTCGTATTTGGCCCGAGAGACAAGAAACTCATCCCGAGGATCGTCGAAAAAATCGCGAATGATAAATTCATGTTCGTCGGGGACGGAAAAAACATGATGAACATCGTCTATATCGAGAATCTTACCAGCGCGATAATCGCGGCAGGCGCTTCCGAAAAAGCAATAGGGCAAGCTTATAACGTGACAAATGACAGCGGCATGAACATCGAGAGTTTCATCTTCAACATTACGGACTTATGGCGCCTGAAAAGGCCGAAAAAGCATATTCCAAAAGGGTTGGCGTATCTTGTCTGCAATATCCTGGAAGGCTGGGCAAGGTTGATAAAGGCCACGGCGCCTCCCTACATCACTAAAACACGTATAAAATTTCTGTCCCTGAACCTGGATTTTGACGTTAAAAAGACCAGGGAAGAACTTGATTGGAGGCCCCATATAAGCGTGGAAGACGGCTTGAGGAGGACCAAAGAATGGTTGGACAAGAATTCTCTGAAATGAAACATATCGCTGCCCGCGACGGGGCAGAGATCTATTATCGTGAGTGGAAGGGCGATCCCGAAAAGGATGTCCTCGTCTACCTGCACGGGATCGAAAGCCATACGGGCTGGTTCGTTGATACCGCGGAACTGCTCAACAAAAGAGGCTATCGCATCTACGCCATGGAGAGGAGAGGTTCGGGCATAAACCGGACTAACCGCGGTTACATGAAAAATTACCACGTTCTGGTAGACGACTTAAGAAGAGTGCTGGAACACGTAAAGAAAGAAAATCCCGGCAAAAAAGTATACCTCATGGGCCTGTGCTGGGGAGGAAAACTCGCGGTTACTTATGCCGCGCTCAAGTACAGTCTCATCGACGGGCTGATACTGATATCGCCGGCCATAAAGACAAAAGTAGACCTGCCGTTATGGCAAAAAGTGGATGTATTATTCAGCAACTTCTTGAAGCCCAAAAAACTTTTTGATGTCCCCATCGAAGACTCCATGTTCACGAAAAATCCCAAGTATCTTGAGTTCATAAAGAACGATAAACTGAAACTCAACCGTGTCACGGCCAGGTTCTTTTTTGAAACGGCGAAGATGGACATGTGTTTTAACAAGATAGCCGGCAGGATACATGCCCCGATCATGCTGCTTTTGGCCGGCGATGACCGGGTAGTGGACAATTCCGGGGTCAGGAAATGGTTCGAGCGCGAAGGCTCGCAAGACAAGACACTTAAAGTATACCAGGGGTCCTGCCACAGCCTCGAGTTCGAAGAAGAGGCGAAGGGACTGGTGGATGACATCTGCAGGTGGGTGGATGAGCACAAGAGTTAAAAAGATCGATATACTGGAAGTGGAACTTCCTTTTAAGATCCCTTTCAGGCACGCTTTGCATGAAAGGCAAAGTTCCGGTTCCGTTTTTGTAAAGATATACCTGGACAGCGGCGTGACCGGGTACGGCGAAGCCCTGCCGAGAGAATACGTGACCGGTGAAACGGCGGCTTCGGTCAGAGAAAAGCTTAATACGGTCCTTGGGCAAAAACTTCTGGGGTCGGAGTTCTCGTCCCTCAGGGACGCTGAAAATTTCATTGAAACACTGGAAGAACTGCAAGGCGCCGCGAGATGCGCTCTTGAATTAGCTCTTTTAGACTCTGTCGGCAAAAACTTCAAAGTATCCGTATCTGCGCTTATTGGTGAAAAAGGAGCCGAAAATATCTTTTACAGCGGCGTTATATCCGCCGGGTCTGTCCCATCGGCGGCCATGGCCGCCCTTAAGATGAAACTGTTCGGCTTCAGGCAGGTCAAGGTAAAAGTGGGCTTCGAGAACGACTTTGAAAGGCTTGATATTATCCGCAAGATCCTGGGAGAAAAGACGGACATAAGGATCGACGCTAATTGCGCCTGGAGCGCCGATGAGGCGATAAAAAATATCGGCGAACTGAGGTTGTTCGATATAAGCGCCGTCGAACAGCCTGTCAAGGCGGATGATATAGAAGGCCTTAAGAAAGTCACCGGGTCCGTCCCCGAGGCCATCATTGCGGATGAATCCCTGCGGACGATCGAGGACGCGAAGAGATTATCTTCCGAGAAAGCGTGTAACATGTTCAATATCCGGATCTCAAAATGCGGGGGATTGCTTAACGCGTTTAAAATAGCCGGCATAGCTAAAAACAGTCAGCTCCGTTACCAGCTGGGATGCCAGGTAGGGGAATCGGGTGTCCTTTCGGCCGCGGGAAGGCATTTCGCCCGCGGATTTGAAGACATAGAATATTTCGAAGGTTCGTACGGGAAGTTCCTCTTGAAGGAAGACGTTACAAAAGAGAACATGACGTTCGCCTGGGGAGGAAAAGCGGGAACGATAGATGGCCCCGGTCTCGGTATACACGTTTTGGATAATGTCCTGGAAAAATACACAGTGAACAAAGCGACTTTGGGGAGGTAAGATCATGAACATAATACATTACATACTGAAGATCCTGATGCCTAAAGCAGCGGCGTTCGAAGAGGCCACGAAAGACCCCATAGAAGCGCAGAAAAAAGTCCTTCTGGAGTGCCTTACGCGCAACGAGAAGACCTTGTACGGCCAGGAACATAAATTCGCCGCCATAAGCACCATAGACGAATACCAGAAAAACGTCCCTTTGAACGATTACGAGTCCTTGGAGCCGTATATAGAAAAAATGAAAAAGGGCGAAAAGAACATTCTCACTGTTGATAAGCCTATCCTGTTCGGCACGACGAGCGGGACCACGGGCCGCCAGAAATTCATTCCTATTACGGGCTATTCACGGGTAAAAAAGAGCGATGTCATGGACCTCTGGATCTACTATATTTCAAAAGACCATCCTGATATATTCGACGGCAAGATACTCGCGATAGTAAGCCCCGAAATAGAAGGATACACGGGATCCGGCACGCCCTTCGGGTCTGAGTCCGGCCACGGGTACAGAAACCTGCCCGACGTTGTAAAAATCCTTTACGCTATTCCCTACGAGGTATTCGAGATCAAAGATTACGAGGCGAAATATTACTGTATCCTTAGAATAGCCATGGAAGAAAATATCACCACTATAGCCTCCATGAACCCCAGCACCATAGTCCTTTTGTGCCAGAAGATCGATAAGATGAAAGAAGATATCATAGAAGACATCGAGAAGGGAATGCTCAAGAAAGACCTTGATATTCTTGAAGAGACAAGAGAGCGAATAGATGAACGCCTACGGCCGAATTCCGAAAGGGCGCACGCGTTAAAAGCCATTCTTGAAGAAAAGGGAGAATTGCTGCCAAAAGACATTTGGCCGAACATGAGATTGATAGAATGCTGGAAGGGCGGAACGGTAGGTCTTTATCTAAAGGAATTCCCGAAATACTTCGGTGATATCCCGATCAGGGATTTTGGATACCTGGCCAGCGAGCTTCGCGGTTCTGTCCCTGTAAGCGATGCCGGCGCGGGTGGCGTCTTGGCTATCAAAACGAATTTTTACGAATTCATACTGAAAGAGGATATGGGCAAACGGAAAAAACGGATCCTGCTCTGTGATCAGCTGGAAGCCGGCAAAGAATACTTTATTATCGCGACCACGACGGCGGGCCTGTACAGGTATAACATCGACGACATCATACGCGTCACGGGATTTTTTAATAAAACGCCTGTGATCGAATTCGTCCAAAAAGGGCTCAACGTTTCTTCGGTTACCGGTGAAAAGCTCTACGAATCCCAGGTAGTCGAAGCCGTCCACAAGGCTGTAGAGAAACACCAGATGCCATTAAGGTTTTTTACCGCCTGCATCCAGACGGAAGACAAGGTGGGTTATTCTTTTCTGGTCGAGTTTGCCGAAGTGCTGCCGCATCACAAGAAAAAAGATTTCCTGATATCTATCGACGAAGAACTCTGCAAGACCAATTGCGAATACGAGTCTAAGCGGAGATCCCAAAGGCTCTGCCATCCTGTTCTGAAAGTAGTAAAATCAGGTGAATTCCAGAAATTCCGCGAGAAAAAAGTAAATGAAGGGGCGCATGACGGGCAGTTTAAAGTCTCGGAACTCACTTGCGACATTGAAGTTTTCAGGCATTTTGAAGTGGAAGAGGACATATCAGTAGAATGACCCCGTTGTCATTCCCGCGAAAGCGGGAATCTATATTATGAAAAAGGCGATATTTTCCGCAGCTATCTTATTACTAGCCACCTATGCTTACGCCCAGGTAAGCATGTCAAGCTACGGTGGCAGGGCCGATTATGTCCCAATGCCCAGACTGCTCTCGCCTACCACAACAGAAGTAAACCTCTCGGGAAAAGAAGCACTTGAATTCAAGTGGAGCCCGCATGAGGGCTTGCGTCTCGGAAGAAAATATTACGACTTCAGGTTATACGAAGGCTTTGACATGCTCGAACGCACACTGTTATTCAAAGAACGCGTTCCAGGCAATAAATATGAGATCTCTCTGGACGCGGAAATGTTCCTGCCGGGGAAGGTCTATACCTGGTCATTGCGGCAAGTTTACCGAGGCGTCGGAAAGAGCAGAAGAAGCTTCCATTCCTTCCGGGTCATCAAGTAGTTGCCCGATTTATCGGGCAACTCCCCGCGTCATCAATCTCTACCTATACCTCTATCTGGTGTGGTTCGTGGAGCATCTAGTGGGCGGGTCCTGTCGCTCAGTGTCCTGCGCGCCTCCGCGCCACTGGCTTGTGCGGTGCTCGGACACTGTAGCGCCGCCCGCCCACCGCAGACCGCTCTGCGCTATGCTCTTTACGCTACGCGCTTGAGTATCGAGGATCCAGTATGGGTCCCTTTGATTTTATTGTTTTTACAGAAGGAAAATTTCCCCGCGTCATCAATCTCTACCTCTACCTGACGCCGTGGACTGTGGACTGTCGACGGTGGACAGAATGTTGTCCCTGTACCCCAACACCACCGCGAATGCCAGGAAAAACGTCGCTATTGAAATATTAATGAATCTCACGCCTCCAATTACGGGGATCCACGTCGTAAGATCCGTCCCAAAAAGGCTTAGCGCCAGGTACGCGCCCAAGGCGGCGTAAATTACTTTTTGTTTACTGCTATTCATCGCGAAATAGACAGCTGTCCCGATAGGAACTAGAAGAGCCGTAAAATGTGCTTCCCAGGTCAAAGAAGAAAAGAGAAGGGAGGTCATTATAAGTATAGATATTTCCAGATACCTGAATCGTTTCTCGTCACGTTCAAGGACCCTTCGCCTGAACCGGGCGGTAAGCGCGTAAACAGCCAGGGCGGATATCGCGCTCAGTGCATAGATAAGCGCCCTCGGAGATATAATAGCCCTTATCACATTGATCTTCATGAGCTGGACGGTTACGGCATAAGGCACGGAATAGTTCTTGAAATTAAGGACCTGCGACGGGACCGACATCCGCAGCATATCGATCCACTCCTTGAAAAGCATAACTGCTTCGTTAATACCGACCAGGAACGCCGGCAAAAGCTGCAGCAAGGCGAATATAATAACCGTGTATACGGCGATCCTGATCTTTCTTATGAATAGAAAATAGATCAAAACAGGAAAAAATGACGGTTTCATCTGGAGTATCAAGGCAATGATAAGGCCGGATACAAGATCCCGATCCCTGAGATAGGATACGAGAAGAAGCGCGAAAAGAAAAGCCACTATGACATCCGTCTGACCCTGCCTCATGTTCATCAGGTAGTATCTCAGGGTCCCGATAAAAGCAGCCCACATGACAATACATCTTTGGCCCTCTCGTGCCTTAAAATCCAACCGGAGTTCTTTTGAAAATAGAAAAAATGATGCCAGGAACAGGATATTAAGGAGCAAGTACCACCAGAACAAAGCTTCACGCGAATAACGGATCATGCCGAAGGGGATCATGAGGAACGCGAAGAAAGGGGAGTACCTGAAGTGATGAAAGGGCTCGTTCAGGTCGTAAACCGGGTAATCTGACCTGTCCCGGTGGGACATGTCCCTTTGAGATAGATTGAACCCTGCTTCCCAGTACACGCTGAAGTCAGCCCGGTCTTCCCATCCGAATTTTCCGGGCATATCGGTGGTGTTCTTATAAACGTAGAAAAGATCGGCGCATTCCGAGATCAGAATAAAAACTACCAGGAATACAAAAACGTTCGTAAAGATCTTCCTCATTTCAGCCCGTATTTTCACGTGTATATTATACGTATTTACATAGGGGTGGGTCTAGGATCAATTTAGAAACCGTCCCCAGAGAAAAGGGTACAGTTTTAGTTTTAAAATCAGAACAGGTTTGTGCTCAATTTAATACGGGATATGGGGGTGTTTCTACCGGGCCCCTCCGCCTGGTGTGGATCCTCCCGTACGAAACACCCCCATATCCCGTTAATGCTTCGTTCCACAAATAGAAACTCGTACGTGTATTGTGCATCCGGCAATTACACCTCCCTAACTCACATGAATAAATAACTTACATCCCGTTAAGAATAAAATAGCTAACTTACTTTCTCTTGACCTAACTTTAATTTGTGGTAGAATAATATACAATTCTAGATAAAGGCAAACCCCGTTAGAGATGATGGGGCGAGCCACGTTAGGGAGAACATCCCATTAGAAAATAAACTCTAACGGGATAAATCTCTAACGGGGCAAACCTATGGTGACGTAGGGGCGCAAAGCGCAGGGTCTAGATGAAATTGTTTTCTAGAAAGCCAGGCTACCTAAAGAAGGTCAGCCTGGCTTTTTTTTAATGAGACTGCGGTTTGCGAAGCACAGCGAACGCAAACCGCTAGTCGAATTATCCTGAGCGAAGCGAAGGGATACATGGTCTGGTATAAAGGTGGTATTAACCTCCTGCGCTGGTTAATACCACCCCAGACCGGAATCGTCGGTCGTATTTCGTCGATCGTGGTTCGTCGATCGTCGGTAGTCGGTCGTAGTTCGTCGTTCGTGGGATGTAGTTGCTCGATTTATCGAGCTAAAAAACGACCCGATACAACAAATGTAGTTGCTCGATTTATCGAGCTAAAAGGTGACAACAATATGGAAAACGCGAAAAACAGGAATAGGGCATGGATAAAGATAATAGCCGTGGTGATAGTGTGCCTGTTCACTGTTAACAACGTTACATGGGCGAATCCTGACATATTCCAGAGAGGCGCGGCAAATATGTATCTTAGTGCTGCCAGCAACTTTTGGGAACCCGCAAATCTTTTTTCGGTCCAGGTTGCCGTGCAGGTTTACTTGCGCGGCCTCCATAAACCCTTTGAAGAGATCACTGAACACCTTTTTCCTGAAGTGAACGGTGAAAAAGTGCATTTATTCTTTGACAGCAATGAAAAGAGGCAGGACGAAACCGGAAAATGGATCATCCCGGGCAAAAAAGATTTTATTGAATTCGAAGTCGTGATAGACCCTGAAAACGATTTTGATACCGCGATAAGAAAGAAAGGCGAAAAGCCGGCCGCGGCTGAACCCGCAGAACCCGAAAGCAAGCCCGAAATAGATGAAAAAACAGCAGAAGAAGGGAAAACGGGCGACGGGTTTATCCATCAGGGCGAATTGTCCGCTAAAAAGTTCGAACAAGCCCCGAAAGAAGACATAACCGACGAGTATAAAGAACGACTGGTAAGCCTGCTTGAAAAATTCACTCAAGGCGTCAGCCTATTCAGCCTGGCTCCTGAACACAGAAGGGCGCTTGAAGAATTAATAGAAAAAATAGAAAGCGGTGGATACACGATCTATGGGTTAAAATCTATCGTAGAAGGAAAAGATGATTTCTTCCTGGGACGTCATTACCCCGGAGATAAGGAGATCTTCCTTGCCACTGACTTTATCGCGGAACTTGAAAATATGTGCCGCCCGCATCTGATCGACGAGTATCTTCTGCATGAACTTATCTGCCCGACTCTTAGCCATTACCACGCTATCCTTGCCCAGCAGGAGTTCTTTCCGGACCATTTTCCCGGAAAGGGGATGAGTAAGGGATTATTGGGCAAAGCCCTAAGGATCTTTATAGACCAGAAAATACCCGCTAAAGAAAAGAAATCCGGCCCCGGAAAGACCCTTCTTGGGCTTATCCTGGCCGTTATAGGCGGCTCATTCATGACCGGTTGCCACACGGCCGGCGCGTCAATGATAGGCGGCCTGCCGATAGTGGTCATTCTTCTTGCCGTTCTGGTCCCATCAATATTAAGCATATGCGACAGGATGTACTATCTGGAAGCATTGAGACGGGAAAAAGAAAAGGAAGAAAACGAAGAAGATGCCGACAGGATCGTCGAAGAGGTCGAGAAAGCCGTCGAAGAGATGGGCGAAGAACTGGACGAACTTGCCGACGCCCTTGAAGAAGAGGGCGAAGATGACCTGGAAACCGAGGTAAGCGATGAGGAGAAGCACGATATAAGGGAAGTAACGATAAAGACGGTTGTCCGTTATTTAAGGTCCGATAAAAAAGACAAGAACTTTGAGGAAGTAATGGGCGCGGTGATCCAGGCTATCCAGCAAAAAGTCCTGGTCCAGGATAACCCGGCCGCGATAGGCAAGGTTTTAAGAAGCGACAGGGGCAGGGGAGCCCTTGAAAGGATATACGAAAAAGCCGGCAAGGAGATCACGCCCGGCGAAAGTGACGATAAACCTAACGGAACCGACGGGGCTGCCCAACAAACCACAGGATCCATTCTCGCGCAAAAACTGGCGCACTTAAAACAGCATCTGAGCGGCCATCACCACCATCATATGTTATGGTGGATCGGCATCGGGGCTTATTTTACACTTAAGCATGGCTTCGGGATGACCCTTGACCTGGGAGTGAACGCGACAACAGCCGGGATCATGCCTCTTGAATGGATGTTCTTAGCGGGGATAATAGCTGCGCCTATATTGATCCTGCTCGAATTAGGCGAGAGTGTTCCTGCCGGGCCTCAAGGCCAGGGTCAAGCGAATCCCGATTACATCAAACAATACACCAACGACCTGGATGAACTGGTTGAAGACGGAAAGATAGACGACACGTATTACGTGGCGAATTACGCGGCTTTTCTGAACGACCAGATCACGGACCCGGAGATGAACAACGTCATGATCGTAGGCGACCCTATCGCATGCCAGGGATTGATAGAAGGAATAGTAGTGCGCAAAGGGGAGACTTCAACAGGGCTTGATAACTTGAGAAAAGCGAAATTTTTCGAGATAAATACCGCCCGATTCGCCGAGAATCTCGCTATACCCGGCCAGCTTGAAATGGAACTGGCCAAGCTAACAAGCGCGTTAAAGGCCGCGCGCAAGAACGAAAGATCAGTCCTTGTCCTGAACTTCCAGGATTTTTATGACGTCCAGAAAATGAAATCGGGCATGATGGCCAGCTTGTATTTCCAGCTGAAGGAAGCAATCGAAAACGAAAATATAAGCGTGGTCATCCTGGGCAATCCGCAGCTTTATGATACTGTCCTCGCGAAAGACAAGCGCCTTGAACCGAAGTTTTCTGTCCTGGACATGCGGGCGCCCCCGGAATATGACCTGTTGAGGATCGCGAAGAGTTTCACCCGCAGGATAAATTCCGCGTATAAAGACATCATCCCCGAAGGCGTAAAAGTCCAGGTTCCAAGAAAGATCCTCGATGAAGCCCTCAGACTGAGCCAGAAGCATTATCCACAGGGGCTTTCGGTAAACAAACTTCAGGAAGTCATCGACAGGATAATCACGCGCGCGTTCACGACCGCATCAAGGCTTGAAGCAAAAAGAGCGGATATACTGGAAAGGATACTGAGGACATCAAAAGAACTGATAAAGTGCGGCGCGGACGAGAAAGACGCTGAGCAGCAAAAATTCCTGGAACTTTCATTGGACAGGCTTTTGAGCGAGCAGGAAGCGGTCGAGAAGGAGCTGGAAGAGAACCGGCAATTCATAGAAGACATCACCAAAAGCAAAAAATGGGAAATAACTATAGAGACAATAGCTAAACAGATATCCGAAGACAGCGGCGTCCCGCTCTACGAGATACTTGCTTCCGAAGACGAGCTTCTCAAGGATTATGTCCCTAAACTCCAGGGCATGCTTATCGGCCAGGACAAAGCCATCAATGACAGCTACCAGGCATTCTCGCGCAGAAGAGTGATCGGCGCGAGCGGGAACCTGCCTATCGGGGCATTCCTCCTTGTCGGGCCTACCGGTGTGGGAAAAACGGAATTCGCGCGTTCCCTTGCCCGGCACATGTTCGGCTCGGAAGACGCCATGGTGCGCATCGACATGAGTGAATACATGAACCAGAGCGATTCATATAAACTGATCGGCTCGCCCCCGGGATACGTCGGGTACGAAGAAGGCGGGCAACTTACCAATCACGTCCTGAAAAGGCCATACAGCGTCGTCCTTCTGGATGAGGTGGAAAAAGCCCATCCCAAGACGCTCGACCTGCTCCTGCAGGTCCTTAATAACGGCGAGCTTCGCGACGGGAAGGGAAGAATGGCCAACTTCAGGAACACTATCATAATAATGACTTCGAATATAGGTTTCAGCGAAGGGTATGCGGCCGACCCGGAGAGAACAAGAGCGCTCAACGAAAAGTATGTCAAGATCGCCATGCTCAAGGACCGGGGAGGAGAAGAGGCGCTGGAAGAACTGGAAGCCCTAAGGCGGAAAGTAAGAGATGAAGTCATTGCAGCCGTAAAAGCCGGCTTGCGGCCGGAATTGATCGGCCGCATAGGCCTGCCGAACATAATCAATTTTAATCCTCTTTCAAAGGAAGACCTGGAAAAAATACTGGATATAAAGCTCAAGAACGTCAATAAACTCCTTTCCGCGGAAGGTTACGGGGAACTTCGCCTGAGTCAAACTCTTCGCGAAAAGGTCCTGGAGGAAGGATACGATGTCACGAACGGCGCCAGGCCCCTGGAAAGGTCTTTAAAAAGGATAGTGCTGGCCCCGCTGGCTGACCTTATCCTTGCCGACTCTATAAATAAAGGAGAAACAATAGAAGCTGACGTTTCAGACGGAAAAGCCATATTTAAGACCAAAAAAGAAAAACAGGAAACAGAACAGGCACGGCACAGGAAGGCCATAGACCGTTTAAAGAAAGAAGGGACTAAAGAAACGCCTGCCGAGAAATTATATGAACTGCTCGACATCAAAAATATATCAATTCAGGTCATGGCTAAATCATTCTCGGTCCCAGATAAAGAAGACTCGAGGGCAATGGAGATCCGGCAGACACTGCTTGAAGATATGCGTAAAAAATACGAAATAGACATCGCCGACCCCGAAAGCCTGCCGGAAATGGACTTAAGTCCCGAAAATATCGACACTGAACTCAAAAAGATCGAAGTAAGGATACAGGAGCTGCAGGCCAACCAGAAGATAATGGACAACCAGCTGCGCAGGACAAGCAGCGATTCGCAGAAGCAGGCAATATCGGAAAGGATGATAAAAGAACGGACGGAGCTTGAACTCCTGGTAAGGAAAAGGACGATACTGGCGACCAGAAAAAGCGGCAATGAAGAAAGCGCCAGGAAAATGCAGGACGAAATGCAAGAGCAGTCGATAGCGGAACAGGAGAAGCTCCGCAAGGAACTGAACGGGGCGTTTGAGAACCTGAGCCTTGACGCGGCCGAAGGCGTTTTAGAAGACCTTTACCCGCCGTTCGAGACTATCGGCCGCCTTTCATCCGTCCTTAACCAGAAAAGAAGGAATTATCCTTTGGTCCTGAGCGATTCTATCCTGGCCAAGAGGATGGTGGTCGACAGTTTTGTCGCGCGCGCGTCGCGCGGGGAGATCTCAGGATTTACTGATACCCGTATCCTTCGCTTGAAACTGGAGTCCCTTAAAAGTTACTTCTCCATGGTGGGTTATTTCGAGATAAAGATGAGAGAACTGGCCGAGCTTATCGAAAAAGACGGCGAGAAAAAAGGCCTCAAGACCATCATTGTGATCGATTTTGACGACGTCAAGGACGAGCTTGAAAAGGTAAGGGTAAACCCGTTCATGCTCGGGTATTTCCTGAGGATGTTCAGGGGACTCAAGACGGTCTCTTTTGTCATGACATCGTCGCGCCAGTCGATCACCGAAGACGATTCCTTTGACCAGCATTTTACGCTGGTCGACATGCTCCCGCAGGAAGCAAGCGCCGTAATGGAAAACCTGCATCTCTTTATAAAGGATTATATAGAGAAAAAGACAAGTAACGGCAAGCCCGGTATCCAGATAAGTTTTGAAGCCATGCGCGTGGCGGTCCGGCTGTGGGAACAGTATTTCTCGTCATATTCTGCGGTAGAGGTGCTTAACAGGTGGTTCAGCGGGCTCGCCCTCGAAAGGCGGCAGAAAGAATCGCGCGTCGCGGTGGAACTCAGGGACAGCCTGGAACAGCTCAAAGAAGAACTCCAGGACGCCGCCGCGAACGAAGAAGTTTCAGAAGAAGACCTTTTAGGGATCGATGAAATAAAGACGCTTGTCCGGCGCGTCAACGCTTCCAAGGAAAGAATGGGAGAAAAATCGTCACCCGCCATCGGGCAGGATGAGGCGCTTGAATTTATAAGCGAGCTTGAAGCAAGGAGAGGCCAGGTAGAGATCGATACGGATTCATTAAAGCGGGACGAAAGGGCGAACTTCCTCGCTCTTGAGGACAACCTCAAGAACCGCGTAGTCGGCCAGGATGACTCGCTTTCAACCGTAAGCAGTGTAGTAAGGGTCGCCAAGGCGGGGCTGAAGTCACCGAAAGCGCCTCTTGGGGCATTTGTTTTCGCCGGGCCTACCGGGGTGGGCAAGACACAGACCGCTCAAACGCTTGCCGATACACTGGGCATGAAAATGCTCCGGATCGACATGAGCGAATACAAGACCAGGGAAGACCTTTCACGGCTTATAGGCGCTCCCCCGGGATTCGTGGGATATGATGAAGGCGAGGGTTACCTTTTTGAACATATGAAAAAATATCCGAAGACGGTTATCGTTTTCGACGAAATAGACAAAGCGGCCGCTGATGTGATGAATATACTTCTCCAGGTGATGGAAGACGGAAGGCTTACCTCAAACCGGGGCGACACCGTGAAGTTCAATGAATCGATCATCATACTTACCACGAACCTGGGAATGAAGGACATCGTGATAGAGGGCGGCAGGCCTCATCCCGTATCGTTATATCCAGAAATGGAAGAAGCCGTCAAAAGCGGTGACCCGGAAAAGATAAAAGCGTTCATAGAAAAAATGAACGTTTCGGTCAGCAATGCCGTGAAAAGGTTCTTCAGACCGGAATTTCTGAACCGCCTCGATGGCACGCTGGTATTTAACCCGCTTCCCCTGGATTCGCTCACAAAGATAGTCCAGCTCTTCTTGTCGGAAACGATGGAACGCTTCAGGGATAAGCAGGGAATAAACCTCGTTATCGGCCGGAATGATGAGGAAAAAGCCAGCATCAACAGGATGCTTGCCGAAAAAGGATACATAGCTGAATACGGCGCGCGTCCCATGGCAGACGCAGTAAAAAGGCATTTTGAGAACCCGCTTTCAACTTACATGACACAAAATATAGCCGCTATACGAAGGGGCGACACGATAACGGCGAAATTTGAAAAAGGAAAGATCGTTTTTGAACATCAAAAGCGGGAAGAAGCGCAAGAAGTCGAAGAACTGGGCGAGCGGGACAGGGCCGCAATAACGGGTATTGCCGAGCGCTTTAAGGAAAGACCTGCCGAAGCGATCACGATAGGCGACCTGGAAGAGATATTCGGTTTCAGAAAAGAAGTCGCGATAGGCGCAGGGAAAGCCATTGATCCCTCACAGCTTACCGATAATTTCGTATTGACCAGTCCCGATTTCCGCAGCAAAGATAAAGAGGCAAACGCGGGACGAAAGGAAATAGTCGCCAAAGCCCCGGACGAGAAAAAGAAAGCGCTGGATGGCTGGATAAAAGAAACTGTAAGGATCACAAAAAGAGCCAATTTTGAGTCTTTTCTTTACGAAAAGGACAGGATGGTGATAAAAGATTACTGGGAATCTCTCCCTGAAAGCCTTCCGGACCGTCTTAAGGAAGCACAAGAGGCCGGAAAACTCGTGGGATTAGCTGCGGGCCAGAGTGACGGGGGTTTATGTGTAGCTATCGGTTACAATTCCGGGTTCAGCAAATTCCTCCAGCGGCATATTTTCGCGACAAAATACGAGAACGCGGAAGAGATCGAAAAAACAGCACCCCGCGCTCTCCAGGGATTCCTTAAAGCTAAACTTGAGCTTGATTCACTCGGCATAGAAACAAACTTCGATGTGGAAGAAGGCAAGACCTGGTTCTGGGTGGAGGTCCCGGTGGAAAAGTCCGCCGTATCCGTCGCAGAAGCCCCCGGCGTTCCGGGCGAAACCGGCGACTCTTTGAAAAATTCATACGGCGAAGAGGCCTTGATCGAACCACGCCCCGGAGAAGAAAAAACTCCCGTCAAATCGCCGGCAGAACCCGGATCTCCGACTACAGTCAAGTGCGAGCTGGAAGTAAGCGTGATCCCGCGGGAAACGGGCAACTTTGTAATGCCATTCAATGTAGCTGTCGACAAACAAGGAAATATTTTCGTAAGTAACGAAGGCGATTGGATGTCGGTTGTTAATTCGGACGAGAAAGCTCTAAACCGAAATTTCGGTAAGAAAGGGATCATATCGGGCAAGATCGAACGGCTGATATGCGCAGTTATAGATGATGCCGGTAATATCATTGGCGTTAACCGGAGAAGAAACTTTTCCGTCCTAAATCCTGATGGGAAGAAGCTAAACCGCTATTTCGGCAATAAAGGACTGGTAGATTATGAACCATTGGGCCTTAGTACGCCCGTTGACATGGTCAGGGACAAGGAAGGAAATTTCCTGGTTGTCGATGCGAGGAACGAATCGCTGACCGTTCTTAACCCCGATCTGACCCTGAAAACAGGGTTCGCGTCATCAGGAACAATACCAAAGGAAACCGGTAAATTCAGTAAACCTGTCGGCATAGCATTAGATAATAAAGGCAATATCTTTGTGCTCAACGACGGCAACGGCACAATATCCGTTCTGAAGCCGGATGGAAGCCTTAATACGGCTTTTGGAAATGACGGGACAATACCCCTTGATTTTGAAGACTTGGGGGAAAGAAAGCTGTTGGAAGTGGTAAAACAAGGCATAGGCATAGATAGTAAAGGGAATATCTACGTGATCATAAGTAATGCCGAAGCAATGATAGTCCTGAATCCGGATGGAAAAAGCCGGAACCCCGCTTTTGGCGACAACGGGATCATAGATCAGTTGCAAGGAAAATTCAAACAACCGCGAGGCCTGGCCATAGATAAAGATGACACTGTCTACGTTGCCAACGCGGCAGAGATAGGACATATTTCCGTCCTGAAATTCAAAAAACCCGAACCTCCAGTTTCCGCGTCGGAAGAAACGCCTAAACTGACTGGGCCGCTTTCTACGGCTCAAAAAGTGGTGGATTTTGATTTTAAATTTTCAGGCAGGATGCTCGTTGGAGACATACCATTTAAGGTCCACCCCAACGGCAATTTGATAATTCGCGACAGTGAAAACAGGATCGTCTTCTATACACCGGCCGGCAAATTTACCTGCGTGGTTCCGAAGCCTGTTATGGATACGACAACTTTGGATATTAGAACTTTGCCGACTCTATACACAAGGAAAGGCCAAATAGGCCCGGGGAAAAAGGGAAAATTCGAGGATACGGGAGAAATTACGTTTCTGGAGATCCTCCCAAGCGGTAACATACTCACCCGGGACAGTGAAGGCAAGGTCAGGCTATGGGATAAGAACGGGGTTATTATAAAAGACGCGTTCTCTACCGAAAGGGTGGAAAAGCAAAGCTGGTGGGCCATATTGTGGTCCGGAAACATCACAGTAGCAGAACGGGGCATAGAAGTCCTCCCTGACGGCAATATCCTTACCATCGACAACGACAGTGCAAGGCTCTGGGACCAGGGCGGCAATCTCTTAGACGCTTTAAAAGTCGATAAAGTTATAGTGGGAGCCTACGGCGCGACAGTCTTTCCTGATGGCGAGATCCTCACATCCGATAGTGACGAACACGCGAGAGTATGGACCCAATACGGTAAACTAAGATTAGACTTGAGTCCGGGAAAACTTAATACCGAGATGGCCTATTACGGTGCGGCGCGTCTTGATGACGGAAGATATATCACTTACGATAAAGACGGAAAACAAACGGTTTTCAGCGAAGACGGCGAGCAAACATCACCAAGATTAGAAGGGGGAATTTCTTCCAAAGATGCTGTATGGAAATATGTGATATCCACTTCAATCGGGTGGATATTTGCATCAGGACGAGCGTGGAACAGTAGCAATAAATACGCAACCAATCTTTCAGTCTCATTATCACCTATGGAAATCGAACTAGTAATGGCGGGAGCAAAAGGCATGGCAAACCTCCCTAACGGCAATGTCCTTACCTTTGATAGTGATAACAGAGTAAGGATCTGGACCTCCAAGGGTGACCCTATTGCAACTTTAAAGATCGAGAACTGGTTTGGCTACAATTGGCGCGAATTTATTGAAGCCCCCATAATTCTTCCAAACGGAAATATTCTAGGGAGGCTTCGCGCTGATGAAGATAAATTCGAAGCTCATGCTTTTTTGTGGACCCCTGACGGAGAACCGATAGAAGGCGCACTAGAGGGTGAATTCATCACTATAGGAGGTTGTTATTCGGCGGGGGTATTAAATAATACCATTATCTGCACCACCGACGGCGATAGCTGTGCAAGGCTCTGGGATCTGAACGGAAAGCTTATCACGACAATAAAAGAAGAAAACGCTCTCATTCATAAATATGTGGATTTGACGCCTGACGGAGATGTTGTAACCCTTGATAATAAGGGCAGAATAAAACGCTGGGAGATAACTTCAACGGGTGATTACCGGCTGTTCCTGCGCGTTCTCGCTACCGGCGATATCGCGAACATGCCTGATATGCCGATCGAAAATTTTGACGCCAACCGGCTGATCAAAGCAAACGCTGAGTGTATTGTCGACCCCGCGGCATCAATAGATAAAACAGACGACCTTAAAGAGGGTGACATTATTTATTTCATTAATACTAATCTATTGGAATATGTCTTCCTTGTAACAAAACTCCTGGAAGACGGGAAACTGGGTTATAAAGTTCTCTTCGCGCGGGGACCCAGAGAATTCGTACCGATTCCAGGAACTGAAAAGGAATCTTCTATCCCAGAAGATCAATTAAGATCCGGCCGCGTCTACCGTATCATGGATAGAGAACAGTTTGATGAAACAAGGAGCCAGGCCTTTACGGATCTAAAACGTTTCATCGCTACCGGTGACATGACCGCTGTGGTAGGCATTCCCCAGGATATGGTGCAACTCTCCAAGTTTATCCGCAAAAATGCCGAATGCGTGTACAAAATCCTCTTTAGAGAAAGATTAGATTTTCTCCAGGTAGGCGACGTTATCTTCACAAGAGATCAGGATTCAGAAGATTATATTATATCCACTATTTCAGAAATACTCTGGCCGGAAAGCATGCGCGAACCGGTATTTAAGGTGAATATTATCTGCCGCGTGTCTCCCGGCCTTAAACTCAGGTGGTCCGGTAACGAACTTTCAGAAGCAACCATTATTGCGGGGGACTCAAGAATAGCTGAAAACGGCATATACCGCATTATGACGGCTACCGAGGCAGCATTGCGCGGCGCGGCGGACATACCCTCTGCCGGACCCGACAAACCGGAGCCGGTTAAACAAGAATCAAAATCCATTCCTTTTAAACTTGACCCTGACGCAGAATCTAAGATAACGGGGCCGGTGGTAAACCAGAGAAGTGATGGTGAATGGCTTCTTTATACGGATGACCTTCTTTCAAAATTCGAGACAAAAGAACGTTGGACCCCTCCCGTGGAGGACAATAGCGCGCAAATGTTATTCACAAAAAACACAGAAACGGAAATAGAAGTCACTTTCAGCGGGTATGCAAGTCCTATCACAAAAACTGCAATACTCGATACCCTGGAGACTCGCGACAAAAGGATCGTAACGGGGCATAGGGACGGGGCAATAAGATTATGGAATATCACCAAGAACAAGGTTTACATACTTATGAAGGGTCCCGGAGAAGTGAAATCGCTCGAAGTGTCACCTTCAGGGAATATTATCACAAGCTATGCCAGAGCAAAGATCGAGATAATGAATTTTACCGCGAAAACAATTAAAACCTATTTATCCACCACAAAAGATAGAAGTGAAAAAATACGTTCTATTACACCGCTTTCCGAAGAAAAGATCGGTTTTAATCAGTTGATACAAAAGGAAAGAAATATCGGTATTTTAGATACGGCATCCGGAGAGGTACGCATCTTGGCATATCCACCTCCTGCATTATCCAGGAGTAATGTTTTTCTCACTTTAGAGGCATTATTGCCGGATGGGAACTTCGTCATGAGGCGCGAGAGTGGCAGCAAAACCAGAAGAGAGGTCAGTTACCTGGTAGCCACCAGCCGAAAAAACGATGACCACCAGGACATGGGTACCGTGGGGATATATAGAAATACAAAGTTTATTGGCAGGGCCCTTACGGGCGAAACGCTCAAATCGGTTTCTTCTCTGGCGGTCCTGACCGACAAGAAAATTGTAACTGGCCACAAAGACGGGACAATAAGAGTTTGGGACCTCGATGCTAAAGAGGTTTCGTTATTCAAAGGACATGATTCCAAGGTCTCTTCAATAACAAGATACGGCGATAACCAGTTCATTTCAGCAGACAAGGAAGGGTATGTAAAATTCTGGGACCTGTCCACTAATACATGCAGGGCATTGACGGAACACGAAGGACTTGGAGAGAAGAAAATGGAGACCATGAACGACGATAACGTTATGTCCGCGAGCTTTTCCCCGGATTCATTGTCAGTGAAAATTAAAATAGCGAAACCTCAGGAGGCCATTGATAAATTTAGAGATCTTGGTCTTGATTCGGACGAAGACGTGATCAGAGGGGAAAGGGCTGTAGAAAAAATTATTTCTATTCGCGATTTAGGGTTAGCATCTACTCTTGAGGTTATAGATATTACTGGTGACCCCAAAGGAGTTTTAAGAATCATAGATTTCAAAGAAGCATTAGAATTAGCAAGAGCTAACATGCTCTATTTCAAAGGTGATAAATGGTATGTCTTCGGCGGTGGATATCTGCCTCCGGATGAAAGCACGTCGGATGAAACCCTGCGTGACCTTACGATCCCCGAGAAACTCGCCAAGTGTCTCAGGGAGGCAGCGCTTTCGCTGACATTCAACAAAAAGATCGTCCTTGCGTTTGACACGAAAGTCGCCGCAGGTTCAAACGAAGATCCTCTGGGACGCCTCATGGAAGCGTTGCGGGAGCTTAAAGAGGACGAAGCCAACGCGGCTATACTGAACAATCTCGTGATAGTTCCGGCCGACTCCAAAAACATGCCTACTGAGCTTGCTGAACACATCGCGGATAAAAATACAGAAGTGTTTGTATTTGCGTCAACGGAGTCGAGGAAAGACTTAAGAAACATCGAATCACAGGTGCATTCTTCGTACATAGACCATAAAGAATTCCATCCTGACGCTTATTTTCCGATCGCTGAGGTGGTAGTGATAACACTGGCAGATTACTGCGAATCCGTCCTCGGTGAAACGGGTATCAAGAACAGGCTCACGATACGCAACAAAACACTCAACCTTGATGAGTTGAACATAGAGTCCATTAATAAGGAAGACGCAAAGACTCTCGTGTTCAAACTCCTGCCCAACGCCAAGCGATACGACAAGAGCAGGCTTATCAAATCCTACGCCACGCTCAGGCGCCTACTCATAGCAGCGTAATTCGTCCATCGACCATCGTAAGGGCGGGTCCTGTCGCTCAGTGTCCTGCGCGCATCCGCATTTCATTTGTGCTGTGCTCGGACACTGTCGCGCCACCCACCCTTACAAAAATTGAAGGAAGGGTCAGAGTGGCACGGCGATTAGCTCTGCAAAACAATAAAATCTTTCCCATGATTTTATTGTTTTTGCCGAATATAATTCCCCGAACCCGCGCCAGAGAGAGATAAATAGCCGTGACGGTGAATATATGCCTGACGGACCATTACAAAAATTTAGCTTTTACGGGCATTTTAAGCTGAAGTTATCGTGGCTATTAGACATGTGCAGGCAGGGCAACTGTCCGAGCCCCGAGTATTCCTGTAACGAGGGGCGAGTTTTGCCATGTCAGTTCAAAATGTCCCGAAAAGCGTTAAGAATTTTTGTCGGGACGGAAGGCATATATTCGCCGTTATTGACATTTAACAAACGCCGAGGAAAATCGGACGTTCCTGGTAGAAACAGACAGACAATAAAAATCAGGAATTTCTTCAGTCAGATGTTGCGCTTGTCAAGGTTACGGAAAGGTCCGGGGGTGTGTTTAGTGCGAGTTTCCAAAAAAAAGCGATTTTAGGTCGCTTTTTTTTGGACTGTCTGAGCACGGAATACACCCCCGGACCTTTCCAACATTCAGATAAGTCAAACATATGAGTGAACAAGTCCGACCTTGCAGAGCCGTCCGTTTTTATATACAATACGAAGTATAATTATTATTCATCCGCTAAAATAGAAAGGAGCGGACCATGCCCCGGAAGACCGAAGAAAAACGCTATGAAGACCTTAGTCCCTTTGAGCTCAAAAATAAACTCATCAGTATGGCCCAGACGCACCACGAGCGCATGATGCTTAACGCCGGCAGGGGCAACCCCAACTGGGTGGCCATAACACCGCGCCAGGGATTTCTGCAGATCGGCGCCTTCGCCCTTGAAGAATCACAAAACAGGCCTCACCGCCCCGGGCTTGGAAGCACGCCCGAGAAAAAAGGCATAGCAAAAAGATACGAGCATTACCTTATAAAAAACCTCTTCGCCCCGGGCGTCAAGTTCCTTCAAAAGGCATATAGCTACGTCTGCGATGAACTTAAACTTGATCCCGACGAATTTGTGGGCGAAATGGTAGACGCTATTCTCGGCGACCATTACCCGACACCGGACAGGATGCTTACTTCGAGTGAAAGAATAGTCCACAAATATCTCGATCAGGAGATGTGCGGAGGAAAACCCCCGAAAGGAAAATTCGACCTTTTCGCGACGGAAGGCGGAACGGCGGCGATGGATTACATCTTTACCAGCCTGGTGGAGAACAAGCTCCTGCATAAAGGGGACAAGATCGCCCTCGGAACGCCTATTTTCACGCCGTACCTGGAAATACCGCGCCTGAATGATTACGAATTTGTGGAACTTGAAGTAGAGCAGGACGAAAATTCAGACTGGCAATACCCTGACTCCGAAATAGAGAAGCTTGCTGATCCGAAAGTAAAAGCTTTCTTTCTGGTCAACCCATCCAATCCCACGTCCGTCAGCATACAGAACAGCACGCTCAAAAGAATAGGGCAGCTTGTCAAAAAGAAGAGGAACGACCTTATCATCCTTACCGATGACGTTTACGGCACATTCGTGAACGGTTTCAATTCTATCGCCGCGGTCGCTCCGTATAACACGATACTGGTCTATTCCTTCTCGAAATATTTCGGCGCGACAGGATGGCGGCTGGGCGTTATCGGTATCCACGAAGACAACGTTTTCGACAAAAAAATAGCCGCACTTCCCAAAAAGGACAGGGAAGCCCTTCACAAGCGCTACAGCACCGTGGCGCTTGACCCCGACAGCATGAAACTCATCGACAGGATGGTCGCCGACAGCCGTTCGGTAGCCCTCCATCACACTGCCGGCCTCTCGACGCCCCAGCAGGTCCTGATGGTGCTTTTCTCGCTTTATTGCCTGACCGATGAAAAAGGGGAATATAAAAAACAAGCCCAGAATATCGTGATGAAAAGGTTCCAGACGCTCTACAAAGCGGTCGGGATCCCGCATCCCGAAAACCAGTACGACGCGCATTACTACACGACCATCGACATCCCCACGCTGGCCAAAGAACGTTATGGCGAAAAATTCGCGAAACACCTGGTAAAAGATTATGAGCCGATCGATTTCGTCTGGCGACTGGCGGAAGAAAAATCCATCATCCTCATGGACGGCGGGGGATTCGACGCCCCGAACATGTCGGTCCGCGTCTCGCTCGCCAATCTCCCCGATGAAGCATATGAAAACATCGGCAAAGGAATAAGCGACCTCCTGGCCGATTACCACAAGCGCTGGGAAGGGGGTAAATAATGTTTCATGGTTTTATCGACCTTTGCCGCAACTACCCCCAGATCCCGATCTTCCTCGCGCTGGCTATCGGCTACTGTATAGGTAAGATCAAGATCTACGGCTTAAGTCTCGGCGCTACCGCGGGAACGCTTATTGCCGCGCTGGTCCTCGGCCAGATGCACATACAAGTCCCCGACCTGGCAAAAGCTATCGGCTTTGCTCTTTTCATTTTTACCATAGGCTACAAAGTCGGCCCGCAATTCTTTGGCGCGCTCAAAAGCGAAGGGCTTAAATACATCTGGCTGTCGCTTTTCTTTGCCGTGGTAGGGCTCATAACAGCCGTTATCCTGGGAAAAGCTTTCCATTTCGACCCGGGCACCACTGCAGGCATAATCGGGGGAGCGCTAACACAGTCTTCTGTGATCGGCACGGCTGACGGGGCAATAACCCATCTTTTGGTGCCGGCGGCACAAAAGACAACTATGGAAAGTAATGTTGCCATATCTTACGCCATCACTTACATCTTCGGGGTTGCGGGACTCATCATCTTCTACAAACTCGTCCCGCGCATTCTTAGAATAAATCTTAAGGATGAAGCCAAAAAGCTTGAAAAAGAGATGTCAGGCGTTACTGACGAAGCCGAACTGGCTACGGAATTATTTTCATGGCGGAACCAACTGAACTTGCGCGCGTATAAGGTCACCAGCGAGACCATCAAGGGAAAAACGGTAAGCGAAATAGAAAAGACCTTCCCGTTAGACACCTCCATAGACAGGATCAAACGCGGCCTCGATATAATCGACCCGAAGCCGGACACAGTGATCCAGTCCGGTGATATCATTGCGCTTGTCGGACGCCGCGAAGCATTTATAAAAACCGACACGGTGATCGGACCGGAAGTCGATGATAAAGACGTCGTTGGCCTTATAGGGGAAATGCTGAAGATATGCGTTCTCAATCCTGATGCAGTGGGCAAAACTCTCGACGAGATCGACCGTGCTTACGGCCATGGCATTTCCTTGAGAAAACTGTCCCGCCAGGGGCACGACATGCCTCTTACCAAAAATACCGTTGTTGATAAATGCGACGTCTTTTACGTAGCCGGCGTCCAAAAAAGAGTGGAAAGACTGGTCAAATACCTGGGATATCCCGAGAGACCGACAGTGGCCACCGACCTGATCATGGTGGGCATAGGCTGCGTCCTGGGCACCTTGCTGGGACTCGCGGCGGTCACGGTGTTTGGAATACCTTTGACACTGGGCATCGGCGGAGGTGTCCTACTATCAGGCCTGGTATGCGGGTGGCTCCGTTCCGTTCATCCCACCTTCGGACAGATCCCGGGCGGGGCTCAATGGATATTCACCGACTTCGGCCTGAACCTTTTTATAGCCTGTGTAGGCCTGATAGCAGGCCCTAAAGCGCTTGATGCCCTGAAGACAACCGGTGCGTCAATATTTATCGCCGGCGTCATCCTGACCCTAGTGCCTCATATCTTCGGAATCCTTTTCGGAAGAGTCGTGCTCAAGATGAACCCGGTCCTGCTATTCGGAGGACTTACCGGCGCGGGCACGGCGACCCCGGCGCTTAATGCTTTAAAAGAAAGCTCGGACAGCTCTTTGCCGGCGCTTGGATTCACTATTCCATACGCGTTCGGAAATTTTATCTTAACTATATGGGGGACACTGATCGTTCATTTAGTATGAAAAAGATAGCAATATTGACCATCCTGATAAGCTTATGCCTTCAGGCCCAGACCTTCGCGGGGCCTGATCTTAAAGTGACGGGGATCATTTCCGCCAAACGGCCTATGGCGGTCGTTGACGGAATAACGGTCCAGGAAGGCGACATGATCGGTAACGCGAAGGTGATTGGAATAGGGGAAGACTTCGTCCAGTTCGAAGTCAACAACAGGGTCATTACCCGGCGCGTGGGCGAAAAGTCCCTGGCGGACATCACCAAAGAAAAGTTCGCCGCAAGCATGAACTGGATCGCCGAACAAGTAAAAAAATTACGGTTGAGATCCGCGCCTGCGCCGGGAGCCGAACAAGTTAAAACAAAGACCAGTGTCGATGAGCTTATGAATGCCAAAGAAAAGGCCAGGGGCCGGCTTGGAAAGGGAAAAGAGGATTTATGACAGGCGATGAAAAAACAATGAGCTGGCATGCCCTGGATAAAGAGGATGTCCTTAAACACCTTGAAACCGGCGCCGGGGGTCTTTCATCGGCGGACGCAAAGAAAAGGCTCGAAAAATACGGCCCTAACAAGATACGCGAAGAAAAACCCATATCCGGATGGGCGATACTTTTCAGGCAGCTCAAAGGATTTTTCAATATCGTCCTTTATATCGCCGCAGTGATCGCTTTCTGGGCGCACAAGCTCCCGGACGGGATATTCATAGTCGCTATCCTGATCCTCAACACGACATTGTCCTTTTTCCAGGAATACAAGGCCAGCAGGGCCATGGAAGCCCTGAAACAGTTTCTGACCGAGAAGGTCAAAGTGGACAGGGACGGCCAGACCGATGAAATAGACGTCTCGCTGGTAGTTCCCGGAGATATTATAGAACTGGAAGAGGGCGAAGAGGTCCCCGCCGACGCCAGGCTTCTTGAAGTCCATGCTCTCCGCGTGGATGAATCAATGCTTACGGGTGAATCCGCGCCGGTGGATAAAATGATCGATACCGTAAAAGAGGACGCCGACCTCGGCGACAGGAAAGACATGCTCTATGCGGGAACGACTGTCGTCCGCGGGACCGGAAAAGCTGTCATCGTCGCCACGGCCATGAAAACTGAACTCGGCAAGATCGCCCAGGCTCTGGTCGAGACCAAAACTCCCCCGACGCCTTTCGAAGTAGAAGTAGACAAGATGTCTAAAAATATCACCTTCTCAATTCTTTTTCTTGTGGCAGGCGTCGCCGCGCTTCTTTTTTTCCGCCACAGTATGCCGCTGCCGGATATCGCGATCTTTTCGCTGAGTTTAGGCGTCGGCGCTATCCCTGAAAGTTTGCCCGTCGTCCTTTCATTTGCTCTTGCGATGGGCGCCCAGCAGATGGCCCAGAGGAAAGCACTCGCGCGCCGGCTCGCCATAGTGGAATCGCTCGGTTCAATTGATGTCATAGGTTCGGATAAAACCGGGACTTTAACGAAGAACGAAATGACCGTTCAGGCGATCTTCATGCCCGGGCACGGCGTCTATCACGTAACGGGAGAAGGGTATGATCCGACTCACGGACAGATCGAACATCTTCATGAAGGAAAAAAGGAAGCCCTGGCCCGCCTCCTTACAGCCATCGCGCTTTGTAACGACGCGAAAAAGACCACGAAGGGTAACAAAGACGTTTACCTCGGCGACCCGACGGAGATCGCTCTTCTTGTGGCAGGAGAAAAGGGCGGCCTCGATCTAAAAGATACTCTTTCGCGTTATCCCCGGCTTGACGAAATACCCTTCACCAGCGAACGGCAAATGATGACAACGATACATAATATCAATGGCAAGAAGACCGCCGTCTGTAAAGGCGCGCCTGAAGTCATCCTGAAAGAATGCACGCATATCGCCAAAGACGGGGAAAAAGTCCCGATAGACGAGGAAACCCGCGGGGAGATATCCAAAACTCTCGAAAATCTTGAAAACGACGCCTTGCGGATCCTCGCCGTCGCCGACCGGACCATTTCCGAGGGAGAGGGTAAAGACTCGATAGAGCAAGACCTTACTTTCCTGGGGCTTACCGGCATGATCGACCCACCTCGTCCGGAAGTCCGGACCGCCCTGGCCGAAGCGAAAGGAGCGGGGATCAGAACGGTCATGATAACCGGCGACCATGCCCTTACTGCCATGGCTATAGCAGGGCGCCTCGGAATGGGACAGAACGCGGTTAACGGCCGTGATGTCGACGTGATGAGCGATGATGAGCTTACTAAGCAGATCCCGAACATCGACATCGTCGCCCGGGCGACGCCTATAGATAAACTGCGCGTCCTCCAGGCCCTGCAAAGAAACAAACACTTCTCCGCCATGACCGGCGACGGTGTAAACGACTCCCCGGCATTAAAGCAGGCTGACGTAGGCGTGGCAATGGGCCTGCGGGGAACGGACGCGGCAAAAGAAGCCGCGGGGCTGGTCCTTCTTGACGACAATTACGCTACAATAGTCTCCGCGGTGGAAGAGGGCAGAAGGATCTTCGACAATATACGTAAATTCGTAAATTATCTTCTTACATGTAACATCGGCGAAGTCCTCACCGTCATGCTCGGAGCTTTATGGGGGCTCCAGCCTGTGACGGCCATCATGGTCCTCTGGGTGAACATACTTACCGACGTCCTTCCCGCGATCTCGCTTGCCGTGGACCCGGCGAACCCCGGACTGATGAAACGAAAACCCAGGCCGCACGACGAACCGATCCTTAACAAGCCCTTGCTTCTTACAACTCTTTTCATCGGTCTTAAAAAAGGATTTATGCTTTTCGGGGTCTTCCTGGCCGGTTATTACTGGCTTGGAAAAACCCTGCCGGGTCCCGAGCGCCTTCACTATGCCCAGACCATGGCTTTTACCGGGATCATACTTTACTCGTTCGTCCGCATCTTCGTAATAAGGACCTTCGACACCCTGAAGTTCTGGTCAAACCCGTGGCTGGTCATATCTCTCGGCGTGGCTGTTATTCTCCAGCTTTTTATCATATACACTCCCGATGTAAACAGTTTTTTCGGGCTCCAGCAGCTTGATATGCCCGCGTGGGGGATCCTTATCTTCATGGCCACTTTGGCGGGGTTTCTTGGTGTCCTGATCTCAAAATGGGTCGAATCGTGGGCAGGTTCTGTCATCGACACCAGCGGCTCGGGATAATATGCGAACTTATCGTCTTCTGATAATCATGCTTTGCGCGTCGCTCGCCTTATCCGGATGCGCTACTACCATGCAAAACCACGGATACAAGGTCGAGGGGAAAGAATACGTGAATTTTGAAGACCTTGACGATGACCACGCCCTCAAGATGGTAGTCATGCTCTATAATGCGCCGGCTGAAACATATGAAGAGAGCGTCGCGAAGCACCTTTCCATTGAAAAATACACGGAACTGTTAAAAAAGAGAAACTCGAAATATCTGAAGAATTCGGGCGTATACGATCTTAAATATGAAAAAATAGATATTAAAAAATGGACGGACGAAGAACTTCTAGTTGTTTATGACACGCTCGACATCAAATCCAAGAGACATAAATACATGCCGGTATCTTCTCTGACCGAAGAGGAGAACACTAAAAGAATCGTTCACCTGACAGCCGTGGACATAATAGCCAAGGAACTTAAAGGAAGAGCGAACACCCGGCAAGCCTGGGGTTTTGTCGCGAATGCCCTGGCTATTGCCGCGAGCATCGCCGTTTCCATAATATAATTTGCAGAAGGCATAACATTTATGTATAATATATCAAAATTCTCGCTAAAAAGGAGGAGAGAAGATGAAAAAAATGGCACTTTTATTTGTAGCAGTTATCGTAGTATGCGCTTTTGCCACCACCGGCTTCGCGGCCGAAGCAAAAGATCCCGTGCAGTACTCCGGTAATGTTATCACCGGCTCGGTAAAAACAGTCGGTGAGGCCGCCGAAGGAACCACCAAAGCAGCGGTCAGCCCGATCGAGGCGCTCTGGAACTTTTTGACGGGCAAAGGAAGACCCGAAAAGGTCGTGACCGACCCTGTTGAAAAAAGCGGCGAAACGATATACAAAGCCGGCCAGAACACCGACAAAACAGTAAAAGGCAGAAGCTGGTAATAATCCAGTGTCATCCCGGAAATCCTGAGCGAAGCGAAGGATTATCCGGGACCAAACAAAAGGGACGGTTCCCGCATAAAGAACCGTCCCTTTTTTAATAAAATATCCACCGCCGATCAGGAGGAATCTGAAATGTGTTCAAAGATCAGACCCGTTCTCGTCGTCATTCTTTCCGTTATGTTTTTGGCAGGATGTTCATCTTTACCCATGCAGAAAACACGCGCTTACGTCGAAGACCTGTACAGCCGCGTCCAGTATAAGAAAGAAGGCTTTTACAGGACGACCGGCATCTTTTACGCGACAAGCCAGAAAGCCGAAATAAAAGAGGATTCTTCGTTGTACTTTTGCCCCGAACTCGCAAAAGAACCGACATATGGCCAGACGGACGTCAGGATAGACCCGAGGATACGGATAGGAAAGATGTCGCCGGAAAGATTAAAAAGAGAAGAGCTGGTAAACGTGCAGGATATCCGGGAGTTAAAGGAAGATGTCTTTTTGAAAAAAGTGGCCGAAGCGGTGAAAGCCGCTCCCCATAGATCCCTTCTTGTCCTCGTCTTCGGCTATAAAGACAATTTTGAATCTACCGCGATAAAGGCCGCTTATTTCTCTTATCTACTGGATGTCAACACGCCTGTTCTTTTGTTCGGCTGGCCGGGAGACCAGCCGGTAAGCATTTCCGGTTACAAAAAAGCGCAGCGTCTGGCTACAGCTTCCGGTCCTTATCTAGGAGAGCTCCTGACTGCGGTCATCCGTAAAGTAAAACCTGAAAAGCTATGGATCCATTCTTCAAGCCTGGGCTGCCAGGTCGTATGCGACGCTTTCGAGTACATGTATAAATACGATGACCTGAGCGACAAAGAGGTTGAAATAGCCAATGTCGTTATGGCCGCTCCCGATGTTAACAAAGATGAGTTCGATAACCGGTTCCAGAAAGAACTGACCGCGCTTTCCGACAACCTAACAGCATACGTCTCTTCAGACGATGAAGCTTTGCTCATAAGCGGATGGATCGACCAGGAAAAGAAATTCGGCCTCCAGAGAATAAAAGAACACCAGCAGTTTGAAGAGGCGAAAGATCTTTTATATCTTAAATCTTTAGAACCGGATAAATTCGCGGTGGTCGACGTGACGCCGATAAATACAGCCAGTTATAGGCATGGTTACTATCTGGAAGAACCGGCATATTTCGATGACGTCTACATACGTGTTCTGGGTAAAAAACCTCACACTAATAGACGCCTTTTTTTGATGAAAACAAAAGACGATGTTGATTACCTGGTACTGCGGGGGTTCAAATAAAAGCATTCCAAACTTGCATTCCCGTTAATTCATAGTATACTTACTTTTGTTATTATTCATATCAGTAATAAGGAGGGTAGAATGAAAAAGGTAGTGGCAATGTTGGTGGTCTTCGTGTTTATCGTAGGCTGCGTAGCCGCTTTCGCCGAAACACCAACGAAAGCGACACAGACACCTGGGGAAAAGGTCGGAACCATGATAAAAAAATTCTTTACCGACCTCGGAAATCTTATTACAAGAAAGATTCCCGAAACTCCTGAACAAAGGAGTTCCAAGCAGCCGTGGGATACCAGGGAGCCAAGCACCCAAAAAAGTTCCTATTGAGCGGTCGACCAAATAATTATTTTTTTAGTTCTAAAAAAGAACCCAGTTTTCCTATCTGGGTTCTTTTTGTTCTGCTTTTATGCGATTAAAAGAAACCTTGCCTTTCTCCCTCTAAAGTGTAAAATATAAAAAAGGAATAAATAACAGGGGAGGGTATCTCTAATGTCAAACCAGAAAGAAAAGCGAAAACACAAGAGGATGAGAAAACCCGCCATAATAAGGTTCCAGCAAAAAGTGCCGGAAAATGTCGGGACGATCCCCAGTGAATGGGAAATGGGCGCGGTACTCAATATCGGCGCCGGCGGTGTTCTTTTTTATCACAAAAACAGAGTGGAACCCGATATGCTTCTTGAGCTGAAGATATACCTTCATAACCCCGACACTTCATTAGACTGTGTCGGAAAGGTGGTCCGTGTCGAGGAAATACCTCATATGTATCTGATAGCCGCAGTTTATACTGAGATCGAGGACGAAGACAGGGAACTGCTTAGCAGGATGGCCGAAAACTTCCACCCTGAACCGTTGATCGCCTGACCGCGGTTCACTGCTTAATTAAAAATTTAAGAAGAAACTTGAAATTTCGTTTTTTCATAGTATACTCAAATTGTAATAATATTGAATTATCGTAAATAAAGGGGGAGATTATGAGAAGAGGAATCGCGCTGCTTTTAGTGACCATGCTTGTCATGGGCTGCACGGCTGCATTCGCCGGAACAATGCAGGAGGAGATGGATAAGGCCGGCTCCACGATCCACAAATTCTTTACTGATCTCGGCGAGCTCGTAATGGACAAGATACCCAACACGTATAAGGACCTGAGCCCGACGGGGACCAAACAGACCCAGGGAACAGCAACGACAACAACGACGACGACAAAAAGCAGCACCAAATACTTGAAGTGATCCATTGACATTCCCGCAATTTAAAAGGGGCGGCTCTTATTTGCAGAACCGTCCCTTTTTTGTCAACAAACGATGAGCTCAAAGAACAAAATATATAAGATCGACCTTCGCTTGAAACAGGCCGACCTTGGCAAGACAGAGATCCTGAGGCTGGTCCTCAAGGGAATAGGCATCCCCTCTGAGCGGCTGGTCGAGACCCTTCAAGGCGGCAAAACCTATATATCTTTCTACACCAGGTCAAGAAAAAAAGCCCTTTCGCTTGATAAAAAGATCGAAAACCTCGGTCTAAAAGGAGTAACGGCCAGGGTCGAATCTTTCAGGGACGCCGACTGGAAAGAAAAATGGAAAGAGACATACCGGCCGTTTAAAATAACAAAACACATCCTTCTTGTTCCCATGTGGATGAGGAATAGTTATAAAACAAGGGCGAAAAAGGTCATATACCTGGATACAGGCCTACCTTTCGGAACAGGTCTTCATTTTACAACAAGGACCATGTCCCGGTTTATCGAAATGAAAGAGGGTTCTTTTAGAGATTTTCTCGATATAGGAACAGGGTCTGGTATACTTTCAGTCATTGCCGGTAAATGCGGCGCCCGGAAGATCTGGGGAATAGACATCGACAAGGAAGCGATAAGAACCACACATCATAACCTCAAAGAGAACGGCTATCGCTCAGAATATTTGAAGAAGGTAGACATTGAGTCGTTCCGTGAAAACGCTGCTTTTGACTTCGTGGCCGCAAACCTTGATACCCAGGAACTTCTAAAGAACAGGGATAAACTCATAAAACTCGTTCAACCGGGTAAATACCTTGCAGTGTCGGGAATATCAGAGGAAAATTACCGGGGCTTCCGCAAAAATTTCGACACAAAAAAACTGCGCTGCTTGAAGATCGCCAGGGGTGACGGGTGGGCAAGCGTGTTATATAAGAAAAAAAGCTAAAAAATCTTGAAAAGCTGAAACTTAGGTGTAAAATACTAGAAATGAAAGAGAAGGAAAACGGAAAAATAATCCTTGTCGTCGATGACGAACCCCTGAACGTAAAGCTGGCTACAAAACTTCTTCAGGTGAACGGCTATGGGGTGATCGCTGCACACGACGGTGAAACGGCCCTCAAGATCGCAAGAGAAAGCACTCCAGACCTCGTTCTTCTTGATATCTTGATGCCCAGCCTCAACGGATATGAAGTCTGCAGCAGGCTGAAATCCGGTAAAGAAACCCAGTTCATCCCCGTAATAATGGTCACGTCCCTTAAGGGAAAAGAGGATAAAATAAAAGGGATAGAGGCGGGCGCGGATGATTTTGTAAGCAAGCCATACGATCAGGACGAACTTCTGGCAAGAGTAAGGTCCCTTTTAAAGATCAAATCCCTCCACGACCGATTAGAGCACAACTATACTAAATTAAAAGAGTTAGAAAAAATGAAAAACAATCTTATGCACATGATAGTTCACGACCTGAACAACCCTCTGACCGCTATCTCAGTAAGGCTCGAGATCCTGCGAGAAGAATCAAAGGAAAACCTCACCGAAGAACAAAAAAGTGACCTCGATACTGCGCTCATGGCAAGCGAGGACTTGAGAAGAATGATCTCTAATCTGCTGGACATAAATAAGATGGAAGAGGGCAGGATCGATCTGCATTACGAAAAATTCGATCTTAACGCACTGGCGGAAGAGGTCGTGAACCAGATGCGGCCGTTAGCAATCTATGAAAACAGAACCCTGTCGCTGGAGACCCCAAATAGAATGCCCGAGGCGTCAGCGGACAGGGAACTGGTAAAACGCGTTATTACTAACCTGGTAAGCAACGCGATAAAATTTACCTCCCCGGGAGATAAGATAGGCGTAAAGGCAGGGTACAATGAAGAAGAAAAGAATTTTTATGTCCGGGTAAAGGATTCCGGGAAACCTATATCCGAGAAACATATAGCCAGGATCTTCGACAAGTTCATACACATTGAAAGCGATAGGCCAAAAACCGGCCGTGGTCTAGGACTCACCTTCTGTAAAATGGCGATAGAAGCTCACGGCGGAAAAATATGGGCTGAAAGCAAACCCGGCGAAGGCAATCTTTTCATCTTCACATTGCCTCTGAAAATTTGATTCTTTTTTCTGTCTTTTCAAATTAAAATAAATAAAGTTAACATCTAAAAACAAAAGGACGGTTTCCCCGAAGGATTCCGTAACAAATACTGATGGTATATATAACATCCATAGCGATCTGGGCAAGCGGTTCGTTCCTGACGGTCATTTTATTTTTTGTCGAGCTTTTCTTGACTGGCGTCCTTTATCCCTTTGATAAAAAGAGAAAAGTTGCGCACGCCCAGTGCTACTGGTGGGCGAACGCTCTCATCGGATTAAACCCGTTCTGGGATCTAACCGTCAGCGGACTGGAGAATATCGATCCTGAAAGGACATACGTGGTAATAGCCAACCACCAGAGCCTGGCAGATATAGTCGTCCTTTACAAGATCCACATGCAGTTTAAATGGGTAGCGAAAGAATCCCTGTTTAAAGTCCCTTTCCTCGGCTGGTGCCTCTCGCTTACCAAACATATCAAGCTTAAAAGAGGCCGGTTCGGAAGCATCAAAACGGCCTACCAGGAAGCCGCTGACTGGCTGAAAAAAGATATCTCGGTCTTATTCTTCCCTGAAGGGACCCGCAGCGAAACCGGAAAAATAAAACGCTTTCAAAACGGAGCTTTCAAGCTTGCTATAAAAGAAAATAAGCCGATACTTCCCATCTTTATTGACGGGACAAGGGACGCGATACCCAAGGGCGGATGGCTTTTCGAAACAAAAGTCAACGCCCGGGTCAAAGCCCTGCCCGCGATCGAAACCTCTGGTTTTAAACCGGGCGATTTCGTCCTCTTGAGAGACAAAGTCCACGCTGCGCTGGAAGCCCAGCAGTAGCAAACTGTAGAATAGGGAACATGATAACAACCCCGATCCCATTATCTCGTCTCGCGTTAGCCATAGCCGCGATTGTTATTCCTTTAATACTTTTGTGCTTCGGGGTATACGGCACTTTTTCTTTCACTTTTTCCATCCCTTTGTTCTGGCAGGTCGGCATTCTGGGTAAGGGTATTGGCTCCGTCGGTCTTAAAAGAAGATCTTTCTGGCCGGTCGCCCTCGCAGGCATCTTAACAGGCCTCATCATTGCTTTTTCAGGGGGATTTTTCCTGAAGGCCCTGGGAATGACAGGCTACTCCATGGACAAGGTGCATGAAATAAACAGTTTTCTCAGCACCTTACCGGTAAAACTCACTTTCCAGGGAGAGGTTGGGTACAAGCTTCTCTTAGCAGGGGATAGAGTAAAAGGGTTCCTATCATATCTTGGCTATTGCCTCTTTTTGGTCGGACTGGGCGAGGAAATATTCTGGCGAGGATTTATCCAGAGAAAACTTTCGAACTCTATCCCGAAAAACTTCTCTATATGGATAACTGCGGTTATCTATGGTCTGGTCCATTCCTACCTGTTTTTTGTCGTCCCGGTCAAGGACGGGTTTGTCTTTTTGGGTCTTATAGCCCTTGCCGGGGCGATCTGGGGCTATATTTACGAATACTTCGACAACATCTGGTGCCCGGCCTTATCCCACGGCCTCACCGCCTTTATCATCTGGAAATACTTCGTCTTTTGTACGCTTCATGGATGATCAACCCTTCTTTCGCAGAAACGGTCAATTCCCCCGTTGCCTATTTAAAATGTTTGTCCTGTTTTTACCGGGGACGTTCATTTTCCCCACCGAGGAAAATTCACTCAAAATTTTTCCTCGCTCTCCCTCAGGATCTTCGATCCTTCGGGAACCGTGGCCACTCGGAAAAATTACGCCCCGTCCAAAACAGGACAAACATTTTGCCGCGCAACTTAGAAATAAGATAAACGGATCGAGGATTTTATCGCCTGGTCCGTTCCGTACAGGACTTTAAATTTCCAAGCGGGCACGGTTCACCTGTGGTTTACTTTCGGTGAGAGCGAGGAAGTAAAGATCGCAGTGCAGCATGTTCCCGTACAGGGAGGATCCACACCGGGCGGAGGGGCCCTGGTAGGGAATATGCCGCACTGCGCAACTTACATCCGAGCGAAAAACAGCTCTGCAACAACCAACTTCCAACATCTTATTTGCAAATGCCTTTTAAATTATGTAAAATAATGTGGTAACTCCCCCTAACCAAGGAGGCCGATATGATCGAAGTTCTTTCCAAAAGCCATGATAATGTTCTGGGGATAAAAGCCAGCGGCAAAGTCACCGCCGTCGACTATGAGAAAGTGCTCATCCCGAAGGTCAATGACCTCCTCTCCGAACATGCAACAGGCAGATTTCTTTATTACCTCTCGGATGAATTTGAAGGTTTTGAGCTCGGCGCTTTGTGGGATGACGCCAAATACGCCAGTGCCCACAGCGATCAATTCGATAAGGTAGCCATAGTAGGCGGCCCCAAATGGGTCCAGTGGACAACTAAATTAGCCGGTCTTTTCATCAAGGCCGAAGTAAAGAAATTCAACAAAAATCAGCTCGACGAAGCTTGGAACTGGATTGAATCATAAAGACACAATTATAACAGGTAATAAAACTTTTATATTGCCCGCAGGTTTCATTTAAGATAAAATAGCAACAATATGATTCCTTTTATAAATCTACCCGTAAAGATCGTAAAACTTTTTACCTCCAACGTCTCGCCCAGCGAGGTTGCTGCGGGTGTTTGCCTGGGGCTTTTCATCGGCTTTGTCCCCATGAACGGGCCTATAACATTATTCCTCTTCATTTGCCTCTTCCTGTTCAAGGTAAACCGCCTGGCATCAATGCTCGCCCTCCCTGTGTTCAAGCTTTTCTACGTCTTTGGCGTAAGTTATCTAGCTGACTGGCTAGGGGGGATCCTTCTTATAAAGACGGAATTTCTTACGGCGTTCTGGAATTTTATCGTGTCTTTACCGATCATAGCGTATCTCGACCTGAACAACACGCTTGTTACGGGCGGCCTCACGATCTCACTCATCCTGTGCTATCCTGTATATATCGGTTCCCAAAAGGGCATCATACTTCTCAGAGAGAAATATTTCGACAAGGTAAAGGATTCCAAGTTCATCAAATGGTTCAAAAAACTGCCCCTGATAGGGAAATTGGCTGACCTCGTCTTGAAGGTGGTGAATCCGGAATGATGAAAATGAAGTTTTTTAATATAAAAGGCATCATCATACTTATTGTGATCCTCTTCGCGGCCCAGATCGTATCCGGCCTTGTTATCTCGCCTATCGCAAGTCAGATCGTAATAGACCAGATAAACAAGCACACCGAGGCAAAAATATCGGCTGGAAGGGTAAGCGTTTGGCCCCTCACACTGTCCGCGTCCCTCAGCGACCTTAAGATATTCGATCCCGATGATCCTTCTAAAAAGATGATAGGCATTAAAAAGGCATCCATACGCCTCAGCCTGATAGGGCTTCTTTCAAAGCGCCTGGTCGTATCCAGCATAAACGTATCCGACGCGGACATCAACTTAAAAGGCGAGCCGGACGGCGGCTTCAACATCCAGAAAATAGCGGGCGGCACGGAAGAGGACCGGGCGGGCTCTTCGATCTTCGACCGTTTCAGGGGCAAGCAAGACTGGTTTGGCAGGGTGTTCGACATGGTCAAGAGAAGGTCGTCAAAGGAAGCCGCCGACAAAAAAGCGCAGAAAGAAAAGGGCGCCAAAAAAATAGTAAAAGATGTCCAGGAACTGCCGAGAGGCAGGAGAGTAAAGTTCACCCCGGTCAGGGGAGGCTACCTCCTTGAAATAGGCTTCTTGAAAGTAAGAAACGCCAATATACACGTGGAAGCGGACCGCGGCAGGACAGTGGACGTAAAAAGAAGCAGCGTCCTCATGCGAGGTGTAGGGGTAGACCCGAAAAAAGGGGCCCGCTTCGACAGGCTTATCCTGGCTGGCAGGCTCGAAAAAGAAGGAAAAGCTGCCGGCGATTTTTCAATTACATACACACAGAAAGGCAACACGACCCTGGCTAACGTCTCGGCCGAGAAGATCGACCTTACGGCAATAAGCTTTGTTTACGAAAATTCTCTTCCGGTGGATGTCAATAAGGGTGTGCTTTCTCTCGATTCTAACACCGTTATCGTAAATGACCAGCTGGACTCTAAGAATTCCCTTGTCCTTACCGGCCAGGACATCCAACCCAAGGGCGGGCCCCAAGTCTCTGTCGGGGCCGCTACCATGCCTGTCATATGCCAGGCCTTGAACCAGGTAGATCCGGTAAAGCTTAACTTCAAAATAACCGGGACCACTGAAAACCCCAAATTTACCGGATTTGAGGATTCCCTCATGAAGATCATAAAGCCCTACATGGAAGAGAGCCTTAAAAAGGAAGGAGAAGGCATTCTTAAGGGATTAATAAAGAAAGAAACCGGCGAAAGCGGAAAAGAAGGCGGGGGCGCAGGGAAGACCCTTGATTCCTTGAAGGGCCTCTTCAAAAAATAGGGAACAGTTTTAACTTTTAAAACAACCGAAAGGAGTAAACATGTTCAAGAAGGTAACTGCGATTTTTGCCGTATTTTTCGTCCTTTCTTGCGGGCTTTCTTATGCCGCGGAAATGACCCGCGAGCAATACGACGCCCAGCTGGGCCAGCTCGACCAGCAGATGAAACAGTCCAGGGACGCCTATAAAGAGCAGATGCAGTCGGCGGATAAGTCATACATGGAACAGTTTAAAAAGCTCGACCCGAAAGACACCGCGGGCAAGAAAAAACTGCTCGAACAGAAAAGGGCGCAGAAAAAACAATTACAGCTTCAGTACACGCAGCAGCAAGAAGCCATAAGCGCACAGGTGAAACAGCTCAAGAAGACGATGAAGGAACAGAAAAAAGCGAAGATAGGCGCAAAGAAAGCGGAGCGAAAAACCAAAAGAGAAGCAAAAAGAGATGAGAAAGGCGCTAAAAAAGCTGCTGGAACAACAGGCGCCAAAAAAGGCAGAAGGTGGTAATAATACATGATGTCGCAAGCAATGACGAAAAAAACCGGTTTTAATAACGAAAAATATCTCAAGGAGCAGACTCAGGCCATACTTGATAGGGTAAAACAGTATAACGACAAGTTGTATCTCGAATTCGGGGGCAAGATCGTTTATGACTATCACGCCTCCAGGGTCCTGCCTGGGTTTGCTCCCGACGTCAAGATGCAGCTTCTCGAGAGGCTGGCGGACAAGGCGGAGATAATACTGTGTATTTATGCGGGTGATATTGAAAGAAAAAAGATGAGAGCAGATTTCGGCATTACCTACGATTTCGACGCGCTCCGGATGATCGATGAGCTGAGAGACAGAGGGCTGCACATAGCGGGAGTCGTGGTCACTCGTTTTGAGGGCCAGCCTTCAGCTAAAATCTTCAAGAACAAACTTGAACGCCGCGGCATAAAGGTCTGCACCCATTGCTACACGAAAGGCTATCCGACCGACGTCGATCTTATAGTAAGCGATGAAGGATATGGAGCCAATGAATACATCGAGACCACAAAACCCCTCGTCGTCGTGACCGGTCCCGGCCCCGGCAGCGGGAAACTTGCAACCAGCCTTTCCCAGGTTTACCACGAGCATAAAAGAGGGGTCAACGCGGGATACGCCAAGTTCGAGACCTTCCCCATATGGAACATACCGCTAAAGCATCCCGTAAATATTGCGTACGAAGCGGCTACCGCCGACCTGAGGGACTTCAACATGATCGATCCTTTTCACCTGGAAGCTTATGGCGAGACCGCTATCAATTACAACCGTGACGTGGAAGCGTTCCCGCTCCTCAGGAGGATACTCGAGAAAATAATGGGAGACGATACGGTCTATAAATCTCCAACCGATATGGGCGTCAACCGCGCCGGTTTTGGCATAGTTGACGACGAGGCGGTCCAGGAAGCCGCCAAACAGGAGATCATAAGAAGGTATTTCAGATACTCGTGTGAATACGCGATGGGATTTATGGACAAAGAAACGGTCGACCGGGCGAAGCTCATCGTCGAAGAGATCGGCATGAAGCCCGAGGACAGGCTGGTAGTCAAGCCGGCCAGACAGGCCATGATCGAAGCGCAGGAAGAAGGAGAAGGGCACGGGGGCATATTCTGCGGCGCGGCCATACAGCTGCCTGACGGGTCTATCGTAACAGGGAAAAATTCACCAATAATGCATGCTTCTTCAAGCCTCGTCCTGAACGCCGTGAAAACTATCGCTGAGATACCCGATAAAATACATCTATTATCGCCGGCCATAATAGGATCCATCGGAAAACTCAAGGAAGGGATAGCGAGAAGTAAGACCATAAGCCTTGACCTTGAAGAAACACTGATAGCTCTCAGCATAAGCGCGGCAACAAGCCCAACCGCCCAGATGGCCATGGAAAAACTAAAAGCGCTGCGCGGCTGTGACGTCCATCTTACCCACATGCCCACGCCGGGCGATGAAGCAGGTTTACGCAAACTTGGAGTGAATCTCACCAGTGAACCGAATTTCGCGACAAGAAGCCTTTTTATAGTTTAAGCTTGTCATAAAACCGACATGAAAAGCAAAGTATATTTCATAAAGACCGCTGATAAGGACAAGCCCGCCTCTATAAAAAACAAATTCTCGAAACTCCTGGATAAGAGCGGGATCCTGGATGGGATCTCGAACGGAGATAAGGCCGTGATCAAGATCCATTTCGGGGAAGAAGGTAACACCGGGTTTGTAAAACCCGATTGCGTTAAGGTCCTTTCCGAAAAACTGGCCGAAGCGGGAGTTGAAGTGGCGCTTTCCGACACCAACACCCTTTACAAGGGCAAAAGGATGAACTGCTCCGACCATCTCAAGCTCGCGCGCAAACACGGATTCACACCCCGGAAAGCCGGAGCGGAAGTATTCATACCGGATGACAAGAAAGAAGACAACGCTGCCAGGTTCGCCATAAACCAGAAATTCGTCAAAACGGCCAAGGTCGTGCGGTTATTTACCGACGCGGACGTTCTGATAAGCGTCGCCCATTTTAAAGGCCACATGATGACGGGGTTCGGGGGCGTCCTGAAGAACATAGGCATGGGATGCGCCACGCGCGAGGGCAAGCTGGAACAGCATACGGACATGACTCCTACCGTATTTGTGGATACCTGTATCGGCTGCGGTGAATGCGTAAAAGTGTGCCCTGCAGACGCTATCGTTATCATCAAAGAAAAAGCACGGATCGACGCCGAAAAATGCATAGGCTGCGCCAGCTGCATAGCCGCGTGCCCCACGGGAGCGATGGGCGTAATGTGGGAAGCGGGCGGCGATACTATCCAGGAGAAAATGACCGAATACGCAAAAGCCGTTCTTGACAACCGTAAAGGAGAAAGCATCCATATAAATTTTGCGATAAAAATAACCAAAGAATGCGATTGCCTGGCCCAGGACGATCCGCGCATCGCACCCGACATCGGTATACTGGCTTCAGTTGACCCCGTAGCTCTCGATAAGGCATGTTTGGACCTGACTATAGAAGCCGCGGGAAAAGATATATTCCGGGAAGTCCATCCCGAGAGAGACGGCATGAAACAACTTAAGCATGCCGTAGAGATCGGTATAGGGAGTACGGAATACGAGTTGATCGAAATAACTTCATGACGTCAAAAGGAGTGAAAATGGATAAAGAATTACTGGTAATCGACGCTATTTTCGACCTGGTGCTGGGGTTGCTCCTTATCGCTTTTCCCCAGAAACTGCTCCAAATGGTCGGCGCGCCCCCGGTCGAACACGTGTTCTATCCGAGTGTACTCGGGGCGGTGCTTTTTGGCATAGGCGTAGCGCTGCTTATTGAATATTTCGGTGGAGCGCAAGGGCCTTACGGGCTCGGCCTGGCCGGGGCAATTGCCATCAATCTGTGCGGAGCTTTAGCGCTGGCTTTCTGGCTTGTTTTCGGGAATCTCGCCATACCGTTAAAGGGCGAGATCATCCTCTGGGGCCTGGCAGCCATCCTGTTTATAATAAGCGCCGCTGAATTGATAGCCCACTGGGTAAAATCTTCATAAAAAGGCCGTTATGAAATGGCAGTCGTTTATAAAAAACTTAAGATGAAGGAAGGCACGGTCCGTGAGCTGAAAGTAGCACTTAAGCGCCCGGTCCGCACCGAACGGCAGGAAGAGATAAAGAAAAAAGCAGCCAAAATGCTTAAAAGGATAAAATGAGCTTATTATCCTGCACATCAAAAAAATTAACTATTTTATTGACTTTCATGTAAGGTTATATATACTATTATGTTATAGAAGTTAAACTTTAAAACGGAGGTAGTAAGTAGTCGTGAAGGGAACAGTAAAGTGGTTCAATAATCAAAAAGGTTATGGGTTTATTACCCCTGAGTCCGGCGAAGATGTATTCGTACATCACAGCGCGATCCAGGGAGAAGGCTACAAGTCCTTGGAAGAGGGCCAGCAAGTCGAGTTCGACGTCGAGCAGGGCCCCAAAGGTCCGCAAGCCGTGAACGTAGTAAAACTGTAACACGCGGATAAAGCCCGGCATTATAATGCCGGGCTTTATTTTTTCAGATCCTTAATACATTTTAAGCTTGGCAATTGTATTATGCAGTTGCTTTTTTTATTTTTAGGGGGAAATGATCAAAAAAATAGCAAAAAACTCAAGCCCCGCATGCAAGAAATACATTCACTGCCCGTGCTGCTCGTATTCCCAGCACATCTCTTACAAGACCCACGGCAAACCCTTAGAAGAAAAGCTTGAAGAATTCCCGGCATTCCTGAGAAAAATAGCCTACACGCTCCTCGTCCCCGCGACCGTATAACCACGCATAACTTATTTGCAGAAATAGCCTTATTTGTGTAGAATAGGGACATGTTCGGGGGCAAACAGGAGACGTAAAATTGAAAAGTTATGATTTCGCGTTAAGCTGGGACAAAAATAAATGTATTTTCACGGACACCCTAGTCTCTGATTGCAGGGAAAAAGACCTCTCGTTTCTTCGGATCACCGAGAACAAAGTAAGGGATATAGTAAAGAAACTGGAAGCGCATGAGATCAGCATAAACCTGCTTCTTGACACCGAGGCCACTTACGACATACCGGGCAATCTTTATGCCCGGCTTTGTTACGCCGTAAAAGACGGCGGCGGCGTGGTCATCAACGACCCTGACAGAGCACGCATTGCGGTGGACAAAGCCGTGATGTACTATGAACTTATGGACTCCGAGATCGACACCCCTTACACGGTAGTGATCCGAAACTGGGAACCCTCTACCTACAAATTGAACCCCATAGAAAGAGAGAAGCTCGGCATCCCGTTCATCATCAAGCCCGGATGCGGCTGGGGACACCGCGGCGTGGCATATAATGCGACCGGCACGATACGCCAGATCGCCGAAGCGCGTAATTTCGACCGCGGTGACAACTTCCTGCTCCAGGAAAAGATATTTCCGATAGAACTAAGTAAAAAACGGGCCTGGTTCCGCGTATTCCACGTATTTGATACAATAATCCCTTGCTGGTGGGACGACAGGACGTCGTGGTACGAACACGTGACCAACGAAGAGTTCAGAAGATACAGGCTTACGCCGCTTGTGAAGATCGCCACAAAAATCGCAAATATGTCCAAGATGGTCTGGTTCTCGACCGAGATAGCCATCGATAAAAAGCCAGGCAAACCCCGTTTCGTGGCCATCGATTATGTGAACGACCAGTGTGACATGGAAGCAAAGTCCGAAAGCAAAGACGGCGTCCCGGACCACATCGTCAAGCTCACCGCTTACTCAATGGTCCACGCCGCCAAACAATTGAAAGCAGGCAAGCGGATAAAGAGCAAAAGAAACTATACCATCTTGCTCAGGAAAAAAGGTCCTTTCGCTATACGGGGCCTTGGCTTCGCGCCTGACCTGTTAAGGCAAAACTAAAAAAAAGGAGATGATACGATAAAAGTCAGATAGAGCGGTGAAAAGCTCTGGATTATTGTAAGATGTAATAAAGTGGTCCGGAGTAGATAGGTCATTGGTTGTATTGTTTTTCTGGGGCTTAATTGACCTCGTAAAGGAGATTAATCAAACCTCTGACCGAATAGTCACCATAGGCCGAATGAGAGCCTGGATAGGAGGATGGTGTTCACCGACAATAGTTCTACTCCGAAGGCTACAACCTAAAGAAAAGGGGGTAGAGATGGCTAGATCAATCGGAGTGGACCTTCACAAGAACTGTTTTACAGTTTGTTATATGACGAAGGGCAAACACGATCTAAGAGAGTTTAGGGTAAGCCCGGAAGGCATTACAAGTTTCAAGGACAGTCTAAAGAAAACAGATGCGGTAGCGGTAGAATCAACAGGGAATACCGGATATTTTGCGAGGGAGATAAAACCAACGGTAAAGAAAGTAGCGATAATAAATCCGACGCAATTTAAGATAATATCGCATTCAGTAAAAAAGACGGATGAACATGATGCGATAACGATAGCAAGATACTTAAGTAAAGGTTTGATACCAGAGGTGCGGATGAGAAGTAAAGAACAGGCGAGGATAGCGAGTTTAATAGGAACAAGAGACAAGTTCGTTAAGCTTAGAACGGCCATGAAGAATAAGGTTCACAACATACTTAACGCCAATGGTATAGTAACAAAAAAAGAGGTGTTCAGTTCTGAGAAAGCTCTGGATAAAGTATGCCAGATGGACTTGGACGGAGAATATATATTTGAGTTAGAGATAGTTGTTCGCCAGATAAAAAGTCTCAATAAGTCTATAGATGAAATAAGCAAAGAACTGAACTCTAGAGGCAGGAAACTTAAGGGACATGAGAATCTTACCTCAATAAAAGGTATAGGCGATACTAACGCAACTATTCTTCTCAGCACTATAGGGAATGTAGAGGATTTTGCGGATGATAAGAAGCTGGCCGCATATTTTGGAATTGTGCCAAGGGTGAGCGTATCGAATGAGACGAGTCACTATGGCCGTATCACAAAGATGGGAAACAAGACCGCAAGAACGGCCTTGGTACAATCAACACTTATAGCAATAAGGTATAATCCGTACTTGAGAAGCTTTTATGACAGATTGAAGGCTAAAAAAGGAAGCGGCAAAGCAATAATAGCAACCTCGAGGAAGCTATTAACGATAATTTATAGAACACTGAAGAATGACTGGGTGTTCGAGGATTTTACTAATTACAAATTAGTCGCGAGTAACGGCTAATGAAATAAAGTCTTTTGAGTAGAAAGATTGACTTTTAACATAGGAGAAACATATCATGAACTTAAGATTTGCAGGAAAAAAAGTTTTATTTTTATCGTTTTTTGTGATCTTAGCTTGCTTTTTCTCCTGCGGGGCTTTTTCCCAGGAAGGAAAGACCTCAGGAGAGAAAACTACAGAAGCAAATGCGATCCTCAAGGAACAGAGAAAAGAAGAAATTGAGGAACTGAAAAAACAGGAAAAACAAACCAAGACTGCAATACAAGAAAAAGCGGAAGAGGTCAAAGCCGCTGAAGAGACACTTGAAAAGGTCAAAGAGAAGAAAGAGACCGAAGCAAAAGAGGACAGGCTGAAAGAAACTCAGCTTATAGTGGCGCAGGCTGAGCTGGAGGCCGCGAAAAAGAAAGCCGAAGCGACAAAAGAAGCGGGCGCCCAAAAAGAAGTCAAGAAACTCGAGGAAGAAGTAAAAAAACTTGAAAAAGAAGTCGTGGTCGAAAAGAAAGAAACAGAAGAGGTCGAAAAGAAAGAACAGCTGATCCTGCAGGCAACCGAAACCAACAAGGCCAAGATAGATGAGCTCAAAAAGGCGCTGATCGACTTAAAAGCGCAAAAATCCGCCAGATTGACCCTTAGAGAAAAAATAATCCTCTCAGGCATCGCGATAATAATAGGCGTAATCTTATTTTTACTGCTAAAGCTGGTTCTCAAACAAGTTGAAAGAGCAATAAGCAAAAAAGAAGTATTGCGGGAAGACGAGTTTACGTTAAGAGTAAAAACCTTTAACAGGCTTATCAACTGGCTCGGCGGATTCGTGATCACCGGCACGGTCATTTACATAGTCCTCGATAATTTCGGCATGAACCTGGCCCCGCTTCTTGCCGGCGCCGGCATCGTAGGCATAGCTTTCGGTTTCGGCGGCCAGTATCTTATACGGGACCTCATCAACGGCCTGTTCATATTACTAGAAGGACAGTACAGGATAAAAGACGTGGTAAAGATCGGCGAATACGGCGGCTTAGTAGAAGACATAAACCTCCGAATTACTACTCTACGGGACCTTGCGGGCAGGGTGATAATAATACCCAACGGAGAGGTCAAAACCGTCGTCAATTTCACCAGGGAATACGCGCAGGCCCTTCTGAATATAGGCGTCGCTTATAAGGAAAATGTCGACAGGGTGATGGATGTCATAAAAGAGATCGGCAAAGAGATGAGGCAGGACCCCTATTTCGGGAAACTGATCATCGGGGACCTTGAGATGCTAGGCGTAGACGATTTCGCCGATTCCCAGGTCACCATAAAATTCCGGATAAAAACGCTCCCGATAAAACAATGGGAGGTCTCAAGGGAATTCAGAAGACGACTGAAGAACCGTTTCGACGAACTCGATATCGAGATCCCGTTCCCGCACAGGACCCTATACATGGGGACTGGCGCCGACAACGACTGGCTCAGGAAATTCGCCGAAGAGTTGCCGAAAAAACCGCAATAAAAAATGAATGTTGTAAGCAATCTCGGGATGCTCCTAGGAGGCGCCTGGGCTACCGGGATAAATCTTTATCTCACCATAGCCGGCTTGGGGATCGCGGGCCGGCTTGGCCTTATAGACTTACCCGGCGGCCTTGATGTCCTTGCAAACCCCCTGGTCATAGGGGTAGCCATCATATTATATCTTGTCGAGTTCTTCGCCGATAAAATACCCTATGTGGATTCAGCCTGGGACTCCGTTCACACTGCCATAAGACCGGCAGCATGCCTGGTGCTCGCATTCATGGCTCTTTCCGGAAAAGCCCCCGGGATCCAGCTCTCCCTGGCTATGTTATGCGGCGTCGTGGCGCTTGACGCTCACCTGACAAAAGCGACCGCGCGAGTTGCTATCAATACATCTCCGGAACCGGTCACTAATACCGTGGCCAGCATTTCTGAAGACGCCCTGGTCATCGTCGCGTTGTGGCTTATAATGAAGCACCCGGTCATCGCCGGGATACTTGTCCTTTCATTTATCGTCTTCTCGATATGGTTCTTGAAGACAATGTTCCGTTTTTTAAAGAAAGTTTTCAGCTTTTTCGGAACAATACTGGGGCAAAAACAAGGAGAATAATAACAATGAATAAAAATGAAAAAATGCTCCCCATAGGCCCTTTGATGATCGAACACAGGCTTATCGAACGCATGGTAAGACTGATGGACCTTGAACTCGTCAAAATAAAAGACACCAACGAGGTCGACGCTTCTTTTATTGATACCGCGGTGGATTTTCTGAGAACTTATGCCGACAGATGCCACCACGGCAAGGAAGAGGATATCCTCTTCAGGGGCCTGGACAAGAAACCCCTTTCGGGAGAACACAGGCGGGTCATGGAAGAATTGATCCAGGAACATGTCATGGGCAGGAACAATGTCAAGAAACTCATCGCTGCGAAAGAAGGTTATGTTGGGGGGAATAAGGCCGCGCTGAACGAGATCGTCTCGAACATGGAAACACTTGTAAAATTCTACCCGGAACATATCGAAAAGGAAGATAAACACTTCTTCATCCCCGTTATGGATTATTTTGATGAACAAGAGAAAGATAAGATGCTCGAGGAGTCTTACGAGTTCGACAGAAAACTTATACACGAAAAATACACCAAGATCGTCGAAGGCCACGAAGCAATTAAAAATATCTCTGAAATGCCGGCTTGTGATACCACAGGGACCGCGGAACATGCCAGGCCTTCCTCCGAAAATGAACCATGCAAAGAGTAGGGGATCTGCCCCAAAAAATGAAAGTTGTTTTTCTCTTTCTTACAATATTAAGCATGATCGTGCCAACATCGCATAGCGAGGTAGAAATGAAGCAGGAAAAGGCGACATTTGCTGGCGGGTGTTTCTGGTGCATGGAGCCAGTTTTTCAAAACCTGAGCGGGGTCATAGAGGTAACGAGCGGCTATACCGGCGGAACAAAAGAGATCCCCACTTATGAAGAAGTCTCATCGGGCGCAACAGGACACGTGGAGGCCATTCAAATAGTATACGATCCCTCAAAGGTCCAATACGAAAAATTGCTGGATATTTACTGGAAAAACATCGATCCGACCGACACGGACGGCCAGTTCGCCGACAGGGGCTCCCAGTACAAAACCGCCATCTTTTACCACAATGAGGACCAGAAGAGGCTAGCGGAAGATTCCAAAAAGGAACTTGAATCGTCCGGCAAATTCGACAAGCCCATAGTTACCCCTATTTTGCAAGCTGGTGAATTTTATAAAGCGGAAGAATACCACCAGGACTATTACAAAAAGAACCCTGTTCGATATAATATCTATAAAAAGGGTTCCGGCCGTGAAGATTTCCTGAAACAAAAATGGTCGGATGATTTTGTCAAACCGGACAAAAAAGAACTTAGAAAAAAGCTCTCTCCCGTACAGTACAAGGTAACCCAGGAGAACGCCACGGAAAGGCCTTTCGACAACGAATACTGGGACAACAAAAAAGAGGGAATATACGTGGATATTGTTTCCGGGGAACCCCTGTTCAGCTCTCACGATAAATTCGAATCCGGCACCGGCTGGCCGTGTTTCACCAAGCCTCTTGCATCTGAAAAGATCGTTGAAAAAGAAGACAGGAGTCTTTTCATGAAAAGAACGGAGGTGAGGAGCAAACTCAGCGATTCTCACCTTGGCCACGTATTTAACGACGGGCTGCAGCCGACCGGCTTGCGCTACTGCATCAACTCGGCAGCCCTTCGCTTCATCCCCAAAGAAGACCTTGAAAAAGAAGGTTACGGCGAATACAAAAAGTTGTTCGAATAATAGGAAGCAGATAAATTGAGTAGCGAAAGCAAGATCAGCGAGATCTCAACCACCCGGCATCAAGAGGCTTACCGCGAGTCCATCGCGCTATTGAAAAGCCTTATCGCCGGCCCCGAAAACAATTCGATCGGGTTCTTTGCCTCTTCCGCGCAAAAGGACAATTATAAACGTCTTTTCGCCCGGGATGCTTTTTGGATATGCATGGCCAGTATCCTCTCCGAAGAAGAAGACCTTCTCAGGGCCTGCGAGGACAGTTTCGCGACCCTCTCGGCGAACCAGAGAGAAGACGGCGCCATACCCAGCAACGTCTCGCCTGAGGGCAGGGTAAGCTATGGCATAATCAATCCGAGGGTAGATCCGACAACCCTTTTTATAATCGGGTGCGGCAGATTCGGCAAACGCTATCCGGAAAGGGACATAATCGAAAAATATCTCAAACCGGTCAAAAAAGCCATCGAATACCTTGAAAACAACTGGGAAAACAAAGATCTGGGCCTCTTGTACATCCCCCGGGCGGGCAACTGGGCCGATGAATACCTCCAGCAGGGATTCGTCCTGTATGATGAAGTACTATGGCATATGGCCCTTAACGAGTTCGCCGACATTCTTGAAAAAGCTGGAGAACCCGGCCCCGGCAAATACAGGGAAAAAGCCGCCAAAGTCAAAAATATCATCAGGGAAAAATTCTGGATCAAAAATCTTGACCGGACAAAAGAAGATATCTACCGCAGGGTGTCGGGGAAATTTGATTTTGAAAAAGTGGGTTATTTTATCCATTTTTATTATTCTCCCGACCTGAGCTCTTCGGATTTTGGGCATCCTTGCGGTATATTTGACGCTTTCGGGAACATACTTGCTCTACTTGCGGGTATCCCCACTGGCGAGCAGGCCCGGGACATCCTGAATTTCATCGACGAGATATCAGTAAATAAATACCCGCTAGTACCGGCCCATTATCCCTTTTTCCCGGAAGAGACTTTCAAGTCTCTCCGGCTGCACCAGTTCCGCTTCAAGGAATATGTCGGTCATTTCCATAACGGCGGCCTATGGTCATGGTATACTGGTCCATACGCCGGCGTTCTGGCAGGGCTCGGAGAAAAAGAACGGGCCTCTAGATTCCTTAACGGCGTCATGAAAGCCAACCTCCAGAAAAGAGAGGAGAAAAACTTTTTCGAATACCACACAGCGAAAAGGGCAAAAGTAGAGCTAGAACTTACGGCGCCCGACGGGCTCGATTTTTATGCTTCGGTCATAATAGCGAAACTCGTCAGGTCGGCCAGATCCATGGTCTTTGTCCATTCCGGAAAAAGAAAAGAGGACGCCTTTAGCGACATCGGGATAAGATCTCTTGGTGTCAAACAGGGCGACAGGATAAAAGTCACATCCGTGGGGCCGGATGCCGTGGAAACGCTCTCTGCGATAGGCGCTCTTGTCGACCCGAACACCGGGGAAAAATTTTTCCGCTCCGGCGAGATCACCATAAAAGAAAGCACTAGCGGCGGTGCGGCTTACCTTGGAGTAAGCGCGGCGGCGTATGTGATCGCGCATAAGGCTTTTTTTGACAAAAAGGTGCTTTTCGAGAAGATGGCAGTAACCTTATAATAGCCGGCGACAAAAACTTCACGCGATAGTATAATTGTGTATTGAAAAAACCCACAGGAGAAAAACATGGACAGAAAAAAGATTCTCTTCATATCGCTTGACGGCCTGATCAGCGACACCGCCTGGCAGGTCATTAAAGAAGGTCACGAGGCGAGATATTATATCCAAAACGAGGAAAACCAGGATATCGCCGACGGTTTTGTTCCCAAGTCCGAAAACTGGAAAAAAGATATCGATTGGGCCGATTGTATCGTCTTCGACGACGTCCTCGGACAGGGCAAGATCGCCCAGGAACTGCGCCGGCAAGGAAAACTCGTCATAGGAGGAACGGAATACACGGATCGCCTGGAAGACGACCGTTCATTCGGACAGGAAGAGCTTAAAAAAGCAGGGATAAGCATCCTCCCTTACCAGGAGTTCACATCTTTCGATGACGCCATTCAATATGTCAAAAGTAATCCCAATAAATATGTTATAAAGCCAAGCGGGGAAGCTCAGAACATAAAACGCATGCTCTTCGTAGGGGAAGAGGAAGACGGCCATGACGTTGTCCGTGTCCTCGACGCTTATAAAAAAGTCGTCCACGAAGAAATCAAAGTATTCCAGCTCCAGAAGCGGGTCACCGGAGTAGAGATAGCCGTAGGCGCTTTCTTCAATGGGAGCCAGTTTATTTATCCCATAAATATCAACTTTGAGCACAAAAAGCTTTTTCCCAAGCAGATAGGCCCTTCGACGGGGGAGATGGGCACTTCCATGTACTGGAGCGGCGTCAATAAGATTTTCAACGCCACCCTCAAGAAACTCGAACCGAAACTTAAAGAAGAAAAATATGTCGGTTACATCGATATCAATTGTATGGTCAACGCGACCGGCATATATCCGCTGGAATTTACGGCCCGTTTCGGTTACCCCACGATATTCATCCAGCAGGAGGGGATAATGATGCCCATGGGAGAGTTCCTCTACGGGATGTCCGAGGGGAGCCTCACGGAGTTTAAGGCCAAAAAAGGGTTCCAGGTAGGCGTCAGGATCGTCGTTCCGCCGTATCCCTTCGATGACCAGAAGACTTTCGATACTTATTCCAATAACTCGGCCGTACTCTTCAAAAAATCCAATTACGACGGCATACACATAGAAGACGTGAAAATAATAGATAACCAATGGCTCGTCGCCGGCACCTCCGGCGTTGTCCTCGTGGTCGTGGGAACGGGCCCTACCATGAAACAGGCCCAGAACCAGGCCTATGGCAGGATAAAGAATATAATGATCCCAAACATGTACTATAGGACTGACATAGGCGACCGCTGGTTCGAAGACTGCGACCGCCTCCACACCTGGGGATACCTCCGGGAAATCTGATATCGATGGACCAGGATAAAAGAACAGAGAAAAGCCTTACTTATTCGCTGTACAACGGCGTGTTCTCTCACGCCATGCTCGGTTTTTTTCAGGAATACCTTACCCCGTTCATATTGCTGCTGGGCGGCACGGTAAAACAGGTAGGTTTTCTTAACGCTATCCCCAGCTTCCTGGGCGCTTTTACCCAGCTGAAAAGCGCCGATCTCATCGCGTGGCTGAAATCCAGAAAAACGGTCGTGAATATCTCCGTTTTTCTGGAAGGCCTGATCATGCTGGCCATAGCGCTAGCGGCTCTGTTCAGACGCCTTGAACCATCCCTCTTTATAGCTTTGATAGCCATATACGCCGTCTGCAGCGCCGTAGTCACCCCGGCCATGGGTAGCTGGATATCCGATCTGGTCGAGACCAGGATAAGGGGGACTTTTTTCGGGAAAAGAAGCAGGATCTACGGTTTTGTCACGATGGGATCTACCTTTACCGCCGGGTTTTTCCTGACTCAAATGAAAAAGATAGACGCGTTTTACGGGTTCGCCATTTTGTTCGGCCTCGCTTTTATCTTCAGGATGTTAGGCTGGATATTCATAAGAAAAATCCACGAACCGCCCTTGCGCTATGAAGGCACCCAGTTCACGTTGTTAGAATTCCTCGGGCATATGAAGAAAAGTAATTTCACCAGATTCGTCCTCTTCGTGTCGCTCTTCAGCTTCTCGGTGAACATCGCTTCTCCTTTTTTCGCCGTCCTTATGTTGAAAGACCTCCATCTCAGTTATTTTTTATACAGTGCCATGCTGGTCTCTTCTGCATTGACCCGGTACACTTCCATCAGCAGGTGGGGAGAACACGCGGACAAGATAGGGAACCTTAAGATCATAAAGTTCACTACATTGTTCATTGGGCTGATTCCCTTGTTATGGGTGATAAACCGGAATATAGTCTTCTTGTTCATTGTCCAGATGTTTTCGGGTTTTCTCTGGTCGGGTTACAATCTTTGTACTTCAAATTTTATTTACGACGCGGTGACCCCTGAAAAACGGCCACGCTGTATAGCTTATTTCAATGTCCTTAACGGCCTTTTTCTGTCGGCAGGGGCCTTGTTAGGAGGCCTTGTTGTCAAGTTCCTCCCGGGGCTATTCGGCTTCCAGATACTGACCCTTTTCCTCATATCCGCAGTTTTGCGGTTCCTCGTCGTCTTTTACATGCATGCCCTTGTAAAAGAGGTCCGGCCTGTCGAAACGATAAGCAACAAAGACCTTTTTTACAGCATGATAAACATGAGGGCGATACTGGGGATCGACCGCAAGACCATCAAATATTAAACAAATCATATTGACTTTTACCGCTTCACATGCTATATTTCGTTAAAATAGTATATGAGTATATGGTCATATTGATATGAAGGTTAAAAAAGCACGCATAATACTTAAATCCCTTGCTGACGATACCCGCCTCAGGATAATCAACCTGCTTAAAATAAAAGAATTGTCCGTTAACGAGATCTGCCAGGTCCTGGGAAAAGAACAGTCCGGCGTGTCCAAGCACCTTGCCCGCCTGAGGCTGACCGAGATCGTGGGGGACAGAAGAGCGGGGAACAGGGTCTATTATTTTCTTTCCAAACCGCCCAATAAGGCCCACAAAGAGTTTCTGGCGGCCATAACCAAAGGCCTCGCCGATGTCGAAATATTCAAAAAAGACGCGAATAAATTACAAAAAAGGAGAAAAAAACCATGAAAAAAACTATTCTTTACCTGTCATTAGCCTTACTTGTCGCTGTTTTCGTGCCGTTAACGGCGATTGCCCAAGAAGACGAACCTATAGAATATGCTTCCGGGACAGTCGTGGACATCTCGGGGAATGCGATAACGATCGAAGAGGTGAACTACGACGTCGAAAAGGACGAAGAGACGACAGAAACCGTGATCTATCATCTATCACCGGACGCGGAATTCGACAACATCGACTCTATTAACGAGATCAAAAAAGGAAATGACATAGAAATAGATTATATTGAAAAGGATGGCAAGAAAAACATCATCTATATCTATGTTTATTCCGAGGAATATTAATATCACCTGAAAACTTACACTTGCAAGAGGCAAAACATGGCAAAATGGTATAACGCTAAATGCCCCAAATGCGGGGAATACATAGAACTTAATTCTCTTTATGAAGTAGGGGACCAGATGACGTGCCGTTTCTGCGACACTGAACTGGAAATAAAGAGCATGCACCCGCCTAGATTCACGATCCTTCAAAACGGTTATTCGATCGACAACGAAGATTACTTCGACAACGACGAAGAAGGGTAAAATTTCATTATCCGCCAGCCATTCAGCTTCGGGGATCACCAACTCCCGAAGTTGAAACAATAAATCATATAAAATCGCCTTGACATGCCCATGATTTTGCTATATAATTGATAATGGAAATCATTTTCAATAAGCAAGGGGGGAAACAATGCGTGGAATGTGCGGGACAGGAAGACCGTGGATGCATGGCAGGTTCAGAGGGCATGGATACCGCCTGACTATGCCGCGCAAAGCCATATTAGAGGTGTTGAGCAAAGCCGAAAAGCACCTAAGCGCCGAAGAAGTATATTTAAGGGTTCATAAAATTTACCCAAATGTCGGCCTTACAACAGTTTACCGCACATTGGAACTATTGGTCCAAATGGGTGTGATCTACAAATTTGACTTCGGCGACGGTAGGGCTCGTTACGAACTGACCGTCGGCCCTGAAAGGAAGCACCACCACCATTTGATCTGCACAAGATGTAAGAGGGTTATAAACTATTCAGATTTCATGGAAGCGGAAAAAGAATTTTTAAGACAGGTCGAAAAGGGTCTTTCAAAAAAGTATAATTTTGAAATAAAAGACCATATAATCCAATTTCACGGTTTATGTGAAAAATGCAGAAAAAAGGAGGTGTGATATGCCTAGAGGAGATGGAACAGGTCCTGCCGGTATGGGCCCAAGAAGCGGTCGCGCTGCAGGATATTGTGCAGGTTACTCCGTGCCTGGCTACATGAACCCCGTTCCCGGAAGAGGGTTCTCCAGGGGAAGAGGCGACGGTTTCGGCCGCGGCGGCGGTCGCGGATGGCGTAACTGGTACTACGCGACCGGCTTGCCGGGCTGGATGAGAGCCGGATACGGTTATCCGGCTTATGGTGCCCCTGCGTATCCTTACGCGCCTGAACCGACAGCTGAAGAAGAAAGCAGCATGCTTAAAGAACAGGCCGAAGCTCTCAAGGAAGAGCTTAACGACATCCAGGAACGCATAAAAACCCTGGAAGAAGCCCGGAAGCAGGAGAATAAATAACCAACATATGGAGGGAAAATGCGTATAGCGATTTCCACGGATGGAGGGTCTGTATCTCCCCATTTCGGAAGATGTCCTTCTTTTACCATCGTTGACTTCGAAGACGGCACGATGATCAAAAAAGAGGTCATCGATAACCCCGGCCATCACCCGGGGTTTTTACCCGAATTCCTGAGCAAGAGCGGAGTTGATTATATCGTGGCCGGCGGTATGGGTCAAAGGGCCCAAATGCTGTTTGCCGAGAAAAACATCAAAACAATAATGGGAATAAGCGGTACAATAGAAGAAATCATCGAAAAGATACAGAAAGGAACACTCAAAGGCGGAGAAAGTCTATGCAAGCCCGGAGCCGGCAAAGGTTACGGTCTGGATAAAACGGAATGCGAACACGGGGAGGAAGAAGCATGAAGATCTGTATTACTTCACAGGGAGATAGCCTTGACTCCCAGGTCGACAGGCGTTTCGGACGGTGCGAGTACTACATTATTGCCGACACCGATACGCTCGAATTCGAAACCATCCTGAACCCAAGCATCAGCGCGATGGGAGGAGCCGGAATAGCGTCCGGCCAGCTTATGTCGGAAAAAAAGGTAGAAGCGGTCCTGACCGGAAATGTCGGCCCGAACGCGTTTCAAACACTGCAAGCTGCCGGTATTAAAATATTCACCGGGGTTTCAGGCACCGTAAAAGAGGCGCTGGAAAAATACAAAAAAGGCGAACTAAAAGCTACCGAGAGTCCAAGCGTAGATAAAAAGTTCGGCGTATAACAATATAATGATCATCTCTGTAGCAAGCGGAAAAGGCGGAACGGGCAAGACGATCATAGCTACAAGTCTAGCCATGTCCCTTAACGGCCCTTTGCAGCTGCTGGATTGCGATGTCGAAGAGCCCAATGCGCATATTTTCATAAAACCTGATATTACCACCGCTGAAGACGTATATTTACCGGTGCCCGAGGTGGATGAAACAAAATGCGACTTTTGCGGAAGGTGCCAAAAAGTTTGCGCTTATAACGCCATAGCCGTTATCTTTCCCAAAGACAGATCCGATCCCGGGAAGGTTCTGGTATTTCCCGAACTTTGCCACGGCTGCGGCTCCTGCACGTATTTTTGCCCCAAAGACGCAATACAGGAAACTAGCCGCAAGATAGGTATTGTAGAAAAAGGAAATAAGAGTAATATTGAGTTTATACACGGTAAATTAAACATAGGTGAAGCCATCTCCCCGCCGGTCATAAGGGCGGTTAAAAAGCGTATTGACAGGGAAAAGACCGTCATTATCGATGCACCGCCGGGGACGTCATGTCCCGTGATCGCTTCATTGCAGGGCACGGACTATTGCATTCTGGTCACAGAACCTACCCCCTTCGGGCTTTATGACCTGACCCTGGCCGTTGAGGTCTTAAGAAAAATGAAAATACCTTTTGGAGTGGTCGTCAACCGCTCGGATCTAGGCAATAATAAAACAGACGAATACTGTGAAAGGAAAAAAATACCTGTTCTGATCAGGATACCTTTTAGCAGAGAAATAGCCGCTGCTTATTCTAAAGGCATTTCAATCGTTGAGGCTTTTCCGGAATATAGAAAATTGTTTCAGGCGCTGTTTGAAGACATAAAAAAGACACTTAAAAATATAACTGTAAAAGGAGCTGAAAGCTGTGACTAAAAAAACCGATATTTTGATCATTGGAGCCGGCCCGGCCGGTATGATAAGTGCTGTTACGGCACATAAATACTATCCGGATAAGAAAATACTGATGCTGAAAAATGTGAAGGAGGGGGTTATCCCCTGCGGGATCCCTTATATGTTTTCAAGCCTTAAAAATCCCGATGAGAATAAACTCGGGACAACACCGCTTGAGGAAAAAGGCGTTGAAGTGGTTGTTGGAGAAGTTACATCAATAGCCCGAAAAGAAAAAATCGTAAAAACTCTGACCGAAGAAAGTTATTCTTACGAAAAGCTCATAATAGCTACAGGGTCCAGGCCCATAATTCCGAGGACCCCGGGCATTGAAAAAAAAGGGATCTATCCCATACGAAAGGATATGGATTATCTTAAGGAAGCTATAGAAGAGATCAAAAAAGGAAGGAATGTTCTGATAGTCGGCGGCGGCTTTATCGGTGTTGAGTTTGCTGATGAGGTTTCGAAAATAGAAACCCTTAACGTATACTTGGTTGAAATTCTTCCTCATCTTTTGGCTAATTCATTCGATGAGGAGTTTTCGCAACAAGTGGAGCAAAGACTGAAGGCATGCGGCGTCAATGTATTGACTAACCATCGGGTCACAGAGTTTTTGGGTGATGAAAGGGTAAAAAAAGTACGCTTTGAAAACGGCAAAGAATTGGAGATAGACAGTGTTATTTTGGGAATAGGTTCGCTTCCAAATACAGAATTAGCGCAGAACGCGGGCCTGGATCTGGGTAAAGGTGATGGTATATGGGTAGACGAATATATGAGAACGATCGACCAGGACATTTTCGCAGTGGGCGATTGTGCGGGCAAGAGGGATTTTTATACCCATAAGGATACCCCGGTCAGGCTTGCTTCGACCGCAACAGCTGAAGCAAGGATCGCCGGAGCAAACCTATATACCTTGAAACTTATCCGGGAGAATAAAGGCACGATCGCTGCATATTCCACATACGTTGATGGCCTGGTGCTGGGCTCAGCCGGCTTGACGGAAAGCAGCGCAAAGAAGGAAGGATTTGAAATTGTTGTGGGAAATGCGGAAGGTATGGACAAACATCCCGCAGCTTTACCCGGAACGAATAAACTGAAAGTGAAATTGATCTTTTCCAAACAGGCGGGGATCCTTATGGGAGGGCAGGTTTCAGGCGGAATGTCTGCCGGCGAGATCATCAACATCATAAGTATGGCTATCCAACAGAGGGTTTCGTTTGCAGAGCTGGAGACGCTGCAAATGGCAACACATCCTTATCTGACGGCGGCACCTACAAAGTACGCTATCGTATTAGCGGCGCAGGATGCCTCAAGTAAAATGAACTGAAAAGATCTAAGATGAAACAGATAGTTGTAATAAGCGGAAAAGGCGGCACAGGTAAAACGGTACTCACCGCGTCACTCGCTGCTCTGGCCAAAAATAAGGTAATGGCGGACTGCGATGTCGACGCGGCAGACCTGCACCTGCTTTTAAAACCCTCGATAAAAGAGCGGCATGAATTTAAAAGCGGCGCGACCGCCTTTATAGATAAAAGGCTCTGCACGGAATGCGGCAGGTGTGTAGCTGTCTGCCGTTTTGACGCCGTAAGCGAAGATTACGCGATAGACCCTGTCGCCTGCGAAGGGTGCGGTTTTTGTTATTATGCCTGTCCCGTAAACGCGATAAAAATGCAGGAGAATGCTACGGGCGAGTGGTATATTTCCGATACAAGGTTCGGCCCTTTGGTCCACGCGAAATTAGGGATCGGTGAAGAGAACTCGGGCAAGCTCGTGACCCTGGTCCGGCAAAAAGCAAAAGAAATAGCAGAGAAGCAAAGATTTGATTGGGTGATCATTGACGGTTCGCCGGGCATAGGTTGCCCCGTTATAGCTTCTCTTTCGGGCGTGGATTTCGCCCTTGTAGTAACTGAACCTACACTTTCGGGGCTTCACGACGCCGACAGGGTGATCAAAGTAGCGCGTCACTTTAATATCCCCGTAAAAGTCGTCATAAACAAATATGATCTGAACGTCGATATGACAAACCGGATAAAGGACTACTGCCATGATAATAACATCCCCTTTGCTGGAGAAATACCATTTGACAGGGCGGTAGTAGAGGCACTGGTCGAGGAAAAAACAATAATAGAATACAAAGACAGCAAAGCCGGAAAGGAAATCGTAAAGATATGGAATACACTCCTGAATTGACGGATAATGAGATACAAGAGGTCCACAGGCACCATGAAGAAAGGATCGCTCTTTACAAGAAAAAGGGGCTTGACTTTGAAGGGTTCAGGAAGACCATCTTTGAAAAAATGGGGCCTTTGGAAGGACGCATACTGGAACTCGGCACCGGCACGGGATATACCGCTCTTTCGCTTGCCAGGGAAGGATACAAATTCGTCTCTATCGACACGGACAAGGAAGCCTTGAAAAAAACAGCTTGCAGGCTCGCTTGCGAAAAACTTCTTTCAAAAGCAAGATTTTACCTGATGGACGCTTATCACATGGATTTTTCTGACGCCAGCTTCGACAACGTGATAGCCGTAAACCTGTTCCATCATTTAGAGAAGATTGACGCGGTCCTTGCCGAGGCCGATAGGGTCTTGCGCGTGGGCGGTAAGCTTATTATCGCCGACTTCAATGAAAAAGGCAGGGAGATAATAGATTCCACTCACCGGGAAGAGGGCGGCGCGCACGATCACCCCATGGCGAACCGTGAACAGGCGCGGTCACTCATTGCCGGAATGGGGTACAAGGTCGAAAGTCTTGACCATAAATGCCACTGGATACTGGTCGCGGAGAAAAATGGCTAAAAAAAGGTATAAATATATCTACGGCCCCGTGCCCTCCTGGAGACTCGGCCGGTCTTTAGGGGTCGACCCGATCTCGGCCGAAGTCAAAATATGCAGCTTTGACTGTGTTTATTGCCAGCTTGGCAAGACAAAAATGCTGACCGGCCGGAGAAAAAACTTCGTCCCTGTATCAAAAATAGTCCAGGAAATAAGATCTCTGCCGACCGTAAAGATAGATTACATAACTTTTTCCGGAGCGGGAGAACCCACCCTTGCCAAAAATCTGGGAGAAATGATCAAGACCGTAAAGAGCATCAGGAAAGAACCTGTCGCCGTCCTGACAAACTCATCCTTGATGCACAGGAAAGACGTAAGAAAAGACCTGTCGCATGCCGATCTTGTCGTTGCCAAACTTGACGCTTCTTCCGAGAAGACCTTTAAAGAGATCAACAGGCCTTTGAAAGGGATAACATTGCAAAAAGTGATCGACGGCATCAAGAAGTTTTCAGCCGGCTATGCCGGAAAATTGGCGCTCCAGATCATGTTCATAAAAGAAAATGAAAAATTTGCCGGCGAAATAGCACAACTTGCGAAAAAGATCGATGCGGACGAGATCCAGCTCAATACACCGCTCAGGCCATGCGCGGTAAAACCATTATCGAAGAAAAAAATGCGGGAGATCGAAAGATATTTTAAAGCGTTAAATACGATCTCGGTTTATAAAAGCAAAAAGAAAAAAGTAAAACCTGTCAGCAGGAAAGATACACTCAAAAGAAGAGGCAAAGTCTAAAAGTTGGAGGTGGTCTTTATGCCATTTGGTGATGGAACAGGACCCCGGGGACAAGGCCCGGAAACCGGTAGAGGCATGGGAAGCGGCCATGGAAAAATGCGCGGCAAGCGTCCCGGCATGGGGCCAGGCGGCATCTGCTTATGCCCCCATTGTAGATTATCAGTTCCGCATAAGGCAGGCGTACCATGCGACAGCATTAAATGCCCTAAATGCGGCGAGCGAATGGTCAGGGGATAATACAGTGGCTGATTACAAACAAATAGACGAAGCCAGAAAATTGCTGGGCTTGGGTGAAAGTGCGACATTTCAAGACATAAAAGAAGCCTTTAGGCGAATGTCATTGAAATACCACCCCGACAAATGCAAAGACGAAAAGAAAAAAGAATGTGAGGAAATGTTCAAAAAGATAAATCACGCCAATGAAGTCCTTATGAATTATTGTCTCAATTTTAGTTTTCCTTTCAACGAAAAATCCGTCAAAGAAACAAGGATCGAGAAAGAACTATACGATCACTATAAAAGATTCTATGACGGCTGGTGGGGAAATCTCGATCTATGAGTAATATTTTCGATAAATACTACAAAAAATACGACGCCTGGTATGACAAGAACAGATTTGCTTATCTTTCAGAAGTCGAAGCTATGCGGAAAAATTTGCCGAAGACAGGGAAAGGATTAGAGATAGGAGTAGGGACGGGTAGATTTGCAGCATCTCTGGGGATCAAATATGGGATCGATCCGGCAAAGAACATGCTCAAGATCGCTTCCAAAAGAGGCGTCGATGTCCAACCGGGATCCGGCGAGAAATTGCCTTTTAATAACGGATCGTTTGATTATGTGGCTCTTATTATAACTTTAAGCTTTGTCAAGGATCCGGAAAAAGTCCTGAAAGAAGCCAATAGGGTTTTAAGAAAAACCGGCAAGATCATTGCCGGGATAATCGATAAGAACAGTTTTTTAGGCCGATATTATAAAAAGAAAAAAGGTCCTTTTTACAAAAACGCGAATCTGCTGAAGGTCGAAGAAGTAAAAGATTTGCTGACCAAGGCAGGATTTGTTAGAATTTCTTGTAACCAAACGATATTTAGATTGCCTGGCGAGATGAAGTCTGTTCATAAAACCTCAAAGGGTTTTGGCCGGGGTGGTTTTGTGGTAGTCAGCGCCATAAAAAAGCGCTAATTGCGCGGAAAAGGGTGTTAATGAAGGAGATCAAATATAAACCCATAGGTATCGTTCATTCGCCTTTTAAAGAGTCCCGCGGCACGCCTATACAGCCTGCTGCGGCCAAAAACGTAAAGGGGGCTGTGGAAATATTCCCCGAATTTACCAAGGGCTTAAAGGATGTCGCTGGCTTTTCGCACATAATTCTTCTATGCCATTTTCACCTCTCTAAAAGCGCGCCTTTGTCTGTTGTGCCATATATGGACAATGAACCAAGAGGCGTTTTCGCGACACGCAGCCCGTGCAGGCCAAACCCTATAGGGCTCTCAACGGTGCGCCTTGACAGGATCGAGGGAAACATCCTCCATATCCGGGATGTCGATATAATCGATGGGACGCCTCTTCTTGACATCAAACCCTACGTGCCTCAATTCGATAAAAAAGAAAAAATAAAGACCGGATGGCTCGAGAAGAATATCCATAAACTTCCAAAGTCAAAAGATAACGGGCGGTTTGGAAATTTGACTCGAGAAAAACCTTAATATATACTATTTTCCGGTGCCCTGAGACCCCGTGTTCAGCCTCGAACGAAGAAGGGCAGCATAAAGAAGGCTGGTCATAAACAGTATTTTTTGAAACTTTTTCTCGCCTGTAATTGTCTAATATAACGAGGACAAAATGAGGGATATTCCCAGGCAAACCATACTGCGAGCAGCGGAAGGGGACGTAGACGCTTTTGCGGAAATATACAGGGCGTCCTCCGGCCTCGTTTATAATACGGCGCTGCGGATAACGGCCAGCAAGGAAGACGCGGAAGAGGTGACACAGGACGTCTTCATGAAGGTTTACAGGGGTCTCAGGAATTTCCGCTTCCAGTCCTCTTTTAAGACCTGGATATACAGGATTACGGCCAATACAGCGATAAACAAATACAAGAAGCGAAAAAGAGAGAAGATGAGAACAGTCGAATATGATGACAGTATCGAAACCGGGCACGCGGCCGAAAACGCCGAGAAAGAGATATACAAAAGTGATAACGAAAAACTGATCAGATCGATACTGGACATGCTTAACCCGGACCAAAGGGCGTGCATAGTCTTAAGGAATATTGAAGGTTTAAGTTATGAAGAAATAGCAAAAACTTTAAGGATCAATATCAATACCGTAAGAACCAGGTTGAAAAGAGCCAGGACGAAGATCCTGGAAAAGTTCGGAAAAGAAGGTGAGCGAGATGAAGTGCGATAAAGTCAAAAAAATGCTGTATGACTATATTGACGGCGAGCTGGACCAAAAAGACCGGCGAGAGGTAGAAGGACACCTGGGCGCCTGCGCGAAATGCAGGAAATTCGAAGAGAACCTCCGGAAGCTGGCGGTCGAGCCCTTTGAGAAAGCGGAGAAAGCCGTTCCGCCCGAGAGGATCTGGAGCAGTATAAAGGAAGCCATTGCTCAAGAAGCGGAAAGAAAAAGCTTCCTGGAAACCACCAAAGAAGGTTTCGTAGCCGTTTTTACCAGGCCCAGGCTCGCATTCGCAACGGCAGGCGTGGCAACACTTGTAGCCTGTCTTCTTATATTGGTGAACATTTACTTAAAAAGGGAAGATCCCGTGAACAGCTTCCTTGCTGAGCAGGCAGAATTCCTCGTTGCCCTTGGAGAGAACGGCGAAAATGGAACGGGCATCGGCGATATGGATTTCGGCACCGATATCGAAAAATACCTGCTTTAAGAGGAACTTTTTGCGATTAGCCCTTGTCTAATTAAGCGAGGGAGGTGATCAAGATGAAGAAACAAACTTTGAAACAGATCATGGTTCTGGCAATTGCCGCTGGGCTTGTCCTGACGGCTTGTCCCGCGTTTTCCGAAACGCGCCATCATGAAAAAGGCGAATACAAAGAAAAAATGATGGAAAAAAGGGAAAAATTCCTCGATGAACTGGGCCTTACCGATGAGCAAAAAGAGGGAATGACCCGCCTCAGGGAAGCGAACAGGGAAAAACGACAAAAGACCCGTGAAGCTCTGAAAGAAAAGAAAGAAGAGCTCCGGAAGGAACTCGAACGCTACGATTCCGACACGCGCAAGATGAACGGTTTAGTCGCGGATATAAAGGAATTGCAGGGAGAGCTCATCGATACAAGGGTCTCGTCCATCATGGACACCAAGTCCGTCCTGACCAAAGAACAGTTCGAGAAGTTCACGGAAAAGACAAAGCACTACGGCAAAAAACGCCCGGACAAAATGGGAAGAAAACAGCACCGCTGGTAATATGTACCCCCGCAGGGACGGTTCTGTATCTATGGCTGCAACCTACAGGACCGTCCCCACAACACATTTGCCATTTTGCACTTCACAGGATATAATATATCGATTTCAGGAAAGCGCTAAATATCCAGAAAGGGAGAAACCATGTTCAAACCGCTTGTTTTGATAGTAGATGATGATGTAAACATCCTCCGGGTAATGAGAAAAAAACTGTCGGACGCCGGCTATGACATCATCGAAGCGAAAAACGGCATTGAATCCATCGAACAGGCCGCAAAACACTCTCCTGAAATAATCGTCATGGACATCTCCATGCCAAAACTTGACGGCATCGGAGCTATCCTGAAGATGAAGACTATCGACAAGACAAGGTCTATACCCGTGATAGTGTGGACGGGCGTCAAAGAGCAGGAAGATGAGGTCATCGCGCAAGAGCTCGGCGTAGTCGATTACGTGAGAAAAGATAACTTTCCGGACCTGATAGAAAAAATAAAAAAAGCCCTGGATAAATGAACGAAGAAAACCGCCCCGAAATAAGCATATCCGAGAGCAAGGCACGCGAAACCGAGAAGGTCTACGACTCGCTTTTACAAGACATGAAACAGGCGGCCGGGAAATCCCAGGTCGAAGATCAAGTCAACGCCCTTATAAATATTGCCGTGGCCGTCATTAAAAAACTTTCCTCTGAAGACGTTTCTCTTTTGTTATACACCAGCAAATCTTCAGACGAAGATTATGTTTTCGCTCATTCCCTGAACGTCTGCCTCGTATCCGTCAGGATCGGCGTAAGGCTGAAATACGACAGAAACCGGCTCGGAAACCTGGCCCTTCTTGCTCTTACGCATGCAAAAGGGGACAACGGATTTACCGAAGAGGTGCTAAAAAAGATCGAACATGACAAAGAAATGGACGAAATAGTAAAGCTGGCGGATATCTATGACGGTCTTACCCGCCCGCCGAAATACAGGCAGCCAATGACTCCATATGAGACTATTACGTCCTTTCTTGACACGGTCAACCTCTTCGAACCCCGCTTGACGAAGATCCTTCTGCAAGAGATCACCCTGTACCCAAAAGGCAGCTGGGTCCAGCTTAACACCTCGGAGATCGGCAAAGTGATAAAGACGAACAGGGACCTGCCCCTCAGACCTGTTGTCGAGGTGATGACAGAACCAAAAGCGACAAGAGATCTCGCCGAAAACAAACTGATCTACGTCACCAGGGCATTGACCAAAGAAGAAATAAGCCGCCTGGAATCAAAGTAGCACGCCTATCCACACCCCACAATGGGAACTTTTTAGGCAAATACTTTGTCTAATTAAGTAGAGGAAAGGGGGTGTGCCATGAAGAAAATATTCGTTGTTTTGCTCATAATGACCTTAATGGTGTCGACCGAACTCCCTTGCCTGGCACAAAAATCATCAGCAGATATTTTAAGAGCCGGCCTCCTTGGAGCCGGGGCCGGAGCGCTAGGCGGCGCCGCTTCAGGCGCTAAGGGGAGCGATGTGTGGAAGGGCGCTCTTGCAGGAGTCGGGGTGAATATCATCGGCGGGGCGCTTCTTGATGCCATCAGCGGGGAGTCGGTCCAGAGAGAAAATTACGTCGTCCAGATGCGTCCCCAGGACGCGTACAGCACCGGCTACCAGGAAGGATACTATAACGGTTACAAGGCAGGTTACGCCGAGGGGTTGAGAGACGGTATCAAGGAAGGCATGCTGCAAAAGTGATCCGCCTCATCTTTTTCCTGCTACATCCTTCTATATCCCGCGATAATAATGTATATTTAATAAATAAGTATTACTAAAAACAAGGACGCGTGTGGGCCGTATCGTCGACGATAAAGAAGCCGGTATAATGTACGAAAAATGGGAGCACACCCATCCAAGGGCCGTGCTTCTTCTTGTCCACGGTCTGGGAGCCCACACCGGCAGGTGGAATTTCCTGGCCGGGTTTTTCCTCGCGCGCGGCATATCCTCCTACGCGATCGCGCTCAAAGGGTTCGGGAAAACGCCGCCCCCCAAAGGTCACATAGATTCATTTAATACTTACGTCGATGACGTTATAAAACTCCGCGGTGTCCTTAAGAAAAAGGCCCCGTCCGCCAAAGTGTTCATACTGGGAGAGAGCATGGGCGCGCTTATATCCTTCATTGCCGCGGGCCTTTATCCGGACCTTTTCGCCGGCCTCATTTGCTTTTCGCCGGCTTTCGGGAACAGGCTGAAATTCTCAGCCTGGGACTTTTTACGGATATTTTCGGCATCTTTTATCGACCCCAAAAAACAATTCCATCTGCCTTTTGACTCCGGGATGTGCACGCGCGACAAAGAGTATAGCGAGGCAATGGACCGCGATCCTGACGAACTCAGGACAGCTTCGTCGAAACTGCTGACCGAGATATTTTTCGCGCAAGTCCGCTCCGGACGCCTGTCCTCCAGGATCAAAAAACCGGTCCTTTTCCAGGTAGCCGGAAATGACATGCTGGTGGACCCGGAAGCGAGCGTTCGGGTGTTTAGTTCACTTGAGACTGCCGACAAGACCCTTAAGCGTTATCCGGAAATGCGCCACGCGCTCTCCGTAGAACTGGACAGGGAAAAAGTTTTCCAGGATACGCTTAACTGGCTGGAACAAAAAATATAAGGAGCTTATGATGAAATATATCTTGGCGATAGACCAGGGCACGACAGGAAGCCGCGCGGTCCTGTATGACAAGAACGGCAAGGTGGCGGGAAGTTTCTACAGGGAATTCAAACAATATTTCCCGAAGCCCGGATGGGTCGAACACGATCCGGAGGAAATATGGCAAAGTGTCAATTCCGCGATCCAGAAGGTCATATCTAAAATGCCGAAAAACGCCCGGGTAGAAGCGATCGGTATAACTAACCAGCGGGAAACGACGGTCATATGGGATAGGATAACCGGAAAACCCGTCCACAAAGCGATCGTATGGCAGTGCAGGAGGACCGCCGCCAGGTGCGGCGAACTAAAGAAAAACGAAAGAACCGTGCGGGAATTCAGGGAAAAGACCGGCCTTACCATAGACGCGTATTTTTCGGCGACAAAGGTAGAGTGGATACTTAAGAACGTGCCCGGGGCGAGGAAGAAAGCGGAAAAGGGCAGGCTTCTTTTCGGCAACACCGACACCTGGGTCCTTTGGAAGCTCACCGGCGGGAAGGTCCACGCTACCGATCACACGAACGCCTCGCGCACGATGCTTTACAATATCGATAAACTGCGCTGGGATGACGCCATATTGAAAAGGTTCGGCATACCGCACTCCCTGCTGCCTGAAGTAAAAAGGTCTTCCGGTATTTTCGGAAAGACCGTAAGGACCGGGAAGCTGCCCGCGGACATACCCGTCTCAGGCGACGCGGGAGACCAGCAGGCGGCGCTTTTCGGCCAGGCGTGCTTTTACCCGGGAACCATGAAGAACACCTATGGCACGGGATGTTTTATCCTGCTTAACGCGGGAAAGAAAAGACCCCTGGCGAAACAGGGCCTCATAACGACTCTCGCGTGCGGCCCTGATGGAGAACCCGTATACACCTTGGAAGGGTCTATTTTCATCGCCGGCGCGGCTATACAGTGGCTGCGCGACGGTCTCGGACTCCTCAAAAAGGCGCCCGAATCCGGGAAGCTGGCCCTGTCAGTAAAAGATAACGCCGGCGTTTATTTTGTTCCTGCTCTCGTGGGGTTGGGCGCGCCTTACTGGGACCAGGAGGCCAGGGGGACTATCTCAGGACTTACAAGAGGCGCGACAAAAGAACACGTTGTAAGGGCTGCCCTGGAAGCCATGTGCTACCAGACAAAGGACGTCCTGGATGTTATGGAAAAAGGTTCGGGTCTTAAGACAAAGGAGCTCAAGGTCGACGGCGGGGCCGTGGCCAATAACTTCCTGTGCCAGTTCCAGGCGGATATCCTCGGCATTAAGGTCATAAGGCCGAAGGTGATAGAGACGACTTCTTTAGGCGCCGCTTACCTGGCAGGGCTCGCAACCGGTTACTGGAAAAAGGCCGCGGACCTGACGAGGTGCTGGAAAAAGGACAGGGCATTCTCACCCAGGATGAGCAGGAAAGACGCCTCCGCCTTGTATAACGGGTGGCTGAAAGCGGTCAAAAGAACCCTATCGACGACAAAATGAATAAGTATGATGTAATAATAATCGGAGGCGGGTCGACCGGAACGGCCATAGCGCGGGAACTTTCCCGCTACAGGATAAGTCTCGCGCTTCTTGAAAAAGAAGAAGAGCTCGCCTTCGGCGTCTCAAAATCCAATAGCGGCATCATCCATCCCGGCACACAAAACCCGCCGCATTCCCTTAAAGGACGTCTTTGTGTAGAAGGCAACACACTGGTCCGGAAAATATCGAAAGAGCTCGGGGTAGATTTCAAGAAAGTCGGGGAGATAATTGTTATCTTCGACCGGGAGGACATGCCCCGTCTTTTGAAGATCAAGGAAGACGCGGAGGCTCTCGGCGTGCCGGGACTGCGCATAGTCGACGAAAAGTGGCTCCGGAAAAATGAACCTAACCTTAACCCTGAAGCGGTAGCGGCGCTCCGCGCCCCGACCGCCGGCATAATCAGCCCGTACCGCTGGGCTTATGATCTTGCGGAAAACGCCGCGAGGAACGGCGTCCGGATCCATACGCTTACCGCTGTGGAAGCCATCAATACGTCCCCTTTCGACAGCCATCGATTCGTCATAACGACAACAAAAGGCGAATTCAGGGCGCGGTTCGTGGTCAACGCGGCCGGGCTTTTCGCGGACGAGATCTCCCGCATGGTAGGAGTGGATGATTTCTGCATAAAACCCCGTAAGGGCGAGGAATTTCTCCTGGACAAGAAAAGGCAGTATCTTATGAACCATCTTATCTTTCCGCTGCCCACTAAAAGATCAAAAGGTATCCTGGTCACAAGAACGTCAGACGGTAACCCCATGATAGGGCCGACGGCGCACGAGATCGAGGACAAGCACGACCTTTCGACCTCGGAAGAAGGCCTGGCTGAAGTTCTCGCGGCCGCCAAGAAACTGGTGCCGTCGATCGACGAGAACGATATAATAGCATACTTCGCGGGCCTCAGGCCCGCCGCGGGTGATGACTTCATCATACGCAGCGAAGAAAAAGTCCCGGGGTTCATCAACGTCGCCGGGATACAATCGCCGGGCCTCACGGCATCACCGGCCATAGCGCGCATGGTGGCGGACCTTTTGAAAACAAGCGGCCTCCGCTTGAGAAAAAAGTTTTTCTTTCACAGGCACAGGGCGAGGTCGGTACACCTTTTCGCGATACCGCTGGCCAAAACGAAAAAGCTGATAAAGAAGGACAGTTCTTACGGCGACATCCTTTGCCGGTGCGAGATGGTATCCGCCCGGGAGGTAAAGGACGCTATCAGGCGCGGAGCCAGCACGCTTGACGGGATAAAGTTCAGGACGCGCGCCCAGGCAGGGAGATGCCACGGCACTTTCTGTACCACGAGGCTCATGAAGATACTCGCCGAGGAAAAAAATATGCCGGTCACCGGCGCGACGAAAAGGGGCAAGGGGTCTGAGATGGTAAAAAAGGACAGGGCCGATGCGTGAACGTGACCTGGTAATAGTGGGAGGCGGGCCCGCCGGCATGGCAGCGGCGATATCCGCTTACGAAAACGGCGTAAAGGACATACTCCTCCTCGAAAGAGACCAGTATCTCGGCGGCATACTCAACCAGTGTATTCATACCGGGTTTGGAATAGAATATTTTAAAGAGGTCCTCACCGGCCCGGAGTACGGGGGAAGGTTCATAGACAGGGTCCGAAAGACACCGAACATCGAAGTAAGCCTAAAGACTTTCGTTGTGCGGCTCACACCCGAAAAAGTTCTTACTTACATAAAGCCCGGCGTGATGGAAGAGGTCAGGGCAAAAACCCTCATAATGGCGACCGGCTGCCGCGAAAGGACTCGCGAGATGATACACATAGCCGGCACAAGGCCGGCCGGCATCTTTTCAGCAGGACTCGCGCAGAAACTGATAAATATCGAGGGACTTTTACCCGGTTATAAAGCCGTGATAGTCGGGTCAGGCGACATAGGCATGATCATGGCAAGGCGTTTTACCCTTGAAGGGGCCGAGGTAAAAGCCGTAATAGAGATACAGGAAAAAACGCGGGGGCTGCTCCGTAACCTCGTCCAGTGTATAGAGGATTTCGACATACCCATTTATTTCAGGCACAAGGTGAAAGGGATATACGGGAAGGACCGGGTCGAGAAGGTGGAGATCGTAATGACGGACGAAAATTTCAACGAAGTTCCCGGGACAGCTTTCGAAATGGAGTGCGATACGCTGCTTGTCTCCGTCGGGCTTATCCCTGAGAACGAACTTGTTGAAATGGCGGGAGTGGAACTGGACAAAAGAACGAACTCCCCCGTGTCCGACGAGGTAAACAAGACGTCTATCGCCGGACTTTTTGTTTGCGGGAATTCTTTCAAAGTCTATGATATCGTCGATCAGGTCACGCACGACAGCGAGAAAGCGGGGCGCCAGGCCGCCGAATACCTGAGGAGTCTTGAATGATAAGAAAGGTCACCTGTATAGAATGCCCTTTGGGATGTTCACTTGAAGTGGATATCGAGAACTGCAAAGTGGTAAAAGTATCCGGGAACAAGTGCCCCAAGGGCATAAAATACGCCACGGATGAGGTGGAAACCCCCGTCCGGATACTGACTTCGACCGTTCTTACCGAAAGGCTTGAACATAAAACAGTTCCCGTGAGAACGGACAACCCCGTGCCGAAAGATCGGATCGATGACGCCATGCGTGAAATGCGAAAAGTCAGGCTGGATAAGCCCGTCCGCGCCGGGGCGGTCGTGATAGCCGACCTCCTGGGACTGGGCGTCAATGTCATTGCCACCCGGACCTGTAATTGAGACTTGCATTCCCGCTTATTAATAGTATAATTTGTTTTGAGAAGATATTTCAAAAAGGAGGAGTGATGAAAAAAGGCATAGCGATTCTTTTGGTGTTCTTTTTCGCCCTGGGATGCGTGGCAGCATTTGCCGAAGTGGCAATGGACGCCAATAAGCTCCAGGAACAGAACAAGACCAAGACGGGGGAAAAGAGACTGGAAGCAAAGTTCTGGGACGATCTTGTCAGCCTCTTCACGGAGAAGATCCCCGGCACGGTCGATCAAAAAAGTTCTAAACATCCATACGAGTCCGCAACTAAATAAACCTAAACGGTAATCATTAATCGATCTACATAAAAGGCCCGGCAAACCATGTCGGGTCTTTTATTTTCGCTTGAATTAGCCAATGTTAGAAAATATGATATAATAATATAGTTTAAACCATACCAAAGGAAAGGAGCCCCTCATGAAGTGTCCCATATGCGGGAATGAGATGGTCGAAAAAGACTTTGGCGGCGTCATGGTAGACGCTTGCGAAAACGGCTGTAAGGGGATGTGGTTCGACTGGTTCGAGCTTTCAAAACTTGACGAAAAGAACGAAGGCTTCGGCGAAGCGCTAAAGGAAGCTATGAACCATCCCAGGGTGAATGACGAGGACAGGGGAAAGATCAATTGCCCCAGGTGCGGCATACCTATGCACGCGCATAGGTACCAATCCAGCAAAGAAGTCAATGTCGATGAATGTTATGCCTGCGGCGGTTTTTTTCTCGACTCTGGAGAGCTGAAAACCGTGAGGGAGAATTTTATGAGCGATGAAGAGAAAGAAGCTTACGCGAACAAGCTCATGGAAGGGCTCCCTGAGAAAAAAGAAGCCGAGGAGAACCTCGAAAAGCAACAGGCCCGCAACGCCGCTATAGACAGGTTCACAAAATACCTGAGGTTAAGTTATTACGTATAGGCAAAAAGAAAGGAGGCTCCCATGCCACTGGTTATAGCAATAATTGCAGTTTTGATGGTCCTGGTCATCATCTATAACAGCCTTATCAACAAGAAGAACCAGGTAGAGAACGTTTTCGGAAGTGTAGACGCGATGCTGAAGAAAAGGTACGATCTTATACCCAATTTGGTCTCGACGGTCCAGACCTACATGCAGCACGAAAGGGGTACCCTGAACGAACTGACCGAGTTAAGGGCTAAAGCGATCTCGGGTGGCCTGACCCCCGATGAAAAGGTCGACCTGGACAACAGGCTCTCGAAAACCCTCGGCGGGATAATGGTCGCCGTGGAAAACTACCCCGACCTTAAGGCGAACCAGAATTTCCTGCAGCTTCAGGGCTCGCTTAACGAAGTCGAAGAACAGATATCGGCGGCCAGAAGAGCTTATAACATGGCCGTGACGAACTATAACAACGCTTGCGAGATGTTCCCTACAAATGTCTTCGCGTCGATGATGAGCTACCAGCGCAAGAAAGTATTCGAGACATCCGAAGCGGAAAGACAGAATATCAACGTAAAAGACCTTTTCAATAAGTAACTGCTAACGCCTGTTGAAAGGTAAAAATGAAGACGATAGAAGAGCTGCGCGATCTGTACGTCCACCAGATCGCGCCCGGGCTTGAAGACCTGGAAAAAGAGAGAAAGAAAATAGTCAGAAAACTCCTCACGTACGCCTTTATCATTATCCCGGTATCTGCTTTGCTGGGCCTTTTGCTTATCAAATCGTCCCCCCGTTTCGCCACGTTTTTGATAGTAGTCGGAATAGTTATCATGACCTTCATCTATCAATGGCTTATAAAGGATTACAGGAGGCTTTTTAAGACAGCGGTCATCGAAAAGCTGGTGAAGTTCATCGACGATAAACTCGCGTACTCGAAATTTAACAAGATCAGCGAAAGCCTCTTTATGGTGAGCGGACTGTTCCGCCAAAAATGTGACACATATAGCGGCGACGACTACGTTTCGGGCATGCTCGGAAAGACAAAGGTGGAATTTTCTGAATTATACACTGCTTATGAAACAAGAAATTCAAGAGGCGGCAGCCAAGAACACATTATCTTCAAAGGCCTCTTTTTTGCTGCCGATTTCAACAAGCACTTTAAAGGGCGCACGATAGTCCTGCCCGACACCGCGGAAAAACTCCTCGGACACGTCGGGACGTTTTTCCAGTCCATGAATAAATTAAGAGGCGACTTGATAAAGCTCGAAGATCCCGAATTCGAAAAGCTATTCGTCGTGTATGGAAACGACCAGATCGAAGCCCGGTACATACTTTCCACAAGCCTCTTGAAACGAATAGTGGATTTCCAGAAAAAGACAGGCAAAAAGATATACCTGTCGTTCGTAGGGTCAAAAGTATTCGTGGCCATACCTTACCGGAAGGATCTTTTCGAGCCCCGGGTATTCCAAACAATACTGGATTTCAAGCCCGTGCAGGGGTACTTCGAGGATTTGCAGCTCGCTGCCGGCATAGTGGACGATCTTAACCTTAACACAAGGATCTGGACCAAAGAGTGATCAACGAAAAGTGGGTCAATTGAAGAATATCATTAAAATATCCCTCTCGATCCTGGTATGTTTTTGCCTGGCCGGATGCGCCACTACTCCCTCTAAATACGGCTACAGCGGCGCTGATCTCAATGCCGAGCATTTCAAGAAATTCGACGATCAGCAGATGCTTGTACTGTTTGACAGGATATATAACGAGCCCGTAAAGACCAGGCCTGACGAAACGGCCAAAGACATCACGGTCACAGCATTGATGATAGCCCTGGAGTCCCGGTCCTGCCAGTCCGATGTAATAATGGATTCCGGCGTCCTGGGCAAACCACATAAAAGGATAGAGCTTAACAAATGGACCGACGACGACCTGGTGGATGAGTACAATGCCATAATCGATGAGTGGGACAAAATAAAGGCTGATGCGAAACGAGCCGATGAAAAGAACATCAATAAAGTCATGGACAACGCGGGAAGGGCATATTGGTCATTCAAGAAAATGCCGAAAGCAAAAAAAGAAGAGATCTCTTCAGCCGACGATAAAACAACGCTTGAAATAATACAACTCACCGCGCTTTTCGCCATCAATAACGAACTGGGCCGGAGAGATAACATAAAACGCACATGGGAAGCGGTCGGTTCCGCCACGATGGCAGGTGTCGGCCTTGCCGCGAAAGTGGCAATAATGCTGGCGAAATTCCTGATCTAAATTTCCCATATATGACAACAAGAGCGTATTGTATAATCCTGATGACCGCATTTTCCACGATGCTGGGACTCGGCATCATTTCTCCTTTCCTGCCGGAACTGGTGGGACGACACGGGGCCAACGGTTTTTGGATAGGCATGATCTTCGCCGGTTTCGGCATTTCCCGGGGCCTGATCGTTCCCTTTATCGGAAAAATATCCGACAGGTTGGGCCGTAAACTCTTTGTGGCGTCGGGACTCTTCCTTTTCTCGGTGATATCCCTGTTATATCCAAGAGCCGGAAACATTTACGGTCTTACTTTCGTCCGGCTTCTCCACGGGCTGTCAGCTGGAATGATAATACCCATAGTCATGGCATATGTCGGGGAGACTTCCGAAAAAGGGAAGGAAGCCGGTACGGTAGGCTTTCTCATAATGATGTTTTATTTCGGTCTTGCCGCCGGGCCTCTACTTGGGGGATATCTAGGGCAGATCTACGGCCTCGACCCAGTCTTTTACGCCATGTCTGCCCTGGGAGCCGTAACGTTTCTCATAGTCGTCTTCTTTCTGCCGGATATACAGAAAACCGCCGGTGAAGGCTCGCCCCAAACGGTCACATTCAAGGATCTCGCACACCATAGATACGTTATGGCTATCCTCATAATCGCCGTATTTATAGCATTTATGCTGGCGGTATTCATGTCTTTCCTTCCTTCCATAGCCGTTAACGACCGGGTAGACGTCTCACATATTGGTATAATAATATCATTAGGCATTTTCATTGCAGGCCTTTTGCAGGTCCCTTTTGGACGTGTCGCGGACAGCCTGGACCGTATCGGCAAATTCCTGCAGGCAGGCACGGGATCGGCCATCAGCATGATGGCGCTTTTTGCCGTCCCGTTCTGCCCGGATTTCCGCGCTCTCCTTGTCGCGGGACTGTTCGTCGGCCTGGGAACCGCTATCTCGATATCGGCTTTAAGCAATCTATCGATAGGTGTCGGCAAAAAAATAGGCATGGGGTCATGGATGGGCATATACAATGCCGCTTTCAGCGTCGGGTTCGTGCTGACGCCTATAATCGCAGGCGTTATAATGGACCATCTGGGGATAGACTCTGTCTTTTATCTATTCGGTGTTTTTGCTTTTTTTGTCTTACTTATCCTTTTTTATTACGCTTACAAAAAGGGCTATAAACAACAATGATTATTCTCGCTCAGGGTCTTAAAAAATGATAAAATATCTTCACAAGTTATGATGCAAAATTCCGGACAAACCCCGATACGGGAAAAAACTCCTATAGGCTTCCACGTCATGGCCAAGCCTATCGGTCCAGCCTGCAATCTTGATTGCAAATATTGTTATTACACCGAAAAAGAAGTGCTCTTCGGAAAAAATGAAAATTTCAGGATGTCCGATAAAGTCCTCGAGGCATACGTAAAAAAATACATCACCGGCCAGCCCGTCCCCGAAGTCGAGTTCGTGTGGCAGGGAGGAGAACCTACGCTTTTAGGTGTGGACTTTTTCCGTAAAGCGGTCCGTCTGCAGCTCAAATACGGCAAAAATAAACGTATAAAGAACTCTCTCCAGACCAACGGGACCCTCTTTACCGATGAATGGTGCGAATTCCTTAAAGAAAATAACTTCCTTGTGGGATTAAGCCTGGACGGCCCTGAAGAGATACACGACCGTTACCGTGTCGACCGCGGCGGAAAGCCCACTTTTGACGCCGTTATGCGGGGTTTACGGCTCCTTCAGAAACACGGCGTTGAATACAATGTAATGGCGTGCGTCGCGAAGGAGACCGCCTTCAGGTTCCTTACCGTATATCGATTTCTCAAGAAGGAAGGCGTCAAATTCATCCAGTTCATGCCTATAGTCGAGCGGGAAGCGGGCGCCCGCGCGAAAGAACGTGGTTTTCACCTGGCCGGGCCAGCCGCCCTGGATAAAGAAGAGGCCAACACGAGGGTAACGGAATGGTCCGTGGGGCCGGTAGAATACGGTACTTTCCTCAGCGGGGTTTTTGACGAATGGGTCAGGAACGACGTAGGCAACATTTTCGTGATGAACTTTGAATGGGCTCTTAACGCCTGGATAGGGAATCCCTCACCGGTATGCAAATACGCGAACCGGTGCGGCCGCGCTCTCGTGTTGGAGCATAACGGCGATATCTACGCGTGCGACCACACCGTGTACCCCGATTACAAGTTGGGAAATATTCTCACCGATGACCCGGAGCAAATGATCGAAAGATCACTCGCTTCCGGTTTCGGCATAAACAAAGAATCAGCTTTACCCGAGCAGTGCAGGAAATGCGAAGTGCTGCACCTTTGCCGGGGAGAATGCCCCAAAAACCGCTTCGCTACAGCATATAATAATGAACCCGGCCTGCATTATCTCTGCGCGGGATATAAAAAGTTCTTCCTGCATATACGAAAACATCTGAATATGATCACGAAACTTCTGGAAAACGGCCTTCCGGCATCATATGTAATGAAAGCCGCAGAAGGGCCTTTGGTGATAAAACTTAACCGGGAAAGCAACTAAAAGGGGGGATTTATGAATGCAAAAATCGCGTCGATCTTATCCTTGCCGCCGATATTGACGCTCTTTTGCGGTGTCGGGACGGCACAGGCGGAAAAGCCGGGCGAGAATATCACCCGCGGATCCGCTACGGGACAGACCACGGCTAGGGGGTACAGCCATCCCAACCAGTTCCTCCACGTCCCCCCGACGCAGATCGCCGACAACATGGAACCGGTGATGGTGCATCCGGAGCAGGACAAAGAAGCGCAAAAAAAACTTGCCGCTACGGAGAAACGCTTTAAAAAGAAGCCGAACATACTTATCTTCATACTTGACGATGTCGGTTGGATGGACCCCGGTTTCAACGGGGGCGGCGAGGCCGTAGGCAACCCAACGCCAAACATGGACCGCCTTGCCCAAAACGGCCTGATCCTCACATCGGCATATTCCACGCCGAGCAGCACGCCCACGCGGGCTACCATTCATACCGGGCAGAATCCCCTGCACCATGGCCTTTTGCGCCCGCCGATGTACGGCGAACCGGGAGGACTTGACGGCGTCGTAACACTGCCGTCTATCCTCCAGCAGAGGGGCTACGTCACACAGGGCGTAGGCAAGTGGCACATGGGCGAAAACGAGGGCTCGCTGCCGCAGAACGTGGGTTACGACGATTATTACGGATTCCTTGGCGTCTCCGATATGTACACCGAGTGGCGTGACGAATACTTCAATCCAGAAGTTGCGCTGAGTCCCGAGCGTTTCGCGATGATGGAAAAGCTCGGCTTCAACCACAATAACGTCCACTGCGTGAAGGGCAAAAAAGGCGTAGAGAACGTCTACGAGATCAACCTCACGACCATCAAGGACTTGGACCAGGACTGGGCCGACTACAGCGAAAAGTTCATCCGCAAAATGACAAAAAGCAAAAAACCTTGGTTCCTTTACCACGCCACGCGCGCCTGCCACTTCGACAACTATCCCAACGACGAATACGCCGGCAAGTCGCCCGCGCGGACAGTATACAGCGATGGCATGGTCGAGGTCGACGACATCCTCGGCCGGCTGGTAAAAGCCCTGGAAGATACAGGCCAACTCGATAACACGATAATATTTTTCACCTCTGACAACGGCCCTGAAGGAGAAATACCGCCGCATGGCCGGTCTCCATTCCGCGGCCACAAGGGCTCGAGTTGGGAAGGCGGCGTGCGCGTCCCGACCTTTGTTTACTGGAAAGGCGTGATCAAGCCCAACAGGTCTGACGGGCTCTTCGACCTGGCGGACCTTTTCAACACGTGCATTTCGATAGCCGGCGCGCCGGGGGCGGATGTCACCAAATACCTGCCGAAGGACCGCTACGTCGACGGCATCGACCAGGCGTCGTTCCTGCTCGCCGACAACGGCCAATCTAACCGCAGGAGCCGCATCTACACGCTTAACCAGTACTTCGCGGCCGTGCGTATCGACGAGTTCAAGGCTAGTTTTACGGTAGAATTGGAGGACGCGATCTTCCAGAGGGGATATCCCGCGGGTTTCAGCGGGTCGATCGTGACGCAAACAGGAGGCGGTATCCTGAACAACCTGTACACGAATCCGCAGGAAGACGAAAACGTCGGCGTACGTCACATACCGATAGCCGTGTCTTTTGGAGCGGAGGGCGCGCGTTATGAAGAGGTGCTGAAAAAATATCCGCCCCAGACAAAGATCGGCTTTCCAGGCAACTAAGAAAAAGGGGCCGGTCTAAAGGAGACAGAATGAAAAAGGCCGCGTTGGCGGCGATGCTGCTCGCGTTTATCGCGTCTTTGGCGTATGCCGGGGAACAGAATGTATCCTTTGAAGCGCTTAAAGGCAGGTGGCTGCGCCCCGATGGAGGGTACATCATCGAGATAAAAAACGTGTCTACCGGCGGAGTGATGGATGCGGCATATTTTAATCCAAAGCCCATCAACATCGAGAAGGCTGTCGCGAAAAAAGAGAACGGCGCAATAAAGGTCTTCATTAAACTGCGCGACGTCGGCTATCCCGGCTCTACGTATGACCTTGTCTACGACGCGAAGAAAGATCTCCTTATCGGCGCGTATTACCAGGCCGCGATACGCCAGACGTACGATATCTACTTTAAACGTATCAAATAACAGGAGGTTTCCATGAAACGTAAGGCGCTCTTTACGTCGCTCGGGCTTGCGCTGAGCGGCGCGCTCATGCTGCCGGCAGAAGCGCAGGATGTACTGCCGAGGCCGGAACCGAAATTTAAGGGAGTCATAGAACGTAACGCGAAGGATTCCGTCGAAGGCTTCCCTAAACCGCTCCAGCCCCCGGAGGGAGCGCCGAATATCCTCTTGATCCTTACCGACGACGTGGGTTTCGGCGCCTCGAGCACTTTCGGCGGACCGATCTCCACGCCGAATTTCGACCGCCTGGCGGAAAGGGGGCTGCGTTACAACTGTTTCCACACCACCGCTCTTTCGTCGCCAACACGAGCCGCCCTGATAACCGGACGAAACCATCACGCGTGCTCCACGGGCGTGATCATGGAATTCGCCACGGGCTACCCCGGCTATAATTCTTTGATGTCCAAAAGCTGCGGCACGGTCGCCGAGATACTTAAACAATACGGATACAACACGTCCTGGTACGGAAAGAACCACAATGTCCCGGACTGGCACACAAGCCAGGACGGGCCGTTCGACCTTTGGCCGACGGGCCTGGGCTTCCAGTACTTCTACGGCTTCCTGGGAGGCGACACGGACCAGTGGAATCCGAACCTCTTCGAAAACACGCGACCTGTCATACTGCCTTCGGACGATCCCGACTACATCCTTGACCGCGACCTGGCTGACCACGCTATCTCGTGGATCCACACACAGAAGGCATTGGACCCGGAGAAACCTTTCTTCGTTTACTACTCTACCGGCACCGCGCATGCCCCTCATCACGCTCCAAAAGAGTGGATAGACAAGTACAAAGGCAAGTTCGACCAGGGCTGGGACAAAGTCAGGGAAGAGACCTTCCGGCGCCAGAAAGACATGGGCGTCATCCCTCCTGATGCAAAGCTGACCCCGCGTCCGAAGGAGATCCCGGCGTGGGACCCGCTTTCGGCGGACCAGAAGCGCCTTTTCGCGCGCATGATGGAGGTCTACGCGGGCGCGCTTTCACACTGCGACCACCAGATCGGACGCGTCATCGACACCATAGAAGAACTTGGCGAACTCGACAACACACTGGTCATCTACATCATGGGCGACAACGGGGCGAGCGGAGAGGGCACGCTCCAGGGCCTGGCAAACGAGATCGCCCTCCTGCAGGGAAGCCTGCAAGAAGACTTCTCGTTCCTTCTTTCGATGTACGACAAACTCGGCGGCCCTGAGGTCTACGGGCATTATCCCGTCGGCTGGGCGCATGCCATGGACACACCTTTCCAGTGGACAAAACAGATAGCTTCGCATTTCGGCGGCACCCGTAACGGCATGGTCATGTCATGGCCCGAGCGGATAAAAGCCCAGGGGGAGATACGTCCGCAGTTCCATCACGTCATCGACATCGTGCCGACGATACTCGAAGCTACAGGGATCAAAGCCCCCGTTGCCCTGAACGGCGTCCCGCAAAAGCCTATTGAGGGTGTGAGCATGGCCTACACCTTTGATGACCCAGCCGCCAAGACTCGCCGCGGCAGGCAATATTTCGAGATGCTGGCTAACCGCGCTCTTTACGATAACGGCTGGATGGCGTCAACGACCCCGAAACGGCTTCCGTGGGTGATGGTAGGTTTTGCCAGCGAGAATCCAGCGGATGATTACGCATGGGAACTGTACAACGTGGACAAGGATTTCAGCCAAGCTGTCAACCTGGTCCAGGATAACCCGAAGAAACTAAGGGATCTCCAGGACTTATGGTGGGTAGAAGCCGCCAAGTACGATGTCCTGCCGCTTGACGACCGATTTACCGACCGCGTCGGCCTGACCGACCACCCGAGCCTGGCGAGCGGGCGCACGGTGTTCACTTACTACCCGGACACTGCCCCGATCCCGGAGGGTGCCGCTTTTAATCTTAAGGACAGGTCCTTCCGCGTCAGCGCGGATGTGGAGATACCGGATAACGGCGCAAGCGGCGTCTTAACCACGCAGGGCGGACGCTTCGGCGGCTGGGCGCTTCTCATGTTCGACAGTAAACCGGCCTTTCACTACACCATGACGAACCAGCCGCAATATCAGTACCGCATCGCGTCAGACAAGAAACTCAAGCCCGGCAAGCACACCATCACGTTTGACTTTAAGTACGACGGTGGCGGCCTGGGCAAGGGCGGCACCGGCACGCTTTATGTGGACAAAAAGAAGGCGGCACAGGGCCGGATAGAAAGGACTGTACCGCTGCGATTCTCGGTCACTGAAACATTCGATGTAGGGCGCGATACCGCGACGCCTGTGAACGAAGACTATAAAGTTCCGTTCAAGTTCACGGGAAAGCTGAAAAAGATAGTCGTGGACATCGCCCCAAAGATTTGACCTGTGGATCAGGGACAACCCAGTATCGGCACGGCGGAAGCCGGGGCTCATTATAAGGAAAAAGGAGATGAAATGAAGAAGATTTTAATTATTATTGGAAGCATTATCGTGATCGCGGGAGTTGTCGGGCTGTTCGCCCTTATGAAACCATCGGTCGACACCAGGGCCGCGGCAGTAAGCAAAGAAGAAGCAGGCGAAATCGCCACCGAAGCTTATATCTACTTTTACCCGCTTGCAATAATGGATATAACCCGGCGGCAAATGACAAACAGCGAGCTCGATGAAAAAAACAATCGCGCTCCAATGAACACTTTCTGCAATATACGGACATTCCCGCCCGCGGATTTCAGAGGTGTCGTGCGTCCGAATTTCGACACGCTGTACTCAATAGCCTGGCTGGACATCACTAAAGAGCCGATGATCGTCTCTCTTCCGGACACAAAAGACCGCTACTATTTACTCCAGATGCTGGATATGTGGACTGACACTTTTGCTGCCCCGGGCAAGCGTTCCACGGGGACCAAGGCCGGGCATTACGCCATTGTCCCTCCACGCTGGAGGGGAAAACTGCCTAACGGCGTGCAGCGCATCGATTCGCCGACCCCCTATGTCTGGGTCATAGGCCGCACACAAACAAACGGCCCTAAAGATTACAAGGCTGTACACAAAGTGCAGGACGGTTTCAAAATAACACCGCTGTCGAGGTGGGGCAAAAAACCGAAGCCGGCCCCGGTCAAGATCGACCCTGCCGTTGACATGAAAACGCCTCCTCTCAGGCAGACCAATTCGATGCCTGCCTTAGCCTACTTTCAATACGCCTCTGAGATCATGAAAGTAAACCCGCCGCACATCACCGACCAGGCAATGCTCGCCAGGATGAGGCGCATAGGGATCGAAGCCGGAAAGAGCTTTCATTCCGGAGAGGCCAATCCCGGGGTCAGAAAGGCCCTTGAAAACGCCAAAACCCAAGGTTTAAAGACCATGAATGCAAAATCACAGACCCTTGCGCGTATAGTGAACGGCTGGCAGATAAGCACAGACACTATGGGCGTGTATGGCAACTATTATCTCAAACGGGCCATCATCGCGATGGTCGGTCTCGGTGCCAATCCGCCGGAGGACGCGATCTACCCGATGACCGAAGTCGACAGCGAAGGCAAACCGCTTACCGGCGCGAACGATTATGTCCTTCATTTTGACAAAAAGGACCTACCGCCTGTAAATGCCTTCTGGTCAGTTACCTTGTATGACAACGAGGGGTTCCAGGTAGCCAACAAGATCGATCGTTACACTATCGGTGACCGCGATAAGATTAAGTACAATCCGGACGGATCTCTGGATGTTTTTATACAGAACGCCCACCCGGGAAAAGACAAAGAATCAAACTGGCTGCCCGCTCCTGAGGGGCCGTTCAACCTGACAATGCGCCTTTACGCTCCGCAAGCCTCAGTACTCGAGGGAGCTTGGGCGCCCCCGGCGGTGAAAAAGGTACAAAAATAGGGGGACACGTTTGATCTCAAAAAAGGCTCTTGTGCTGCTCTTGTTATTTTTGCCGACCGCGCTATGCGCGCCGGAAGCCCGTGCGGGCGGATTCCTGTCGCTCGACCAGGGACAACCCAGCACCGGTACAGCGGAAGCCGGCCAAGCGGCCTTGGCGAATGACGCATCCACTGCATATTTCAACCCGGCGGGAATGGCAAGGCTGGAAAGGTCCGAGGTCCTCATGGGCGCCCAGTTGTCGTTTCTATCCGTCGAGTTCCATTCTGACGGAAACAATAGTTTCAGGGGGAGCGACGGGGGCAGCGCCGGAGGCATCTATCCAGGGGGCGGATTTTACTACGTCCAGAAACTCTCCCCGCTGATAGATGCCGGGCTCAGCATTAACGCGCCGGCGGGCCTCGGCGCAAACTACCACGATAACTGGAAAGGTCGCTACTTTATCCAGAACAGCTTCCTCGCGATCGTCGATATAGACCCGGTCCTCTCGCTGCGTCTGGCGGATTGGCTAAGCGTCGGAGGCGGGGTAGACATATATTACGCCTTTATGAACGAGGAAATAGCCCTGTTTAACCCGAGGATCATACGGCCGAACCAGCCCGACGGAAAGATAAAACTTAGAAAACTCGACGATTGGTCCGTTGGATGGAACCTGGGAGTCCTTCTTGAACCCTGGAAGACAACAAGAGCAGGCGTAATGTACCGTTCCGGGGTGGATTTTGACCTGAAAGGCGATATCGATTTCGATAATATCGGCACCATCTGGAACTTTCTGGGGCTCGAAGACACCTACGGCTTGACAAGCCTCACGCTTCCGATGAGCATAACCGCCAGCCTTTACCAAGACATCACGGATAAATTCGCTGTTCTCCTGGATACCGGCTGGCAGGACTGGAGCAGCATGGAAAAGACCCAGATAACGACAAATACGGGGAAAACCGCATTGATAGAAAGGAACTGGCGCGATATCTGGAGGATAGGGGGCGGCGTACATTACCGCCTCGTTGAGACACTCCTTTTAAAAGCAGGCATATCGTATGACAGCAGCCCCACGGACAAAGATGACAGGCTTCCGGACATGGCTATCGACAGGCAGTGGAAATACGCCCTGGGCCTGGAATACGATCTGAACAAAGACATAACAATAAACGCGAACTGGGCGTTCGTTGACCTTGGAAAAGCGCCGATCGACAAAACTGTCGCGGGTGACAGAAGAAGGCTCTCAGGTGATTACGACCAGTTCGCCAACGTCATCAACGTATCTTTCAGGTGGCGATTCGGGAAATAAGAACAATGGATTATTTACGCGGAAAACACCGTTGGATGTGGATTGTCGGGGCAGCCCTTGCTCTCGCTTGCGCGGCCGCGTCCGCGATCTACCTTGCGCTGCCGAGACAGGCGGATTACGGGCATCTTACCGGGCGGTGGGTGCGTCCCGACGGCGGGTATATTCTCCTCATCCGTGAAATAAGTGTCAACGGGAAAATAGACGCCTCATACCTTGATCCGCGGCCGGTCAACGTTTCAAAGGCAGAAGCCAGCACCAAAGCGGGAAAGGTAACTGTGTTTGTCGAACTGCGCGATCACGGCTACCCTGGCAGCTTCTACACACTTACATACGACCCTGATACGGACCGATTGACCGGGGTTTACCATCACCTGGGGATCGGACAGGATTTCAACGTGGTTTTCGTGAGGAAATAAAAAAGGGGCGGTTCTTGCATCTTTCCGAACCGTCCCTTTTTTTGTGAAAACCTACTGCTTTTCTTCGTAGATCGCTATGATGTCGCCTGTATTGGGATCCACGAACACCCAAGCGTCATTCACCGGCGAGCTTTCAATAAAATCAAAATAGACGACCTGGTATTCCTTATTCTTAAGGATACCATGGGGAAGTATCCCGTGGTTCTTCGAAACATCCTTTGTTATATAAGCAAGCCTTTCCTGCCAGAAGGTGTTTCCGTCGTCATAGGTCACGTTCACGGCCGTAAGGTCGCAGCCGCCGGCCTGGACGGCATCCTTCGCGCTCTGTATGACCTGTTCTTTGCTTAACGGCGGGGCCGTTTTCGAACCCCTGGCTGCTTCGCAGTCAAGAACCGACAGCGTAAAAACAAGCGCCATGAGCAGGACTATCAAACCCAGTATCCTTTTCATAAATCCCTCCTTTTTTGAAATCGGTTAAACAGAGATACTGTCAATGAGGAGAGTATACCATGCTGATTTTGGGGACACAATATATAATTAATATTTAATTGATATTGAATTGTCTAGCACCCAAGAGTAAAATAGGGAATATGAATATCATTATCGTAGGCGCTGGAAACGTCGGGTTCAACCTGGCGGAATATTTTGCGGCCCTCGGCCACCAGATAACGGTTATCGACCAGGACAAGGAGCTTTGTGGCCAGGTCAACAGCAAACTCGACGTCTTCGTGGTCCCGGGTATAGGCTCCAGCCCCGCTGTCCTGGCAGAAGCGGGCATTGCCACGGCGGACATGGTAATTGCAGTGACAAGCAACGACGAAACCAACCTCTTGGCCTGTAATTTTGCCATGCAGAACGGCGTCAAAAAAAGAATAGCCAGGATCAAATCACCTATCTACACGGCAAACATCCCCAATGTCAGTCTTGAACAGACAGGCGTTACAAGCGTGATAGAACCCGAAAGAGGCGTCGTCGAAAGGATCCTCCAGTACGTGGAACTGCCCAACGTGCTGGAAACCGCCAATTTCCAGTCCAACCAGATATATCTTCGCGGTTACCGTATATCCGAGAACATGCCTATTGCCCACAAAACCCTGATGGAGGCAAAGGCTCTGGCCGGGGAAGATCCGATACTTTTTGTGGTGATCGTCCGCGATGGGAAAAATATCCCTCCTATGGGCGATCAAATGCTTCTGCCCGGAGATCAAATCGTCGCTATTATGCCGAAAGAATCATTTGAGACATTCCGTACGCTTATCAACAGCAAGGCCGTTAAAATGGATAAGATCATAGTCGGCGGCAGCTCGCTGACGGCCATACACCTTGCCGAGGCCCTTAAGCCGCTGGCCGAGAAGATAGTCTTGGCCGATCCCGATCCCGGCCACGGCCACATGGCCGCCTCGATCCTGGAGGGAGTCGACGTGTTCCAAGGCGACAGTACCGACTCAAGCGTCCTGGAGGAGATCAACGTCAAAAACGCTGACTGTTTCATCGCCGCGGGCGATGACCCCGAAGACAACATCATGTCATGCCTTCTGGCCAAAGCCGAAGGCGCCAAGATGGTCATCGCGATCAGGGAAGACGACCGCTACAGCGGCCTGTTCGATTCTATCGGCTTGGATCACGTTATCAACACCCGCGAGATCACGCTGAACGACATAATAGAGAGAATACAAACGGTCTCCATAGGCACTTACCTGAAACTTAAATCCACCGACACAGAGGTCATCCGCCTCAGAGTCGGTGCGCACAGCTCCGCCGCGGGCAAGTCTCTCAAGGACCTTGAAAAACAGTTCAAGAAGTCGGTCATCATCGGCTGCATCATCCGTGAAGGGAACGTGATCATTCCCTGGGGCGGGACGATCATAGAAAAAGACGACGAAGCCATTATCTTTTGCCGCAAAGAAACCCTTAAATGGGTCCATAAACTGTTCAACCCCCCTGTGAGCGAATGAACCCGAAATTCATAACCTACTCAGTCGGAAAACTCCTGGAGATCCTGGCCTTGATCCTGCTTATCCCCGCGGGGATAGCTTTTTTCGAGATCCAGCCCAGAATATTCCCGGATATATTCTTTGACCCTAGATTGATGGGGTTCATCATCGCCATAATTTCTTCCTTTATATTCGGAAATCTCCTTAAAGCGATAGGCAACAGGGAACTGGTCGGTAACGGCATACGCGACGGATTCGCCATCGTGACCTTCGGCTGGATCATTTTAACGCTGTTTGGTTCGATACCTCTTGTGATTTATTTCCTGTCAAACGCGGACGCCGTTACCTCGGGCACCTTCCTGCGCGCGTTCACTGACTCGTATTTTGAGATCATGAGCGGTTTCACGACGACCGGCGCTACCATCATCAAAAACGTCGAGATAGTGCCCCGGGGGCTCCTGTTCTGGCGGAGCTTGACCCACTGGCTGGGGGGGATGGGGATCGTCACTCTCGCACTGGCCATACTGCCGGCTTTCGGTATCGCCAGTTACCAGATGTTCAGGGGTGAAGTTCCCGGGCCGACCGCGGAACGCCTGCACCCGCGCCTTGCCCAGACCGCCAAGATATTGTGGGGAGCATACGCTGTCCTAACACTTGCCGAGGTCATACTTCTCAAGTTTGGCGGCATGAGTGCCTTTGATTCGTTTTGTCACGCGTTCGGCACGATGGCGACCGGCGGTTTTTCCACAAGGAACGGCTCGATCGGCTCTTACAACTCCAGCTACATCGACTGGGTAGTGATAATCTTCATGTTCTTTGCGGGTATAAATTTTGTCATCCATTACAGGGTCCTTTTTTCAGGGAAATTCGACCTTGTAAAAAGCAACCGCGAGTTTCATTTTTACGCCGGCGTCCTCCTCATGGCGATCTTGCTCGGCGTGATCGCCCTCAAGATGGGGGGCATCGCCCCGGCGGAACAGATAAGGATGAGTTACCGGAGCGAACCGCTTTCCGCTGAGCAGCTTATAGAAAAAATAGATACTGAACAGGCAAAGGTGCTAACCCCTTACGGCATCATCAGATACGTGACCTTCCAGGTCGTATCAATAACCACGACTACCGGCTACTCCACGGCCGATTCTGACATATGGCCTAACTTTATCCGCTTCATGCTTGTCGTTCTCATGTTCTTCGGGGGGTGCGCCGGGTCGACCGGCGGAGGCATAAAAATGGTAAGGATAATGGTCTTTATAAAAACGGCCCTTCGTGAGATAAAGACCATCATCCAGCCAAGGATAATCTCGCCCATAAAAATAGCCGGCAAGGCGATGGAGGACAAGCAGGTAATGAATATCCTGGGTTTTATCGCGCTTTTTCTGGGGTGTTTTGTTATTTTCTCAGCGGCAATGAGTTATTTGATAGAGGATTTCACCACTGCGGTCGTCTCTGTGGTAGCGACGATGTGTAACATCGGCCCCGGTCTTTCGGGCGTTGGGGCTGCGGAAAACTATGCCTGGATACCGTTACCGGGAAAATGGATCCTGGTTGCCTGCATGCTCTTGGGAAGGTTGGAGATCTATACCGTGTTTATCGCACTTTCACCGATCTCCTGGAAAAAATGAAAACGAATTGGAGGAGTTATGGATAAGAAAAAGATAACATTTATCACTGCGCCGTTGACCGGTACAGGTATCATACTTTTACTGATGTCGGCTTTCGACATAATCCCCGCATGGGACAACGTCCTCGTCTTCATCGGCCTCGCCTGCTTCATAGTGGCGGGGGTGGTGAGGAAGGTGGGGAGGTAGGCAGTTGTTCTAATTTCCAATTTCTAATCTCGAATTTCGTCATTGCGAGCTCTGTTAGAAAATTTTTTCTAACAGAGCGAGGAGCGTGGCAATCTATAACGTGCGAAAAAAGCGCTCCCCAGACACGAAATAACGCCCCTCTGCTGCAACCGTTTTTAGACGGCGCAGCAATGACTCAACGGCACGATCAAACAAGAATCTGAAGCAGCAGCTAATCCCAGAACCTGACCAAAAACGGTTTTCCGTAGTCTTTTATAAGGCCAAGCTTTTTCTAATTGTATAACAGACAAAAAAGTGATAAAATAACATTTAATTGTTATCAATATAATGAAGAAAGGTTAATTTTTATGTTGGAGAAAAATATTAAAGAATTGCGAAAAAGATATAAATTATCACAAGAGCAGTTAGCCCGGAAGACAGGAATTACTTATAGTAC
>JBARQV010000030.1:0-3658 GCA_049643885.1 Candidatus Omnitrophota bacterium | reverse complement strand
TTTCTACGGAGACGCCCCTTTCGAGGGCTTCTTCGAGATCTTTCATCAAGCGCGCCATGGGGCCTTTTTCTGAAGGGACTATCATGTACATGGAGATGACGATGGATTCTTTGGCATTGTCTATTAGGCTGATGACAGCCGGTTCGTAAGCGCGGTCGGAGATGTCCAGGACCTGGGCCGGGTGGGTTTCGGCGGCGGATACAGGGGTGATGGTTGGGGCCAGGGCGACAAGAACGAGGCAAATAAGGGCGATTACGGCTGAAATTCGGCGTGTTTTGGGTGGGTTCATAGCCCTATTCTATCATAGATTCCCGCTTGCGCGGGAATGACATTTTTTTTGCAAGAATTTTGGGGAAAAAGTTGTCTATATAAGTAGAAGGTAAAAACCAAGGAGGTTATCAATGACAAAGATTATTTCAGTAGAGAAAATCAAGAAAAAGATATACAGAATCCGAGGTAAAAATGTAATGCTGGACAAGGATCTGGCCAGGCTATATAAGGTGTCTACTAAGCGGTTAAATGAGCAGGTAAAAAGGAATATTGAGCGTTTTCCGGAAGATTTTATGTTTCAATTGAATAAGGAGGAGCTGGAAAATTGGAGGTCGCAAATTGCGACCTCCAATTCTGAGAAGATGGGCTTAAGGCGCAGACCATATGCCTTTACAGAACAGGGTGTTGCTATGCTGTCCAGTGTTTTAAACAGCAAGAGAGCAATACAGGTTAATATCGCTATTATGAGGGTTTTTGTCAGGGTCAAAGAAATTATGTTTGCGCATAAAGAACTGTTTTATAAACTAAAAGAGCTGGAGGGCAAAATTGAAAAGCATGACGCAGAAATTCAGGCGATCTTTGAAGCGATCCAGCAATTAATTGAACCGCCTGTTGAGGAAAAGCCGAAGCGCAGGATAGGGTTTCATCACGGCTAAAGCAATTCAATTATCAACCAAAACACCTATAAAACCGTACGAAACCAGATTCCTCACTATGCTCGGAATGACAAGGGTGGGAAGATCCCTCGGCTTCCGCCTTCGCTGAAGCTACGGCGGACAGGCGGGATGACAAGGGGCTTCGCGGGAATGACAATATGATTATACCGCTTACGAACTTAAGTTCTACAAAAACGGTGGGGTTTTGGCCCTTTTCCTTATATAAACCTATTTTACTACATAACTTAATTTACGAAAATATGAAATACGAACTTAAGAAGTGTACCGGGTTCCAGAACTTCGTTCGATGAACCCGGTACAAGATCTTTAAAAAAATTTGAAAGGATTTTAGGGAAAAAGTTGTCTATATAAGTAGAGAGAAAACATGAAATAAGAGATTGACTTATTTCAACTTATAGTATAAACTTGAAATAAGGATTAGCGTTATTTCAAGTTTAACGGGAGGGAAAAACTGATGTTTAAAGCAGGGATTTATAAGAAACATTTCTTCAAAAAAGACTATAAATACGAGAGCTTTACCCCCTCCTCCATCAACACCAAGCTTGAATGGAAAGATAAGAATATCACAGTTTCACTTGAAGAGGCCGTAAAGTTCCTCGGGGAATTAAATTCTTATTCTAATTTTATACCCGATATTGACTTTTTTATAAAAATGCACGTACTAAAAGAGGCCACTACTTCAAGCAAAATAGAAGGAACGCAAACAGAGATCGAGGAAGCTATTTTGCCTGAAAGTCAGATCTTGCCTGAAAAAAGAGACGATTGGGAGGAGGTCCATAATTACATAAAGGCCATGTGGCATGCTATTGAGCAATTAAAAGAGCTGCCTCTGTGTATCAGGCTAATAAAAAATGCTCATAAAACTCTCCTTTCCGGTGTCAGGGGCCAGGAAAAGCAGCCTGGAAAAATAAGAAAAACTCAAAACTGGATCGGTGGATCAAGTTTAAAAGATGCTTTCTTTATTCCTCCCCACCCCGAAGAGGTTCCTGCGCTTTTGAGCGATCTGGAAAAATTTTGGCATAATGATGCCCTGAGTCTGCCGATCCTCATAAAAACAGCCTTAACACATTATCAGTTCGAGACCATACATCCTTTCCTGGATGGCAACGGAAGGATAGGAAGGCTCTTAATTACCTTGCAACTTATTTATAACAACGTTTTGTCGTTGCCCACTTTATATATATCTGATTTTTTTGAAAAAAACCGCGGAGCCTATTATGATTCATTAAATATGGTTAGAAGCTCCAGCGATATAGAGCAATGGATAAAGTTTTTTCTATCAGCAGTTACTGAAACCTCTAAAAAAGGAATTGCAACATTTAAAAGTATCATTACTCTTAGAGAGAAATATGAAAATGTTATTGATACTTTGGGAAGAAGGCGAAATCTTGCTAAAAAACTTCTGCTTTACATGTTTTCCAATCCAATTACAAATATTAATCAGGCGAGTAAAGAACTCGATGTTGTTTTTAATACCGCAAACACCTTAATACAGGAATTACTCAAGAAAGGGATTCTCGAAAGAAAAGACCCCTCAAAACGAAATCAATTTTTTATATTGAAAGAATACCTAGATTTATTTAAAAAATAGGATCAAGAGTCAATTATCAACCAAAACACCTATAAAACCTTCTCTACACTCCAAAACGCCCAAATCCAACATCCACCCCACTACATTATAACACTACTCACCTACCGCCAAAACTCCCAAAAAGCCCCGCACCCTAATTTCGCCTATCCCTTAAACACCTAAAAAATATAGATCCCGGATCTCGGCCTTCGGCCTCGTCCGGGATGACAGCTACTAAGGATGCTCCACCACCACAGTCACGCTTTTAACATCATCCGGGAGTTCTTTGGTATCTGTATTATTTACTGTATACTGCCATCTGTCGTAATCCATGCTTACCGCGTGGCAGTGGGTTATTTCTTTATCATTGAATTTTAACAGGAAACCGCCTTCGTCCATGTTAGCTCCTTTCTTGAAATAGGTACGGGGACAGTCCCTATTTAAGTTCCTTTAGTCCGCGGAATAACGATGCCCTGCTTATATGGTATTTTTCCGCAAGCTCTTCTCTTGTATATGAATCGAGGGTTTTGCCCTCCGCTTTAAGCAAAGCTTTTATAAGGTAGACGTATTTGGCGGTATATGTTTTCGAGTTAAGGAAATCGGCTTTGAAAAACTCCAGCTTTACCGGGAAGGTATCGCCGGGGAGCTTGTTTATAGACACCCATTCTTCAATCCCTTTTTGGGGCTCTATTTCGATAAGACCGTATTTATCTCTAAGTTTACGCAGTATTTTGGTTACCGCGTGCCATCTGTACTTTTTCTCGGCCCAGGTTTTGGGAAACTCCAGCTCATCCGCCAGCTTATCCACGGAGACGGGGAATTCTTCAGGAAGCTTTCCCCTTCCCACTGTATAGCCCCTTAGTATAACCAGAAAATACGCATCGAAGGCCCGTTTTTCCCGCTTTGAGAACAATCTGGGGAGCAGGTTCTTATCCTCGAGGAGCGCCTTAGGGAGCGGTATAAGGGTGTCTTTGGGTAAAGGCGGCGGTGCCTTAAGCTCTTCGAGCTTTTCCTGCCGGGCGAGGCGGTCTTTTTCGAGGGGGAGGTTCCTGACGCGGGAGAGTTTCTCCCGGGCGAGGGCCGGCGAATCTATGAGCGTGGAGGATTCGTGGCTTGCCCTCAGGGCTTGTGTGCTCCAATT
>JBARQV010000029.1:0-104507 GCA_049643885.1 Candidatus Omnitrophota bacterium | reverse complement strand
CTCCGCATAATAGTACTTGATGATTGGGTTCTAGACGAGGGGCTTCCTGAAAAGATGGTTTCGGATCCGGGGTATAATTCGGTCATTGATGATTTATTGATTTTTACCGGCCTATCAAGAGAACATCTTTATGACAGGTTGATCAGGAAGCCAAGGACGATGACTCATTATAGAAGCGAATTTAAATGGCATGCACCTAAAGATATAAATGAGTTAGCGTGGTTTTATAGATGCAGCTATAGCCATTTATTTTGTAACGCATCCCATCCGTATTGGACAAAGCTCGACTTTCTTGCTCCGGACGTAGGAAGAGTTTTAGATTATGCTGCTGGTGTCGGCAATAATGTTATAGAACTTGCTGAACGCGGTTTTGAAGTTGATTATCTCGAGATTAATATCATTCAAGAGGCATTTACTCGTTTTCGGGCTGGGCGGCGGGGTTTGAAAAATTTAAATTTTATTTCACCGGTTGTAAACGGCAAACTTGATCCTATTGGATGCATAAAAAGCACTTACGGGGCGATCATTTTACAGGATATCCTTGAACACGTTCCCGATTATCAGGTTCTTCTAAGTCATCTTATTGACCACCTAAAGCTGGGCGGCTACATAATAGAGTCAAGTCCGTTAGAGGAGGGCAAGGATGAGATAGATATACATCTCAAGCAAACCGTTCCGATTGAAACGGCGATGAAAGGAATGAAACGCTTGAAGGAAAACATCTGGCAGAAAACCTAAATGGCCCGCCTCCCCGCGCAGTAAAAAACTACTATTAAAAGACTTGAGCTTTTATCCGTGTATTATTTACCATGAGATTTGATTAATAACAAAATATTTATTGATATTTTTACAAATTTATAGTAAAATGATCTCCATGACGACGGAGCAGCTTATACAAAAATGCATTGATAATGATCATGTTGCCTGGAATGAGTTTGTCCGGCGGTACAAGGGGCTTGTCACAAGGAGTGTCAGGTCCAAACTTAAAAAGCTCAACGTGAGGCTTCCCGGAGGGGAATTTCATGATATTGTCCAGGAGATATTTCTTTCTATATGGGAGAAGGGCAAGCTTGCCGGGGTGAGGGACATCTCTTGCGTCGAGGCATGGCTGGTGATCATGGCCTTGAACAAGACTTTTAATTACTGTAAAAGTAAGACTTTCAGGACTGAAAGGGGTGCGTGTTCACTTGATGAGGAGATAAATAGAGACAAGCCCTGGTTGACCCTGGGCGCGGTCTTGCCTTCGGCGAAATTCGATACAGAAAAAAATATCGAATCCAATGAACTGAAAGAGATGTTGGAGAAGGAAATATCCGGGTTGAACCCCAGGCAGCAGCTCGCGCTGAAGCTGAACATTTATGACGGAAAAACGCAGAAGGATATAGCGCAGATCATGAACATACCCGAAAATACCGTGGGTACGATGATAAAAAGATCAAAAGATAAGATCCGCGAGGCATTGGAACCCTATATAAAGGAATAAAGATTTTATGGAAGAATTTGAAAAGAAAAGTTGTCTTCCATGGTGGGGGAAGAGATGAACAGAAGAATATGCCTGAGTGAAGAGATATTGAGCGAATACCTGGCCGGGGTCCTCCCGGAGGAAGACAGGGGTTGGGTAGAGGGACATATTGCCGAATGCACAAGGTGCAGGAAGCTGCTTGCCGAGAGCCATGAAGTTTTAAAAAAACGGGACATCGAGGACATATTCAGGAAAATATTTAATATTGTTAAAAATAATTTATGGTTCGCAGGAGCAATGTCCGCCCTTGCTCTATCTTTCGTATTCCCGAAGTATTTTCTTCAGTTCCTTGTGGCGTGCCTTTTAATGGGCGCGAAGTGGATCATGGATACGAAGAACGCGAAGATGCTGGTCATGATATACGACGCATGGAAACGCGAAAGGAGGTGTTACCATGGAAAGGAAACCGATCATCAAGGTCGAGAGGATGCACCATCTGGAAGGAGAAGGAGCGATAAAGGCTTTCTGTGATCTTTTGATCCTGGACGCGTTCCTGGTCAAAGGCCTGAAAGTCGTTGAAGGTAAGAACGGGCTTTTCGTAAGCATGCCGAGCGAACAGGGCCGCGACGGGAAGTGGTATGACACGTTTCATCCGACTACCAAAGAGATGCGCAAAGGTCTCGAGGAGTTGATCCTGGAAAGCTACAGCGAAAAATAAGGGAGGGGGCGGTGAGTCGGACGAATCAAGGTATCGGAAAACTCGGCGAAGGAATAGCCGAAAAATTCTTGACTTCAAGAGGATATAAAGTACTGCATAGGAATTTTACTACGCCTTTTGGAGAGATCGATATTGTAGCAACGCAAAGAAGCTGCACGGTCTTCTTTGAAGTAAAAACGCGTATTTCCGAAAAATTCGGCTCGCCGCTTTCCTCTATAACAAGGAAGAAACAAAAGCATATACTCAGGAATTGCCAGTTTTATTTAAAAAGACGGGGGTTGTGCGGTGTTCCGTGCAGGATCGACGCGATTTCAATAAACCTTGATCAAATGGGTGAACTTAAGATCCTGCGGCATGTAAAGAATGCGATTATTATAAAGGAGTAGATCATGCTATCAAAAGTCTGTTCGGGGTACATCATGGGGGTGGATGCTCATCCTGTTGATGTTGAGGTGGACGTAGCCAACGGCCTTCCTTCTTTTTCAGTTGTGGGTCTTCCCGATGCTTCAATAAGGGAAAGCCGCGACAGGATAAGGTCAGCGATCACCAATACCGGATATAAATTTCCCGTGAGTAAAATAACAGTAAATCTTTCGCCGGCGGGCGTGAAGAAGGGAGGGGCGGGGTTCGATCTTCCGATCGCGGTAGGCATTCTCGCGGCAACAGGGATTATTAACCAGGAAGAGCTCGATGGTCTCCTCTTTTGCGGGGAGCTTTCCCTGAACGGACGGCTTAAATCTTTTCGCGGAGCACTACCGCTGGCAATATCATTAAAAGATACGTGTAATAATTTCATTGTGCCAAGAGTGAACGCGCATGAAGCCGCAAATGTCCGAGAAATAGATGTATACGGTGCAGGTTCACTGAGACAGGTGGTAGATCATATCAAAGGGATAAAGCAGCTCGAGGCAGTAAAGATAGAGGAACGCCCCAGGAAGTCCAAAAGCTATAGTTTTGATTTCCATGACGTTAAAGGGCAGGAACATGTAAAAAGAGGCATTGAAGTCGCGGCAAGCGGAGGCCATAACATACTTATGATAGGGCCTCCGGGTGCGGGCAAGAGTATGCTTGCGAAAAGATTTCCCTCGATCCTTCCGGATATAACAGGAGAAGAGGCTTTAGAAATAACGAAAATTTATAGTATCGTTGGGCTTTTAAAAGACGGCCTTATATATCAACGCCCTGTTCGTTTGCCGCATCACACTATATCTTATGCCGCTATGGTCGGCGGCGGCTCCTATCCGCGTCCTGGAGAGATCACTTTGGCTCATAATGGCGTTCTTTTCCTCGACGAATTTCCCGAATTTCGCAGAGATGTCCTTGAAACCCTGCGCCAGCCCTTGGAATCGGGAGAGATCACTATAACAAGGGTAGAGTGCGCCGTGTGTTATCCCTCACGATTTATTTTAATCGCCGCGATGAATCCTTGTCCTTGTGGACATTTCACTGATTCGCACAAGCAGTGCCGCTGCACTCCTCATCAGATACAGCGTTATCTTTCAAAGATCTCCGGGCCTCTTCTTGACAGGATCGATATTCATCTTGAAGTGCCGCGGCTGAACTACAAGGAACTTTCACAGCGGAGGAGCGGCGAAGAGTCCGCTGCGATCAAGGAGCGGGTGATCACTACCAGGCTGATCCAGGAAAAGAGGCTTAAGCATAAACCTGTCCATTTAACCTGCAATGCTTATATGGATTCGCGGGAAATCGAGGAATTCTGCGTTCTTACGGACGAAGCGAAAGAGATATTAAAGACCGCTATCCTCGAGCTTGGCATCAGCGCCAGGGCCTATGACAAGATCCTCAGGATATCGAGGACTATAGCCGATATGGAGTCCTCTGAGTCGATCGAAACGCATCATATAGCTGAGGCGGTCGGGTACCGCTGTTTGGACAGGAATTTCTGGGTGTGATCGATTGATCTGAAAACTTCGAGTAAACTTGCTATGCAGGCTTTATTTGCCAAATCTTGAAAAAAACCTGTTAGCTAAACTCCAAAGCTTATTTTGAATTTTTGAAGGCAAAAGTTTTTTTATCATACCCTTCAATATTTTCAATTTTTTAAAATATTTACTAGCTGGATAGTTTAAATTAAAGGCTTCATGCCACCATTCAATTACATCTTTTTCACTAAAATCTTCAGTAGTAATACCCACATAATCATCTAAAAAATAAATATGCTCTTCTGCGTCCGCTTTTAGATAATTATTAATCTTGCAATACTCATAAAGGTTAGTCCCGGGATAGGGATTTACAATAAAAGGAGATGTTTTACTTAAGCCTAAACGTTTTAATTTTCGAACAAACTTTATTGTTTCTTTGAAGCTTTCTTTAGTTTCCCCGGGAAAACCTATTAATAAAAAAGCTGAAGTATATATTCCTAATTTACCGCAAATTTTTACTATTTCTTCAACTTTTTTTAAATCTAATTTCTTATTCATTTTATCAAGCAGCTCTTTATTTCCGCTTTCTACCGCCAAGTTAAGGCGCAAACACCCGGATTTTTTAAATTTTTTTATCAGCTGCTCATCTAACCGATCGATTCTTACTCCATTATGGGCTGACCAGGTTATCTTTTCAGGAAGAGCTATCAGGCTGTCAAATATTGCCGCTGCTCTGTCTATATCTAAGGTTAGATTGTCATCTTCGAATTCCACATGGTTAACCTTGTATTTTTCCATTCCTTCTTTGATTTCAGCTATAACATTTTCGGGGCTCCGAGCGCGCCATTTATAGCCGCACACCGGATGAACCGAACAGAAATTGCAATCAAACGGACAACCCCGGGATGTAATTATGGAAAGAGTCCGTTTTCCTCTTTCTCTCCGAGGGGAAAACTCCAAATATTCATTCATCATCATTAAATCACGTGCTGGAAAAGGTATGTCATCAAGATTAGAGATAACTTCTGACTGCCCATTGTCAACTAAACCGCTTTTGCTTCTAAAAAATAATCCTTTAATATTTTCGGGTTCTAGCTTATTCGCTAAGTTGAGCATAGGGATTTCACCCTCTCCACGCACCAGGTAATCTACATCTGCGGTTAAAGCTTTTTGTGGCGAAGTAGAGGGATATACTCCGCCTAATACCAGGGGTATTTTAGGAAAACGGTTTTTTATAGCCGCGCTAAGTTCTTTAGCAACATGGGCCATGTTGCTAAAAGGAATGGATATTCCAATGAGATTTGTGTTCGCGGGTATTAAGTTGGTGATATCTTTTGGCAAAAGACCTTTTTGACAAACCGTTTGTTTCCCTATATTGAGTCTGGAAAAACGGTCCTTACCATAAGCTAAAGCATCGATTATTAGTACTTGATGTCCATGATTTCTCAGGTAAGCTGCTATATATCCTAGACCTAGATTTTGAGAAAGGGATTCCCTGGCTTCGTCTTCATCTTTAAAATACCAGGGAGGAGCTATTAAAGTTATATGCATAATATCTGGGTGTGATCAATCCGGTTCCGGCCAGACGTGTTCTTCTGCCCTGGTCTCGCAATCGACGTCAACCAGGTCATTGCCGGAAAATACCAGGAGATAGTCGTCAAAATCTTCGATAGTACTTGACGGGCATTCAAACATCTTTTGATTTTTTATATAGCCCCTGTCAACGAGGGTGTTCAACCGCCCTTGTTGGCCTTTATTTATGAGAGAATCAGGTTCGCCGAGTTCAAATAGAACCGCGGCTTCGTATATGGTCTTCTGGTTGAGCAGGCACACTGATTTTTGCGCGTTTTCGCTGACATTCGAATATGTGGATATTGCTATTGCCGTTAAGATAGCCAGCACAAAAGCGATTATCATGACTTCAACCAGAGTGAAGCCTTTTTTTGAAAACAATTCAGGCATATACCCGTAATCCTTCCTTTTTAAAAGTATACCGAGTATTTCCCTTTCGTCAATAATAACGGCAAGATATATTATGCATTACTATATTATAAGTGCTTTATGACATTTTTCTGGGGATGTACTTTGGTGCCTTTGGAAAGGATATAGTCTACGTGGTGTTTAAAATCTTCTATTTGGGTGAAAAATCTATAAGGGTCGTCACGATGGGCGCTTTTTGTGTTTTTTCCCGAAACCAGATGAAAGACCTCTATTAGCCAGAGATCGAATTCGTTTGCGATATCCACTAGTTTTTCATATTCTTTTATGGGAACGTCACGCGTAAATGCCACACCGATCGCTGAAAAAGGGTCGGTCACAGGCAACCGGTTAAAAGCCGTCTTTTCGGTAGTTATCCGGGATGAATTATAGTATCCAGAAGCCAGGTGGCGAAGATAAGGATCGTGGTTTGCTTCTATGAAGGGGAAAACCATCGACTCTATTTTGATCCCGAAAGTCTTCTCGAGCATCTCCCTGGAGCTTTTCATCTCCGCTTTGACGGCTTCCTCTCCCCCGGTATTAAATACGTCAAGGAGGTTCCGGTGAGTCGATGTGTGCGAAGCGATCTCGTGGTTGTTTTTTATAAGGTGATCGATCTGGCTGGTGTCCATGACCGGCCTGTTTTCAAGTTCTTGTCCTATAAAAGAAACCGGAACGGCAAAAGTGGCCCGGATGCCTTTCCTGGTAAGGAATTCAGCGCAGGATTCAAAAGTTTCCCTGTAACCGTCATCAAAAGCGATGGTTATAATACCCATGCGACAATTATATCATACTGGTGATCGGGGGACAGGCACTTTCCCTAACAATTTCGCAAACGGTGCAATTTGTGATAAAATATGGGAGGTGTATTATGACGAACAGCGAAATCGCGGGTATTTTTTCTAAGATAGCGGACATACTTGAGCTTAAGGATGAAAATGTGTTCAAGATCCGCGCTTACCGTACTGCCGCCCAGAACATCACCGGACTGTCCCAGGAACTTAATGATATTTACAAGCAGGATCCTTCCGCGATCGGCAACATACCCGGTATCGGCAAGGACCTGAAAGAAAAGATCATCGAAATGATCGAGACGGGCAAGCTCAAGCAGTTCGAGGACCTGATGAAAGTGTTCTCCCCGGAGTTCCTGGACATGCTGAACCTTTCCGGCCTCGGCCCCAAGAAGCTCAAGAAACTCAGGGATGAGCTGGGGATAAAGAACGTGGACGACCTGAGGAACGCGTGTGAAAAAGGAAAGCTGGAAGGCATAGAAGGAATGGGCGCCAAGACCCAGGAAAAGCTCTTGGCCGCGATAGGGCATTATAAAGAGAGGGAAGGCCGCATGCTGCTTCCCGAGGCCAGTGAATACGTGGATAAGCTCATGGCTTATCTTAAAAGATCCAAAAATTTCAAAAAGTTAGAGAAGGCGGGCAGTCTCAGGAGAGGAAGAGAGACCATAGGGGACCTGGATATACTTGCCGCCGCGAAAGACAGCAGGAAAGCGATGGATTATTTCGTCAAGTTCCCCGGGGTCGAAGACGTTATCGCTAAAGGCCCGACCAAATCCAGTATCCGCCTGAAGAATGGCCCCCAGGTGGATCTCAGAGTCATCGAGGGTTCAAGGTTCGGAGCGGCCTTGCAGTATTTCACCGGGTCGAAAGATCACAACGTTGCCGTGAGAAAAATAGCAAAGGCTAAGGGTTACAAAGTCAGTGAATACGGGGTATTCTCCGTTACGAAGGCAGGCAAGGAAAAGATGGTCGCCGGAAAGACCGAAGAAGAAGTTTACAGGAAGCTGGGAATGGACTTGATCCCGCCCGAACTTCGCGAGAACCGCGGCGAGATAGAAGCGGCCATGAAAGGGACTCTTCCCGAAAAACTTATCAGCGAAAAAGATATCAGAGGAGACCTGCATCTGCATACGACCGAGTCCGACGGACGCGGTTCTATAGAGGAAATGGCCGAAGCGGCCAAAAAGAAGGGATACGAATATATCGCCGTGACCGAACACTCAAAACTGGTCCGTGTAGCTAAGGGGCTTGACGAAAAGCGGCTCTTAAAGCATATAGAAAGGATACGCAAGGCGGATAAAAAGATAAAAGGTATCAAGATACTTACCGGTATCGAAGTGGATATTCTTACGGATGGCACGCTCGACCTGAAAGATTCTGTATTAAAAGAACTGGACATCGTGATCGCCTCTATCCATTCCCGTTTTTCCCTTGAGCAGAAGGAACAGACTGGCCGGATCCTAAAGGCCATAGACAATAGATACGTTAACGCCCTGGCTCATCCTTCGGGCAGGCTTATCACCACCCGCACGCCGATCAAAGTTGATTTTGACAAGATCTTCAGGAAAGCGGCCGAGGAGAATATCTACATGGAAGTCAACGTGCACGGGGAAAGGATGGATCTTAACGACGTCCATTGCAAACGGGCGAAAGAGCTCGGCGTGAAATTCCTCATTTCGAGCGACGCGCATACGGTGGAACAGCTTGATAAGCTGGTGTTCGGGGTCATAACCGCCAGGAGAGGCTGGGTGGAAAAGGACGACGTGCTGAACGCGAAACCCTTGGAAAAGCTGACGAAATCGTTGAGGCGATAACCCCACACTTCCGTGTGGGGAATGGGTACTACGGGCGTAAGCCGGTAGAGGAGACGATATGCCAAAGAAGGAATTAAAAAAGAAGATCGACTGGCTCGGGAAAGAGATAAAGAGACATAACCGCCTTTATTACATCGAGGGGAAGCCTGAGATCTCCGACGGCAAATACGATGAACTGATGAAGGAGCTGAAGGGTCTGGAGAAAAAACACCCTGAATACGTGTCTCCCGATTCTCCCACGCAGACTGTAGGATCAGCTATTCCGGACAAGTTCGTGAAGGTCAAACATACCGCCCCGATGCTGAGCCTCGAAAGCATAAACAACGAGAAAGCCGCGGTCCATTTCGACGAAACTTGCGCGAAAGAAACAGAACACGCGGTAGAATACATGTGCGAACCTAAACTTGACGGACTGAGCATCGAGCTGGTTTACGAGAACGGCAGGTTTTCAAGGGGTTCGACCCGCGGGGACGGGACGACCGGGGAGGATGTCAGCCTTAACCTTAAGACGATCCCGGATGTCCCCAGAGAGCTAAAGGGTAAAAAAGCTCCCGCCCGTATTGCGGTGCGCGGAGAAGTGATGATGCACATAAAGGATTTCAATGAGCTCAACAAGAAACAGACCGAGCTCGGCAAAGATACGTTCGCCAATCCCCGCAACGCGGCCGCGGGTTCCATGCGGCAGCTGGATTACAGGGTCACGGGGCAGAGAAAGCTGCATGTCCATTGTTACCGGATACTGGATTACTCGGAAGAGATGCCGAAGACCCAGAAAGACGTGTTGAAAATGCTCAAGGACTACGGGTTCAACATATCGCCGGACGTAAAATACTGCCGCAACATAAAAGAGGCGATTTCGTACCACCATGATCTGGAAAAAAAGAGGGATGACCTTGATTACGAGATAGACGGTGTGGTCATAAAGGTCAACGACTTTGATCTTCAGGAGAAGATGGGCCGCAGGACGACCAATCCCAGGTGGGCTGTTGCTTACAAATTCGAACCCCGGAAAGAGGTCACAAGGATCGAAGACATTGTCGTCCAGGTCGGAAGGACAGGAGTCCTTACTCCCCTGGCCCTGCTGCAACCCGTTGAAGTCGGAGGGGTTACGGTCTCCCGGGCGACGCTGCACAACATGGACCAGGTCAAAAAACTCGGAGTAAAGATAGGTGATTACGTGAAGGTGGAGAGAGCCGGTGACGTCATCCCGTATATTTCCGAAGTGGTCAAGGGCAAGCGGACGGGTAAGGAAAAAGAGTTCCACATGCCGAAAAAGTGCCCCAGCTGCGGCGTGCCGGTCGAAAAAGAAGACGTTTTTTACCGCTGCCAGGCCGGCCTGGCATGCCCGGCGCAGGTGAAAGAGACGATAATCCATTATGCCAGTAAAGGTGCCGTGGATATAGACGGTTTTTCCGAGAAAACGGTCGAACTTTTTTACGAGACAGGGCTTATTAAGAGCATTTCCGACCTGTACACTCTTAAACGCGAAGACGTCCTGCCCCTGGAAGGATGGAAAGAGAAAAAGACGGAAAACCTTTTGGGAGCTATAGAAAGGTCGAAGGACGTGACGCTGGGAAGGTTTATTTTCGGACTCGGAATAAAAAACGCAGGCAAGCATATCGCAACCCTCCTGGCGGAAAAGTTCGGTTCCCTGGAAAAAATAGAGAAAGCCACGTTCGACGAACTTACGGCCATAAATGAGATCGGGCCTGAAATAGCCGAGAGTATAATCACTTTTTTCGGGCAGAAGAAGAACATCGATGAGATAGAAAAACTGAAAAAGTACGGGGTCAGGGTCCAGGAAAAGAAGAAAGCCATCAAAAGCAAGCTGGCGGGCAAAAGGGTCCTTTTTACCGGTGTTCTCCAGACCATGAGCCGGGAAGAAGCGAAAAAACTGGTCGAAGGTGAAGGGGGAGAAGCGGCCTCAAGTGTGAGTTCTAACCTGGATTACGTCGTTGTGGGGGAGAGTCCGGGCTCTAAGTTCGATAAGGCGAAAAAGCTGGGCTTAAAGATCATAACCGAGAAACAGTTTAGGGAGTTATTTTGATGTGATCCCGGATATCATGCCTTCGGCATGATTCCGGGATGACATATTGTTGGATGTCACCCCGGCGAAAGCCGGGCCCGGGATGGCATATCTAAGCCTATCCAAACATATATAAACCTGCATAAGTTTCAGCCCCGCGTAGACCTATAATCCAAATTACGTTGACATAATCACGCAATACGGATATAATTGTGTGGTAAATTTATATACTATCTATTAATTCCCGTACTTATACTAACTTTTATATACTTAAATATCTACAAATGAAGGGAAAGTTTGAAATGCAGGAAAAGAACGAACTTATAGAGAATCGGTATAAAAATCTTGAAAAACTTAAAGAAGCCGGTATAAATCCTTTCGGGGAAAGCTTTTCTGACGCGCAGAGTATAGCTTCGGTAAAGGATCACTACCATGAAGGCCGCACGGTCCGGGTAGCGGGCCGTATCATGGCCAAGCGGGAACACGGTAAAAGTATTTTTTTTGACCTGAAAGATTTTACCGGCAAGGTCCAGGTCTATGGACGAAAGGATTTCCTGGGTGAATCGTCGTTCAAGGTATTGAAGGATCTAGATATAGGCGACATCATCGGGACGGACGGCGAGCTTTTTAAGACCCGGACAGAGGAAATAACGATCAAGCTCGCGGCATACACCGTCCTGTCCAAGTCCTTACGCCCGCTGCCCGAGAAATGGCACGGTCTCAAAGACGTCGAGACAAGATTCCGCCAGAGATATGTGGACCTTATCGTCAACGATTCGGCGCGCGAGATATTCCAGAAACGGGTAGAGATCATTCAGAATATCAGAAACAAGCTGAACAGCCTGGGATTTCTTGAAGTGGAGACCCCGATGATGCACCCGATCCCGGGAGGAGCCGCGGGCAAGCCGTTCAAGACGCATCACGAGACGCTGGACATGGACCTCTATCTCAGGATAGCCCCTGAGATATACCTTAAGAAACTTTTAGTGGGCGGTTTTGAAAAGATCTACGAGATAAACCGTTCTTTCCGTAATGAAGGTATATCCCACAGGCATAATCCGGAATTCACGATGCTGGAAGTATACGAAGCTTATTCGGATTGTAAAGGCATGATGAGATTGACGGAGGAACTCATACGTTCCGCGGCGGGCGCCGTCCTGGGGACGGAAAGGTTCACTTATCAGGACAGGGAAGTGGACCTTTCGATCTGGAAAAAGGTATCTTTCGCGGAACTGATGAAAGAAAATTTCGGTATTAAACTGGGCGATCCCGTGGATGCCTGGGTGAAAAAGCTGAAGGCCAAAGGCATAGAGATCGAAGGCGACACGGTCAGCAAGACGCAGATAATAAACATCGTCGGAGAGCTGGTCGAGCCCAAGACGGAGATCCATCCCATGTTCGTGGTGGACATGTTCAAGGAACTGAGTCCCCTGGCGAAAGAAAAGAAGGATGCCCCGGGATTGGTCGACCGGTTTGAATTGTATATCGGGGGGATGGAGATAGCCAACGCCTATTCCGAACTTAATGACCCCATTGACCAAAGACAGAGATTCGAAGAGCAGGCCAAGGCGGATCCGGAAGCTATGGTCGACGAGGACTTCTTAAGGGCTCTTGAATACGGTATGCCTCCAGCCGGAGGATTGGGAATAGGTATTGACCGGCTGACGATGATCCTTACAAATTCGGCGAATATAAGGGAAGTCATACTTTTCCCGCAGCTGAGGCCTGAATAATATGTGGACGTTTTTTCTAAGCCTTAAATATTTTTTGTCCAGGAGAAGAGAAGGGCTTATATCCCTGATATCCCTTATTTCAGTTCTGGGGGTCGCCCTTGGCGTGGCTTCTTTGATCATTGTTTTGTCGGTCATGAATGGTTTTGACCGGGAGATCAGGGACAAAATAGTGGGGACTTACGCGCACCTGATGGTCTTCAGAGATGAAGGGATAGCCGGCTATCCGGAACTGGTCTCCAGGCTGGAATCCCTGCCGGAGGTGAAAAGCGCCGCCGGTTTCGTGACCGGCCAGGCGATATTGAAGAAAGAAAAGACCGTTACAGGCATCCTACTGAAAGGCATTGACGCTTCAAAGGAATCAGAAGTCACAAGCGTGGTCCGGTACATGGAAAAGGACAGCGGCAGGGAACTTGAAGGAAATACCATCATACTGGGTAGCGAACTGATGGATAACGAGGATATCGCCCCGGGAGACGAAATAGAGATCATCGTCCCGTATTCCGAGACTGACTTGGAAAGATCGAAGTTTAAAGTGATCGGCAGTTTTACTTCAGGACGGTATGATTATGACGCTAACCTGGCAGTGATAGACCTTGGGCGGGCCCGTGAGCTTTTCCGCATGAAAGATAAAGTCACCGGCATCGGGCTGCGCGTAGATGATGAGATGAACGTCTCTAAGCTGAAATTCATGCTGCAATCGATGTTAGGGTATCCTTACATTGTCAAGAGTTGGATGGATCTCGACCGTAATCTGGTATCCGCGCTCGCTCTTGAGAAAAAGATGATGTTCATCATATTGACCCTTATAGTGATGGTCGCGTGTTTTAATATCTCCAGCTCGCTCATAATGATGGTCATGGAGAAGACCAGGGATATAGGCATACTCAGGGCGATCGGCGCCACTTCCCTGGGCGTGAGCGCGGTGTTTTTTCTGGAAGGGGCCCTTATCGGGCTTATCGGGATACTTACAGGAGGCGCTGCCGGGGTTTTTATCGCCTACAGGGTCAACGCGGTGGCGGATCTCATGAAGAGGTTAACCGGGGTCGAGATATTCCCGAGCGACGTTTATTATTTCACGAGGATACCGGTGAACGTAAGTCCGGCCGACGTTTGGTTTGTCATTTCCGTAGCTATGCTGCTTACGCTGGCCGCGGGGATATACCCGGCATGGAAAGCTTCGCGTCTTGATCCGGTGGAGGCGATAAGGTACGAATGATGTCTGAGATATTGGCGGCAGATAATCTGAGCAAAATGTTCAAGCAGGGCGTGAAAGCTATTCACGCGATACGCGATACCGGTTTTTCCCTTGGGGAACAGGAAAGAATCGTTATTCACGGACCCTCCGGAGCGGGAAAATCGACTCTTTTGCACGTTCTTGCCGGGCTGGACCGGCCGACTTCCGGGTCGGTGGTCTTCAGGGGCAGGGATATCTATGCCATGTCAGACAGAAAAAGGAGTGCCCTGCGCAACAGGAGCTTTGGGTTTGTTTTTCAGTTCTATCACCTTTTGCCGGAGCTGAACGTTTTTGAGAACGTGATGATGCCGGCTATGATAAGAGGTGAAGAAAGATCCGGCCATATAAGGTCCCGGGCGGTTTATCTGTTGGAAAAAGTGGGGATGAAAGACCGCTTGAGACACAGGCCTTCCATGCTGTCGGGAGGCGAATCGCAGAGGACGGCCATAGCCCGGGCCCTCATGAACTCCACGGATATATTGTTCTGCGATGAGCCCACGGGTAACCTGGATTCGGAGATGCGCAGGGACATTTACGCGGTCATAAGGGAGGTCAGTGAAGAAAAGAAGATGAGCGTGATCGTTGTTTCGCACCAGGCCGTGGGAGAAGAAGATTTTTGGAATACAAGGTATATGATGAAGGATGGCGCATTAAAGAAAGTGTCAGAGTATCAGAGCGCCAGAGTGTCAAAGAAGGAAAGGATAATAAATGGGATTGAAAGTTTATCTTAACGGGGAATTCGTTGAAAAGGAAAACGCCAGGATATCCGTGTTCGATCATGGGCTCCTTTACGGTGACGGGGTTTTTGAAGGCATAAGGTCTTACAGCCGGAGAGTTTTCCGTCTCATGGAGCATCTGGACCGGATGTACGATGGTGCTGACGTCATGAGACTGAAGATCCCGATGAGCAAGAAAGAATTCAAAGACAGTATCATCGAAACGCTCAAAGTCAACGATCTTGATGACGCCTACATAAGAGCGGTGGTGACAAGAGGTCCCGGGGATCTGGGCCTTGATCCGCGAAAATGCCATGATTCAACCGTGTTCATAATCACCGACAAGATCGTTTTGTACCCGAAAGAATTTTATGAGAAGGGATTGCCGATAACTGTAGCGAAGACAAGGCGAAACCATCCGTTGACATTAGACCCGAAAGTCAAATCACTTAATTATCTCAACAATATTTTCGGCAGGATAGACGCTATAGATGCCGGAACAGAAGAAGCATTGATGCTTACCGTTGACGGCTATGTCGCCGAATGTACGGGAGACAATATTGCCGTAGTGAAGGACGGCAAACTTATAACTCCGCATTCTTCAGTCGGAGCGCTTGAGGGCATAACTCAGAAAGCTGTGGCCGAACTTGCCGATAAAAGAGGTATCGGGGTCGAGTTTGATGAAAAGATGCAGCTGGATAAGATCTTTGAGGCCGATGAATGTTTTCTCACGGGAACGGCGGCCGAGATAATCCCGGTGGTAAAAGTAGACGACTGTGTTATAGGCAACGGTAAACCCGGGAAGATCACCAGGTTGCTCTGGGAGGATTTCCGGGAACTGACTAAAACCGATGGGATAGAGTATTGACGATGAAGTGCGACATTTGCGGTAAAGCGGACGCGACAGTCCACTTGACCGAGATCATTGACGGCAAGGTAAAGAAGCTCCACATATGCGGACGATGCGCTAAAGACAAGAGCGAGGAGATGCAGTCGCATTTCGGGCTCACGGACCTTTTGTCGAGCCTGATGGATTTTGAACCGTCCATGCCGGAGAGCAGGATCAAGAAAAGCGCTTCTGTAAAATGCGACATGTGCGGCATGACTTATTATGATTTCCAGAAGACCGGGAGGTTTGGGTGCGGGAAATGTTACGAGGCCTTCGGTAAAAATCTTGCGGACTTACTCAAAAAGATCCATGGATCGGACCGGCACGTTGGCAAGGTTCCTTTCAAGGGGGAGAAGGCGTACCGGAACCAGGAGGATCTTGAGCGCATGAGGAAGGAGCTCGGGGAACTCGTGAAAAAAGAAGAATTTGAAAAAGCCGCAGTGCTCAGGGACAGAATACGTGACCTTGAGGATAAACTGGGCAGGAAAAATACGACAAATGAAACTGGATAATTTTGTTCACAAAAAGAGCGTGTGGCTTAAAGGCGAAGGCCCGAAATCCAATATCGTGATATCGTCCAGGGTGAGGGTGGCCAGGAACGTGAAAGGTCATTTGTTCTTTGAATGGGCAAGCGATACGCAGAAAGAAGAGACCCTGAAGGTGGTCGAGTCGGCGCTGAAAGATACGAAGTTCCTGAAAAAGGCTCTTTTCCTGAGGATGAAAAACACCGACGAAATAGACAGGTGTTTTCTGGTCGAACGTTACCTGATGAGCCGGGAGCACATGACGGACGTGAAACATAAGGGGCTGGCGGTAGAAGAAACTGAAATGGTCAGCGTGATGATAAATGAAGAGGATCACATGAGGCTCCAGGTGTTACAACCGGGCTTTAACATCATGGAAGCCTGGAGGATCGTAGATGATATCGATTCAGATCTAGAGCAGCATCTTACGTTTGATTTTTCCGACCGGTTCGGGTATCTTACATCATGTCCAACTAATACAGGGACCGGGCTCAGGGCTTCGGTGATGCTGCATTTACCGGCGCTGGTCATCACCGGGCAGGTGAAGAATGTGTACGAAGCGATATCAAAGCTCGGGCTGACCATAAGGGGGTTTTACGGCGAAGGTACCGAAGCCTCGGGAGATTTTTTCCAGATATCCAATCAGGTAGCCCTGGGGCATTCCGAACCGGATATTCTGGATAACCTGGAAAAGATCATAAACAAAGTTATTTCAAAAGAGGAATCTACCAGGGATATGTTGGTGAAGAAAAGGAAACAGGAAGTCTCGGACCAGGTGTTCAGGTCGTATGGGACTCTGAAAAGCGCGAGGATAATAACATCGGCCGAGACCATCAAGCTTTTGTCCGCGGTAAGGCTGGGGACGGATCTCGGGTTGATCAAGGATATCGATACTGCATTGGTCAATGAGGTCATTTTGCTCAGCCAACCCGCGCATCTCCAGAAGATCTTCGGGAAAAAGCTGAACCCGAATGAGAGGGACGTAAAACGAGCTGATTTTATACGCGAAAAATTTTGTGAAAAATAATGCCGTAGCAGGGAACGGCAGGGAGGAAATAAAATGCCAGGGTTTGACAGATTTACCGAACGAGCTAGGAAAGTGATCCTTTTAGCCAAGGAAGCGGCAAAAAGGTTCAATCACGATTACATAGGCACCGAGCATCTGCTTTTGGGGCTGGTCAAGGAAGGCGAAGGCGTGGCAGCAGCGGTCCTGACCAGTCTCGGCCTTGAGTTCGAAAGCATAAGGCAGGAAACCGAGAGGCTCGTCCAGCCGGGCGCGGGCGCCCCTATCGGGGGGGACATACCTTTTACGCCCAGGGCGAAAAAAGTAATAGAACTGGCCATGGATGAGGCCAGGAACTTGGGACACAACTATATAGGGACGGAACATATCCTACTTGGACTTATCCGGGAAGGGGAAGGGGTCGCGAGTCAGGTCCTTATCAACATGGGACTGGACCTGAAGACGGTCCGCGACGAGGTGTTGAATCTGCTGGGATCTTCTGTCCCGGGATACGGCATTTCAATGGGTAACAGCAAACGCAAGAAGAAGACAAAGACCCCGGCGCTGGATTCGTTTGCCACCAACCTGACCGAAATGTCCAGCCAGGATAAACTGGATCCCGTGATCGGTCGCGACAAAGAGATCCAGAGGGTGATCCAGATCCTTTCCAGGCGCAAGAAGAACAACCCCGTTCTGATAGGAGAAGCCGGCGTGGGCAAGACCGCCATTGTCGAAGGGCTGGCGCATAAGATCGAAACCGGTGATATCCCCGAGTTACTCAAAGACAGGAGATTGTTGATCCTCGACCTGGCGGGGATGATAGCCGGCACTAAGTACCGCGGGCAGTTCGAGGAACGCATAAAAGCGGTCATGAAGGAGATCAAGGAATCTCCGGATGTTATCGTCTTTATCGATGAGATCCATACCCTTGTGGGCGCCGGCGGCGCTGAAGGAGCTATAGACGCTTCCAACATATTGAAACCTTCTTTACAGCACGGTGAGTTCCAGTGCATAGGTGCGACGACGCTTGACGAATATCGCAAGACCATCGAGAAAGACGCGGCCCTTGAAAGACGTTTTCAGCCCGTTATCGTCGATCCCCCGACGGTCGAGCAGACTATCGATATCCTGAAGGGCCTGAGAGATAAATACGAGGCCCATCACGGGGTCGAGTTCACAGACAAGGCGCTCGAAGCGGCGTCCAAGCTTTCGAACCGTTATATCAGCGGGCGTTTTCTTCCTGATAAGGCGATCGACCTGATAGATGAAGCCGGTTCAAGGGCAAGGCTATCCACTATGATCCTGCCTCTGGAATTGAAGGACGAAGGAAAAAGGATAGAGGAATACCGTAAAGAAAAGGAAGTAGCGGTAAAAGACCAGGATTTCGAGAAAGCAGCCCGGTTTAGGGACGCGGAGAGAAAAGCGAAAGAAGATCAGGAAAAGAAGATGGAGGAATGGAAAAGCAGCCAGCGCAAGAAAAAGGTCATCGTCGACGAGGACGATATCGCCAATATCGTGTCCGACTGGACAGGTATTCCCCTGGTGAGGGTAGAGGAAGAAGACTCGAAAAAATACCTGAAACTGGATGAACATCTCAGTGAGCGGGTCATAGGCCAGGAAGAAGCCATAAACGCCATAGCTCACGCGGTGAGAAGGTCCCGGGCGGGGATAAAATCGCCCAATCGCCCGATAGGGACGTTCATCTTCATGGGGCCCACGGGCGTCGGCAAAACGCTGTTGGGGCGGAAACTGGCCGAGGTTTTGTTCGGTAATGAGGACGCGATCATACAGATCGACATGTCGGAATATATGGAGAAATTCAATGTATCCAGGCTCGTGGGAGCGCCTCCGGGTTATGTCGGATATGAGGAAGGTGGGCAGCTTACGGAAAAGGTCAGAAGAAGGCCTTATTCGGTCGTCCTCCTGGATGAAATAGAGAAGGCCCACCCCGATGTTTTCAATATACTTCTGCAGGTTCTCGATGAAGGGCGCCTTACCGATTCCTATGGCCGGAAGGTGGATTTCAAGAACACCGTTCTTATCATGACGTCTAACATAGGGGCGAACCTTCTTAAAAAACAGGGCGCCATAGGTTTCAAGTCACAGCAGGAAGAGGAGACATATAAGGATATGAAAGCGCGTCTTCTGGACGAAGTGAAAAAGACTTTCAAACCGGAATTTCTTAACAGGGTAGATGAAGTTATTGTCTTCCGGGCATTGAACAGGGCGGACCTCCAGAAGGTAGTGGAAATAGAAGTGAAAGAGGTCGAAGAGAGGCTTAAAGAAAAGAATATAGATATCACTCTAGATAAGTTAGCCAAAGATTTCTTGATAACCAAGGGATTTGACAAGGTCTTCGGGGCACGCCCGCTCAAGAGGACCATCCAGAGGTATCTTGAGAATCCCCTGGCCGAGGAGATCCTGGCCGGCGCGTTCAAAGACGGGACGAAGATCAAGGTGACACATTTCAAGGAAAAAGAAGAACTCGCGTTTAAGTCAAGCCAAGCGCGGGCTAACATGGCGTAGAAAGGGCAACATGCGTTTGAAACAGATCGGAAGAAGAACAGCTCTTTATACTAAGCGGAAAGTGGTAAATTTCTTCTCGTATATCGGAGGACTGGCTGTCCTGCTCGGAAAGACCGTTTTCTGGACATTCATTCCTCCTTTCAGGAGATGGCAGACGCTTGACCAGATGAACAAGATAGGCGTGGCAAGTTTCCCGATAGTGCTCTTGATAAGTTTGTTTACGGGTATAGTGCTGGCCTTGCAAAGCGCCTACCAGATGCAGAAGGTGGCGGCCGAGATGTATATCGCGTCGCTGGTCGCGCTTTCCCTGACGCGCGAGCTGGGTCCGGTATTGACGGCTTTGATCATTGCGGGAAGGTGCGGTGCGGCGATAACCGCTGAAGTGGGGACGATGAAGGTCACCGAGCAGGTCGACGCCCTGGAGACGCTCTCGGCCAATCCGGTCAAATACCTGGTCGTTCCGCGTTTCTTCGCGCTTTTGATCATGGTTCCGCTTTTGACGATCTACGCTGATTTCTTCGGTATGCTTGGAGGATACCTGATAGGGGTCGGAAAGCTGAACATTTCCCATTTTATGTACGTAAAAATGACGTTCGATCCCTTGAAGATCAAGGATATCGCGACCGGTCTCATCAAGAGCATTTCGTTCGCGGTGATAATCTGCGTTATATCCTGCTATGAAGGCATGAGGACCGAGGGCGGAGCCGAGGGGGTCGGCCGGGCAACGACGGCTAGCGTGGTCAGGAGTTTTATATTGATCATTGTAGCCGATTGTTTTTTCACGGCGCTGTTTTATTTTGTAATGAAATAAACAACTAAAAACTAATAACTAATTTCTGAAGAAAAGACATGATAGAGCTTAAGAATTTGTGTAAATCTTTCAACGGTCTCCAGGTCCTTAAGGACCTTAACCTGACGATCAATACAGGGGAATCCATGGTCATTATCGGCAGGTCCGGGTGCGGTAAGAGCGTGCTCCTGAAGCATATTATCGGGATAATGAGGCCAAATTCCGGCAGCGTTATCATCGACGGGACGGATATAACCGAGCTGAATTCCAAAGAACTGAATAAGATACGTATGGATTTCGGAATGCTTTTCCAGGGGGCGGCGCTTTTTGACTCGCTGAACGTGCTTGAGAACGTGGGGTTCCAGCTTATTGAATACACGGACAGAAGCCTGGATGATATAAAGCAGTGCGTCGCGGAAAGGCTCAAGATGGTGGGGCTTGAAAATATCGAGTATGTCAAACCGGCGGAACTTTCCGGGGGTATGAAAAAGAGAGTAGGGTTAGCCCGGGCGATATGCATGGACCCGAAAATAATATTATTTGATGAGCCGACCACCGGTGTGGACCCTATAATGGGTGACATAATCAACGACTTGATCAGACACTTGCATGAATCACTGAACGTGACCTCGATAACCGTCACTCATGACATGAAAAGCGCGTATAAGATCGCTGACCGTATAGCCATGCTTTATGACAAGAGCATAATCGAGGTCGGTTCTCCGGAAGAGATGAAAAATTGCGAGAATGCGATCGTTCAGCAGTTTATAACAGGAAACGCAAAAGGACCCATTACGAAAATATGACAAATTGCGAACTACTAACCGTTTTTTGAAAAGGAGGATTTATATATGTTCAGGGACGAAAAACTGGAGATGAAGGTCGGGATATTCATCGGGATCGGATTATTCCTGATGTTTTTGATAGTTTTTTCCATAGGCGACCTCTATCCGTTCGAAAAAGGGTATAACCTCAAAGTGGTCTTTGACTATGTGAACGGGATAACAAAGGACGCTCCGGTGAGGTTTGCCGGCGTTGACGTCGGCGAGGTCAAAAACATCGACCTGTTCTATGACGATGAGGCAAAGATAACCCGGGTCGCGCTGAACTTGCGGATCAGGAAAGATGTCCAGATCGAAAAAGACGCCATAGCCAGGATCAATACTTTGGGTCTATTGGGAGAACGGTATCTGGAAATAGATCCCGGCACGGAAAATCGATTTTTTAAACCGGAAGAGATCATGGTCGGCCGGAATCCTATGAAAGTCGGGCAGCAGATGGAGGAACTTCACAAGATAGCCAACTACATCGAAAAAGTTCTGGGACGTCTTGACAGGGGCGAAGGTACGTTCGGGAAGCTTCTCACGGATGACGCCCTTTACGAAGACTGGAAAGCCATTTTCGGGAAAATAAGGAACGGAGAAGGAACTATAGGGAAACTTCTGACAGATGACGGTCTTTATAATCAACTGGAAGATTTTATAGCCGATATCAAGGCACATCCCTGGAAATTGTTCCAAAAACCAAAGAAGAAATGATTTATTTTTTTATTTAACAGAAGGAGGTGAAAGTGTTTACAATCACATTTTTACGGATATTTTTCACAATTCTTAGCGTTGTATGCGGGTATTACCTGGGGTATGTCCTTACGGACCTTACCTCTAAAGGCGCCATGCTCGGCGCCGGTATAGGTTTTTTCGTGGCGATGTGCATCATATTTGTTGAAGTGAAATTAAGGCGTGTTTCGCTGAGGAACCTTTCGGTCACGGTGTTCGGCCTGGTATTCGGTTTTTTTATCGCCTGGATGTTGACCCGTATCATACGCCTGATACCGATGGAGGAAAGTATTTATTCTACCTTTCAGATAATTTTCACCGTCGTGTTCTGCTATCTGGGAATGATCATTTCGATAAAGGGCAAAGACGAATTCAACCTCATCATTCCTTACGTGAGGTTTTCGCGGGAAGACCAGAGGGAACAGTTCTTTCTGCTCGATACCAGCGTCATCATAGACGGGAGGATCGCGTCCATCTGCGAAACGGGGTTCCTGTTAGGGAAACTTGTCGTCCCCCGTTTTATACTCCAGGAGCTGCAGCAAGTCGCGGACAGCTCCGATGAGTCAAAAAGAGCCAGGGGACGCAGGGGGTTGGACATGCTGAACAGGCTGAAACAAATCCCCGGTTCTGAAGTTATAATACATGACGAATCTTTCCCCGAGATCAGGGAAGTGGACGCAAAACTCGTGCGGTTGTCGAAAGTCCTGGATTGCCCGGTATTGACTAACGATTTCAATCTGAACAAGGTCGCAAAGCTTGAAGGGGTCTCGGTCCTTAACATCAACGACCTGGCCAACGCACTGCGGCCTGTAGTCCTTCCGGGGGAGCAGATGACCGTCTCTATAAGGAAAGAGGGTAAGGAAAAAAATCAGGGCCTGGCCTTTCTGAATGATGGGACAATGATCGTAATAGATAATGCCAAGAGGCTCATCGGGAAAAACGTCGATGTGACCGTGACGAGCGTGCTCCAGACCTCTGCGGGCAGAATGATATTCGCCAACCTGGTCGAAGGACCCGTTCAAAGAGGCCAGCAGCCAGGGCAAAGAGGCCAGCAGCCAGGTCAAAGAGGCCAGCAGCCAGGGCAAAGAGGCCAGCAGCCAGGGCAAAGAGGCCAGCAGCCAGGTCAAAGAGGCCAGCAGCCAGGGCAAAGAGACCAGCAGCCAGGGCAAAGAGACCAGCAGCCAGGGCAAAGAGACCAGCAACCCGGGCAAAAACATCAGCAGTCTTGATAACAGGTCGATGATATGAGAGTCAGAGCTATAATCCCCTCAGCGGGTTCCGGTCGGAGAATGTCTAACAAGAGGGACGATAAGCCCTTTTTAGAACTTAAGAACAGGCCGCTTATTTTTTACGCTTTGTCATCGCTGGAGAAGTCCGGCCTTATCGATGACGTGATCCTGGTCGTCAAAGAAAAATATATCCGGGAAGCGCAGCAAGCGGTCGATAAATACGGGTTGAAAAAGGTCACTGGTATAGTTCCCGGCGGTGCGACAAGGACAAAGTCCGTTGTCAACGGCCTGAAAAAAATAAAGGCCGCTGATGACGATATCATCCTGATACACGACGGGGCACGTCCTTTCTTGACGGAAAAATCGATACGGTCAGTGGTGGAAGAGGCCCGCAGGTCCGGGGCCGCTATATTGGGTATTCCCTGTACATCTACGGTAAAGAAAGTGGCAAACGGAGGTATTATCGAAGGGACCGTTGACAGGAGTGCTCTCTGGGAAGCCCAGACCCCTCAGGCGTTCAGGTACGGGATCATCAGAAAGGCTTATGAAAGGTTTGAGGAGTCGGATGCGACTGATGACTCCAGTTTTGTGGAACGTCTGGGTGCGGAAGTCCGCATAGTTCCGGGTGACAAGAAGAATATCAAGGTGACGGTACCTGAGGATTTGGCTCTGGCTGAGGCGATATTGGATATTGGAAGTTAGATGTTGGATGTTAGATATTTGAGATGAAGATAGGGATTGGATACGATATACACAGGCTGGTTGAAGGCAGGCCTCTTGTTCTGGGAGGAGTGAACATCCCATACCCCCGGGGCTTGGAAGGGCATTCCGACGCTGACGCGCTTCTCCATGCCATATGCGACGCTATCCTGGGAGCCCTGGGAAGCGGAGATACAGGCATGAGATATCCGGATACGGACCCGAAATACAAGGATATCTCGAGCAAGAAGCTTTTAAAGGACGTAAAAGGCCTGATGGATGCTGGTGGGTTTACCGTCGGGAACCTGGATTGCGTTATTATTGCTGAAGAACCGAAGATCGGGCCTTATCGTGAAAGCATTAGCGGGGAGATCAGCGATATACTGGATATCCCGACGGACAGGATCAACATAAAAGCCAAAACGGCCGAAAAGGTCGGCGAGATCGGCGAAGGGAAAGCTATCGCTTCATATGCGGTAGTTTTACTGGAAGAAATTTAGTATCATCCGGAAGGAGTGATAATGGTAACCTTTATTATGATAATCTTTGTTCTTTTAGCGCTGGGGTTGATCTTTTATTTGACCGCCTGCGTGTTTTTCCAGGATGAGATCAAGGCGGCCATGGAAAGAGATCCGGCGGCTTCAAATTACGCGGAAGTCATTTTCACGTATTCCGGTCTGCACGCCCTTATGTTCTACAAGGCCGCTCATACTTTGAGAAAATGGAAAGTTCCTTTTATGCCGCGTTTCTTATCCCAGTTCGGCAAGTGGATAACCGGTATAGAGATCCATCCCGGCGCCGAGATCGGCAAGGGCTTTTTCATCGATCACGGCATGGGTGTGGTCATCGGGGAGACTACCATTATCGGGGAGAACGTTACCCTGTTCCAGGGGGTCACCCTTGGCGGGACCGGGAAGGAAAAAGGCAAGCGCCATCCTACGCTCAAGGATAATGTGGTCGTAGGCGCGGGGGCTAAGATCCTCGGCAATATCACTGTAGGGAACGATGTCATGGTAGGGGCGAATGCCGTTGTGATCCGCGATATCCCGGATGATTCGACGGTGGTAGGCGTTCCCGGACGGGTCGCTAAAAAGCGCGGTGAGCGCCTCCCGGCCGGTATAAATCTGGACCATTCATCGCTGCCTGACCCTCTTCAACAGGCACTGGAAAGGCTGCAGCACGAGATCGATCATATCGAACACGAGATAGGCGAATATCACGAGAAGAAAAAGGAAAAGAGCGAATGATCCATCTGTATAACACCCTTACCAGGGAGAAGGAAGAATTCACGCCCTTGGAAAAAGGAAAGGTCAAAATGTATGTCTGCGGCCCGACTGTATATGATGTCCCCCATATCGGTCATGCCAGGAGCGCGTTCGTTTTCGATGTCATAACAAGATATTTCGAACATGCCGGGTATGAGATATTTTTTGTGAGGAACGTCACCGACGTGGATGACAAGATCATAAAAAAGGCTTCAGACGAGCTGCAGGAGATAAGTAAAGGATATTCAGCGGCCCAGCTCAGGGAAAGAGTGAAAGATGTAGCGGCCAGGTACCTTGATATCTATCACCGGGAAATAGACATGCTGGGTATCCGGCCCCCGAGCGTCGAACCCAGGGCGACCGAGAACATAAATGATATGATCAAATTCATCGAAACCTTGATCGAGAAGGGATACGCGTACGTGGTCGGAGACAGCGTTTATTTCAGTGTTGAGAAATTCAAGGAATACGGGAAACTTTCAAGGCAGGACAAGGAACAGATGATGCATGGCGTCAGGATCAGCCCTGACGAAAGGAAAGAGCATCCCCTTGATTTCGCATTGTGGAAAGAATCCAAAGAAGACGAACCTTGTTGGGACAGCCCCTGGGGAAAAGGGAGGCCCGGCTGGCACATAGAATGTTCCGTGATGAGCACGGGGTTGCTCGGGTCCGAATTCGATATACACGGCGGAGGCCTTGATCTTATTTTTCCTCATCACGAGAACGAGATCGCCCAGGCCGAGGCGGCTACCGGCATGAAATTCGCCAACTACTGGATGCATAACGGTCTCTTGAGCGTGGACGGTGAGAAGATGTCGAAGTCGCTCGGGAACTTTATCACCATCTCCGGTTTCCTTGACAAGTATAAGGATCCGGACCTTTTAAAGATATTTTTTCTTAGCAGCCATTACCGCAGCCCGGTGGACTACAGCGATGAGAAGATAGAAGAGGCCCGCCGTTCAAAGGAACGGATAATGATATTCATCGATAAAGCGTTAAGGATATCTGAGAATTACGCCATTCCGGAAGGATATGTAGACCTGGAAGTGATGGATAAGGCCCAGAGGACAGTGAATGAACTGCAGGAGAGATTTGAGAACGCCATGGATGACGATTTCAATACTTCCTCGGCGCTTTCCGTTATATTTGAAGCGGTTCACATGGGAAACGATTTTATGGCGGACGAGAAAATGCAGCCGGCGGAAAAGACTCATCGGGCCGGTGTCATGAAAAATTTTATATTGCGGTTCTGCAACCTGCTGGGCTTATCGCTCAGGCAGGTCAGGCTTGATGAAAAAGAGACCGCCCAGATCGAGGAACTCGTGGAGCGCAGGGAAGAGGCCAGGAAAAATAAGGATTATTCTGCCGCTGATAAATTGCGGACTGAACTTATGGAAAAAGGGGTGGTCGTAGAGGATACCCCGGAAGGCCCTGTGTGGCGAAAAAGCTGACCAAAGGTATTTTTATAGCGTTTGAAGGCCCTGAAGGAAGCGGCAAAAGCACGCACTCCCGCCGGATACACGAGGACCTTTTATCCCAGGGATACGATGTTATCCATACTGCTGAACCCGGAGGGACGAACCTTGGTGAGAAGTTGAGGGGTATACTGCTTGGATACGGTGCCGCCCCCATAAGTGTAGTACAAAAAGCGGAACTTCTTCTCTTTGAAGCCGACCGCGCACAGCACGTGGCGGAAGTGATATTGCCGGCTCTTGAGGCTAAGAAAATAGTCCTTTGTGACCGCTTCAATGTCGCTACTTTCGCCTACCAGGGATACGGTCTCGGGATGGACCTGAAAAAGATCGAAGAAATAGACAGCATGGCCACGGGGGGCCTCGAACCCGACCTGACGCTTTTAATGGATATCGACACGGCTACGGGCCTGGCCCGCGCCACGGCTAACCACCCCGCCGATAAGATGGAAAAACGGGGAAACGAGTTTCATGTGAAGGTCCGGCAGGGTTACCTTGAACTGGCGAAAAGATTTTCCGACAGGATAAGCGTAATAGAAGTGAAGGACGATAAAGACAAGACTTACGAGCTTGTCCGGGAAGCGGTTTATGGTCTTATTGAACGATATACAGGGACAGGGTAACGCCGTCAAATATCTTTCCAAAAGCCTTTCTTCGGGAAGAAGGGCCAATGGTTATTTGTTTTACGGTCCGGAAGGGGTTGGTCGGGCATTGACCGCGAAAGCTTTTCTCATGGCTCTCGTTTGCAGAGAAGAAGGCGAGCCCGATAAGGCGTGCGGCCGGTGCCATTCCTGCCGGAGGGTGGAGGGGCTTGCCCACCCGGATATCATGTGGATAAAACCAGGCAGGAACAGGAAGATAAAGATCGAAGAGATCCGCAAGGCCAGGAACGTACTCAACCTGAAACCTTACGAGGCCCCGGTGAATGCTTGCGTCATAGAGGACGCGCACATGATGACGGTGGAAGCTTCGAACGCGCTTTTAAAGATACTGGAAGAGCCCCCGGCGCAGTCTTTGCTGATCCTTATATCAGGCAAAAAGGAACTTTTGCTCCCGACTGTCATATCACGGTGCGCGGAGGTGAAATTCAATTCCCTTTCCCTGGTGCAAACGAAGGACATCATAATGAATTCTTCCGACATCGATGAGAAATCCGCTTTTTTCCTGGCCGGTTTTACGGAAGGGTCTCCGGGGCGCGCCCTGGAAGTGATCGACGAAGGGATCCTGAAAAGAAGGCAGGATATAGCGGATATGCTGGAGAGAATAGCGTTGGAAGAAAACGCGGCCTGCCTGGGATGGGACAAGGAAGGCAAGGACGCCCTTCTGGAGGACATTGAACTTTTGATCATGTTTTTCCGGGATGTCGCTCTTGAGAAGGAAGGACTGAAAGAACTGGTCCTGGACAAAGAACTGGTAGACAGAGACATGTGCCGGTTCTATGAAAAGTACCCGGTATCGAGGATATCGGAAGTAGTCGAAAAACTGATAGAACTTAAATGGGCACTCATGGGAAACGCCAATCCAAAGCTTGTCGCCCAGGTGTTGCCTGGAGTGCTGCGATAGTCCAGAAAACAGAGGACAGATTTTTCTGTCTTTTGATAAACATATAGAGGTGAAACATGCATGCGCAAGAAGTCGTTCTGGTGCAGCTAAGGACTGCCGGAGAGGTGAAGTATTTCCTGACCGGCAGCATGAAGTTCAATACGGGAGACAAGGTCATAGTCGAGGCCGACAGGGGCCTTGAGTGCGGAGAAGTCGCGTCACATGCCGAGAAGGTCACCGATGTAAGTTCCATCGAAAGGCCTTTGCGGAAGATCATAAGGAAAGCCAACCCCTGGGATGAGAAACAGATCGCCAAGAACAAGGCAAAGACAAAGGACCTTATGAATATATGTGAACAGAAGATCAAGGAACATAATCTTCCCATGAAACTGGTCGATGCGGAATATTCTTTTGACCGGTCCAAGATCATTTTTTATTTCACGTCGGAGGGCCGCGTCGATTTTCGTGATCTGGTAAAGAACCTGGCCAGTATTTTCAGGGTAAGGATCGAGTTGAGGCAGATCGGGGTAAGGGACGAGGCGCGTTTGCTCGGCGGTTTCGGCCCTTGCGGCCGCCAGCTATGCTGCATGTCGTTTTTGAGGAACTTCAACCCTGTGACGATAAAGATGGCCAAGATACAGAATCTGCCCTTGAACCCCTCTAAGATATCGGGTCTCTGCGGCAGGCTCATGTGCTGCCTGGGGTACGAATCCAAATGTTACAGGGAGCTTTACAAGGGGATGCCCAAGATAGGCAGGGAGATAAAGACCGAAATGGGAAAGGGTAGGATCATTGCCGTCAATCCCCTGAAAAGGATGGTAACGGTAGACCTCGGGGAAGGAAGGATAAAGGACATGGTAGTAGAAGAAAAGGAGGCGAAGTAACGGGTTATGGGGAAATTTTACATCACTACTCCCATATATTATGTCAACGCCAACCCTCATATAGGGCACGCTTACACGCAGATAGCGGTCGACGCGGTAGCCAGATATCACAAGATGCTGGGTGATGAAGTGTTCTTTCTCACCGGCACGGACGAACACGGTGAAAAGATAGAGGAAGCATGCATAAAGGCCGGTTTCAAAAAGGGTGAAGAGAAAAAATTCGTTGATACGATCGTTCCGAATTTCAAAAAGGCATGGGAAGTACTTAATATAAAATATGACGATTTTATACGCACGACCGACAAGGAGCACGAGAAGGAAGTTCAGGATTTTCTCCAGAAAATGTATGACAGCGGAGATATTTACCCGGGTGAATATGACGGGTGGTTCTGCACGCCGTGCGAGACTTTCTGGACCGATACCCAGGCCGAAGAAGGCGTATGCCCGGAATGCAAGCGGCCCGTGGAGAGACTTAAAGAGAAGAATTATTTTTTCCAGATGAGCAAATACCAGGATTGGCTGATCGAGTACATAGATAGGAACCCGTCGTTTGTTATGCCTGATTTCCGCCGTAATGAGGTGCTGGGTTTTTTACGGGAGAAACTTAACGATCTTTGCATATCGCGGCCCAAAGAGAGGTTGTCTTGGGGCATAGAGCTCCCGTTCGATAAGGGTTATGTTGTCTATGTCTGGTATGATGCCCTTATTAATTATACATCCGGGCCCAAGAAGAACGGTATATTTGAGAAGATGTGGCCGGCGGATTTCCACGTGATAGCAAAAGATATCTTGAGGCACCACGCCGTCTACTGGCCGATAATGCTTAAAAGCGCCGGCATGGAATTACCAAAGACAATATTCGCCCACGGGTGGTGGAAGATGGGCGAAGAGAAGATGTCAAAATCCAAAGGAAATATTGTTGATCCGATAAAGCTTAAAGAAAAGTACGGGGAAGATCCTCTTCGCTATTTTGTCCTGAAAGCCATAAATTTCGGGATGGACGGATCGTTCACGGAAGATGCTCTGGTCGCCATGTATAACAGCGATCTCGCGAATGATCTCGGTAACCTTTTGAACAGGACCCTTACCATGGTAGAAAAATATTTTGACGGTGTTTCACCGGAAACCAGGGAAGATGTCGACGACTTCAGGCAGAAAGAACTCAGCAACGAACTGCGTTCCGTGGTCGAGCAGACGTTCAACTGGGTCGACAAGAACCTGGCCAGTCCCAGGCTGATGCTCAAGGAAGCCCTGGAATCCATCATGCTGGCCGTCGGGAAGGCCAATAAATACATCGAGGAGTCGGCCCCGTGGGAACATTCGAAAAAGGGCAATATCGAAGCGATCAAACTCGTCATATCGGACCTTTTGGAAGTTTTGAGAGTCACTGCCTTATGTATTTCACCGTTCATGCCCTCTACGGCCGCGAAAATGTGGAAACAGCTCGGACTGGGATCGCTGTTCAAAGATGCGGGACAAACAGAGATCGGTGAAGAAATAGTGGAAGAAGTCCAGCAGAGAAAGGATAAAGCATTTTGGAAAGATTTCCCGCCCGGCATAAAGGTGGCCAAAGGCGAGCCTCTGTTCATGAGAATCAAATGAAGAAAAGTTTTTTCCGCGTAAAGATCGATAAGGATCCCGGCCTTACGCTATTTCAGAAGAAAGTTCTCAAAACGGTCCTGGATATTCCCGAAGGCAAGGTGCGTTCCTATTCCTGGGTAGCTGAAAAGGCGGGGTCGTCGGGGGCTTGCCGGGCTGTGGGGCAGGCGCTGGGAAAGAATCCTTATGCTCCTCACGTGCCGTGCCACAGGGTCATATTAGCCGATGGTACGATCGGGGGTTACTCGGAAGGGATAAAGAAAAAAAGACAACTGCTGGAAAAAGAAGGCATAAGATGCGTTTAGTCGATACACATTGTCATCTTGATTTTCCGGATTTCAAAGAAGACCTTACCGACGTCCTTAAAAGGTGCGAAGAGGCGGGTGTTGTCCGCGTGATATCCCCGGGGACGAACGTTGCCAGCACCGAGAGGTCGGCGGAACTGGCCGGAAAATATCCCGCGGTGTTCGCTGCCGCCGGGATACATCCTCATGATGCCGACAAGACTGGCGATGACGATATATCCAGGCTGCGCGATATCGCTATCGGTAAGGATAAGATAATTGCTATCGGTGAGATAGGCCTTGATTATTACAGGAAATATTCCAGCCCCGAAAACCAGAAGAAGCTGTTCAGGGGATGTTTGTCTGTCGCGAAAGAACTTGGCCTGCCGGTGATCCTGCATAACCGTGCGGCCGGTAAGGACTTTTTGTCCATTTTGAAAGAAGCCGAGTTCTCCGGGATACGCGGGGTCGTCCATTGTTTTTCAGGGGACAATAAGTTTTTAGAGGAGATACTGGAGCTCGGGATGTTCGTCTCGTTCGCCGGGAACATAACGTTTGATAAAGCCGGAGATATTAGAGATCTGGTCAAGTCTGTGCCGGTGGAACGGCTGATGCTGGAGACGGATTCCCCGTATATTTCACCCGAACCGGCCAGGGGAAAAAGGAACGAACCTGGGAATGTCCGGCACCTTCTCGAAGTCTACTCCGGCCTGTACAACCTTACGGCGGAAGACATAGCAAGGATCACCACTCATAACGCCAATTACCTGTTCAGGCTCGGGATCGAGGAAAAGAGCAAGGCGGCTTACGCGATAAGAAATTCTCTATACCTGAACATTACCAACAGGTGCACCAACGGGTGCACGTTCTGCACCCGTTACATATCGAATTTTGTCAAAGGACATAACCTCAAACTCGAGAAGGAACCTTCTGTTGAAGAAATAATCGCGGCCATGGGTGATATTTCCGGTTATGATGAAGTTACGTTCTGCGGTTTCGGCGAACCGACACTTCGATTGGGCGCCGTTAAAAAAATAGCTTCTTACGTTAAAGAAAAGGGCGTTAAGGTACGGATGGTGACGAACGGCGAAGGGAGCTTGATCGCCCGGAGGCCGATAATATCAGAACTGGCCGGGCTGATCGACGATGTATCCGTCAGCTTGAACGCCCCCGACGCCGCGGCATATGATAGGCTTTGCCGGTCGGTTTTCGGGGAAAACGCGTATGATGCCATCCTTGAGTTCATCCAGGGCTGCAGAAAAGAGGGCATCGGTGTAGAAGTGACGTGCCTCGACCTGGCGGGGGAGGGTGTCAGCGGGTGCCGCCGTATAGCCGAAGAGCTTGGCGCGAGTTTCCGGCTGAGACATTTTAATGTAGTGGGGTAGTTTGAATATGTTTCTTAGAAAGATCTTGGGAATAATAAGGAAAAACAAATTATACGCCGTTCTGGTCGTGTTTATCATATTGATAAACACGGCGGTTTTTGTGGGCAAAGAGTCTGATGAGAGCATTGAGGAGCCGACGGTCGTACAGCAGCAGGTCGAAGAGAAGCCTGCTCCCCAGGAAGAAAAAGACTACTATTCCGATGAAGCGTCCAAGGAAAGGGAGAAAAGAATAGAAGAACTGGCCAAGACGGATCCGCGGTTATACTTTTTCGTAGCTGTACTTAACCTTTTCATACTTTTTGTGATATTCATGGGCCTTCTTTTGGATGGATATTTCCTCGGCAGATGGCTGCGCCGTAAACCTCTTGATATCGGGACTAACAGGCCGGAATCCGCGAAGTGGACGGTAGCCGATGTCGTCCGGGTCACCTTGATATTCCTGTCTTTCGGGTATGTTTTCGTGATCCTCCAGGCTATGATAGCCCGGTGGATCCCGATCCTGAAGAACGAAAATTTCCGGATGGTATTCGACACGGCTATGATGAACGTAGTCGGGATAAGCGTCATATTCTATTTTATCGTAAAGAAGTACAGGCAGAGTATAAACGCTATCGGCCTTACCCTGAAAGGGTTTGCGAAAAACGTCTTTTACGCTATGATCGGTTACGTGACGCTTGTCCCTATCCTCCTGGGCATAATGCTGGTCACGTATTTCGTGATCAAATGGTTCGCCTACGAACCGCCGGTCCAGCCTATCGTGGAGATCTTTATGAAAGAGAAGGAACCTACCATCCTCTTGATGTCCACGCTTTTCGCGGCTATATTCGGCCCTATCGCCGAGGAGATCTTTTTCCGCGGGTTCATGTACGGCGCTATTAAGAAGACTTTTGGTATATTCTGGGCGATGATCATTACATCGGCTGTTTTTTCAATTTTACATACTCACGTTGTTGGATTTTTACCGATCATGATGCTGGGGCTTCTCCTGGCCTTTTTGTATGAGAAGACGGGTTCGCTTATTTCCTGCATGTCGGTGCATATCGCTCATAACATAGGAATGGTCATCCTGGTGTTTCTTGCCAGGAGTATAGGGACTTAGACAAGGAAAATGCATGAAGGTTGAACCGATCCGCTGGAAAAACGCAAAATTAGAGTTGATAGACCAGAGGCTCCTTCCCGGCAAGACCAGTTATATCGCCTGCAGAAATGTGAAAGACGTGTTCGAAGCCATAAGGGAGATGAAGGTCCGTGGAGCGCCGGCGATCGGCATAGCCGGCGCGTACGGGGTATACTTGGGCGCGAGGAAAAGCAGGGCGAAGACTTTTTCCGCTTTTAGCAGGGACCTGGATAGAACGATAAAATATCTTGCCGGCGCCCGGCCGACCGCGCGTAATCTTTTTTGGGCCCTTGAACGCGTGGCCAGTGTAGTTGTCAGGAACAGGGAAAAGAAGGTAGAGCGGATCAAGAAGATCATTCTGGAAGAAGCCCATTCGATACTTCGAGAAGATACGCGGGTCTGCCGCAGGATAGGAGAATACGGCAAAAAGTTGATACCGGAAGGAGCGGTTGTCCTGACTCACTGCAACGCGGGAGGGCTGGCCACGGGCGGATACGGCACGGCCCTGGGCGTGGTTTTCTCTGCCGGAAAGAAGGTTCGCAGGGTTTACGTCGACGAGACGCGGCCAAGGCTGCAGGGGGCCAGACTTACCGCGTGGGAACTGATGAAAGAGGGCGTGCCGGTAACGGTTATATGCGATAACATGGCGGCTTCTTTGATGGGTAAGAGAGAATTCGATGCCGTCATAGTGGGGGCAGACCGCATCGCCGCTAACGGTGACACGGCGAACAAAATAGGCACGTACAACCTGGCCGTATTGGCCGCTTATCACAAGATACCATTTTACGTCGCGGCTCCTGTTTCTACATTTGACCTCGCGTTGCCCGGCGGCTCGGCGATACCCATCGAAGAGCGCCCTGCATCTGAGGTCAGGAAAATAGGAAAAGAATACATAATGCCGAAAAATGTGGATGTAAAGAATCCCGCGTTCGACGTGACACCGGCGAAATTGATCACGGCGATCATCACGGAGCGGGGGACAATCAGGAAACCGGACAGGGAGAAGATACGTAAAGCATGTCATCCCGGGCGAGGCCGTAGGCCGAGATCCGGGATCACATAATAATTTTACTTGGTCCCGGATCGAGCCCTTCGGGCTCGTCCGGGATGACATCTAGTGGAGATATGAGGGAACGAGATCTGATCGCGGAGATAAAGAAAAGGGCGGGAAAGCCCGGAAAACCTGTAAAATCAGGTATCGGAGACGATTGTGCCGTCCTTGAATATAATAAAGAGAAATATCTTCTCTGGGGTACGGACATGCTTGTGGAAGGCACGCATTTTAACATAAAGAAAGACGGCTGTAAAAGAATAGGAAGGAAAGCGGTCGCGGTCAATGTCAGCGATATTGCGGCGATGGGGGGTGTGCCGAAATACATTTCGATGACCTTGGGGATCCCCCCGGGGATGAGCCAGGGGTCGATCCGTGCTGTCTGCGACGGCGTTTTTGATATATGTTCGGAGTACGGCATCAAGATAATAGGCGGCGATACCGACAGGTCAAAAAAACTTGTCATTGACGTCTCTATCATGGGTTTAGTGGAAAAGAAACGCCTGGTCGAGCGTTCCGGCGCAAAGGCGGGAGATCTGGTGCTGGTGACCGGGCCGGTCAGAGATGGAAGAAAAACGCACCTGACCTTTATTCCACGGCTTGAGGAAGCCCGTTTTCTTACTAAAAATTATAAGATCAATTCGATGATAGACGTCTCCGATGGTATCGGTCCCGATCTGGGGCACATATGCGAGGAAAGCGGAACAGGCGGTGTTGTTTATAGCGGGGCTGTTCCTCTTTCAAAAGGGCTTTCACTTGAAGACGCACTTTACTACGGGGAAAGTTTTGAACTGCTTTTCACTATGAGGGTTGGAGAAGCCCGTAAGCTCTTTATTGATATGAAATTGCAGAAAAACAGGAGGATGAATTATTTTATTATTGGTGAAATAAGGCCCAAGCGAGAAGGTCTTGTTCTTGTTGGTAAAGAGGGGAAAGTAAGCAAACTTAGGGCCGAGGGGTTTAGGCACTTTTGAGGAAGTTGGAAGGAAATGAAAATATGTCATCCCGGACCCGCCTCAGGCGGGATCCGGGATCAAGTAAGATTATTATGTGATCCCCGCTTTCGCGGGGATGACATACATCCAAATTGATATGAAGACGTTAACGACGAATTCACCTGAAGAGACGATCGACATAGCTGCCAGGCTAGCCGGCAGCCTGGAGAACGGTGACGTGATAGCCTTGATAGGCGATCTCGGGACCGGAAAGACCATGTTCGTGAAAGGCCTGGCTAAGGGGCTGGATGTCGGGGATCATCTTTACGTGAACAGTCCTTCCTTTGTCATCGTGAAGGAATATTCCGGAAGGAAGAAACTGTATCACTTTGATGTCTACCGTCTGGAACGGAGTAGTTTCAGTGATACGCTGGACTATGAACGTTATTTTTATGATGAAGGCATCGTGGTCATCGAATGGGCCGAAAAGATAAAAGATCTTCTTCCGGAAGAGTATTTGGAGATCAGGATCACGCATGAAGATATGACCAAACGGCGCTTTGAGTTCAATCCGGTAGGAGAACGGTATAGAGCGGTTATTGAAAGATTATGAAGACGCTTGCTTTTGATACATCGACGAAATATTTGACCATTGCCTGCCTTGAAGGGGAGGAAGTCAAAGCCGAATTTCATAAAGATGTCGGCATCGGGCACAGTGAGATCCTGGTGCCGACCTTTAAGGGTCTATTGGAAAAACTCGACTGGAAGATCACCGGCATAGACCTGGTGTGCGTTGGGATCGGGCCGGGTTCTTTTACCGGACTGCGCATAGCGGTAGCGACGGTCAAAGGTTTGGCAGCGGTCATTAAGAATAAATTAGTGGGTGTCCCTTCGATGGACGCGATGGCCTTGAACTTTCCGTCCAGTGAAAAAAATATCGCTCCCTTGCTTGACGCGCGCAAGGGTAAAGTTTATTCCTGCATTTACGACCGTTCCGGCGAAGGGGCGAGGAGGATCACCGACTACCTTTTGGTGACAGTCGAGGAACTATTGGAAAGCCTTGAAGAAGAAGTGGTGTTTTTTGGCGATGGTGTGGACAGGTACGAGGATAAGCTGGCGGGGCATCCTTTGGTCAGTTACGATAAGAACGTTGACTGGTACCCGAAGGCATCTCATATCGGGAGGATAGGGCTTAAACGGTCGTGTTATATGAAAGATGACCCGGAAACGATAGAGCCGTTATATTTGCATGCGAAGGAATGCAATATCACGGGAGATAGAAGATAGTGGATGTTGGGTATTCGATGATCGAGTGCATACATAAAGGAGTAAAGAGTATAGTGCAGTATGTTCCCGTACAGGGAGGATCCACACCGGGCGGAGGGGCCCTGGTAGGGAATATACTGCACTGTATAGCTTGCACCCGGGTACAGCACAAATGAAATGCGGATGCGCGCAGGACACCTCGCGACAGGACCCGCACAATGGAATGGGTAATGGATATGAAGAACGGAAGTTACAGGCCTACGTGGGCGGAAATAGATCTGAAGGCGATCAGCTATAACCTGGACCGTATCCGTGAGCTGTTGAGCGGGGACGTTGGGATAATGGCGGTAGTCAAAGCTAACGCTTACGGTCATGGTATATGCCGGGTAAGCAAGGTCCTTGTCGAGAACGGGATAACTTACCTCGGGGTAGCTACAGTCGATGAAGCGCTTAAGCTGCGGGCTTCAGGCATAAAAGTTCCCATACTGGCCATGGGGTCGGTGCTTAAAGACGAAGCCGAAGCGGCCGTGAAGCGCGGGATCACACTTACGCTAGCCGATGAGAGGTTGCTAAAGGACCTTATGGCCATAGCCAAAAAGTTAAAAAGACGTCCGAAAGTTCATATAAAGATCGATACCGGAATGGGACGGATAGGTATATGGCACGAGGAAGCTCTTGAATTTATAAAGAAAGTCAGCGGGAAAAAAGCGATAGAGCTGGAAGGTATTTATACGCATTTTTCTTCCGCCGGCAGGGATAAATCCTTTACCCGTTCACAGATCAATCATTTTGAAAAAATTATCGAAAAACTGGAAAAAGAGGACATCCGGGTCAAACATAAACACGCAGCTAACAGTATCGCGGTAGTCGACTGGAAAGGATCGCACCTGAACCTGGTAAGGCCGGGGATACTTATTTATGGTATATATCCGAAAGAAAGTTTCCGGATGAAGTTCAAGCTCAAACCGGTAATGAACCTTAAGACCAGGATAGTCTATCTCAAAGACACGCCGGCGGGCAGATCGATAAGTTACGGGAGAACACATATTACCCGGAAAGATACAAAGATCGCCACTATCCCGATCGGCTATGCCGACGGTTATGGACGCATACTTTCGAATAAAGCCGAAGCCCTGGTGAAGGGTAAGCATGTTAAGGTAGTAGGGGTGGTCACCATGGACCAGGCGCTCCTGGACGTAGGGCATGTCAAAGACGTCAAGATAGGCGATGAAGTGGTGTTGATCGGAAGGCAGGGCAAGTCTTATGTCCCTGTAGAGAAAGTCGCAAGACTTGCCGGTACCATACCTTATGAGATCGTATCGTCCATAACGGACAGAGTCCCCCGCATTTACAAATGATGGAAGAATCCCGTCCTCATAAGTTGTCTTTATGTATAGGAGAGATCCCGGGACTCGGCCTAACGGCCTCGCCCGGGATGAAGTTCGGCCGGCAGACTTAGCTTCACTGGCGTTCGCTAAGTCTGGGTCTCACTTCACTTGACAAAATTTTGCTATATGGATATACTATTTAGACATATGAGGAATAGAAGTTTTATCTATTATAACCTAGAATAATATAGGGTAGGAGACTGCATAATGGCGAAAATTACAGGATCCGAGATATTGATCAAGAGTCTTTTGGAAGAGGGCGTGACGCATATTTTTGGATATCCCGGCGGTTCGGTCATCCCTCTGACTGACAAGCTTTACGGCGAAAAAAAACTTAAATTCATATTGACCAGACATGAACAGGGTGCCGCGCACGCGGCGGATGGATACGCGCGCGCAACCGGAAAGGTCGGCGTTTGCATGGCTACATCCGGTCCCGGAGCGACAAACCTGGTTACGGGTATAGCTACGGCTTATATGGATTCCGTGCCGATAGTCGCCATAACAGGACAAGTAAGGTCTACTCTCATAGGCAACGATGCTTTCCAGGAAGCCGATATGGTTGGTATCAGCCGTCCTATTACCAAGCATAATTATCTTGTAAAGGACGTGAAAGAACTCGCCAGGACCGTAAAAGAAGCGTTCCATATCGCTAGGACAGGAAGGCCTGGCCCGGTCCTTATCGATCTTCCGGTCGATGTCCAGCTGCATGAAGCGGAATTCAAATACCCGAAATCGATAGATATAAGAGGGTACAAGCCGACTTACAAAGGTCATATCGGCCAGATAAAAAGAATAGCAAAAGCGATTGAAAGAAGCAAGAAACCGCTCCTGTATGTCGGCGGAGGAGTTATACTCTCGGAGGCAAGCGATGAGCTTAGCATGCTTGTCAGGAAAACGAATATACCCGTGACAATGACCATGATGGGTCTGGGGGCTTTTCCCGGGGATGACCCGCTCAGTCTGGGCATGCTGGGGATGCACGGGACGGCTTACGCGAATCACGCGGTCCAGGCCGCCGATCTTATTATAGCTGTCGGCGCGAGGTTTGATGACAGGGTGACCGGTAGGGTAGAAGATTTTGCGCCCAACGCTACCATAGCTCATATAGATATCGACCCTTCAAGCGTGGGTAAAAACGTTAGGGTAGATATCCCTGTTATCGGGGATGCCAAGATGGTCCTGAAAGAACTTAATAAGATGGTGAAAAAAGGCGATTACTCTGCCTGGCATAAAACGATAAGCAAGTGGAAGAAGGAGCTGCCGCTCAAATATAAAAAAGATGAACATCTGCGTCCTCAATACATCATAGAAGAGATAAACGAGGCGACGAAAGATAAAGATGCGATCATTGCTACCGAGGTGGGACAGAACCAGATGTGGGCCGCGCAATTCTACGCCTATACTAAGCCGAGGACCTGGATATCTTCAGGCGGGCTCGGGACTATGGGGTATGGTTTCCCCGCGGCTATCGGAGCGCAGGTAGGCAAGCCCGAAAGTATAGTCATTGATATAGCAGGCGACGGAAGCATCCAGATGAACATACAGGAACTCGCGACAGCCGTTATAGAGAAGATACCGGTAAAGATAATGATACTCAATAACGGGTATCTCGGTATGGTGCGCCAGTGGCAGGAGCTCTTTTACCAAAAAAGGTATGCTTTCACCAAACTGGCTAACAAGGGCTGCACGATATGCCCTGATTTCGTGAAGCTTGCCGAAAGTTACGGTGCCAAGGGCATAAGGGTCACAAAGAAAAGCGAAGTAAAGAAAGCCATTGGGACGGCGTTAAATACAAAAGGCCCGGTAGTCGTAGATTTTCTTATCGAAAGAGAAGAGAACGTGTTTCCCATGGTTCCGGCCGGCGAAGCTATCGATCGCATGATACATGGGCTCGCGTAGTTCAGACTTCAGACAGAGGAGATGGGGATGGAGAAATTTGTTTTGTCGGTTTTAGTCGAGAATAAGTTCGGTGTTCTTGCCAGGGTGGCGGGCCTTTTCAGCGCGCGCGGTTTCAACATCGATTCACTTGCTGTCGGAGAGACCGAAGATCCGACTGTTTCAAGGATGACCATAGTGGTCGACGCTGATGAGAAGATCCTTGAACAGGTGAAGAAACAGTTGAACAAGCTCATTGACGTTATAAGGGTGCAGGATTTCACTCACGGAAAATATGTCGATGTGCAGCTTATCCTTATCAAGGTCAAGGCCGAAAACGTAAAGATCCGCGAAAAAATAATACAGATCGTCGACTCGACCGGAGCCGAAGTGATCGATATTGGGAAAAAGACCATCACCATAGAGGAAACAGGAGATGAGCATAAGATCAAAGCTCTTGTCGAGCTTTTGAGGCCGTACGGGATCCTTGAGATAGCAAGAACCGGGAAGATCGCGTTACAGTCAGATGTTTAATGGATAGTGGATAGTTAGTAAGGGGAGGAAGATCATGGCGAAAATGTATTACGATAAAGATGCCAACTTGGACGTTATCAAAACAGAAAAGGTAGCTATCATAGGTTACGGCATACAGGGCCGCGGGCAGGCTTTGAATCTGAGAGACAGCGGGATCGATGTCCTGGTCAGCGAACTGGAAGGCACACCGAATCACGATAAAGCCGTAGAAGACGGTTTCAATGTTGTTCCGGCGGAAGACGCGTCGAAACAGGCCGGTATCATCCAGATACTGACCCAGGACCATGTGCAGGCCGACGTCTACAAGAGATCCATCGAGGCCAACCTTGCCGAAGGCAAGTCGCTTGTCTTTTCACATGGTTTCAACATTCATTTTAAACAAATAGTGCCGCCCAAGAACGTGGACGTATTCATGGTGGCGCCGAAAGGCCCGGGATCCCTGGTCAGGGAGATGTACGAGCAGGGCAAAGGCGTTCCCTGCCTCATAGCCGTGTTCCAGGACTTTTCGGGAAAAGCCAAGGATAAGGCCCTGGCTTACGCCAAAGGTATCGGAGGGACGAGAGCGGGCGTGATCGAAACGACTTTCAAAGAAGAGACAGAGACGGATCTTTTCGGTGAACAGGCCGTTCTTTGCGGCGGTGCATCTGAACTTATAAAAGCGGGTTTCGACACCCTTGTCAACGCGGGATACCAGCCGGAGATCGCTTATTTCGAATGCCTGCATGAACTGAAACTCATTACTGATCTCATATACAAGTACGGCATCTACGGCATGCGGAAAAGGGTTTCGGATACTGCCGAGTACGGTGATATCACCAGGGGTAAGCGGGTCATCAACCAGGAAACACGCCAGGAAATGAAGAGGATACTTGAGGAGATACAGTCCGGTAAGTTCGCCGAAGAATGGATAAAGGAAAACAAGGAAGGAAGGCCGAACTATAACAAGATCACCGAAGAAGAAAAACAGCATCCGGTGGAAAAGATCGGGGAGACCCTCCGGAAAATGATGCCTTGGCTAGAGTGAGTGAGGACAAGATGAAGAAAGATAAAATACTCATATTCGATACCACGTTAAGGGACGGGGAGCAGACTCCCGGGGCAAGCCTCAACGTGAATGAAAAAGTAAAGATAGCTCTGCAGTTGGACAAGCTCGGCGTAGATATAATCGAAGCCGGTTTCCCCAGGACAAGCCCGGGTGATTTGGAGGCGGTAAAGACCGTGGCCAGGCATGTCAAAAGGCCGGTTATTTGCGGCTTGGCAAGGGCGGTGAAAAAAGATATCGATGACGCCTATGAAGCGCTCAAGAAAGCTAGGCAGCCGCGGATCCATGTCTTCCTGGCCACTTCCAAGATACACATGAAGTACAAGCTCAAAAAGGCCAAGGAAGAGATACTGAAAACCGCCGTCGAGGCTGTAAAGTACGCCAAGAAAAAGATGTCTGATATCGAGTTCTCTCCGGAAGACGCTTCGCGCACCGAACTGGATTTTCTTACCCAGGTCGTGGAAGCTGTGATAAATGCCGGCGCGAATACCGTGAATATCCCTGATACGGTGGGATATTCTGTTCCGGCGGAATTCGGGAATGTAATAAAACATCTCATGGAAAATGTCGATAATATCAATAAAGCGGTTATAAGCGTCCATTGTCATAATGATCTGGGTCTCGGGGTCAGTAATTCACTGGCAGCTGTACTGAACGGCGCCAGACAGGTGGAGTGCACCATGAACGGCCTTGGTGAGAGGGCGGGGAACGCTTCCCTTGAAGAGATCGTTATGGGGATCAGGTTGAGAAAGGACATCTTCAGGAATATCGACACGAACATAAAGACACAGGGCCTGTACAAGACAAGCCGTCTGGTCAGTAAGCTTACGGGTATAGTGATCCAGCCTAACAAGGCCATTATAGGTGATAACGCGTTCAGCCATGAAGCGGGGATCCACCAGGACGGCATATTAAAGAAGAGGGTCACCTATGAAATAATAAAACCGCAGGACGTGGGTTTTAAAGGTAGCACGCTGGTCCTCGGCAAGCTCTCCGGACGCCACGCTTTTTCGAACAGGCTCAAGGAGCTTGGGTATGACCTTTCGAAAGAAGAACTGGAGCAGGCGTTTTCAAAGTTCAAGGCCCTGGCGGATAAAAAAGCGAAGATCTATGATGAGGACCTTGCGGCCATAGTCGAGGACGAACTGGCCACGATCCCGGAGAAGTACAAGCTTGAGAACTTCCAGGTGATAAGTGGGAACAGGATCTCCCCCTCGGCGACAGTAGACCTGGAGAAGGGAGGAGAGAAACTGAGCGCTACCGCGACAGGGGACGGCCCCATAGACGCGTGTTTCAAGACGATCGATAAAGCCATCGGCCGGAAAGGGAAGCTTGTCGATTACAAGGTGAACGCCGTCACAAGGGGCAAGGATGCCCTTGGAGAGGCCTACGTAAAGGTCGATTTTACCGGTGATGTAGTTATTGGAAGAGGGACAAGCACCGATGTTATTGAAGCCAGCGTCCTGGCCTATCTTAAGGCTATTAATCGTTTGTTCCAGAAAAGCAGGAAAACTAAAAAATAAGCAATTTGTTCCCGGCTTGGCGCGATGTTTTTTCACTTAGATCATTATGGCAGATGTAAAAGAAAACAGGAAAACTTACGGTCTTCTAGGACGGAATATAAGCTATTCCCTTTCTCCCGTAATGCACAATGCCGCTTTCAGGCATTTTGGCATCCCTGCCGAATATAAGCTTTTCGATATAGAAGAGCGCGGACTCGACGAATTCTTCCATGACACGGTATTGGGCGGGAAGGTGTGCGGCATAAACGTGACCGTGCCGTACAAGGTAAAGATAAAGGAGATGATAGAAAAGCTTCCCGGCTGTTCCGTTAAAGGCAGCGCAAAGGTGTTGGGTGCGGTGAATACGGTAAAGGCCGAGGGAGAAGGTCTGGTCGGGTACAATACCGATGGCAGGGGATTTTATGAGGCGCTTCTTGATGATACGGGATTCGATCCCCGCGGCAAAAAAGTCTTTGTTCTAGGCGCCGGCGGCGCCGCAAGGGCGATCTGTTTGTTCATGGCATCCCTTTCGGGTAAAGCGCCGTGGGAGATAAGCGCTTATGATATAGATAAAAAGAAATTATCATCCTTGAAAACCGCTTTCGACGAGAATTTTCCGTTCGGAAAATTCGTTCCTGCCGGTCCGAACGACCTAACGGACAAGATCGCGGGGTGCGACCTGTTTGTGAACGCCACGCCGATCGGCGCAAAAGAGGGTGACAGGATGCCCGTTTCCCTGGCTGATCTTCGCGACGGCACGGTGGTCTATGATCTGGTCTATTGCAGGGAGACCGAATTGGTCAGGTTCGCGAGAGCCAAAGGATTTGTCGCCGCGAACGGTTTAGGAATGCTGGTAAATCAGGGCGCTGTGGCATTCAACATCTGGACGGAAAAACCTCTTGAAGAGACAAAAAAAATAATGCGACAGGCCCTGAAGGAAGAGGGAATAAACATTTGATGTCATCCCGGAATTCGCCGATTTAGAAGTATGTCATCCCCGCGAAAGCGGGGATCAAATAATAATTTTACTTGGTCCCGGATATCGCGCCTTTGGCGCGATTCCGGGATGACATATTATTTCCGGGCTCGTCCGGGATGACATATGTCTGGTTATGGAATACGTAATAGCGTTTATATTCGGTGCAATAATAGGCAGTTTCCTGAACGTGTGCATCTACCGTATACCGAGGGGTAGGTCTATAGTCAAACCCCGTTCATACTGTCCGGAATGCAGGAACCCGATCCGGTGGTATGATAACGTACCCTTGGTAAGCTACATTGTCCTGGGAGCCAAGTGCCATTATTGCGGCATAAGGATATCGCTGAGATATTTTCTGGTGGAGATGGTTTCCGCCCTGAGCACGATCGTTCTTTTATATTATTTTTCGCTTTCCGCCCAGTTTTTTGCTTACTTGATCTTGACGTATATTTTGATCATCATCGTGTTCGTAGACATAGAAAAGCAGGAGGTGCCGGATGTCCTCAGCCTGCCGGGTATCCCTCTCGGGATCATATTGGTGGGCGTTTCCGCTTTTCTATCCGGCGGGGTGGTCTGGAAAGCTCTTTTGAACTCCCTGACCGGCGTGGTAGCTGGGGGAGGTAGCATGTTCCTGCTGGGTTTCATGGGAGAGATGATATTCAGGAAGGAAAGCCTGGGAGGCGGAGACGTAAAGCTCATGGCCATGGTCGGGGCATTTCTGGGCTGGAAACTCGTTATTTTGGCTTTTTTCATGGCGCCGGTCCTGGGCCTGGGATTTGGATTGTACATGAAACTTTTCAAGAAAAGGGAAATGATCCCTTACGCGCCGTATCTTTCGCTCGGCGCGTTTATCAGTTTGTTATACGGGGATAAGATCCTAAAATATTTATTTTTTACCATGTAAAGTGAGGTGAGAGATGTTGCGATACATGACCGCAGGTGAGTCGCATGGAAAGGCCATGATGGCCATCTTAGACGGGGTTCCCGCAGGACTGAAGATGGACAGGAACTTCATCAATAAGGAACTTGCCCGCAGGATGGTGGGGTATGGCCGCGGCAAACGGATGAGCATCGAGAAGGACAAGGTCGAGATCGCGGCAGGTTGCCGCAAGGACGTTACGATCGGCAGTCCTATAGGAATGGTGATCGCCAATAAGGATTTCAAGATCGACAAATTGCCGGGCGTAAAAAACCCCAGGCCGGGTCATGCCGACCTGGCGGGGATAATGAAATACGGCCTGAAGGACGCCCGTGATGTCCTGGAAAGGGCGAGTGCCAGGGAAACAGTGGCGCGCGTGGCCGTAGGATCCGTCGCCAAGCTTATTCTCGCAGAGTTCAGCATAAAGATACTGAGCCACGTTACGAGTATAGGACCGGTCGAAGCCCGGACGGAAGGACTCTCCTTCGGGGAGATCCTGAAGATCGCCGAAAAGTCTGAGGTAAGATGCGCGGACAAAATCGCCTCGAAAAAGATGTGCGAAGAAATAGACAGAGCCAAAGAAGAGGGAGACACCCTCGGGGGTTCTTTTGAAGTCATAGCCATCGGCGTTCCTCCCGGGCTTGGCAGCTACGCCCAGTGGGACATGAGACTGGACGGCGCCCTGGCCCGTTCGGTAATGTCGATACCGGCGGTCAAGGCCGTGTCGGTCGGCAAAGGCATAGAGTGTGCCGGCAGAAGAGGGTCCGAGACCCATGACGCGATAGCCTATGACAAGATCGGAAAAACGTTCACGAGACTTTCGAACAATGCCGGGGGGCTGGAAGGCGGGATGACCAATGGAGCGCCGGTGATCGTGAAAGGGTTCATGAAACCGATCGCGACGCTGGGTAAACCGCTCATGTCAGTGGACATCGACACCAAGAAGAAAGCCTGCGCTTCCAGGGAACGCGCCGACATAACCGCGGTAGCCGCCTGCGGGGTGGTCGCTGAATCCGCTGTGGCTTTTGAGTTGGCTTCTGCGTTGCTGGATAAGTTCGGCGGGGATTCCATGGCCGAAGTATACAGGAATTCCAGCGCCTACACGAAACACCTGAAGGAGATGTGAACGCATGAAGAACATAGTGCTGGTAGGTTTTATGGGTACCGGCAAGACGACGATAGCCAAGGTCCTGGCCAGAAGCCTGGGAAAGAAGTATGTCAATACTGACGATCTTATAGAATCAAGAGAAAAGAAAAGTATTAACGATGTTTTCAAAGATGACGGCGAGGCGTACTTCCGGAAAGTCGAAAAGGAGGTCATAAAGGAAGCAAGCCGCCAGGCTGATCAGGTCATAGACGCCGGGGGAGGGGTTGTCCTGGACCCGGAGAACATGGAGAATCTGAGAATGACAGGCATAGTAATATGTCTCTGGGCCGACCCGGATACGATATGTGAGCGGACTAAAAAATACAAGCACCGTCCTCTTCTTGACGTTGAAGACCCGAAAAAACGCATAACGGAACTTTTAGATCACAGAAGGCCTTTTTACGAAAAGGCCGACTTCCATGTGGACACCAGCACCGGGGACATAGGAAGCATAGTGGAAGAGATAAAAAGAATAGTCGACAGAAAAGGGAACTCATGAAAACTCAGGAGAAAAAGACAGCATCCGGAAAAAGGTTCGCGGTTTGGGAATTGTTTTTCAATAAGATGCTCAAAAAAGCTTTGCTGCCGGTCGTAGTGACCGATAAGGAAGGCAGCATAATTTTCGTCAATAACAGTTACCGGGAGTATTTCGGCATGCCCGGACAGATCCTGATAGGGAAGAACTGGATCGAGGATTTCATGCCAGACGATGAACGCGAGGCGGCGCGTAAGATGTTCTGTGCAGCCAAGAAGAAGGGGACCAGCTGTTTCAAATTCAACGCCGCCGTAAAAGTGGCCAGGAGGCGGATAAAACTTCTCCAGTGGCTGGGTATCCTTCTTGAAAAGGACAAAGAATTTTTTCTGACCTATATCGGAAAACCGGCCGTGAATATCGGGCCCTCGAGAAAGTGTATTCCCACTACTACCGCGAAAGCGACTTACGCGGAAGCGATCGCTATGATCTTTGTCATCTCAAAGATCATAGATCCCGACATCGCGGAGCATTCGGTGAGGGTGACTTCTCTGGCAGTAGAATTGGCTAAAAGGCTGAAAATGACCAAGAAAAACGTAGAAAGATTGAAAATAGCTTCTTATCTCCACGATATAGGGAAGTTGGCCATAAGCGATACCATATTGAACAAAAAAGGCCCGCTTACAAAAAAAGAATATGAGAGGATCAAGAGCCACCCCCTCAAAGGGGTCGAGATGATCCGGCCGCTATATTTTTTGAGGGATATTATTTTTATAATCCAGAGCCATCACGAAAACTATGATGGGACCGGTTATCCGCACGGCATAAAGGGCGAGAAAATACCTCTTGAAGCAAGAATACTCAGCCTTGCTGATGTTTTCGAGGCGTTGACCTCGGATCGTCCCTACCGAAAGGCGTTTGCCAAAGCGGAAGCCGTGGCCATCATCGAAGCGGAAAAAGGAAGAAAATTCGATCCTGATCTTACCGGTAAATTCATCGATATGGTAAGGAAAAAAAGATCGAAAAAGAAGAGTCATGAATGAATTCTGCCGCAAGATCATAGCTTTGAGCATGGTTCCCGGTATGGGGCCGAGAAAGATCATGGCCAGGGTGAAAGAAGGCATAAAAGACGATGAGATAGAACCTGTCATGACGTCGCCGGATTTCGCCGAAGAGCTGGAATACTTGGAGAAAGAAGGGATAAGGCCTGTCAGTTGTCTTGATGAGGATTACCCGGAAGCTTTGAAAAATATATATGATCCGCCGCCGGTCCTTTTTTATAAAGGCGAACTTTGCCCCCGGGACACGAACGCCGTGGCCATTGTAGGGTCCAGGCGGTGCACCCCGTATGGGCTGCAGGTAGCCGAAAGAATAGCGTTCGACCTTGCCGAAAGAGGCGTGGTTGTCGTAAGCGGTATGGCCAACGGAATAGATACGGCTGCCCACCGGGGCGCCTTGAGAGCGAAGGGACGCACCGTAGCTGTTATGGGCAGCGGGTTCAGGCATATATATCCGCCTCAGGCCGTGAAGCTGGCTTCCCGGATTATGGGCAGCGGGGCGGTTTTGACCGAGTATTTATCAGGGATCGAGCCCGCGAAGGGGAACTTTCCCAGGCGGAACAGGATCATCAGCGGTCTGGTCAAGGGAGTTGTAGCGGTAGAAGCGGCAGCGAGAAGCGGGGCCCTGATAACAGTCGATTATGCCCTGGAACAGGGCAAGGAAGTGTTCGCCGTTCCCGGGAGGATAGACAGTCACTCATCGATCGGCACAAACAAGCTTCTTCAGGACGGCGCGAAGCTTGTGACCGGTGTAGACGATATACTGGAAGAACTGGATATATGCCCGGAAAAGAAAGAAAAAGCGATAGCTGAAGAGATGCCGGCCGAAGAACACAGTGAAATATTGGAAGCTATAGGAAAGGGGAGACCGGTGCATGTCGACCAGATCTCGAGCCGGACAGGGATAGATTTTCCGGACTTGGCGGGTGTTCTGCTCAAATTAGAGCTTAAAGGGCTTGTTGAAGCGCGCGCCGGGGGCAGGTACACATTGAAGACAAGATAAAGGGAGGATCATGCCGACCAAGAAGAGCAAGAAAAAAATGGAAACATCCGGAGTTAAATACCTGGTGATCGTCGAATCACCGGCAAAGGCGAAGACCATCAATAAGATCCTGGGGAAAGATTATAAAGTCGTGGCCAGTATGGGTCATATTGTGGATCTTCCTCCAGACCGGATGGGCATCGATTTTGATAACGAATTCAAGCCTGAATATGTCATTATCAAAGGCCGGAATAAATATTTAAGCAATTTGAAAAAAGACGCAAAAGGGACCAAGGCCATATACCTGGCCGCCGACCCCGACCGTGAAGGAGAGGCTATTTGCTGGCATATCAGCAATCAGCTCCAGAAGGAGGGCGCCGAGATGTCCCGTGTAAGTTTTGAAGAGATCACTGAAAAAGCCGTGCGGGAAGCTTTTGAGCATCCGGCGCCGCTGGACATGAACAAAGTCAACGCCCAGCAGGCCAGAAGGGTCCTTGACAGGATCGTAGGGTACTCTCTCAGCCCGCTGTTGTGGTCCAAGATCACCAGGGGACTGAGCGCCGGCAGGGTCCAGTCCGTGGCCGTCAGGTTGATCGTCGAAAGAGAAGAGGAGATACGCAAGTTCAAGTCCCAGGAATACTGGAACATAGAAGCGCTGTTAAGAAAGAAAGGCGGCCCGCTTCCGGAGGAGGAAAGGACATTCATCTCCAAGCTTGTGAAACACAAGGGTGAGAAAATACATATCTCCGACAAAAAGATCGCGGATAAGGTCCTTTCCGAGCTTGAGAAGGAAAAGTATGTAATAAAAGATATATCGGAAAAAGAAAAAAAGAGTTATCCCCGTTCGCCTTATACCACTTCGCTCTTGCAGCAGGACGCGTTCAATAAACTGAATTTTTCCGCCAGCAAGACCATGAAGATAGCTCAGGAACTTTATGAAGGCATCGAACTGGGCGAAGAAGGCAGCGTGGGTCTTATTACTTACATGCGTACCGACTCCGTTCGCGTATCCGGAGACGCCCTGAAGGAGCTCCGCCAGCATATCCAGAACGAGTACGGGGATAAATACCTGCCCAAATCGCCGGTGAAATATAAATCCAGAAAGAGCGCGCAGGAGGCCCATGAGGCGATCAGGCCCACCCTGCCCCTGCGTGATCCCAGCCAGGTTGAGAAATATTTGAGCCCGGATGAATTCAAACTATATAGCCTGATATGGAAGAGGTTCGTTTCCAGTCAGATGGAAAGCGCGGTGTACAACGTTTTGACGATAAATATCGACGCCGGCGAATACAGGTTCAGGGCCGGAGGGGGGACTCTTATATTCGACGGTTTTCTGCGGGTTTACGCCGGGGACAGGAAACAGCAGGAGGAGATGCTCCCGATACCGCCGCTCGAAACCGGAGAAGTGGTGGATCTTGTGGAGTTGAAACCGCAGCAGTGTTTTACCAAGCCGCCTCCGCGTTATTCGGATGCTTCCCTGGTCAAGATTCTCGAGGAAAAAGGCATAGGCCGTCCGTCGACTTACGCCCCTATTATAAGGACTATCATCAATCGCAATTATGTCAAACGCGTCAGCCGGTATTTTCATCCCACCGAGCTGGGTGAACTGGTCAACGCCCTGCTTGTGGAGAATTTCCCCGATATCATCGGCGTAGCCTTTACCGCGAATATGGAGAACGAACTGGACGAGATCGAAGAAGGGAAGATGCAATGGGAAAAGGTAATGGATGAGTTTTACTCTTCGTTCAAGGATCAGATGGAAACGGCGAAAGAAAAAATGAAGAGCGTGAAGAAGCAGGCCATAGAGACCGACAAGACCTGCAAGAAATGCGGCAGGAAAATGGTCATTAAATGGGGGTCCCGCGGCAAGTTCCTGAGTTGTTCCGGTTTTCCGTCATGCAGGTACGCTGAACCCATAACGACCGGTGTACCATGCCCGATAGAAGGGTGTGGCGGCGAATTAGTCGAACGCAAGTCAAGGAGAGGTAATTTTTACGGGTGCACCAAGTATCCGAAATGTACATATACCTCCAAGAAGCTCCCCCGGGACGTCGAAGAGCTTGAGAGCAACACGGGCGCGGCGGAGGATAAAGAAGATTAAAGATGGAACGCTTCATCGAGAAATTCTCGAACTACCTGAAGATAGAGAAAAATTACTCGGAACACACCGTGAGATGCTACAGGTCAGACCTGAAAGAACTGGCCCTTTTTTTGCAGAACAAGGGCCCCAAAAGCGTAACGCACCTTCACCTGAGACGTTATCTGGCTGAACTCAAGCAGAAAAAATACGCCAAGCGCACGGTGGTGAGGAAGCTCGGGGCTATACGGTCTTTCTTCCGTTTCCTTTCCAGGGAAAAATATATAAAGACCAACCCGACCGACAGTGTTTTTACTCCTAAACTTGACAAGAAACTTCCGGAATTTCTTGATTCCGAGAAGATCATAAGACTTATAACGGCCCCGGCCGGGGATGACATCAAAAGCTTGAGGGACAGGGCTATCTTGGAGATATTGTATTCAACGGGCATGCGGGTAAGCGAGCTGGTCGGCCTGAATCAGGAGGATGTCGACCACATATCCGGCGTGGCTAAGGTCAGGGGAAAAGGGAAAAAAGAAAGGATTACCCTGCTGGGGAAGGAGGCCCAGCGCGCACTTGACGGCTATATGAAGGAAAGACAGCGGGCCGGTCATCATAAGCCAAACGCGCTTTTCCTGAACAAATTGGGGACCCGGCTTACGGACAGGAGCGTCCGTCGTATTGTGGACAAATATATACGGCAGTGCAGTATAGAACAGAAAATATCCCCCCATTCGATCCGGCATTCTTTCGCGACCCATTTGCTTAATAACGGAGCCGACCTGAGAAGCGTCCAAGAACTGTTGGGACATAAGAATCTGTCGACCACGCAGATCTACACGCATCTTGGAACGCAAAAGATCAAGGAGATGTATATTAAGGCGCACCCCAGAGCATGAGAAGGATCACATAATTCGTCGAAAAATAAAAATATGTCATCCCGGACCCGCCAAAAGCGGGATCCGGGATCAAATAAAACATGAGACTCATATACGATCTATTTTTTCTAATTTTCAGCGTTGTTTACCTGCCTTATCTACTGGTCAAGAGGAAGGCACATAAAGATTTTTTACAGAGGTTCTCGTTTTTGCCTGACGAAGTTACGGGTCTTGAGAGACCCGTGTGGATACACGCGGTAAGCGTCGGGGAGGCGGCCCTGGCGGGAAAACTTTCAGGAGTGATCAAAAAGCGTTTCCCGGGCGTGCCTGTAGTAATCTCGACCACGACCAGGACAGGCAATGATATGGCCCGCAAATTCAAGCCCGGAGCGGTAGACGCGGTTTTTTATTTCCCTGTCGATTTTAGGGCCGTGGTGTCCCGGGTCGTCAGGAGTATCGACCCCCGCCTTTACCTGATGGTAGAGACGGAACTATGGCCTAATCTTCTGGAAGAGTTATCTTCAAGAGGTGTTCCGGTGGTCCTTGTGAACGGCAGGATATCCGATTCTTCTTTCGTGAATTACAGAAGAATAGGGTTTATTACCAGGCGGATACTGAAGGACGTAGAGCGTTTCTGCATGCAGTCGGAAAAAGACGCCCTGAGGATAAAGCAGCTGGGCGCCCCTGCGGAAAAAGTTTTTGTGACCGGGAATATCAAGTTCGACCAGACAGGCGATTTCCCGGTATCAGGCGCGTTCCGGAAGGAGGATTTCGGTTTCGGCGAGAAAGACGAGATCCTTGTTGCGGGCAGCACCCATTCTCCGGAGGAGGAAACGATAGTCGACGTTTACAGGGAACTCAGGAAGAAACGGAGCGGCCTGAAGCTGGTCCTTGCTCCCAGGCACATCGAGAGAGTGGACACTGTAGGATCATATATCGAAAAAGCCGGTATCGGGTACCAGCGTTTTTCGGATATCTTATCCGGCAAGAAGATACGGCCCCCGGGTAAAGATGTCATCCTTGTGGATACGATCGGACACCTTAAGGATATCTATAGCGTCGCTACCCTGATCTTCGTGGGAGGCAGCCTGGCCAGAAAAGGAGGGCAGAACCCGATCGAGGGAGCCCGGTGGGGAAAGGCCGTGGTTTTCGGGCCTCACATGTTCAATTTCAGGGAAGTAGCGGGCATATTCACCGAAGGCGGCGGTGCGGTAGCCGTAAAAGACAAGAATGAACTAAAATCAGTGCTGGAGGACCTCTTGGAAGACACGGATAAAAGGGAAAATATGTCCGTCAACGCAAAAAAGATCATCGATCAAAATTCCGGGGCGCTCGAAAAGACCATGGACAAAATAGGAAAATACCTGTCATGAGTTCCGCATTTAAAATGTACATGCTGTCTGTCATGAGGGGCCAGAAGAAGGGTTTTGTCGCCGCACTTTTAAGGTCAGTGCTGCGCGTCTTGTCCTGGGTCTATGCTCTGGCGATAAGGATCGTGGACTGGGCTTACCGGTCAGGGTTAAGGCGCGTTCACAAGATAAAAAATATCCCCGTCATCAGTGTGGGCAATATCACCCTGGGCGGGACCGGCAAGACTCCCTTTACGATATTTCTTGCGAATTATCTTTCGTCTTCCGGAAAAAAGCCCGCTGTGCTTATAAGAGGATACGGGGATGACGAGAGAAGGATGCTCCGAGACGAGATGCCGGAAGTGCCGGTTTTCTCGGGACAGGACAGGGTGGCCAGTGCTTTAGCGGCCGCCAGGGACGGAAGAGACATTCTCGTTCTTGATGACGGGTTCCAGCACCGGAGGATCGGCCGAGACCTGAGTATCGTGATGCTTGACAGCGGTTCGGTTTTCGGTGATGGGTATCTTTTCCCCAGGGGGATATTGAGGGAGCCGGTATCTTCTTTAAAGCGGGCTGATATCCTGGTCTTGTCGAAAATAGATAAGATGGACGATAAGGGGAAAAATGATATCATCCGGAAGCTGCAGAACAGCTTTCCGGGGAAGCTGATCGTTACTGCCAGGCACAGGCCGACCTTTCTGAACGATGTGACGGGGGCGGTCTATTCCGCGGAAACCCTGAAAGGACAGAAAGCATGCCTGATAAGCGGCATAGCGGACCCTGGATATTTTGTCCGCGCCGTAGAGGATCTCGGGGCATTGCCGGTCCTGCGGCATGATTATGCCGACCATCATAGTTATAATCAGAAAGATATCGACAGGATCAGCGCCGATTGCCGCAACAGCGGGATCGACAGCATAGTCACCACAAAAAAGGATTATGTAAAAATGCGGGCATTAGACCTTTCAGCTATCGAAGAAAGATTGCTCGTTTTGGACATCGAGATGGATATTGTCGAAGGCAAGGAGGCTTTAGTTGATAGACTTAATAGCGTCATATCTGGCGATAGGGGCTAATAAAATTTTTCATCTGATGCCGATGAGGTTTAACCTTTGGGTTGGACGCAACCTCGGAAATCTTGCGTATTACCTGAACGGCAAAAGGAAAAGAATAACTTATGCCAATCTCAAGGCTGCTTTTTGGCGGGGGAAAAGCCCGCTGGAAATAAAACGCCTTACAAAGGAAGTTTACAGGAACGCGGGCCAGACTTTGATTGAATTGATTTCAATGACGAAAGTGGATAAAGCTTATCTTGACAAATACATCGAAACTCAAAACAGGGAGTATATTGATCAGGCGGCAAAAAACCCGAACGGGATGCTGCTAATTTCTGCGCATTTTGGTAACTGGGAGCTGATGTGCGTGGAAAGCGTGATGAACGGGTATCCACTTCATCTTGTGGCAAGGGATCAGAAGATGAAACGCCTTAATGAGCTTTTTAACTTATTGCGCGAGTCAAAAGGCAATTTTGTTATTCGGAAAGGTATGGATATAAAAAATGTTTTCCGTATCCTGCGAAATGGAGGCGGCGTGGGGTTATTGGGAGACCAGAATGCAGGCCAAAACGGTAAACTTTTGGAACTTTTCGACCGTCCCGCGTCAACTGCCGTGGGTCCTTTCCGTTTCGCCCAGTCAAGCGGGGCCTGGGTCGTACCGGCTTTTATTCACAGGATCAAAGGCCCATATCAAAAGATAATCCTGGAAAAACCGATGATAATAGGCAAAAAAGAAGACATTGTGCCTTATATGGAAGAATACCACCGTCTTCTTGAAAAGCACGTCAGAGAACATCCGGAGCAATGGTTCTGGATGCATAAGAAGTGGAAGCTTACCCCAGTGAAAAAGATACTGGTCCTCGATGACGGAAAGAAAGGGCACCTGAAACAGTCTCTCGCGGTGGTAAAGCAGCTTAAGCGTTATCGCGAAAACGAAGGTTTTTCACCCGACCAGACCCAGGTGGATATCGTCGAGATCAGATTCAAGAACAAGTTCGCCAAGGCCGTGTTCAATCTTTTGAATCCGCTTTTTACCTTTGATTGCCAGGGCGAGGCAAGACGTCTTTCCTGGTTTCTGGAAAGAAAAAGCTACGAGGAGGCGGTGGGCCGTTACGCGGATGTCGTTATCAGCTGCGGTTCGACCTTGTCCGGAGTGAATCTGTTCTTGAAGATAGAAAACAACGCCCGTAACCTTGCTGTCCTGGATCCCGGGGCCTGGAGCCGCAGGAAATTCGACCTTGTAGTGATCCCCAGGCACGATTGTCTTGCCAGGAAGATCAAGGGAGAGAATGTCATTATGACGGACCTTGCTCCGAATTCCATTGAGCCCGATGAGATCGCTTCATGGGGCACCCGGTCCGGGCAAGAGCAAGAAGCGAAGGAGGGAGCGCGCATAGGGGTGCTGCTCGGAGGAGACAATCAGTATTTCAGTTTCGGGGAAGGGCTTATGCGCTCGGTGGTCTCTGGCATCAAAGGAGCAGGCGAACGGGTGGACGGGTTTTTTTACGTGACGACCTCCAGGAGAACACCTGACGCGGCCGAGGCTGTTATCAAGGAAACTTTCGGAGGTTACCCCCGTTGTCTAAAGTTTGTTTCCGGTAAGGATGACCCGGACAAGCACACCGTGGAAAAGATACTTGCTTTCAGCGACGTGGTAGTTGTTTCGGGTGAGAGTATTTCAATGGTCTCGGAAGCCGTCTCTTCCGGTAAGCCGGTTCTGGTGTTCATGCCGGACAAGAAAAAGAGCCGCCTGACAAAGTACGAAAGGTTTGTCAGGGGTCTTGAGAAGAAGAAGTATCTTAAAGTCGTCGATCCCGAGCGTATACCCGAAGCGGCGGAAAATTATATTAATGGCAAGATCGAACACGTTTTGCCGGAAGACGACAAACGTATTCTGGAAAAAATGTACAAACTATTTTGACCCCACACTTTCGTGGGGGGAATGGATACTACAGGCGTAAGCCTGTAGAGGATGGCTATGAACGTATTACAATTAGTTCCAAAACTGGATATCGGCGGTGTTGAGAAGAGCACTGTCGAAGTCGCCAGGCACCTCGCATTAAACGGCCATAAGGCCGTGGTCGTTTCCGGGGGAGGAAGATTGGAACGGGATCTTGCCGCCATCGGCGCGCGGCAGTATATTCTGCCGGTAGGCCGCAAGAATCCTTTCACCATGGTCTATTGCTATTTTAAATTACGCGGAATAATCAGGCGGGAGAATATCGATATAGTCCATGCTAGGAGCAGGATTCCCGCCCTTACCGGGTATTTTGCCGCTCGTTCCACGCGGAGGAAGTTCGTGACCACTGCGCACGGGCATTACAAGAAGCATCTTATCAGCCGGGTGATGGGATGGGGCAGGGTAGTCATCGTGGCCGGCGAAATGATGGCCCGGCACATGAAAGATAATTTTGGTGTCCAGCCGGGGAAGATGAAGATCATTCCGAGAGGAGTGGACCTGGAAAAGTATTCTTTCATCTCTCCCTCAAGCAGAAAAGACAAGGTTTTCCGGGTAGCCATGATATCACGTTTTGTCCCGCTGAAAGGGCACCTTGACTTCCTGAAGGCTGCTTCCCGTGTTTTAAGGAAGAAGAACAACGTCGAAATAATACTTATGGGGGACCGGTATTCTGCCGGCAGTGATTACATGAAGAAGATCGACTTTGCCATACGGCGTTTTACGCTTGAAGGGAACGTAAAGTTCATTGAAAGCGGCAAAGACGTGGCAGAGGTCCTTAAGGAAGTCGACATCCTTGTTTCAGCGAACAAGGAGCAGGAAGCATTCGGCCGGTCGATAATAGAAGCCATGGCCAGAGGAGTCCCGGTTGTCGCTACCCGGGTCGGCGGCGCGGCGGAGAACATTGATGACGGCGTTACCGGCCTTTTATGCGAACCAGGCAACCCGAGTGATATGGCGGAAAAGATCATGGGTTACCTGGATGATCCCGGGCTGATGCAGAAAATAGCCCAGAATGCCAGGAAACGCGTCGAGGAAAATTTTTCATTATCCAAAGTAATGGACATGACCCTGGAGACGTATAGACAGGTCCTGGAGACAAAGAGAATACTTGTGTTCAAGATAAGCGCCCTCGGAGACGTGATCCTGAGTATTCCTTCGCTCAAAGCCATGAGGAACAAATTCAAGAAAGCCGAGATAAAAGTCCTGGTAGATGTCAGGTTCAGGGAGGTCCTCGATCATTGTCCGTACATAGACGATGTTCTGACCTGTGATTTCAGGGGACGGGACCGGGGCCCCGGGTTCCTGGCCCTGGCCAGAAGGTTGTGCTCGGAAGAATTCGATATCTCCATAGATCTGCAGAATAACCGGAAAAGCCATTTGCTGGCTTTTTTGAGCGGCATCCCCGGAAGATATGGGTATGATAACCGTAAGCTGAGTTTTCTTTTGAATCATAAGATCAGCCTGCCTGATAAGTCGGTGGAACCGATAAAACATCAGGCCCGCGTTTTGGGGCTTTTGGGCATAATGAACCTGGAACATGATCTCGAGTTATGGGAAGACAGCAAAAGCGGGGTCTGGGCGGAAAGTTTCTTGAGAGATAACTGGCTAAAAAAAGACCAGAAGCTGGTAGCCCTCAGTCTTTCCGCCAGTCGAAGGTGGAAGACGAAGAACTGGGAACCGGAAAAGATGGTAGAGCTGACAGAACTTCTTGCCGAGAAGGAAGGGACGCGGGTCGTCCTTCTCGGGACAAAAGACGATGAGAGGAAAGCGCAGGAATTCATGAAGATGACCACGGCCAAACCCATCAACGCCGTGGGCAAGACGAATATTGCGCGGCTGGTGAGTCTTGTTAAACGGTGCAACGCGCTGGTGACAGGTGACAGTTCTCCCATGCATGTCGCGATAGCGACCGGGACGCCGTTCGTGGCCATTTTCGGTCCGACTGATCCTGACAAGCACCTCCCGCCGGCGAAAAAATGCAGGGTCATATATAAAAAGATAAAGTGCTCGCCCTGTTACAAGCCGGTGTGCCGCAAGGGAGTGAAGTGTATAAGTTCAGTTGAGCCGCAGGAAGTTTTTAACGCGGTAATGGAAGTGATGAGATGAAGGTATTGCTTCTGACCACGCATTTGAATACCGGCGGCATAGCCGTTTACACCGTGAGCCTGGCCAGGTATCTGAAAAAGGCTGGAGTGGATGTAACCGTCGCATCCGGCGGCGGGGACATGAAAAAGGTATTAGTGGATAACATCATTCCCCACCTGACCCTAGACATAAAGACCAAGTCTGAATTCGGCTTGAAGGTCTGGAAGGCTTCTCATCTTTTATCCCGAATGGTGAAAGCGGAGGGGTTCGATATTGTCCACGCGCAGACCAGGGTCGCGCAGGTTCTTGGCTGCCTCGTGGAGCGTAAAACCGGCGTTCCTTTTATCTCAACATGCCACGGTTTTTTCAAACACCACAGGCTGGGAAGAAAGCTTTTCCCGTGCTGGGGACGGAAAGTGATAGCCATAAGTGATAGCGTGCGCAAGCATCTTATCGGGGATTTTCGTCTTCCCGGCGACAGGGTCCAACTGGTATATAACGGCGTAGAAACAGGCCGTTATTCAGATATCGGCGAAAAAGACGACAGGCTTTTAAGGAACATCGGGTTGTCAAAGGAAGTTCTTCTGGTGGGAGCGGTCGGACGGCTTTCCCCTGTGAAGGGGTTGAATTATCTTGTCAGTGCTTTTAAAAAGGCGATGGACAGGGATTCACGGATGCAGCTTCTTCTCGTGGGGGAGGGGCCTGAAAAAGCGTCTCTGGAAGAGCAAGTCTTGCGCGAAGGCGTCTCCGATAATGTATTTTTTGCCAGTGGAAAAGAAGCGCCGCTGGGAAAATTTTTATTACTTATGGATATTTTTTGCTTGCCTTCCGTATCCGAGGGGCTGGGACTATCGCTGATGGAAGCCATGGCTGCCGGCCGGGCTTGCGTTGCCAGTAGTATCGGCGGACCGGTTGAACTGATCACTCCGGAAGAGGACGGGATATTGGTTCCGCCGAAGGACCCGGAGGCTTTAAGCCGGGGTATAATGAGACTGGCGGAAGACGACCAGCTCCGGAAACGGATCGGGCAGGAAGCGCGCAAAAAGGCGTTGAGCGAATTTTCGATAGAAGACAGCGTGAGGAAGACGATCAATGTGTATGAGAAAGTAGTTACAAAATAGAAATTAGAAATCGGTTATGATCGGTAAGAGGATACTTATTTTTGAGCTTAACTGGATGGGTGATATCCTGTTTTCATTTCCGTTCATACGGGCTATCAGGAAAGCATTCCCGGATGCCTATATATCCTGCGTTGTAGTGCCCCGGTATGTTGAGCTGCTGGCTAATAACCCCTGGGTAAATTGCGTCCATGCGCTTTCGGATGATAACCGCGTCACTTCATTGGGAGAGAAGCTTGCGTTTATCAGCATGATCCGGAAAGAAGATTACGATACGTGTTTTTTTCTTAAACCCTCGGCGACAAAAACGGTAATGGCTCTTTTGGCCGGGATCCCTGAACGTATAGGGTTCGCAGGGAAAAAGGCTCCGTTGACCGAAGAAGTTGAAATGCCTTCAGGGAACCTGCACCGCGTGGACCAGATCCTGGCACTGGCCGGTCCAGCGGACGTGACGCGGGCGGACGGTACATACGAATATTTCACCAGCGTCGAGGACAGGGAGCGGGCGGACGCCTTGCTTCATGAGCTTGGAGGAGGCCAGTACCGGACAGTGACGATCAACCCGGGCGCCAACTGGGAGCCTAAGAGATGGCCCGCGGATAATTTTGTTGCCCTGGCAAAAAAGATCCTGGCTTCTTTTGAAGACGTCGAAGTCATGATATCGGGGGCCGCCAAAGATGTCGAACTTTGTAATAATATCGTAGAGAAGGTCGGGAATGACAAATGTTATACGACTGCCGGCAGAACAAGACTTAACGAGCTGGCCGTTCTTTTTAAGAAGAGTGACCTTGTTATCAGCGCTGATTCCGGCCCGCTTCATCTAGCTTCGGCTGTAGGTGTTTCTACCATCGGACTTTTTGGGCCGACCTCTTACAATATCACCGGTCCCAGGGGAAGAGGAAGTAACATTGTCATTGCCGAGGATGTTGATTGTGAAGTGCCCTGTTATGTGGAGAATTGCGATAAAGATTATATTTGCATGAGAAAGATAACGGTGGAGAAAGTGCTGGACGCGGTGAGAAAAGTACTAAAGTAGTTTGTAGTTGGATCATTGGGGGGGGCGGGTGGCGCGGCAGTGTCCGAGCACCGCACAAGCCAGTGGCGCGGAGGCGCGCAGGACACTGAGCGACAGGCCCCGCCCAATTGAGACTGGATTAGACATGAAACCCGATAAAAACAACGTGAAATCGATTCTATTCATTACACTGAGCAATCTCGGCGATATCCTGCTCACTACTCCGGTTTTGGAGAAACTTTGTGATGAGTTTCCCGGGGCAAGCGTTGACATTATCACAGGTTCCCCGGGACGGGATATATTTGCAGCGCATCCCAAGGTCCGCGAGGTCAAAGTGCACAAAAAACGTTCATCATTAGCAGATAGATTGAAGAATATCCTTGAAATACGGCGTAAGAAATACGATATGGTGGTCGATCTGAAAAATTCACTTATCCCGTATCTTTCCGGCGCCCGTTTCAGGACGGGTATTTTCGATCTTTCAAATAGAAGACGCCATAAAAGCAAGGAACATCTTGCGAAACTCGCGGGGCTCGGGATCGAGCCTTTTTCCAGGATAAGGTTTTTTCTCCCCGTTTTGGACGAAGACAGGCGTTTCGCTGACCAGGTTTTATCTTCCGGACGCAAAAAGAAAACTGTGACTTTGAATCCCGGCGCCAAGAGCCACCTTAAAAGATGGGATTCCGGTAAGTTCGCCGCTCTTGCGGACAGGCTTGTGAGTGAACTTGATTGCGATGTTCTGGTTTGCGGAAATGAGGATGACAGGGAAACTGTCCGGAAGGTGGTAAGTTCCGTTAAAAGTAAGGTGCAGGATCTTTGTTGCAGGACGACCCTGGGCAGTCTTTTTGAGATCATGAGGCGCTGCGACCTGGTTATAACTAACGACAGCGCCCCGCTGCATATGGCCAGCATGGCCAACGTTGCAACGGTAGCTATTTTCGGACCTTCTGACGAAGAAAGGTACGGACCTTTATCTGAGAAAAGCAAGGTCATCAAACCATTGCTATCATGCCGTCCTTGCGGGAAGGCATTATGTTCTATTGGCCCCGACGAGGGATGCATAAGTCGGATTACTGTCGAGGAAGTTTTTAAAGCAGCGAAAGAGCTGTTGGGGGGATAAGATGGGCAAAATAATTATCACGCGGGGCGATATTACGAAAGAAGACGTTGATGTGATAGTTAACGCCGCCAATACCAGTCTTCGCGGAGGAGGCGGAGTCGACGGTGCGGTCCACCGGGCGGCCGGTCCTCCCCTGCTCAAAGAGTGTATGGATATAGGGGGCTGCATCACCGGCCATGCTGTGATCACAAACGCGGGAAACCTTAAAGCTAAAAAAGTGATCCATACTCCCGGTCCGGTTTGGCAGGGAGGGGAACATGGCGAGGCGGAGAGTCTGGCGAACTGTTATTCAAACAGTTTTAAACTCGCGATAAAGCACGGCCTCAGGACCATTGCTTTTCCGGCGATAAGCACGGGCGTGTACGGGTACCCGGTAGAGAAAGCTACGTGGATAGCTCTTGAAGAAGGGTTGAGGTTCCAGAAAGATTTTAACGAGATCAGGTATATATGTTTCAGTGAAAGCGATTATCACGTGTACCTGAAAGTATACGAGGAGTTGACAAGGAGTGAGTAGTTCAGAAGACAGAAGGCAGAAGACAGATAGCGGATATTGGATATAAAATGGGATATCAGGTTAACAGTGTATCAGGGGGCAGGATATCAGATGATCAGTTTATTAGGAAGAATTCTTGCCTGATATCCAGAATCCTGCTTCCTGGTAATCTGATTCCCTGATGACCTTTGTATAGAAATTTGGTATTGTTTAGAATTTGGATTCGTGGGGGCGGGTGGCGCTACAGTGTCCGAGCATCGCACAAGCCAGTGGCGCGGAGGCGCGCAGGGCACTGAGCGACAGGACCCGCACACTGGATGCTGGATGTTAAGTTTATGATGAAGCCGAAAAAGATATTGATCACAAGGACTGACAGGTTAGGGGACGTCGTTCTCTCCACGCCAGTGATACGCCATATGCGTAAGTTGTTTCCCGGCGCGCACATAGCATTCATGGTAAGGCCTGAAAACAGGGATCTGGTCGCTAATAATCCCCATCTTGACGAAGTGATATTGTATGATAAATACGGACTGCAGAAGAGTTTCTGGAGCACGGTAAAATTCGCGCTGCAACTCCGGAAGAAAAAGTTCGATATCGGTATAGCCCTTCACCCGACCAACAGGGTCCATGTGATGATGCTTCTGGCCGGCATCCCGGTAAGGATAGGTTACGACCGGAAACTGGGATGGATGCTGACCCGGCGGATCGGACACATCAAACAGGGTGGCGCAAGGCACGAAGTAGATTATAATTTTGACCTTTTAGAAAAAGCCGGGTTCGATGTTTCGGGAGCGGTCCGCAAGCCGTATATGACCATGTCCGAAAGCGATAAGCGTCTTGTAGATTCGGTTTTCAGGGATTCCGGCATAAACGGGACGCTTATTGCCATACACCCTGGTGCCAGTTGTCCTTCAAAAAGGTGGATGCCGGAAAGATTCGCCGAAGTCGCGGATGTTCTCGCCGGTAAGTACGGTTGCCGCATAGTCATTGTCGGGGGTGACCAGACCGAGGAGTTCAGCAAGTCGGTCTTATCTAACATGAGAAGCAAAGCTGTGGACCTGACCGGGATGCTGAGGATAGGGGAACTTGCCGAGCTTCTTTCCAGGTGCAGTGTGTTCATATCCAATGATTCCGGTCCGGTGCATGTAAGTGTGGCCGTGAATACCCCGGTCGTTGTCATATTCGGCAGGAAAGATCCAGGACTTTCGCCGAAAAGGTGGGGGCCGATGGGGGACAGGGACGTGGTTTTGCATAAAGACGTTGGCTGTGAAAAATGCCTAGCGCATTATTGCGACAAAGGTTTCAAATGCCTCAGCGCGGTTTCCGTCGAGGATGCCGTAGAGGCAGTATCAAAAATAATGGAAAAATAATCTCGAACAGAAGGAGAGTAGGATGTCGGAAGTAATAGTCGATGATACGAATTTCAAACAGGAAGTGCTGGAAGCGGAAGTTCCTGTTCTGGTGGATTTTTGGGCGGATTGGTGCATGCCCTGCCGCATGATCGCCCCTGTCATAGGGGAGATAGCCGAAGAATATAACGGCAAGTTCAAGGTCTGCAAGCTGAACGTTGACGAAGCCAGGCTCACGGCTTCTCTGTACCAGGTCATGAGCATACCGACGCTGGCGATCTTCAAGAACGGCGAAATCGTGGAAAAAATAACGGGAGCGGTCCCCAAAGCGGATCTTGTTTCCAAGATGGAAAAACATCTTTGACATCATGTTTGAATGCGTGATAAAATACCCGCTTGCTATATGTTATGGCATAAACAAACATAATATGGGAGGGGTGTAACCGGTGAAGCGGTTTAATTATTCCACTTTAGCGAATATTGTAAAAAGGTTTTCCGGGAAAAGGGTTATGGTGATCGGGGACCTTCTTTTGGACCAGTTCATCTGGGGCGAGGTTTCCCGCATTTCGCCTGAAGCGCCGGTTCCCGTGGTATGGGTAAAAAGAGAAGATTTCATGCCGGGCGGCGCCTGTAACGTTGCCAATAACCTGGCGGCTCTGGACGCCCGGGTCTCGATCGTCGGGATCGTAGGTGAGGACGAGAAGGCTGACAAGTTGATGGACCTGCTCAAGGAAAGGAATATCGATACGGGCGGGGTCATTTCTGACAAGAGAAGGCCCACCACCCTCAAGACCCGGGTTATCGGCCATCACCAGCAGGTGGTGAGGATCGACAGGGAAAGCATCGATGCTCTTTCCTGGAACATCGCCGGAAAGATCGAAGATCATGTCAGGCAGAAGATACACGATATCGACGGGTTGATCATCGAAGACTACGGGAAAGGGCTTATTACCGCGCCATTGCTTGGAAAGATCATACCTCTGGCCAAGAGGCATGGTAAGGTTGTAGCGGTCGACCCGAAAGAGAACCATTTTTCCTATTACAAGAAGGTCAGCGTAGTCACGCCTAACCGCCACGAAGCCGAGAAAGTCGTGGGTTTTCCGCTTAGCAGCGATCAAGCCATAAAAAAGGCGGGAGAAAAACTTCTCAAGAAACTAAAGTCCGATGTGGTCCTTATCACCTTGGGAGAAGAAGGTATGATGCTTTTTGAAAAAGAGAAAAAACCCTACAAGATCCCCACGGTAGCCCAGGAAGTGTTTGATGTTTCCGGTGCAGGCGATACCGTCATTGCCACATATGCGTTGTCGGTCGTAAGCGGCGGTTCGCCTCTTCTTGCCGCTCACATCGCGAATTGCGCCGCGGGAATCGTTGTCGGCAGGGTCGGCACCGCGGTAGTGAATAAAAGCGAGCTTTTAAGCAAATTAAAGCAAGAGACGGGAAGGGTGAAAAAATGAAGATCATCGCGGTCATACCGGCAAGATGGGATTCAACCAGGTTTAAAGGCAAGGTCCTGGCGGACATAAACGGGAAGCCCATGGTCCAGCATGTCTGGGAAAGGGTCAGGCAGGCTCATGACGTCGATGATGTTATCGTGGCCGTGGACAAAGAGAAGGTTTTCAAGGCCGTTGAGGCTTTTGGTGGAAAAGCGGTTTTTACTTCTCAGGAAGAACCTTCCGGGACCGATAGAGTGGCTGAGGTCGCAAGGTCGATAGACGCTGACGTGTTCATCAATGTCCAGGCAGATGAACCTCTGATCCACCCCATGATGATCGACGAACTGGCACAGGTCTTTGAGTATGAACGCAATGTCCAGATGGCTACTTTGATAAAGAGGATCCACAATAAAGAAGAGATCACCGATCCTAATGTAGTAAAAGTCGTCATAGACAGGAAAGGATTTGCTATATATTTTTCAAGAAGCTCGATACCTTTTATCAGGCGCAGCGAGAAAGAACCTGAGGGCGAAGCTTTTTCCGCCGATCTTGAAAATGTCAGCGGGAGTTATTTCAAGCACATAGGCCTTTACGCGTACACGAAGGATTTTCTTCTGACCTTCACCAATTTTCCGAAATCCACGCTGGAAGTAGAAGAAGGTTTGGAGCAGCTGCGCGTACTGGAACACGGGTATAAGATAAGGACTGTTGAAACGAGATATGATACCATCGGTGTCGATACCCCGGAGGATCTGGAGAAGGTAAAGGAGATAATGCGCACGAGTGGCGAGGGTAGTTAGATACTGGATGCTGGAGGATAGGATGGAAGGAAAAACGGTAAAGATAGGGAACGTAACGATCGGGAAGGGAAAGCCACTGGCTTTAATAGCCGGTCCTTGCGTTATCGAGTCTGAGGAAAGCGCTCTGGAGCATGCCAGAAGATTGAAGGAAATAACCGGCAAGCTGGGCATTCCCTTCATCTATAAATCCAGTTATGATAAAGCCAACCGTTCTTCAATAGGATCTTACAGGGGACCCGGACTAAAAAAAGGACTCAAGATCCTGTCGGGAGTACGCGAGGAGCTGGGCGTGCCGGTCTTGAGCGACGTCCATTCCGTGGAAGAGGTGGAGAGAGCCGCGGAAGTCCTGGATTGCCTGCAGATCCCGGCTTTTTTATGCCGGCAGACCGATCTTATCGTTAAAGCTGCTTCTACCGGCAAACCGGTGAACGTTAAGAAGGGGCAATTTATGTCGCCTGATGAGATGAGCAATGTCATCGAGAAGATAGAGTCGACCGGAAACCGCAGCATTCTCCTTACCGAAAGGGGCACGAGTTTTGGATATAACACGCTGGTAACTGATTTCAGGTCGATAGTCATAATGGGAGAGACGGGTTACCCTGTCGTGTATGATGCGACGCATTCAGTCCAGAAACCCGGCGGCAGGGGCACCTCCAGCGGAGGAGAAGCGCAGTATATCCTGCCTCTTTCAAAAGCCGCGGTAGCATGCGGATCGGATGCGCTATTCGTGGAAGTGCACGAAGATCCGGGCAAGGCCATGAGTGACGGGCCTAATATGCTCGGATTAAATGAACTGGAAGATCTTATAGTCCAGGTCAAAAAACTTGAGAAGGTGGCAAGGTAGCCATGAGTATTTCCAGTGCCAAAAGAGTTCTGATCAACGAAAGCAAAGCCATCGCAAAACTTGCCGGCCGAGTGGACGGGACCTTTGCCAGGGTCGTCAGGCTCCTGGCCAAGAACGATGGCCGGGTCATCGTTACCGGAATGGGAAAACCCGGGTTCATTGCGCAGAAGATATCCGCCACTATGTCCTCAACGGGGACCCCTTCGCTTTATCTACATCCGGCCGAGGCGCTTCACGGCGACCTTGGGCGGGTGACCAAAGACGATGTCATCCTTGCTCTTTCAAACAGCGGGGAGACGGAAGAAGTAGTGAAGCTGATACCAATAATCAAAAAGATAGGGGCCAAACTTATAGCGGTGACCGGGAACAAAAATTCCGCCCTGGCAAGGAACAGCGATTATGTCCTAGACAGTTCGGTCGACAGGGAGGCGTGCCCGATGGGCCTGGCGCCGACAACATCGACCACGGTAATGCTGGCTCTCGGCGACGCGTTGGCAATAGCTCTTCTTGAGAAGAAGAAGTTTCAGCCTAAGGATTTTGCGTTATTCCATCCCGGCGGCACGCTCGGGAAAAGGCTTCTTTTAAAGGTCGAAGACATCATGAGGCCCAAGACAAAGACGCCGATCATCAGGGAAAGCGCGAAGGTAAAAGACGTGCTTCTCAAGATAACAAGATTCCGTGCCGGCAGCGCGACTGTAGTCGACTTGAAAGGCAAACTGATAGGGATCTTTACCGACGGTGACCTGCGGAGGCATTTTAAAGAAGGTGGAGATCTTCTTAACCGGAAGGTAAGTGATGTCATGACCAAGACCCCGGTATCTATTACAGGAGACCGCCTCGCGGCGGAAGCTTTTGAGATGCTAAGGGACAGGAAGATCGACGAGATCCCTGTTGTTGACAGGAAAGGGCGGCCGATCGGACTGCTGGATGTCCAGGATATACTCAAGGCGGGACTGGTGTAGCGTCAGGGTGTCAGAATTTGATGATACTTTGATACTAGGAAGGGTTACAAATGGGTAAGAATCTACCTGAGATCATAGAACGGGCGAAGAAGATAAAACTCCTTGTACTGGACGTGGACGGCGTCCTGACAGACGGCAGGCTGGTGTACGGTGATTACGGGGAGGAGTTTAAGAATTTTGATGTCAATGACGGCCTGGGAATAACCCTTGTGAAGCGGGCCGGCCTGAAATGCGTCATACTTACGGCAAAGGCTTCTCAGGCAGTTATTAACCGGGCGAGGGCCCTCAGGATCGATAAAGTTTATCATAATTTTCATTACAAGTTCAAGGCCCTCAATATGATCAAAAAAAGGTTCAAAGTGGACGACGAGGCCATTTGCTTTGTGGGAGATGACGTTATAGACATCCCGGTCTTGAAGCGCGTGGGTCTTGCGATATGCCCGCCTAATGCCATGGCCGATGTCAAATCCTACGTTCATTTAGTAACGGAAAAAAACGGCGGCCGGGGAGCTGTCAGGGAAGTCTGCGATTTTCTCCTGAAAGCGCAGGGTAAGTGGGACGCCGTGACCTCAAAGTATTTTGAATAAAACCATGTACAGGATAAAAGTCCAGGGACGCTTCAGCAGCGCCCACAATCTTAGAGGATACAAGGGAAAGTGCGAGGATCTGCACGGCCATAACTGGCGCGTCGAAGCCGTGGCGCGTGCCGAAGACCTTGATGGCCAGGGCATGGTCCTGGACTTCAAAGAACTCAAGCAACTGCTTAATGAAGCGTTGGCTGAGTTTGATCATAAATATTTAAACGAGGTAGAGCCTTTTAAGCAAGTCAACCCGACGTCAGAGAACCTGGCCCGGTATGTTTATGAGAAAATGTCGGGGAAAAGACCTGGGCTGGACCTTGAAGAGGTGACCGTCTGGGAGACGGATACCTCTTCCGCGACTTACACTGAACACTAGAATATGAAGAAAGCAGTAGTGTTATTATCCGGCGGAATGGATTCCGCGGTTACGCTTTATAGCGCAAAACAGGACTACGAGTGCAGGGCTCTCATATTCGACTATGGGCAGAAAGCTTCGAAAGAGATCGAATGCGCGAAAAAAATAGTCGAGAAAACGGGCTGTGATCATCATGTCCTGAAGATATCTTTGCCCTGGAAGGGCAGTGCTCTTTTAGATGAAAGTTTGGAAGTGCCCGAAGGCTCTGTTAGTCAGGGAGGAGACATTCCTTCGACATATGTCCCGGCCAGGAACATGATTTTCCTGAGTTACGGGGTGTCACTGGCCGAATCCATCGGGGCAGAGGCGGTGTTCATCGGCGCCCACCAGCTGGATTTTTCGAATTATCCGGATTGCCGCGGGTCTTTTTTCGAAACTTTCCGGGAAACGGTCCGGAAGGGGACAAGATCCGGCAGTGAAGGCCGTGAGATCATGATCATGACGCCGATACTGGATAAGACAAAAAGGGAGATAATCGAGACAGGGCAGGCCCTGGGCGTTCCTTTTGAGTACACGTGGTCCTGTTACCGCGGCGGTAAAGCCCCCTGCGGGACTTGTGAATCGTGCCAGTTCCGGTCCAAAGCGTTTAAGGAAGCAGGAGTCCCCGATCCTTTAACGACCGACGACCGACAACCGACGACCGGCGAAAATGCAGGCTAAAGTTTCTGAGATTTTTTTGTCATGCCAGGGTGAAGGCCCGTATGTGGGGAGCCGTCAGCTCTTTGTGAGGTTTTTCGGCTGCAACTTAAGTTGTGTTTTTTGCGATACCATCCTGGAAAGCTATAAGTCGCTTACCCGGGAGGGGCTTTTCAGCCGGGTCCTGGATTTCGGTGATGATTACAGTGAACTGGCCCTCACCGGCGGGGAACCGTTGTTATACCGTGAGTTCCTGGAGGGCTTTATTTCCCTTTATAAGGCCCACAGGCCCAAACCCGTTTATCTGGAGACCAACGGGTCGCTACCGGACGAGATGGAGCAACTCGTCGACAAAGTGGATGTAGTAGCCATGGATTTTAAACTCCCGTCCTCGACCGGCAATAGAGCCCTGTGGGACGAGCATCGAAGGTTCGCCGAAATAGCGTCGCGGAAGGAACTGATAACTAAAGCCGTCATTACCGACAGCACTACCATGGACGACGTGAAACGGATGGGATCGATAATCGGGCGTCTTAAAGGGAAGGTCACCGTGGTCTTGCAGCCGGTTACTCCGGTCGATGGCCGAGTCAGGGAACCAGATGAAGAGATGACGGGATATTTCAGGGATTATATAAAAAAAGAGACCGCCAGGGATGTCATCGTTCTTGGACAGGTTCATAAGGATCTGGGGATCAAATAACCCCACCCCTCCGTGTGGGGAATGGATACCACACTCGGGAGAGTGTGGAGGAAAGCGGAAGCATGAAAAAGAAAAGTTACAAAGGACTGCAGGAAAATATCAGGAAGATCAAGCTTCCTAAAATAGATACCTGGGAGAATAAATATAAGGACAAGGATTATGTAGTAAGATTCGACACGCCCGAATTCACCTGCATATGCCCGAAGACCGGACTCCCTGATTTCGCGCGTATATTCATCGAATATTCGCCGGACGCTTCATGCGTTGAATTAAAATCCTTTAAAGAATATCTTGTCGCTTTCAGGAGTATCGGTATTTTTCATGAACATGTCGTCAACAGGATGCTTGATGACCTGGTAAAGAGCTGCAAGCCGCACTGGATAAAAGTAAAAGGTATTTTTAACGTCAGAGGCGGCATAACCACATCGGTGGAAGCTGAATATCGTCGAGGATGAAGATAAAATACAGGAGATATTACGTTTATTATTTGCTGAAGATCCTGTTCTTTTTCATGAGCTTTATTCCGCTAAAAGTAAGCCTGGCTATGGCGGATTTTTTCGGGAAAGCCGGGTTCGCGTTCATTCGCAAGTACCGTGAGATCGCCATATCTAATCTGGATGAAGTTTTCAGCGATGATCACGAAGCCAATGTGAAAATAGCGAGAAAGGTTTTCTCTAACTTTGCGAAGAACGGTGCTGAGTGGATAAAGCTTTACTCGATGAAACCTGAAGATCTGGATGATATTGTGACTGAAAATGAAGGGCTGGAATACCTGGATAGTGTTCTTGCCGAGGGGAAAGGCGCGCTGGTCCTGGGATTCCATTTTGGGAACTGGGAACTCCTGGGCGTTTATCTAAGGAGGAAGGGCTATCCGGGTAAACTTGTGGGGAGAAGGATATATTTCCACAAATACGACAAATTCATAACGAGGATGCGCCACAGGTTTGACGCGAAGGTCATCTATCGGGACGAGTCGCCCAGGAAGATGCTGAAAGTCCTGAAGGATGGCAGTATCCTCGGCATAGTGCCCGACCAGGACGTTGAAAGCGTCGATGGCGTATTCGTGGATTTCTTTGGCAAGCCCGCGTTCACGCCGGTGGCGCCGGTAAAACTGGCCATGGCGGCCAGGACAAAGATAGTTCCTGTGTTCGTGGTGAGAAAGAAAGACGACACCCATAAGCTTGTAGTTGAAAAACCTATAGATGTCACGGCCGGCAGCGGGACGGAAGAGGACGTGAAGAAATACACCCAGGCCTGGACGGGTCTGTTGGAAAAGTACGTGAGAGAATATCCTGAACAATGGGTATGGGTCCACCGGAGGTGGAAGACGCAAAAATGAAAAGGAAGATATTCTTTTTAAGCATTGTCGTCGCCGCAGCTGCGTTGACCTTTTACTGGGTCCGGGGCGATAACCCGGAAGCAGTAAGGGCCGGCGGTAATAAGGACACTGAAAACCTGAAAGAGCTCGAACAAAAGCTTACATCATTCAGTATTGACGGGCGGACCTCAAAGGGCGTCAAACAATGGCATCTTGAAGGGACATCGGCTGAGATGATCGAAGAGAAAGTCCATTTCAATGACCTCAAGGCTGTCGCTTATAGTGAAGAAGGTTCAGTCAATTTGACTTCGGATACGGGTATTTACAATAAGAACAAAGGCGAAGTGACCCTTATCGGCAGCGTCAGGGTGGTTTCGGGCGAAGGTGCGGTCCTGACCACGGAGAAAGCGACCTGGTCGCAGAACACCAAGGAGATATGTTCCGATGCGCTGATACGTATAGAACGCGAGAACATGATCGCAACGGGTGAAGGCGGGGAGGCAAATTCGGCGCAGAAGAAGGCGACGCTTAAAAAAGACGTGAGGGTCGAAATAAAACCTGATACTAAGGTAAGATCGGACGGCCCCCTGGTCGTCGACCATGATAAGAACGTGGCGGTTTTCAACGACAATGTCATGGTCGAGGACAAAGACGGCCGCATGTTTGCGGATAAGCTTACGGTCCATTTCAACCCGGACACCCATAAGATCGCCGAAGTAGTGGCGGAAGGTAACGTCAAGGTCAAGAGGGGGAAAAGTTATACCATCAGCGAAAAAGCTGTTTATACCGAAAGCACGAAAAGCGCGAAGCTCAGCGGCAGGCCCAGGATAATCATCGATCCGGAAGAACTGGCGGACCTTGACGGCATGAGTGTGGGAAGATAGCGAGGAGGCATATGCATTTACTTGAAACCAGGAACCTGGTCAAGGAATACGGGGGCAGAAAAGTAGTAAGGGATGTAAGTATAAACGTGGGAAAAGGCGAAGTCGTCGGTCTTTTAGGCCCGAATGGAGCTGGGAAGACCACTACGTTCTATATGGTCACAGGGATAGTAAGGCCGGACAGAGGGCACATAATATTCGATAAGAAAGACATCACTAAATTACCGATACACCAGAGAGCCCGTGCCGGGATAGGTTACCTGTCCCAGGAACCGTCTATTTTCCGGAAGCTTACAGTGGAAGAGAATATCATGGCTGTAATGGAGACACTGGATTTTCCGCGCAGTGAGCGCAAGAGGCAGCTGGATATCCTGCTCAACCAGCTCAAGATATCACATCTGCGCAAGAACAAAGCATATACGCTGTCGGGCGGGGAAAGAAGGAGGCTCGAGATCACCAGGTCGATGGTGACCAACCCCATGTTCATTTTGCTAGACGAACCGTTCAGCGGGATCGACCCGATCGCGGTATTTGATTGCCAGGAAATGATAAAGGACCTTAAGAAAATAGGCCTGGGGATCTTGCTGACAGACCATAACGTAAGGGAGACCCTGAGCATAACCGACAGGGCCTATATAATGTATGAGGGCCAGGTACTCATAGCCGGGACAAGGGATGAGCTCATTAACGATCCCAAGGCACGAGAGATATATCTGGGTGAGAGATTCTCTATGTAAAGTTTGTGAAAAAATTCACAAAATACATTGCAAAAAGAAATTCGTAATGGTATATTGTTACCTTCTAAATTTGTAGTTCTGATGTTGTAAGCAAAGGAGCCGGAAAATGGAAATTACGATCACGGGAAGAAACATTGAGCTGACAGACACATTAAAAGATTATGTAAATAAAAGGATGAATAAGCTGGGGCGTATCTACAGCCGGATAAACAGTTGTGAGGTCATACTGGAACAGGCGAAGATCAGGCAGGAAGCGGAAGTTATCCTGCACCTTAAAAAGACAAGGATAGTGGCCAGGGAAAGTTCCCCGGACATCTACGCTTCTATCGACAATGCCGCAGAGAATGTCAAAAAGCAGTTAAGGAGATTAAGGGGTAAGCTTCAGTCCAGGAGGCGGAAGGCCGTGTTTGACAGGATCATTGGTCCGGTCATCCGTTTCCGGGAATCCGAAGAGAGCAGTCCGGATCAGGGAGGAGTGATCATTAAGATGAGCGCTTTCGCTCCCAAACCGATGCTGCCGGAAGAAGCAAAAATGGAACTGGATGTCATAAAGGCGGTTTTTGTCATGTTCAAAAACGCTGATACGGGAGAAGTTAATGTCCTGTATAAGAAAAACGACGGTAATTACGGGTTGATCGAACCCAAATTTTAACAAAGGCGGAAGGCTGAATTTGATGAAAAGCAAGTTAAAGAAACTGGGAGGCACGGCGAGACAGCTGGAGGTGGTGCTTACTTCCGAGGAAGTAAGCACAGTTCTTAATGAGACCCTGGAAGGGATAAGAAAAAATGCTAAGATAAACGGTTTCAGGGAAGGCAAGGCCCCGCTTGACATTATCCGGAAGAAGTATGAGAAAGAAGCTTTGGACGAGGCAAAAAAGCGCCTGATCCCTGACGCTTATCAGCAAGCGCTGGCGGAACATGACCTTTCAACTGTAAGTTATCCGGAGGTATCGGACATTTCCCTGGATCCGTCCGTGGGCATGACCTTCGTAGCCAAGGTGGATATTTTCCCGGAGATCAAGCTGCGCAAGTATAAGGGTTTGAAGGTCATAGGCCGGAAAATGGATGTCAGCGACAAGGAAGTCGAGGAAGCGCTTGGACATATGCGAAATATACACGCCGAATATACCGAAAAAGACAGCTCCATAGAGAAAGGCGATTTCGGGATCTGCGACGTGGAAGCCTTCGTCGCCGGCGTATCGATCAGCAAAAAACACATGAACATGTGGATCGAGGCCGATAAGGAATCTTCTTTGCTGGGGCTGGGTGAAGAACTTTGCGGCATGAAAAAAGGCGACGGCAAGGATATAGATGTTAAGCTTCCGGAAAACTATCCGGACAAGAAGTATGCCGGTAAGGATGCCACGTTCAATGTCGAGGTCAAAGAGGTGCGCCAGAAAAAACTGCCCGAGGTGGGCGAGGATCTGGCTAAGAAAATGGAAAAAAGCAATATGGATGAAGTCCGGGGCGAGATCCGCGACCAGTTAAAGCGAAAAAAAGAACACCATGAGAAAGTCAACATGATGAACCAGATCATGGAACAATTGCTCAAAAACCATGACTTTGCTGCTCCCGAATCCATGGTCAAAAGGCAGCTTGCTGTTCTTGTCGAGAGGGCCGGGAACGAATTGGCACAGAAAGGGGTCGCCCCCGAAAATATAGAGTCGGAAAAGAGCAAACTGGAACAAAGCCTGCGGGCTGATGCCGAGAATAAAGTCAAACTGTATTTCATACTGGGCCGGATCGCGGACGAAGAAAAAATATCCGTTGGAGAGGAAGAGATCGAGAACTGGTTGAGATCTCTGGCTGGGGCTTACGGGCAAAAATTCGAGGACGTGAAGAAATATTACGAAGAAAAAGATCTGATAGACGGTTTAAGGGAACAACTCAGGGAAGAGAAGACCCTTGATTTTTTGCTTTCAGAAGCGGCAGTAACAGAAAAAGACTAGGGAGGGGATGATGAGCGTAATACCGATGGTCATTGAAAAAGAAGGCAGGGTCGAAAGGGCTTATGACATTTATTCGCGGCTACTCAAGGACAGGATAGTTTTTATAGGTTCCCCGATCGACGACAACGTGGCGAATATTATTATCGCTGAACTGTTGTTCCTTCAGATGGAAGACCCGGACAAGGATATCGACGTTTATATAAATACTCCCGGCGGGAACGTGACAAGCGGCCTTTCGATCTATGACACGATGCAGTTCGTCAAATCGGACGTGAATACTTATTGTGTTGGCCAGGCCTCCAGTATGGGCGCGGTGCTTTTGTCCGCGGGGACTAAAGGCAAACGTTACGCCTTGCCTCATTCCAGGATCATGCTGCATCAGCCCTGGGGAGGCGTTCAGGGAGCGGCCATTGATATCAATATCCAGGCCAGGGAGATCATTAGGATAAAAGAAGAACTCGAGCAGATCCTGGTAAAGCACACCGGGCAGCCTCATGACCGCGTAAAAACCGATACTGACAGGGATTTTTTCATGACCGCGGAAGAAGCGAAAAAATACGGTATTGTCGATCACGTTATAGAGAATATTCCGAAAAAATAATATTTAAGCGGAAAGGGATGAAAGATGAGAAAGTATAGATTGATGTCACCCGGGCCCACGCCGGTGCCGGAAAAAGTATTATTGAAAATGGCAGATACTATTATTCACCACCGGACGCCTCAGTTCCAGGCGGTCATAAAGGATGTCAACGAGAAGCTTAAAAAAGTCTTTAACACGGATAATCCGGTCTTGATATTCGCTTCGAGCGGTTCAGGGGCCATGGAAGCTTCTGTCGTGAATTTCCTTTCCAAAAATGACAAAGCCCTTGTCATCAAAGGCGGTAAGTTCGGCGAGAGGTTCGCCGAGATATGCCAGGTTTACGGCGTCGGAACTGTAGATTATGATATTACATGGGGCGAGGCTGCCGACCCTTCGGTCGTCGAGAAGCTTTTAAAGGAAAATCCGGACGTCAAAGTGGTTTACAGCACGTTATGCGAGACGTCTACCGGGATAGTGAATGATATCAAGGCAATAGCAAAAGTCGTTTCGGGCACCGGGACGATCCTGGTGGTCGACGCGGTCAGCGGATTGTCGGCGGATGAGCTTAAACCCGACGAGTGGGGCGTGGATGTGGTAGTCGTTGGTTCCCAGAAAGGGCTGATGCTCCCGCCGGGGCTCAGCTTCATGAGCGTCAGCCAGAAGGCCAGGAAACTCGCGGAGAAATCGGACCTTCCGAAATACTATTTTGATCTGAAAGCGGCCTTAAAGGCTTATGAAAAAAATGATACTCCGTGGACGCCGGCCATTTCGCTTATAATCGGGCTTAATGGCGTTTTGGACATGATGCTGGGTGAAGGTCTGGATAATATTTTAGCCAGGCATGCCAGGCTGGCGAAAGCCACCCGCGAAGCGATGAAGAAGCTGGGCCTGGAACTTTTCGCAAAGCGCCCTTCGAACGCGGTTACCGCTGTGAAGGTGCCCGAAGGCGTGGACGGGGCCGCGCTGGTGAAAAAGATGCGTGATGAACAGAGCGTGACGATAGCCGGGGGCCAGGGTTCGGTCAAGGGCAAGATATTCAGGATCGCCCATCTCGGCTATATGGATGAGTATGATACCATCTCCGCCATAGCCGGAGTGGAGATAGTCCTTGATCAGTTGGGGTATAAGGTAGAGTTAGGCAAGGGCGTAGGAAAAGCCCAGGAACTTTTTAAATAAGGAACACCGAATAGAAAGGAAGGCGGATATGGTCATCAAAGTCCTGGTAAGCGATCCATTATCGAAAGAAGGAGTTGCTATCTTAAAAGATAACAAGTTCAAGGTCGATGAAGTATCCGAGCTTTCCGAAAGCGAACTAGCAAAAAAAATAAAAAGATACGACGCTCTTATCATACGCAGCGGAACTACGGTCACGAAGAAGATAATCGATGCGGCAGATAAGCTGAAGGTTGTCGGAAGGGCCGGTGTAGGGCTTGATAACGTGGATGTGAAAGCCGCGTCCAAGAAAGGCATCGTGGTAATGAACGCTCCTGCCGGCAATACCATGTCGACCGCTGAACACGCGTTCAGCCTCATGCTGTCCCTGGCAAGGAGCATTCCCCAAGCTAACGATTCGGTAAAACAGGGAAATTGGGACAGGAAAAAGTTCATGGGAGTCGAGCTTTACGGCAAGGTCCTGGGGATCATCGGGCTCGGCCGCATAGGCGCGGAATTCGCAAAAAGGGCTCTCAGCTTCGGGATGAAAGTCGTCGCGTACGACCCGTTTCTTTCAGGGGAGAAAGCGAAATCCCTGAACGCGGAGCCGGTTGATTTTAATACTTTGCTGAAAATGTCAGATTTCATAACGATCCATACGCCTCTTACCGAAGAGACCCGCCACCTTCTCGACGAAAAAGCCTTCCAGAAGATGAAAACAGGGGTCAGGATCGTAAATGCCGCCAGGGGAGGGATCGTGGACGAAAAAGCCCTGGCCAAGTACATCAAGTCGGGCAAAGTTGCAGGGGCCGCGCTTGATGTTTACGAGACGAAGGCCAAACCTCCGCTCGACAGCCCGGTCTATAAGATGGAGAACGTCATTACTACGCCGCACCTGGGAGCGTCGACAGAGGAAGCCCAGGTCAACGTGGCCATAGACATAGCCAGATCAGTGTCTGACGCTCTGCTAGGCAGGGGTTACCGCAATGCCGCGAACGTTCCGGCCGTTGAAGCGGAAGCCGTGGAGACCATTCAGCCCTATGTCAATCTGGCCGAAAGACTGGGCTCTATCCAGTCGCAGCTTGTCGACGAGCCCATAAAGACCATAAAGGTGAATTACATAGGAGAGGTCGCCGATGTGGATGTCGCTGTTATCACCAGGGCGCTGATGAAGGGGATCTTCAACCCGATCCTGGAGGAACAGGTAAATTACGTTAACTCACTTTTGATAGCGGAGGAAAGAGGTATAAAGATCATCGAGAAAAAGACTTCAAAGATCACCGATTTCGCGAACCTGATAAGCGTCGAGCTCGATACCGGGAAGAAAAAGCATTTCATCATGGGAACGCTTTTTGCCAATAAAGAACCCAGGATAATCAAAATAGATAAGTATTACGTGGAAGCCATCCCCGAGGGTTACATGCTGATAGTGTCAAATAAAGACACCCCCGGGGTCGTGGGTAAGATCGGGACGATCTTGGGCAAGCATAATATCAACATCGCCGAAATGAGTTTCGGAAGGGAGAAGAAAAAGGGGCAGGCGATCAGCTTGCTGAACGTGGACAGCGAGGTCCCGAAGAGCGTAATAAAAAAGCTTTTACAGTATAAAGATATAAATGGCGTAAAGCAGGTCAGGGTCGTAGTCTGAAGGAGGCGATCGAATGGCACAGAAGAAAAATATGATCAGGATCATCGATGTTACTAACCGTGACGGGGTCCAGACCTCCAAGCTGGGCCTGTCAAAACTCCAGAAGACCATGGTCAATATCTATCTCAACAAGATGGGTGTTTTCCAGTCTGAATTCGGTTTTCCGTTCACTCATCACGAGATCAATTACCTTAATGCCAATCTTGAATTGGCAAAGAAGAAGGTCATCTACCCGATGAGGCTTTCCGGCTGGATAAGGGCTATCGAGAAGGACGTTGAGACGGCCACCAAGCTTACGAATGTCGAGTATCTCAATATGTCCATTTCGACGTCGGACCAGATGATCAAACACAAGTTCGGCGGGAAGCTCAGCAAGGCTGATATCATAAATTCCGTTGTCAAGGCGATCAAACTGGCTAAAAAGAGAGGTATTAAGGCCACCGGGGTCAACGCGGAAGACGCGTCCAGGAGCGATCTGGGTTACCTGATAGAGTTCGCCCAAGCGGCTAAAGCAGCGGGAGCGGCGCGTTTCAGATATTGCGACACATTAGGTTATGACGATCCTTTCACTATCTATGACAGGGTCTCCGCGATAGCCAGTGCGGTAAAAATACCTATCGAACTCCATTGTCACAACGACCTGGGGATGGTAGTGGCTGTGTCAGTGGCAGGCGCTAAAGCCGCCGTTGACAACGGGGCCGACGCTTATATCAACACTACCATCAACGGTTTAGGGGAAAGGGCCGGCAACGCGGACCTGGTCAGCTGTATCCTGGCCGTAAAATATTCCAGCGGTTTTGCGAACAACCCGAAATACAAACTTGACCCGCGTATCAACCTCAAAATAGCCTGGAAGATAGCCAAATACGCTTCCTATGCTTTCGGGATACCGATCCCGGTCAACCAGGTCGGCGTGGGGGCAAACGCGTTCGCGCATGAATCCGGGATACACGCGGACGGCGCGCTGAAAGATAGAAGGAACTATGAGCTTTACGATTTCGAAGAGCTTGGAAGGGGCGATCCGGAGATCATCGAGACAGGGAGAGATATCACTGCCGGTGAATACAGCGGGATCAGGGGATTCAGGAACGTTTACAACAAGCTGGAAGTCAAATTCAAGAACGAGAAAGAAGCGGTGAAGATACTGGAGCTGGTCCGTTACGCGAACGTCCATACCCAGAAACCTTTGATCCGTGAGGAGCTTTTGTTCATTGCCAAATACCCCGACATAGCCGGGAAGATATTTACCATGTCGCCTTTGGCCGATGTGGGCAAGAGATAGGATGATTGAAGATCGGTTGGAAACATGAGACGAGGCCGCAGGGATCCATTGATTTTACTTTTGATCAGCGCGGCTCTCATCTTATCTACTCCCGCCTATGCGGAAAGACCAAAAGGTGTTCTTATAAGATTTTGGGAAAGGTTTTCTGCGCGTTTCGCGAAGGAAAAAGCGCCCAAGACAAAGGTACCGGTTGCGGTTAAAGAACCCGCCAGGATGATCGAGGAGAAAACGCCGCCGGTTCAGGAAATTGCGCCGGAAGAGATCCCCGAGGAAGCACCGGAGGAGGTTCCGGAAAAGGCTCCTGAAAGAGTACCGGAAAAGAGGCCGAAGAGAGTTGCTCCTCCCGAGAAGAAAACAAGGCCTATGCTTCCAAAAGCGAAAATGTTGGAAAACATTGAACGGCGGTTAAAGGTTTACCCTCAGATAATAGATATCATTCCGTCTCTTTCAAGAGGAGAAGATACAGAAGAAGGTGAACCGAGGTATTATCATGCTTCTTCGGAAGGTGTCCTTGTAGATCTGAAGGACCTGGACAAGGACACATTATATAAGTTGTTCGTAAGAGTGAATCACGAAGCGACGAGGATACACACGGAAAGGCTTGTAAGGCAGATTCAGCAGCAGGAACAGTTGATGAGGAGTATACGGAGCATACCCCGTCCGCCGCAGCAACCCGTGCAGCCTCCTTCTCCGCCGCCGGAACCGCCGAAAGTATATACTCCGCCAAAGCCTCCGCCTCTGCCGCCGCAACCGCAAAGGAGATAGGAAGAAAAGAGCTTATGGATCAGGTAACGGTACTTGTAGGAGCCCAATGGGGCGATGAAGGGAAAGGAAAAGTCATCGATATACTGACTGAGGACGTCAAGTACGTTGTCCGCTATCAGGGAGGGAACAATGCCGGGCATACGGTTGTGATCGGGGATGACAAATACGTGCTTCACCTGGTTCCCTCCGGGATACTGCACGATGGTAAGATCTGCGTTATCGGTCACGGGGTAGTGGTGGATCCCAAGGCCCTGATAGAAGAGATCGAGCTTTTGCAGTCAAAAGGCATCGGTCTTGACCAACGGCTGAAAGTAAGCGATAAGGCCCACGTGATATTCCCGTATCACAACAAGTTGGACGAATTGAGAGAGCTCAGAAAAAAAGGAAGGATCGGAACTACCAAGAAAGGCATAGGGCCGTGTTACGCGGATAAAGTCGCGAGGGTCGGCATACGCATCGGCGACCTTTATGATAAGGCTTATTTCAAAGAACGACTGGAGAGGATAATCGAGGAAAAAAACACCATCTTGAAGAACCTTTATGGGTTTGAAGGTTTTTCGGTCGAAGAAATATTCAAAGGCTACCTTAAGTATGCCGAATACCTGAAGGAGTATGTGTGCGATTCCGTGATGCTTTTGAACGAAGCCCTCAAAAGGGGTGAATCTATTCTTTTTGAAGGAGCCCAGGGGACTTTTCTCGACGTAGATTACGGGACTTACCCCTTCGTGACTTCTTCCAACTCTACGGCCGGCGGAGCGTGCACGGGAGCCGGGATCGGACCTTCACGGGTAGACAGTGTCCTGGGCGTGGTCAAGGCTTATACAACGAGAGTCGGGGAAGGCCCGTTCCCGACGGAGTTCGGGCCGGATCTGATGGATAAGATCAGGAAAAAAGGCGGAGAATTCGGGGCTACTACGGGCAGGGCAAGGAGATGCGGCTGGTTTGACAGTGTCCTGGTGAAGAATTCGGTCGAGATCAACGGTATCGATAAAGTCGTCATCACTAAACTTGATGTTCTCGACGAACTCAAGACCATAAAAATATGCACGGCGTATAGGTATAAGGGAAAACTCTACCAGAACATACCCGGGATCCCCGGGTTTCTTGATAATTGCGAGCCCGTATACGAAGAACAACCGGGATGGCAACAGGACACCTCGCAGATCACTTCATACGAGTTGCTTCCGGAGAATGCCCGCAAGTATCTTCAAAAAGTAAAGAAATTGATCGGCTCGGATATAATGCTGGTCTCAGTCGGAAAGAGCAGGAAACAGACATTCATTTATCCTGATAATGCGTAAAGGACGCGGAGGGAGGCGGAAATGAAGGCGAAGTATTGGATTATTACGGTATTCTCGGTTCTGGTAGCATTTAGTTTCATGATATCCGGGTGCGCGGTGAATCTGTATAAGCAAAGCCCGCGCAGCAGAAAGAAGATCAGGGATCTGCAGGCACAGGTCCAGGATTTCGAGAAGGAAAGAAGAAAAGAACGGAAGGAATTCGAGGAAACAAAACGGCTATTGGAAGAAAGACTTAAGGACCAGATAGCCAGCAAACAGGTTTCTCTGGAAGTAGGCGAAGGCGGGTTAGTGATAACCTTGTCTGATGACATCCTGTTTGATTCCGGGAGCGCGGAGTTGAAGGGGGACGCGTTGCCCGTTCTTGATAAAGTTATCAAGGTAATAAAAAGAGAGGTCTCCGACAAGAACGTAGGCATAAGGGGGCATACTGATAATGTCCCGATAACTTATTCTAACTGGGCGTCCAACTGGGAACTTTCGACAGCAAGGGCGACGAACGTCCTGCATTACATGGAGAGCAAGGGCGTGTCTCCCGACAGGCTGTCAGCGACCGGGTACGGGGAACATCACCCGGTAGCTTCTAATGCCGCTGAAACCGGCCAGGCGAGGAACCGCCGGGTCGAGATCGTAATCCTTCCCGAATATCCGGAGGAAACCGAAGATGCAGCGGAAGATACCGGAGGAGGATTCATTAAATAGACCAAGAGGGGAAGGATCGTGGACATCCCACAGCACGTGGCCATTATAATGGATGGCAACAGGAGATGGGCAGAGAAGAAAAATCTCCCCGGTATAGTCGGTCACCATGCCGGAGTAAAATCTGTTGACCTGATAACAGAAGCTTGCGCAAGAGCCGGAGTAAAGGCCCTTACTCTCTATACGTTTTCCACTGAAAACTGGAAACGGCCGAAAGAAGAAGTAGATCTTCTTCTTAACTTGCTCAGGGAAAACCTCAGGGACAAGGCGGAAAAGCTTTGTGCTAATAATATCATTTTCAATGTGATAGGTCGGATCGAAGAATTTCCTCCTAAATTAAAAGAAGAAATAGAAAAGGCTATCGAGACAACCTCGAAAAATACCGGTATGGTCCTTACCCTTGCCCTGAATTACGGGGGAAGACGGGAGATCCTGGACGCCGTGGCCAAGGCTTGTGCGAGGTCCAGGGAAAAGGGTTTTGACATCTCATCCCTTAAAGAGGAAGATTTCGCCGAATATCTTTATACTGGCGATCTTCCGGATCCTGACCTGATCATCAGGACAAGCGGCGAGAAGAGGCTGAGTAATTTTCTGCTCTGGCAGGCGGCCTATTCGGAAATATATGTAACCGATACCCTGTGGCCTGATTTTAACGAAAAGGAGCTGGAGAAGGCTTTCAATGAGTACTCGGAACGCTCGAGAAGATTCGGAAAATAAACTTGCCTGGAGAACGTTTGTCACTTTAACGCTCATCGCGTTCATGTCAGCGGTCATATATATTTTCCCCAACTGGCTGTTCTGCCTGGTAGTTGCTTTTTTTGTAGCCATGGGACTGTTCGAGTTCTTCTGGATGGTCGAGAAAAGAAACATCTTTGTCTACAAATACTTCGGGGCGATCGCGGGAAGCCTGATCCCCATTGTGATATACATGGGCAACAGTTTCCCGGAGCTGAAGAACCTTGAACCGCTGCTTATCGTTGTGGCCTGCCTTTTCGCCTTTACTTTGCAATTCCTCCGCCGCGATAACACCCGCGATCACCTGGTCAGCATCGGGATAACTCTTTTCGCGCTGTTTTATATAGGGTGGTTTTTCTCTTTTCTGGTCAAAATAAAGTTGCTTGCCAACGGCGCCAATCTGGTGCTTTTCCTTATCCTAGTGACCAAATCTGCGGATATCGGGGCTTATCTTATCGGCAGGCGTTTCGGTAAAAGCGAGCTCATTCCCAGGATCAGCCCGAATAAGACAAAAGAGGGCGCCATGGGCGGCGTTATCTTCAGCCTCCTGATGGCCGTTATCCTCGGGATGTTTTTGACCGATTTCTCTTTTCTCCATCTCGTTGTACTTGGTATTGTGATGGCCGCTCTGGGCCAGGTCGGGGATCTGGCGGAGAGTCTTATCAAGAGGGATTGCAACGTCAAGGATTCCGGTTCTTATTTCGTCGGTATCGGAGGCTTTTTCGATCTTATAGACAGCCTTCTGTTCACGGCTCCGATTTTTTATTTTTACGTTAAAACATTCTGAGACATTATGAAAAACATAGTTCTACTGGGATCGACCGGTTCGGTCGGGAGAAACGTCATTGATGTCGTCAGGCGTTATCCGGATAAGTTCAAGATAAAAGCGGTCTCCAGCAACAAAAACGCTTCCCTTCTCGCGGAACAGGCTGAAGAGTTCCGGCCGGACGCGGTATGTGTGGGAGATGAAAGGTGTTATCCGGAATTAAAAGGAAAGGTCCCGTCGGGAGTCAGGGTCCTGGCAGGGGAGGAAGGTCTCGGGGAAATAGCCGGCCTGGAGGAAGCCGATATAGTCTTTATTGCCATTTCCGGGACGGCCGCGCTTGGGCCTTTAGTGGCCGCGCTGAAGGCTTCTAAAACGGTCGCCCTGGCCAGTAAGGAACCCATTGTAAGCGCCGGGGAGATAATAATGGACATTGCCCGGAAAAGTTCTTCCCGGATCATTCCGGTCGACAGCGAGCACAGCGCGATCATGCAGTGTTTGACCGGGAGGGAAAGCAGTGACGTAAGAACGTTATATATCACCGGCAGCGGCGGGCCGCTAAGGGAGAGGAAAAAAGAGGAATTTGATTCTGTCTCAGTGGATGAGGTCCTTGAACATCCCAAATGGAACATGGGCCAGAAGATCACTGTCGATTCCGCCACGCTCATGAACAAGGGATTGGAAGTTATCGAGGCCAGGTGGCTTTTTGATATATCTCCCGAAAAGATCAAAGTAGTCATCCACCCGGAGGCTATCATTCATTCAATGGTGGAATTCATGGACGGGACGATAAACGCGGGCATGTTCTATCCGGACATGAGGTTTCCCATATTAAGGGCGCTCGCTTTCCCCGAGATAATCGATAACGATTTTCCCAGGGTCGACTTTTCGGTCATAAAGAACCTGTCTTTTTGCGAACCTGACGCCAAACGGTTCCCGGCGCTGGAATTGGCCTACGGGGTTTTAAACGCCGGGGGGACCATGCCTGCCGCGCTGAACGGTGCGAACGAGGCGGCGGTAAAGTTATTTTTATCCGGGAAGATCAAGTTCAACGAGATCGTCCGGAAGGTAAACGGTGTTCTTGAAAAACATGACAATTTAAAAAGCCCTTCACTTAAAGACATCGTCGACACGGAAAAATGGGCTTATGAGGAGGTGTTAAGATCTTGCTGACAGCTGTTATTGTAATTGTGGTCTTCAGCGTTTTGATACTTGTCCACGAAGCTGGACACTTGATAGCCGCCAAGAAGGCCGGGATCGGGGTAAAGGTGTTTTCTCTAGGTTTCGGTAAACGTCTATGGGGTAAAGAACTGGGCGGGACGGATTACAGGATATCGCTGCTTCCTTTCGGAGGTTATATAAAAATGGCGGGTGAGGACCCGACAGAAGCAACAGGCAGAAAAGATGAACTCTATTCCAAGCCGCCCGGGAGCAGGTTCTGGGTCATGGTCGCTGGCGCCCTGACCAATTACGTTTTTGCTTTTATACTGTTCAGCATCATCTTCATGATAGGCGTCCCTACACTTACCAACGAGATCGGGCAGGTCCTGAACGGTTATCCCGCCCAGGAAGCCGGGATACAGATGGGGGACAAGATACTGTCAATCAACGAAAAGGAAATAAAATACTGGGATGACGTTATCGATTCGATAAAAAAGGAATCAGCGGGCGGGGCCGCGTTGAACGTAGAGCTTGAAAGAAGAAAAAGAGTGTTTTCTATTAAGGTCAAACCCCAGATATACACGGTCACGAACATTTTTGGGCAGACCATTTCCCGTCCCATGCTGGGGATCGCCCCGGTAAACAGGGTATTGCCGGTCAGGTATGATCCCTTCAGGGCCGTATATCACGGGGGGAAGCGGCTTCTTGTGCTTACGGGCATGACCTATAAGGGTATCTGGCTGCTCTTGACCGGGGGGCTGCCGGTAAAGAAATCGGTTACCGGTCCGGTCGGCATCATCCATCTGATAGGTCAGGCTGCGAACCTGGGCGTCGTGCCGCTTATGATCATCACAGCCCATGTAAGCATGGCCCTGGCAATATTCAATCTTTTACCGTTCCCGCCCCTGGACGGGGGACATGTTATTTTTCTTGGGCTGGAGAAACTCCGCGGCCGTCCCATTAGTCCCAAGGTCCAGGAGAACATCACCAATGTGGCTTTTTTGATCCTGATCGCTTTTGTACTTTTTGTGACCTGGCAGGACATTTTAAAGTTTACACCCCTGGGTAAGAAATGATAAAAAGAAGAAAGACTAGGACAGTAAAGGTCGGTAATGTTAAGATCGGATCGGGGAATACGGTCAGCATCCAGTCCATGGCCAAAACCGATACTTCTGATGTGGATGCTACTATCCGGCAGGTACGTGATCTGGAAAATGCCGGATGCGAGATCGTGCGGGTCGCGGTCAAGGATATGGAAGACGCGAAAGCGATAGGTCCGATCAGGCAGGAGATAATCATACCTCTCGTGGCCGATATACATTTCGACTATAAATTAGCTCTGGAAGCGATCCGTCAGGGCGCTGATAAAATAAGGATAAATCCGGGTAATATATATAAGACCGGTGAAATAGATCAGATAATCGACGCCGCTTTTTCGGCGAAAATACCCATAAGGATCGGCGTCAATTCCGGTTCATTAAGGGGTCCTTTCACAAAAGCAGGGCATATCGCTGACAGGATGGTAGATTCTGCATTAAAGACCATAGAGCACTTTAGGAATAAAGGTTTTAACGATCTGGTAATATCGCTTAAAGCTTCAGAAGTTCCCTCCACCATCAGGGCTTACCGCAGAATGGCCGGGGAGTGCGATTATCCAATGCATCTCGGCGTAACAGCCGCGGGTTTGCCTGAAGAAGGAATCGTGAAATCCAGTATCGGCATAGGAGCGCTGCTCATGGAAGGCATAGGAGATACAGTCAGGGTATCTTTGACCGGTGATCCTGTTATGGAGGTAGACGTTGCCAAGCGGATCCTTGCCTCCCTGGGAGTAAGGAATTTCGGTCCCGAGCTGGTTTCATGCCCGACATGCGGCCGCTGCGAGGTCGACCTCGTGTCCATTGTGAAAGAACTTGAAAAAGAACTGCGAACCACGAACCACGAACCACGAACGACGAATAAACAGCTTGTCATCGCCGTAATGGGCTGCGAGGTCAATGGCCCCGGTGAAGCAAAGGATGCGGATATAGGTGTTGCCTTCGGGAAGGGAAAAGGGGCTATATTCAGTCATGGAAAAGTTATCAAAACAGTGAAAATAGACTCGGCAATAAAAGAACTGTTTAAACTGATCAAGAAGGAGATGTAATTTATGCGCTGGACAAGTACTTTTATCCCCACGCTAAAAGAAGATCCCCAGGAAGCGGAGGCCGTCAGCCATAAACTTATGGTGAGGGCGGGGCTCATCAGGCGGCTCACTGCCGGAGCTTATATTTATCTTCCCATAGGTTACAAATCGCTCAAGAAAGCGGAGAATATCGTGCGCGAGGAGATGGACCGGGCCGGTGCTGCGGAACTTCTGATGCCCGCGATCCAACCTCCGGAACTCTGGAAAAAGACCGGCCGTTATGATGAGATGGGCGATGTGATGATCAAGTACAAGAACCGCCACGGCAAGGAGATCGCCCTTGGACCTACCCATGAAGAGGTCGTCACCGATATCGTGGCCAAGGAGGTCCGTTCATATAAGGACCTTCCTCTTATTCTTTACCAGATCCAGACTAAATTCCGGGATGAAGTCCGGCCCCGTTTCGGGGTAGTGAGAAGCTGCGAGTTCATCATGAAAGACGCCTATTCGTTCGATGTCGATGTCGAGTCGATGGAAAAAAGCTATCAAAAGATGTACGACGCCTATTGTCGCATATTCGAGCGCTGCGGTCTGGAATATATACCCGTCGAAGCGGACCCGGGGCTTATGGGCGGAAGCGTTTCCCATGAATTCATGGTCCCGACTGATATAGGTGAGGACAGGATAGTTGTCTGCGGTTCCTGTGGCTACGCGGCAAGCGATCAGGTCGCGAAGGTCAAAGTGACGGAAGAAAAGAAAGCTAAAAAAATAAAGCAGGAAAAAATGAAGGAGGTCTCTACGCCGGGAGTGAGTACGGTAGAAGACGTCAGCGGCTTTTTGAAGGTCGAGCCTTCCGACCTGATAAAGACGCTTATATACATCGCTGACGGTGAACCGGTAGCCGTCCTTATCCGCGGCGATCACGAGGCGAACGAGATCAAGATAAAGAACTACCTGGGAGCGAAGTCCCTGGAGCTTGCTGACGAAAAAACCGTGCAGCAGGTGACAGGAGGGCCGATGGGTTTTTCAGGCCCGATCGGCCTTACCGGCATAAAAATGGTGGGAGATGCGGCTGTCCGGGGGATGACGAACGCGGTCACCGGCGCTAACCGGAAGGATAAGCACCTCTGCAACATAAATGTTGGAAGAGACTTCCAACTCAAAGAATGGATGGACGGAAGGGTGATAACGGAGGATGACCCGTGTCCGAAATGTAACGGTAAGATAGAGATGAAGTTGGCTATTGAATTGGGACATACTTTTAAGCTGGGCACAAAGTACTCTGAATCCCTGGGTGCCACTTTCCTGGGCGAGAACGGCAAAGAAAAGCCCATAATAATGGGTTGTTACGGGATAGGCGTTAACAGGATAATCGCCGCGCTTATAGAAGGGAGCCACGATAAGGACGGGATAATATGGCCCATCTCCCTTGCCCCTCTGGAGGTCGTAGTCATTCCCGTTAACAGGGAAGAAAAGGAGATCCTTTCCGAATCCGAGAAGATCTATGACGAACTTAGCAGGGAAGGGGTCGAGGTCATACTTGACGACCGCGATAAGTCTGCCGGGGTCAAGTTCAAGGATTCCGATCTTGTGGGGTTTCCTGTGCAGGTGATAGTAGGTAAAAGAAACCTTGACCAGGGGAAAGTCGAGGTCAAGCTGAGAAAGACCGGCGAAAAAAACCTGGTCGAAAAAAACGACATCCTAAATTACATTAGAAAATGTTTAAAGTAGCTTTTCACACCCCTTCAAAACTACTTCGAACATTTATAAATAAAAATGAAGATGAAAAAACTTTTGTTCGCATGTGTCCATAATGCCGCTCGCAGCCAGATGGCGGAAGCGTTCTTGAACAACCTGGCAAATGATACTTTTTTGGCGGAGAGCGCAAGATGAGAAGGTCGGTCGTATCAATACTGCTTCTGGTGGGCATTATGATGTTTACAGGCGCCCATCCGGTTTTTGCCTATAAAATCAAGGAGAAGCGGGACACGTGGGGTGATGTGGTTGAAAAACAATATTACAGGGATGACGGTTCTCTTGAACAGGTCATAGAATACGATTCCGAAGGCCAGAAAACTTCGGAAGCTTATTACGAAAGAAAGGGAAAACTGAAAGAAGGGCCTGACGGCTGGGCCGCGATGGAATGGAAGTATAAAAACGGAAAAATAGTCGGCGAAGGCTACTATGACGCTAACGGGCATATAAAGGAGCTCAAGATATATAACGAAGAAGGCGATCTTGTAAATAAGAAATATTACGGTGACAGCGGCATAGACCCGGCCGAGGAGTATGATCCCGTTCCCCCGCTGGCCGGCGAATCGATCTCTTATTACGATAAATATGGACACCCTGAAGGGACCACTTCCCTTGAATACGAAGACTGGTTCCCCGGCATATGGCCCTTTGATGACGATTTCGAATAAAGAAAATGGCTAAGTTCAGAAAGATCCATATTTTCCAGACTGAAGATTACGTCTCTTATTTTGCCGCGCAGCTCTGGTTTGAGATAGCTCAAGAGGCTGTTTCCGAAAGGGGGATCTTCACAGTAGCCCTTTCGGGCGGCAGTACCCCGGTAGAATTCTACAGAAAACTTTCTATGGAAAAAGACAGGTTCCCCTGGGATAAAACCCATGTTTTCCTGGTCGACGAAAGGTTTGTCCCGTTTGACAAAGAGGACAGTAATTACGGAATGATCAGGAAAAACCTTCTGGAGCCTGCCGGGATAAAAGTGGATAACGTCCATTTTCTCCGTGAATGGGATGAAGATATCGAACTTTCCGCCGACAAGTACGAAGGGATAATGAAAGGCTTTTTCGGCTCGAAGGGAAGTGATTTCCCGCGGTTCGACCTGATCGTCCTGGGAGTGGGTGAGGATGGTCATGTTGCCTCGCTTTTCCCGGGTGACCCGGCGCTGGCGGAGGATAAGAAGCTTGCGGTAAGCGTGAAAAATGACTCGGCCAGGCATGAACGGATAAGCATCACCTTTCCGGTAATAAACAGCGCCAGGTATATTGTTTTCCTGGCAACCGGTGCGAAAAAGGCGAAGGTCATGAAAGAGGTCCTGGAAGAAGAAAATCCGGATCTGCCGGCGACAAGGGTAGATCTTCCGGATGGGAAGGTTTTCGTTCTACTGGATAATAATTCCGGGGCATTATTAAATATATAATACCCTTGACAAGGGTATAGTATTGTAATACAATCATTTAAGCGGATTTATAACGAAAGTGGGCCTTCGCCCACTTTTTTTATTAAATGAGGCCATAACTTACGGAGCAGACCGAAGGGAAGCGGCGTAAGTTATATGGCCGAATTTATCCCGTCCGATGTAAAAACGCCCCAAGAGGTGTCGGCGATAATAACGGACGGGGTAAATGAGGGTAAATACAAGAACAGGATTTCGTAAGTCATAGGAGAAACAGATGGTTACGAACATTCCGGAAAAATTGACCGAACATATACGTAAAGAAGCGGAGAAGGCCGATTGCCAGGTGGTAAACATCAGCACGAGAGGGGGAGCCTCTTTTTTTATCGAGGTGATCCTGGACAAGGAAGGCGGAATAACGCTGGATGAGTGCGGAGAATTTAACCGGAAAATCTCCTCCTGGGTCAACAGACAGAACATATTCGGGGGTAAATATACCATTGACGTTTGTTCCCCCGGGCTGGACAGGGGCCTAAAGAGCGAGGATGAATTTTCCTGGGCTGTGGGAAAAAATGTAAAAGTTACCACTTATGAGCCGGTGGATGGCAGCAATGTGATCATCGGCAAGCTTGTGGAAATGGACGGGGATAAGGAGATAATCGTTGAAAAAGAAGAAGGCGACAAAGTCCGTGTCGAAAGAAAAAATGTCTCCAAAGCAAAACTACATGTTGTAATATAGACGGAGAGGTATCATGAACGAAGAATTGCTGTCTGCATTGGATAGAATAGAAAGAGAAAAAGGCATAAGTAAGGAAGTCCTGTTCCAGGCTATCGAAAGCGCTCTGGTCAGTGCCGCTCGCAAGGTCATCGAGGACAAGACCCTGGAAAAAGAAGACATCACCGTAAAGATGAACAAGGAGACAGGCGAGATCAAAGTCTATAGGAAGGACGTTGAGGTCAAGAGTGAAAGGTTCGGCAGGATAGCGGCCCAGACAGCTAAACAGGTGATCATTCAAAGGATCAGGGAAGCGGAACGGGATGTGGTGCACGATAAATATCTCCAGAAAGTGGGCACTATCATCAGCGGTTCGGTCCACCGTTTCGAAAAAGGCAACGTGATAGTCGAGCTTGACGATGCCGAAGCTGTGTTACCCAGGTCCGAACAGCTTCCCCGCGAAAAATTCCGCCAGGGCGAAGCGATACGGGCTTATCTCCTGGACATAAAGAGGGAGTCAGGCGCACCCGAGATAATTCTGTCCAGGTCTGACATAGGATTCGTCAAGAAGCTTTTTGAGCTGGAAGTCCCGGAGATCTCGCAGGGGATCATTGAGATCAAGGCGGTAGCCAGAGAAGCCGGGGAGAGGACAAAGGTCGCCGTCTATTCAAAGGATGAAAAGGTCGATGCGGTCGGAGCCTGCGTTGGGATGAGAGGCGCCAGGGTGAAGGATATTGTAAGCGAATTGCACGGGGAGCGGATCGACATAGTAAGGTGGAACGACGACATCCGTGAGTATCTCAAGAACGCTGTTAGTCCGGCAGAAATAACAAAACTGGCTATAGACAGGGAGAAAAAGGAAATGGTCCTTTATGTCACCCAGGACCAGTTGTCGCTGGTGATAGGAAAGAAGGGACGGAATATAAGGCTGGCTTCCAAGCTTCTGGGGTGGGACCTCAACGTTGAGTCGCTTGGTGAGAGAAAAATATCAGTAGCGGAGCTGGAAGGCATTAGCGAAAAAGTCCGTCAGGCTCTTGAAAGTGCGGGGTATGTGAGCGCGGATGAACTGAAAAAGGCCGGTGCTGAGCAGCTGGCTAAGCTTGAAGGGATAGATGAAGAGACGGCGGAAAGCATTCTTTCCGTCTGTGATAAAGTCCTGGCCGAAGCGGCCGCGAGGCGGAAAGAAGAGGAACAGGTCAAGGCGGAAGCGGAGAAAAAAGGAACCGAAGAAGAGTCCGAGGCGGAGGAAAAGGTAGAGGTAGAGGTAGAGGAGAAGAAAGAGGCAAAGGAAGAGGTAGAGGAGAAGGAAGAGGTAAAGGAAGAGGAAAAGCCTGAGAAGGAAGAAAAGAAACCCAAAAAAAAGAAAACAAGCAAAAAGTCATCCAAGAAAAAAGAAAAAGACACCGTGCGAGCGTCAGAGGGAAGTCCAGAAGGGACCGCGGAAAAATCGGAAGAAGAATCGGAAAGCGAATAGGTGATATATGTCGGTAAAGGTTAAAGATCTGGCAAAGGAAGTCGGGTTAAAAGGGAAAGACCTGATAGATGAGCTTGCCAAGCTTCATGTAGAGGTCAAATCTATAAACAGCAGTATAAATCCGAAGATCGCTGCCCTTATCAGGCATAAACTTGGCGTCAAAAAGCCGGCCAAGGCCGCTAAAGAGAAGACCAAAGAGAAAGAGGTCAAGAAGAAACCGGAAAAGGCGAAGGAAGAAGAAAAGGCCAAGGGAGCCAAAGCAAAGGAAACAAAAGAAGCCGCAAAGCCTAAGAAAGAGGAAAAGAAAGAAGCCAAGCCCAAAGCCGAAAAGCCGGAAAAGGCCGCTGCGCCGGAACCTGCGGTCAAAAAAGAAGAAGCCAAGGCCGAAGTCAAAGAAGTCAAGAAAGAAGAAAAGCCCAAGAAAGAAGAAAAGCCCAAGAAAGAAGTCTACGTATTCAAGAAAGAAAAACCCAAAAAAACCAGATACAAAGCCGTTGAAAAGGGGCCGGCGAAGCCCGTTGTCGAGTTTGCCCCTGAAGCTGAAGAACCCGCGATACCGAAAGAACTCCAAAAGATCCAGATGCAGGCCCCTGTGAGCATCCGTACAATTTCCTCCAAGACAAACGTCAAATCGAACGAATTTATACAGTATCTCATGAAAAAAGGCATTTTTGCCAATATAAACCAGGATATACAGGAAGACATTGTCCGTGATCTTTTACTTCACTTCGGGTATGAGTTGGAACTGCCTCCTTCGATAGAAGAGGAGCTCATGGCTGAACACCGTGAGGTCGAAACGGCCGAGATGCACCCGAGAGCTCCTATTGTCACCTTCATGGGGCATGTCGATCACGGGAAAACTTCTTTGCTGGATTATATACGGAACACGATGGTGGTCAAGAAGGAAAAAGGAGGAATTACCCAGCATATCGGAGCTTACAAGGTAGAAACTCCGAACGGGTCCGTGACTTTTCTTGATACCCCGGGTCACGAGGCCTTCACCGCCATGAGGGCCCGTGGTGCGAACATCACCGACGTTGTTGTCCTTGTAGTGGCCGCGGACGACGGCGTTATGCCCCAGACGAGAGAGGCCATCCATCATGCCCGCGCGGCGGGGGTACCGATCGTCGTAGCGATCAACAAGTGCGACTTGCCGGGCGCTGACCCGGACCGTGTCAAAAGAGAGCTCCAGGCCGAAGACCTCGCACCTGAAAATTGGGGCGGGAGAACCGTAATGGTCGAGGTATCGGCAAAGACCGGTGAAGGGGTAGATGATCTGGTGGAGATGCTCATGCTGGAGTCAGAACTCCTTGAACTCAAAGCCAATGATAAACTGAGGGCAAGGGGAGTAGTCGTCGAAGGGAAAAAGACCCCCGGCCAGGGCGTTGTGGCTACATTGCTGATCAAGAACGGAACGTTGCACCTGGGAGATGTGGTTTTGAGCGGCAGGTATTTCGGCAAGGTCAAAGCAATGATCAGCGACGGCGGCGAAAGGGTGAAAGAAGCCCGTCCCGCGACTCCGGTAGAGGTCCTGGGCCTCGAGGGAGTTCCCGAAGCCGGTGATGAGTTTTTCGTAGTAAAAGACGATAAGAAGGCCAGGAACTTGTCGCTTCTGAAACAGGATGAGATGAGACGGAAGGGAATGGCCGGCCTGCAGAGGGTAACCCTGGAAGATCTCTACAGCCGTATCCAGGAAGGAACGGTGAAGGAACTTAAGATGATATTAAAGGCTGATGTCCAGGGTTCAGTCGGGGCTATCCAGCATTCCCTCGTGGAAGCCGGAACCGAAGAAGTGAAAGTCAAAGTGCTCCATGCCGGGGTCGGGAACATAAGCGTATCCGACGTCATGCTCGCGGTAGTCTCGGATGCCGTCATAATCGGGTTCCATGTCAAGACCGATCCTAACGCTGAAGAATTGGCCAAGGATGAGAAGGTCGACATAAACGTTTATGACGTCATATACGAAGTGGTCGACAGCGTCAAGGCCGCCATGGAAGGGTTGCTTGAGCCGGTAGAACAAGAGGTTTTCCAGGGCCGGGCCGAGATAAGGGAGGTATTTCCTACCAGGACCGGGAAAGTGGCGGGATGTTACGTTTTGAAAGGTGTCATACACAGAAAAGACAAAGTAAGGGTCAAGCGGGGGCAGGAAGTAGTTTACCAGGGCGAGATCGATAACCTGAAAAGGTTCAAGAACGACGTGAGAGACGTAAAAGAAGGTTTCGAATGCGGGATCGCGGTCCGGGGATTCAGCGATTATAAAAAGAACGACATAATCGAAGCTTACATGATCGAAAAAGTAGCCAGACGACTCGGGAAGTGAAATGAGCACATTACTTAGCGAGTTGAAGTGAAGCTAAGTGATAAGTGCGAATTTCATCCCCGCGTAAGCGGGGGTCCAGATATTTTTATTTGATCCCGGATATTCGCCTGTGGCGAATTCCGGGATGACATTAGCCGAGAAAGTAAAAATGAAAAAACATATTGTTCTTAGCGGGATGAGGCCGACCGGCAAACTTCATCTTGGACATTTTGTCGGCGCCCTTGAGAACTGGAAGAAATTCCAGGAAAAATATGAATGTTTTTTCATGGTAGCTGACTGGCACGCTCTCATGAGCGAGTATGAACGGCCTTCGCACATCAAAGAATACACTTTCGAGGTAGTCAAAGACTGGATCTCATGCGGGATAGATCCCGAAAAGAGCGTGATCTTCGTCCAGAGCATGGTCCCGGAACACCTGGAACTGGCCATGGTCTTTTCGATGCTCACCCCTCTGGGTTGGCTTGAAAGATGCCCGACTTACAAAGAGCAGCTTCGGGAGCTGAAAGGCCGGATGCTGGCCACTTATGGCTTTCTGGGGTACCCGGTCCTCCAGGCCGCTGATGTAGCTCTTTATAAAGCGGATTATGTCCCGGTAGGACAGGATCAGATGCACCATTTGGAACTCGCAAGGGAGATCATACGCAAGTTCCATGGCCTCTATAAAAAGAAAATATTTAAAGAACCCGAAGCTATCCTGACCGATGTATCGAAGCTTGTGGGTCTTGATAACAGGAAGATGTCGAAAAGCTACGGGAATTTTATACTGCTTTCAGATCCGCCGGAGAGCGTAGAGAAGAAAGTGCGCAGCATGTATACCGACCCGAAAAGGATAAGCGCTGATGTCCCCGGCACAGTTGAAGGAAACCCCGTTTTTATTTACCATGACCTGTTCAACCCGAACAAGGAAGAAGTAGACGACCTGAAAACAAGATACCGGGCCGGCAAGGTCGGCGACGTTGAGGTCAAAAAGAAATTGAACATTGCTTTGAATAATTTCCTCGATCCGATACGTAAAAAAAGGAAAAGTCTTTCTGATGAAGACGTGCACGAGATAATACTCGAAGGGTCTAAAAAGGCCAGGGCGGCTGCCCGGGAAACGATGAGCAAAGTAAAAGAATGCCTTCACCAGATAATAGACTAGGACGATGACGTACAAAGCGAAACTTGATATTTTCGAAGGTCCGTTGGATCTTCTGCTGTTCCTTGTCAAAAAGGAGAGGATCGATATTTATGACATCCATATTGCCAAGATCACCCAGCAGTATCTGCAGTACCTGGAAGTAATGAAGATGCTGGACCTTGATATTGCCGGGGAATTCCTGGTCATGGCGGCCACCCTGATGCATATTAAAAGCAAGATGCTCCTTCCCCCTGAAGAGAATGAAGAACTTCTTGAGGAAGAAGAGGATCCAAGGGAAGAGCTGATAAAGAGGCTGCTGGAATACAAGAAATACAAGGACGCGGCCGCAAGGCTCCAGGAGATGTACGATAGCAACAAAAAGCTATTTGTCCATAAAGGCACCGGCGACAAGGAAAAGATCGTTACCGAGGACGGGTCCGAGTATTTCGAGGCCAGCCTCTTTGACCTTATAGGGGCGTTCAAAAAAGTTCTCAATGAGGTCCCGAAGGAAGCTTTTCACGAAGCAATGACGGATAAATACACCGTCAGGGACAAGGTGCATACGATATATCACCTGTTGGCAAAAGACCCGAAGATCTATTTTACGTCCCTGTTCGAAGATGCCCGGAACAAAGATGAGGTAATAGTTACTTTTCTGGCCGTTCTTGAGCTGATAAAATTACAGGAGATCGTTATCATCCAGAAAGATTTCTTCTCGGAAATAGAAATAATAAGAAACCCGGAACTGGTAAAAGCTGAAAAATAGGTATAATGGATAATAAATAGTGGATAGTGGAGTGTGTGATGGATATACAAAAGATAAAACAGATAATTGAAGCGCTTTTGATCGTTTCCGAGGGAGGTATTGCCAAAGAAGAACTGCAGAAGGCGATCGGGGAAGACGTTGATATCAGGGACCTTGATGAGGCGATCCGTCTCTTGAAAGAAGAGTATGATTCCGACACCAGGGCATTCAACATCGCCGAGATCGCCGGCAGGTACCGTGTCGTGACAAAACCGAAATACATGCCCTGGATCAACAGGCTTTACCGCAAGGAACCGGAAAGGTTAACGGGGCCTTCACTCGAGACTCTTGCGATCATCGCGTATAAACAGCCGATCACCAGGGCCGAGATCGAAGGCGTCCGGGGAGTGAACGTGGGAGGGGTGCTGAAGACCCTCCTGGACAGGGAACTCATCCAGATAAACGGTAGGAAGGATGTAGTCGGCAAACCTCTCATTTACGGTACCAGCGAGGGATTTCTTGAAATTTTCGGTTTAAATTCGCTGGAAGACCTGCCCGGACTTGTGGATTTCAGCGAAGAAGATCTTGAGTACAGCAAGACCAAGGAGCACGCGGTAGTTGAAAATGAAGAAGCAAACGAGCCAACAAAGGAGATTTCCGATGAGGCCGAAACAACTGAAGGACCTGAGGAAAGAGATTGACGGGATAGATTCCCGCATCATCGAGCTTATAAACCGTCGCGGAAAAGCAAGCAGGACGATCGGCGAAATAAAAAAGTCCAAGAAACAGCCTATATACAGCCCCGACAGGGAGAGTCATATTTATGCTAGGATAACGCGCAAGAATAAAGGGCCGCTGCCGGACGAGTCTGTGAGGGCTATATATTCCGAGATCATGTCGGCTTGTTTGTCCCTGGAACACCCCATGGTTGTCGCTTACCTGGGTCCGGAACTTACCTTTACGCACCAGGCAGCTTTAAAAAAGTTCGGTTCAAGCGTGAATTACCTTTCCTGCGACAGCATTTCGGATGTGTTCCATGAAGTGCAAAAAGGCAACGCGGATTATGGGGTAGTGCCTATAGAGAATTCTACCGAAGGTGCAGTGAATCACACTCTGGATATGTTCATAGATTCGCCGCTTTTGATCTGTTCGGAAGTGTCGCTTCCTATACACCACAGTCTTCTCTGCGCAAAGAGCAACATGAAGTCCATAAATGTCCTTTATTCCAAAGTCGAAGTGTTCGGGCAATGCCGCAAATGGATAGAAAAAAACCTGCCCGCGGCCAAGCTTTACCAGGTGGCTTCTACCGCGAAGGCGGCGGAAATAGCATCAAAACATCCGGATTCGGCATGTATAGCAAGTGAACTCGCGGGGAAAAAGTTCAGGCTGAAGATCCTGGCTAAATCGATCGAGGACTCCGCGAGAAACGTAACAAGATTTCTTATTATCGGTAACGAGATGAGCGTTGTTTCAGGAAAGGACAAAACGTCCATCTTGTTCTCGGTAAAGGACAAGCCCGGTGTGCTGCATGATATGCTGAACTCGTTCAAAAGGAAAGGGATCAATCTTACCAAGATCGAGTCCAGGCCCACCAAGGAGAAGCTGGGTAAATATTACTTTTTTATCGATATGGACGGGCATTGCGAGAGTTCTAAGGTAAAAACAGCCCTTAGAGACCTTGAGAAAAAATGCCATTTTGTGAAGATACTGGGTTCGTACCCTAAAGGATGAGTAAAAATGAGAACTGTCTGTGAAAATCTAAAAATACTTTGCAAAAAGACTCCCTGGAGGAAAATACTGGATTTTATACCGGTATACCAGCCCGGCAAGCCTATAGAGGAAGTGAAACGTGAACTGGGGCTTGATAATGTCGTCAAACTCGCTTCGAATGAAAACGCGATGAGTCCGTCCACGAAAGTCATCGAAGCGATCGCGGCGGAAGCAAAAAACGTGAACAGGTATCCGGACGGAGGGTGTTTTTATCTCAGGAAAGCTTTGAGCAAAAAGCTTTCTATCCCCGAGAACGATCTTATTTTCGGCAACGGGTCCGACGAGCTCATCTCACTGGCTTTGCGCGCGTTCGTTAAACCCGGATCTGAAGTAGTTATCGCGGACCCGACGTTCCTGATCTACCGTATAGCTTCCGTGATAGCAGGCGCGAAAGTGCGGTTGGTGCCTTTGAAGAACTACAAATATGATCTTAATGGCATGCTCAAAGCTGTTACCGGCAGGACGAAGATCATTTTTATAGCTAATCCGGACAACCCGACTGGGACTTATATAACGGAAAAAGAGCTTAAGGAGTTCATAGAAAAAGTACCGAAAAATGTACTGATCTTTCTGGACGAGGCGTATTACGAGTTTGCCACGGGCGGGGACTACCCGGAAACGCTGGGCCTTTTACAGCGTGAGGACCGCACCATAGTGATCACCAGGACTTTTTCTAAGGCTTATGGTCTTGCCGGTCTGCGTGTGGGATATGGTATGGCACGACAGGATATTACGGAAGCCCTTAATAAGGTGAGGGAGCCGTTCAATGTGAACTCAGTGGCGCAAGCGGCGGCCGTAGCGGCCCTTGATGATGATGAGTACCGGGACGCGTCGGTAGCGCTGGTCCGCGAGGAAAAAGAGAGGTTTTATAAAAAGTTCGAGTCGCTTGGCGTAAAATACGTGCCGAGCAAGACTAATTTTGTTCTTGTCGATACTGCTCGTGATTCAATGAAAATTTTCGATTATCTCTTGCACAAGGGCATAATCGTGCGCGAGATGTCCCTGTGGCAGTTTAAAGGGCACATAAGGGTGAACATCGGGACCAAAGAGGAGAACGATGCGTTTTTTAAGGCTTTCGAAGAAGCCATAAAGGAGATGAAATGATAATAGTTCTCAAGCCCAAGACCACAAAAGAACAGATCGACCATCTGGTCGACAAGATCCAGAAACTGGGATTAAGGCCCTGGGTATCTGAAGGAGTCGAAAGGACGATCATCGGCGTCATAGGTAAAGAAGACGCTTTACGGATCCTTCCCCTGGAAGGTATATCCTGGGTCGAAAAGGTCATCCCCATTCTCAAGCCTTTCAAACTGGCATCGCTGGATTATAAACCTGAACCTTCCGTGATCGATCTGGGAAGAGGCGTTTCCATAGGCGGTAAAGAAGTAGTGGTCATGGCTGGCCCCTGTTCGGTGGAAAGCAGGGAGATAACCCTGAATATCGCCGAGAGGGTAAAGGCCGCTGGCGCGAAAGTCCTGAGAGGAGGGGCTTTTAAGCCCAGGACTTCACCTTACAGTTTTCAGGGGCTCGGGGAAGAAGGCCTTGAATATCTGGTCGAAGCCAGGGAAAAAACCGGGCTCCTTATTGTAACTGAACTTATGGATGTGCGAAATCTTGACATGATCATGAAATACGCGGACATCATACAGATAGGCGCCAGGAACATGCAGAATTATGATCTCTTAAAAGAGGTCGGCAGGGTCAAGAAGCCCGTCCTTTTAAAAAGGGGCATGGCAAATACGATAGTGGAACTTTTGATGAGCGCGGAATACATACTTGCGGGGGGTAATCCCAATGTGATCCTCTGCGAAAGAGGGATCAGGACATTTGAAGACTATACGCGTTTCACGTGCGACATAAACGCGATCCCGGCGGTGGATGCTCTTACTCATCTACCTATAGTTCTTGACCCATCTCATGCGACCGGTAGATGGGGTATGGTAACCTCGGTTTCACTGGCCGGTATCGCTGCCGGAGCGGACGGGCTTATCATAGAAGTCCATCCCAATCCGGAAGATGCCGTTTCAGATGGGGACCAGTCGCTCTTACCGTCGAACTTTGAAAAGCTCATGGCAAGCGCGAAAAGAGTAGCCGAAGCGGTGGATAGAACAGTGGGGAATTGATACTACAGGCGGAAGCCCGTAGAGAGTACTATGAAGCTAAAAAAGGTAGTGATAATTGGTACGGGTCTTATAGGCGGGTCGATAGGCAAGGCCCTGCTTGAGAAGGATCTGGCAGATGAAGTGATCGGGATATGCCGCAGGCGATCCTCACTGGACCGGGCCATGAAGGAAAGAGTCGTCTCCAAGGGATACGTCAACGATTACGGCAAGGCCATCCAAGGGGCCGAAGTTATTCTCATTGCTACCCCGGTCCACACGATCGAAGAAGTCCTGGATAGACTGGCTGAAAGTCCGGATATCGGGAGCGCCGTTGTTACGGATGTCGGTAGCACGAAAAAGGAGATAGTCAACTACGCTGCGAAATACAGGGACAAATTTTCTTTCATCGGGGGTCACCCCCTGGCAGGGTCAGAAAAAACCGGAGTCGAATATTCCGCCCCGGACCTGTTTCATGATTCAATTTGTGTTTTAACCCCGGACGAACGGACCCGTGAGGAGAATATAAAAAAGCTGAAGAAATTATGGGAAACCATAGGCGCCAGGGTCATCATAATGGATCCCGAGAAACATGATGAAAATCTGGCGCTTTCAAGCCACCTGCCTCACGTTGTAGCTTTCGCCCTGGCCGGGACGATTGAAGAGGATTTCCCCCGTGAAGTACTGGCTTCGGGTTTCAAGGATACCACCAGGATCGCTTCTTCTGATCCCGGGCTTTGGAGCGATATATTTTTAAGCAACAGGGATAATATCCTGAAAGCTGTCGAACGCTTCAGGAAGGTCCTTTCAGGGATAGCGGATGACATACGTAAAAACCGCAAAGAAGCTCTGAAAGAAGATCTGGATAAATGTAAGAAAGTAAGAGATGGGATTTCTTAATCGATTAAAAGCCATCGCCATAGACGGCCCGGCCGGCAGCGGGAAAAGCACGGTCAGCAGGCTCGTGGCCGAAAAGCTTGGATATGTCTATGTAGATACCGGGGCCATGTACAGGGCCCTTACCCTGAAGGCGATGAGAAAGAATGTCGGGTTTGATGATGAAGAAGCCCTGGTAGAGCTTTCCCGGGACCTGGATATAAGACTTCTTCCATCGGAGGACGAGAAAAGCACCATTCGCGTTCTTCTGGACGGCGAAGATGTAAGCGAAGAGATCCGCAAGATGGAAGTCACGATAAACGTCAAGCATGTCGCCAGGATCGGGAACGTCAGGGAGAACCTGGTAAAACTCCAGCGGCAGATGGTAAAAGACATGAACGGGGCGGTAATGGAAGGCCGGGATATAGGGACAGTGGTCCTCCGTAACGCGAAATACAAGTTCTACCTGGACGCTTCTTTTGATGAGCGGGTCGAACGGAGGTTGGCGGAACTCCGGGCCAAAGGGCACCCGGTTTCGCGCCAGGAAGTAGCCGAGGACCTCAAGCAGAGAGACCACTCCGATAAGACCCGTCAAGCAGGTCCTTTGAAAAAAGCGGAAGATGCGGTATTCATAGATACAACTGATCTCTCCATAGATGAAGTCGTTTCTGAGATCGTCGAATACGTGAGTAAACATTAAAATTGATGTGTTATCGCATATCACGGTTAATATTCAAATTCCTTTTGATCGCTTTATTTAGAGTCCGGTTCTTGGGAAGAGAGAACCTGCCAGAAGCTCCGTATATCCTTGTTCCCAATCACATTAGCCACCTGGACCCTCCGTTGGTAGGCATAGCGGACAATAAGCACGTTGTTGACTTCATGGCCAAGAAGGAACTTTTCCGACCGTCTATTTTGGGGGCATGGTGCAAGTCAGTGGGATGCATACCCGTAGAGCGTAACGGCGGCGCCACCAAGGCTATGAGGGAAGCCCTCCACCGGCTTAGTCGTGGAGGGGTGATAGGTATTTTCCCCGAGGGGCAGCGTTCTGCAAACGGTGATTTACAGGAGGCGAAAAGAGGGATCGGTTTTATAATAGCCAGGGCAAAGGTCCCGGTGGTGCCGGTTTATGTCGGCGGATCGGGAAAAGCGCTTCCGAAAGGCGGTAAGATCCACCCTGGAGCAAAAATAGATGTGATCATCGGCAAACCGATCGCACCTGAAGAATTCGCATCCCTTGGCAGGGAAAGGGATTATGAAGCTATATCCAGCGAGGTCATGTCGCATATAGCCGGATTGAAAGAAAAATGGGAAAACTGTTGAAACTTTTAACAAAAAAGGGTAAAATATGAGTTCCAAAATCTATATAAGAGGAGATGAGAAATTGATGGTAATTGATGAAGAGAAAAGAGAAACTGACAGCGACCTGGCTAAACTTTACGAAGAGAGTATAAGTGACTTTCGTGAGGGCCAGATCGTCAATGGAAAGATCGTACAAATCAGCGAAAAGGAGATACTGGTCGATATCGGCTATAAGTCTGAAGGTATCGTCTTCAAATCGGAGATACCCAATTCCGAAATGCTCAAGGTCGGGGACGAGATAGACGTGATGCTTGAGTCAAAGGAGAACGACAACGGGATGGTCGTCCTATCCCACGAAAAGGCCAAGAAGCAGAGGGGTTGGAGAAACCTCATGGAAAACTTCAATGAAGGCGATGAGATAGAGGGGACCGTCTCCAGGAAAGTAAGAGGCGGTTTCATGGTCGATATCGGAATAGAAGCCTTTCTGCCCGCGAGCCTTTCGATGATGCAGGAGTTCGGGGGGGCGGATAATCTCGTGCGCCAGAAACTGAACTTCAATATCGTCAAGATAAATATACCCCGCAAGAACATCGTTCTTTCAAGGAAAGAGATAGTCGAAGAAAAACGCCAGGGCGAGAAACAGGCCTTGCTTGAAAACATGAACATGGGCGATGTGGTCAAAGGCGTGGTAAGAAATATCACTGATTTCGGCGCCTTTATCGATATCGGCGGCGGGATAACGGGGCTGATGCACATTACCGACATGAGTTGGGGACGCATCGCGCATCCCAGCGAGGTCGTTTCTGTGGGTAGTGAAGTCGAGGTAAAGGTCCTGGATTTCGATAAGAAGACGATGAAGGTCTCCCTGGGACTGAAGCAAAGGACCAAGAACCCCTGGGAGAAGGTCGATGAGAAGTATCCCGAGGGAACTGTCATCACGGGTAAGGTAGTGAACATCATGCCTTACGGGTTATTCATCGAATTGGAACGGGGGATCGAAGGCCTCATCCACATATCTGAATTTTCGTGGTCGAAAAAATACAATCATCCCAGCGAAAGGTTTTCTGTCGGGGATACGGTGGAGGCGATGATCCTTAAAGTCGACAAAGCCAGCCAGAAGCTTTCCCTGGGCATAAAACAGCTCGAAGAAGACCCGTGGAGCGGAGTCGAGGAGCGTTACAACGCCGGAGACAAGATCAAGGGTGTAGTAAACGCCATCACCGATTACGGGGCATTTATTGAGCTTGAAAAAGGAGTGGAAGGTCTGGTCCACGTTTCTGACCTTTCCTGGACTAAGAGGATAACCCACCCGAGAGAGGTCCTTAAAAAAGACGAAGAAGTGGAAGCGATGATCCTGAGCGTGGATGAACAGAACAAGAGAATAGCCTTAGGGATCAAACAGCTCATACCTGATCCGTGGGACGAGATCAGTAAAAAATACGAGGTCGGAACGATCTGCGAAGGCACAATAACCAATATCACCAATTTCGGGATATTCGTGGAAATTGAAAAAGACCTTGAGGGGCTATTGCACGTTTCCGAGATCGGCCTGGAACCTTCAAAGAAGATCGAGGAAATTTACAAGGTCGAAGATAGGGTAAAAGTGAAGGTCATCCATATCGACGGGATACAGAAAAAGATCGCGCTTACCATGAAAGGTCTTGAAGGAGAACAACAAATTCCGTCGCAGGAGACTGAAAACGATCCGCCTGAACAAGCTTCTCCGGAAATGTAGTTGCCCAATTCATTGGGCAACTACATGTTTTAGCTCGATAAATCTAGCAACTACGGTTTGTTGTAGCAGTTTATTTCCTGTCAAAGAATGGATTCTTTCCGGTCGCTGATAACGGGATTCCTATAGCCTGTACCACGCCTTTAGGAAACACCCCGCATTCTATGGCGGCTTTACCGATCGAGTACATCAATCGGTTGTCTATGTGCGCTCTTCCCGCCAGAGATGCCGCTGACCCGATTGCTATCCCCAGGTCCATGGAATTATAAGCGCACACGCCCTTTGTCTTGCTGAGCTGGGAGCAGGCAGGGTATCCGCAAAAACCGCAATTAAGGCCAAGAGTTTCTTTTTTTGTCCCGATCACGACGATCTGATCTGCGTTTTTGATGCTTTTAGCGTCCCTTTCACAGCTCGGCCGAGAATCCCTCTTTGCGATATATCTCATTTTTGTTATTATTCTTTTCTTCTCCGCTTTTGTGGGGATGATGATAACCAGGTTATCTTTTCCTCTTGTCTTGGGAGCGGTGCGGGCGAGTACACACATGAGTTCCGCGATATCTTTCAAGACTTCAGTTTTAATATCTTCATATTTTCGAGCCATTTTTACCTCCTATCATCTTGATATATAATATCCGGAAAATAAAAAATTGAAAAGGGAAAAATAAAAATGTGTAAAATGTTAAAGCAATAAAAGTTAGAATAACTTGTATTTTTAAAAAAATATGATAAATTCATGGTTGAGGGTTAAAGTTAATAAAGTTAGTTGAAAAAATCCGAGATTACTATTTTAGGTTCAAGGGGGGAGCGGAAATGAAGTTCTCAGATGTCTTTCTGGGGATGCTTTTAGGCATCCTTGACGAACGTCAACTATTATTTCCGTTGACGACAACTATAATTACCGGTTTTTAGTTAAAAAAATATAGTAGCCGTAGTCCTTTCTTTTTTTGCTTCTTTTTTTCTTTGTGAATAACTGTTAATACT
>JBARQV010000028.1:0-80595 GCA_049643885.1 Candidatus Omnitrophota bacterium | reverse complement strand
CGGCAACTGGCTACCATACCCTATATTATCGGGTTTAGGCCCTATAGCTTTGCGTCCCTATCCTTTCGGATGGTTTGCTATTATTGTATCGTCAAATCCTTACAAAGAACAATTTACGGAAATTAACACTAACGTAACACTTTCTTAACCTCACTTTAAGTATATCTTACGCCCCCCCCCTTACAAGGGAGAAAAGCTTACTTTTGTTTACTTTACACTTGTGGGAGAATCTGGTGTCCAAATAGTGTCCATAATACAGCCAAATAGACACAAATAGACAAGATTGATACAAATAGATATAAATTGAAAAGTGCTTGATTTTAAAGGAGATATGTGGAAATTCTTAGTTTGAAATGAGTTATGAAAATGGCTGGAATAGGTTTACAAAACCCCTGCTCTACCCCTGAGCTACGCCGGCTGGTTCCTGTATTATATCTAATATGCCAGCTTTGTCAAACTATCAGCCTGGATGTTTTTCAATTTTTCCTGCGTTCAGTGACAGGCAGGACAAAAATTATCGTCGTTCCCTTCCCCGGCTCCGATTCCGCCCATATCCTGCCGCGATGTTTATCTATTATCTCCCTGGATATAGTCAGGCCCAGGCCTGTCCCGCCGGCATCTTTATCCTTCTTCTTGCCCGTTGTCTCGTATCTATTGAACAGTTTGGGCAGATCTTCCTCGTTCACTCCAGGGCCGGAATCCTTTACCGAAACACGGACGGCATTATCGCCTTCTTTCGCCGTGGTAACCGTGACCCTCCCTTCTTCGGTCGATTTTACGGCTATATTGACGATATTGGTCAGGACCAGGGTGATCTTTTCCCTGTCAAACCTTGCCTTGGGGAGCGTGTCATCAACATTCACTATATACTCCACTTTTTTCTTGGCCGCCAAGAGCGGCGCCATTGAATTGCCGACATCGGCCACGACTTCGTTGATATCGTTTTCTTCCATCTTGAACTCCGCCCTTTCGGTCTCAAGATGATGGAACTCGATGATATCGTTTACCAGGCGGGAAAGGTTCCCACTGCTCCTTTTCGCCAGCTCCAGTAATTCCTTCTGCTTTTCCGTTATTTTACCCGCGGCCTCTTTTAATACCATACCTATGCCTTCCCTGATAGACGTCATAGAAGGCCTGAATTCATAAGCTATCATGGAAATGAAATTGGCCTTGTTTTCCATCTCTTCTTTCAGTTTCTCCTCGATGTTCTTCCTCTCTATTATCTCCTGGTCCCGGGCAGCTATAGCGGAGTCCAGTTCATCGGTCATTTTATTAAAAGCCCTGGCCAGGTCCCCTACTTCGTCCTTCGACATTATATCCGCCCTTTGGGAAAGGTCCCCCTGGGCTATCTTTCTGGATACTTCCGCAAGTTTTATTATAGGACGGGATATGCCGCGGGCAAGGAACAATGATATTATCCATGCTATAATTACCGCTATGACGCCCAGGACTATCATCTTGTTCCTCAACCTGATAGCAGGCGAAAAGACTTCTTTTTGCGGAGCCATTGAAATAACCGCCCAGTCCTCGCCGGGTTTCGTCCCGTGTTCTCTCAAGTCCGCGTACCCGGCTATCAGCGCCCCTTTTTCCGGATCGCTGAACGTGACATAGCCGTCCTTTACGCCCGCTAAATAAGCGCGCAGCGGAGAAGCGGGTTGGAGATATACCAGAGGAGTAAAAGTCTTGGATTTGCCGTCCTGGGTCATTATCATCTTGGAGGCGTGCTCTACTTCATAGGCCGGATCGCCTCCCACGGTCTGGATATTAAATTTGTCTATGGGTTTTAAGATATGATCCATCCTGACGGAAGCAACAAGGACCGAGCTCACTTCTTTTGTTCTTTCATCGGTCAAGGGCATGAAAACAAGCCCCACTATTTCCGTCTTTTCCTTATCAGCGTAACCGAATTTAAAGAATATGCTCTCTTCCGGGGCTTGTTTGACCTTGTTGAACAGGTCTGCCGATCCCGTCTCGTGCAGGAGAAAAGGGTTCCCTATATATCTGGGATCGGTGGAAGCTATGGTCTTTCCGGCGGTATTGAGGAGCGAGATCTCCCCGAACGCGGGCTCTGCAGTCTTTCTTTCCTTCAGGTAGGCATTTATGGCAGTTGTGTCGCCGGCCTTCAGTGCCGGGGCCTTCGAATAGAACCTGGCCCTGGTGATGGTCTCATCAATATAAGAATCGATATTGTCCGCTTCAAGTCTGGCCGCTACCTGCAGGTCCCTCCCGATCTTCTCCTTGAGCTCCCTGCGGGCATTATCGATGATAAGGAGCAGCACAATAGATACTGCCACTAAAACGATGCCAACATAGCTTAATCTTAACTTGGCACCCAGTTTCATCTCGATATTTCCTCATTCTGTTACCCGGCCAAAAGTTCGGTGATGGCCTTGAGCAACTCTTCCCTCTTGAAAGGTTTGGCAAAGGTGCGCGTGGCTCCGCCGATGAGCTTGGCCCCTTCGAGATAATCTCTGGGATCGACCACACCGCCCCCGGACACGGCAATGATCTTCACGTCGGGGAAGTCTCTTTTAAGTTCCATCATGGTCTCGATTCCCTCTTTTTTGGGCATTATAATGTCGGCGATCACAATATCTGCCGGTTTTTCGCGGTAGCGTTTTATGCCTTCTTCGCCGTTAACGGCTTCCACTACTTCGTATCCCCCGTCTTCCAGCCATCGCCGTATGATATCCCTGAACTCATCATTATCATCAATAACCAGAATCCGCGCCATAACGCCCTGCTCCTCTCACGACACCCCGGCCTTGCCAAACGCTTCGGAAAGATATTCAAGCACATCCGTAGCTATCATATTAAATGGGCCCTTCTTCTCCGCGGCTATATCGCCGGCCAACCCGTGGAGATAGACCGCAAGGACCGTAGCGCTGTGATCACCTACGCCCTGACCGATAAAAGAAGCTATCATCCCCGTCAATATATCTCCCATGCCGCCGGTCGCCATCCCCGAATTCCCGGTTTCGTTCACATAAACTTCCCCGCCTGGATCGGCAACAACGGTCCGGTGGCCTTTCAGGCAGACGACCCCTCCCGTGATCTCCGCGACACTCTTGGCAATATCCGAACGTTTTGACTGTATCTCGGAAATATCCTTTTCGATAAGCCTTGAGAGTTCCCCCGGATGTGGCGTAAGAACGATCCTCCCCTTCCTGTTCTTGACCAGGTCCAGATCGCCCTCCAGGGCGTTGATCCCGTCGGCATCGAGAACCAGCGGACAGTCGATTTCCTGGATCAACTTTCGCACCAGGGAACGCGTCTCCGGATCGATTCCCAGACCGGGGCCGAGAGCGACAACATCGCACTTTTTGGCAAATTGAACTATCTCTTTTTCGGCCGCCACCCCCAGGGTTTTACCCTGCGTCTCTGTCAGGGGCAAAGTCATACATTCCGTCAGTTTGATCTCCATAATGGAATTAAGAGACTCCGGTATCCCGTTGGTTACAAGACCGGAACCGCAGCGCAAAGCTCCCTGTGACGCGAGAAAAGCCGCGCCTGTCATGCCGGGAGAACCTGCAATAACGAATACCCGCCCGTAATCCCCCTTGTGGGAATCCTCCCGGCGAATGGGTATTTTTTTGATATGTTTATTCACCATTTTTCACCACCATCGCGTTTGATATGGCAGTATTCCGCGTGTGCGAAATACTGACCAGCACCTTGAACGGCCCTTTTTCCTTCGCCAGGCGCTCAGCTTCACCATGCAGACGGACATAAGGTTTGCCGTCCTCGCCGTTCAATATCTCTATATCCGCCCAGCTTAACCCTATTCTCGCCCCATCGGGAAGGGCTTTTTTAACCGCTTCCTTGGCAGCGAACTTTCCTGCCATGTGCATGAACCTGGCTCTTTTACCACCGACGTATTTAAGCTCTTCAAGAGTGAATATTCTCTGAAGTATTTTCCCCTCTTTTTCTTTCACCGCTTTTTCAAACCTTTCTATCTCTACGGCATCTATGCCGGTCCCGATAATATTCATGCCATCAATTCCTTCATGTAGTTGACCGCTCCGGCAATGCCGACAAACACCGACTTGGAAATGATCGAATGGCCGATATTAAGTTCATACATTCCCGGGATATGCGCCACCGGGGTCACATTGTTATAGTTCAAACCGTGGCCCGCGCATACGATAAGACCGTTTTCCATGCCTAACCCGGTCATCTTTTTCAGGTTCTCGAGTTCGCCCGAGGAATCTTCCCCGGCGTTGAAAACTTCCGCATAGCGGCCGGTATGCAATTCTATCATTTTCACGCCTATTTTCCTGGATGCTTCTATCTGCGCAGGCTCAGGATCGATGAACAGGCTTACATCGATGCCCTCGGCCTTCAACTTTTCCACCACCTCTTTGACCCGGTCAAAATTACCGGCCACATCCAGGCCTCCCTCAGTGGTTATCTCCTGCCTGCGTTCGGGAACGATAGTGGCCTGGTCGGGTTTCGTCCTGCAAGCGATATCGACGATCTCCGGGTCGACCGACATCTCCAGGTTCAGCCTTGTTTGGACGGTCTTCTTTAACCCTTCAAGGTCGGAATCATTGATATGCCGGCGATCTTTTCGTAAATGACACACTATGCCGTCGCACCCGGCCCTTTCACACTCGCGGACCGCTTCGGCCGGATCCGGCTCGAAAGTCTTACGGGCTTCCCTTATAGTGGCCACGTGATCTATGTTTACGCCAAGCTTGACCACTACTTATCTCCCGCTTTCTCTATAGGAATGTAGACTTCGACAAATTTTTCCTTGAATTCCAAAGGTTTAATATCCGCGCTGATGCCAAGCCTTAGCTGGGTGCTGCGGGTATACTCACCAATATTCACAACATCTGTCTTTAATTCTTCTACTTTTCCGATCAATTCTTCAGGACCGTAGATCGCGATGGACGAAGGATTAACCTGGACTTTTTCATACACAACCCGGTAACCTTCCGGGGCATTCCCGGAAAAAACAACACGGACAGGGACTTCCTTAAGCATGAAATTGTACCTCTCCAGGACCTCTTCCAGCGCTTGCCTTTTCTGATGGGAAGCCACCGGGTAGACCAAGTCAAACACATAGAACCAGGTCGCGACGGCCAGTATGAGGGAGATGACCTTCAACCAGAAATTATGCGCAATGATCTCTATTAATCTTATCCTATGCTTCATTTTTTGACATCATCCTTTTTAACGCGTCAGAAAACGACCATTTTTTTAACTTAGGCATATACACTCTCTCAAGGACCTTGGCCATGTTCTTCGGGTCCACGTCCTTTGTAAGCCTTCCGTCCTGGGCTATCGAGATGTCGCCGGTTTCTTCGCTCACGATGATGACCACGGCATCCGTTTCCTCGGTAAGCCCGATAGCCGCGCGGTGCCTGGTACCCATGGTCTTCGGAACGTTCGGATTCTGCGTAAGAGGGAACAAACACGCCGCCGCTTCCACCCTCTGCTCGGATATGATTATGCCCCCGTCATGCAAGGGCGTCTTGGGCGCGAATATGGTATTTATAAGTTCACTTGTCACCCGGCCGTCGACGCTGACACCGCTTTCAACGTACCTCCTGAGCCCGACCTCGCGCTCGATGGCGATCAAGGCGCCGTTCTTCTTTTTGGACAAGACTACCGCTGCTTTGGCGATCTCGTCAATCGTCTCCTTCTCTTTCGAAAAGACCCCGATCCGGCCTATCCTTGCCAGGCCTCTCCTTAATTCCGGCTGGAAAATGATGAGAAAAGCAATGACCGAAATGGCCAATAGACGCGTCAGGAGCCAGTTGATTATGACCAGGTTAAGTCCTTTGGTGATCAGGATGACAAGTGTGATTATTATTATGCCCTTGAGAACCTGCTCGGCGCCTGTCCCTTTGATAAAAAGGAATATCATATAATAAACCGCCCAGAGAATCAGTATTTCCGGCAGGATCTCGAGAATACCTAAAAATATCTCCATCTATCACGCCTTCCTTATGGCATCTACAACCCGCATCACATCTTTCATGGACCCGACATCGTGAACGCGTATCATGTCGGCTCCGTTCGCAGCGGCCAAGGCCACGCTGGCCGCGGTCCCAAATTCTCTGTCACGGATGTCTTTTCCCGTCAATTCGCCGATGAATGACTTTCTCGATGTCCCAACAAGTAACGGTTTCCCGAGCTGCCGGAGCCTTTTAAGATCTTTAAGTATAGCCAGATTATGCTCCAGCTTCTTCCCAAAACCGATGCCCGGGTCTATTATTATCTTTTCCGGGTCTATCCCGGCATCCAGCGCTATTCTTATCGATCCTTCCAGGTAAGAAAGGATCTCTTCAATCACATCACCGTAGTCGGGCGACTTCTGCATCGTCGCGGGGGTGCCTTTCATGTGCATCAGAACGACTCCCGCATCGAACTCAGCGATCGTCCCGGCCATTTCAGGATCCCCGTGCAAGGCCGTTATATCATTGACGATCGAAACCCCTCCCATAAGGGCCTGGCGCGCGACCTCGCTCTTGTACGTATCGACCGATAAAGGAACGCTGAGTGTTCCTTTTACAGCCTTGATCACCGGCATTATCCGTTGGAGTTCTTCGCTTGTCGATATTCCATCCGCCCCCGGACGCGTCGACTCTCCGCCGATATCGATCACATCCGCTCCCTCGTCTACCATGCCTTTTATCCGTTCCGCGGCTTTCTCCGGATCGATGTACCTGCCTCCGTCACTGAACGAATCCGGGGTCACGTTCAGGACTCCCATGATGCAAGTGCGCTCCCCTATCGGTAGTGTATGATCTTTTAATCTCACGCGCCTTGTTCCTTTTCCTCTTTTTTGAACCCGATGATCTCGCGCACCTCACTCTCGTCCATGGTCTCTTTTTCCATAAGGGCGCTGGCCAGCATATCCAGCTTGTCCTTGTTCTCCGCGAGTTTCTTTCTAGCCAGCCCATAGCATTCATCCACTATCTTTTTGACCTCTTCGTCTATAAGGCGGGCTGTGTCTTCGCTGTAATTTCTTTCCTCAGTTATATCCCTGCCCAGGAAGATCTGTGCGTGGCGTTTTCCTATCGTAAGGTGACCCAGCTTCTCGCTCATACCGTACTGGGTGACCATGTCACGGGCCAGTTCGGTCGCCTTCTTGATGTCGTCCTGCGCGCCGGTGGAGACCTCATTGAACGTTATCTCTTCACTGGCGCGCCCTCCCAGCATGCCCGCGATCTTTCCCATGAATTGCGTTTTCCTGTAAATGTAATGGTCTCGCCGCGGAAGCTGCATGGTATACCCAAGCGCCATACCGCGCGAAACTATGGTCACTTTATGCAAAGGGTCCGCGCCGTCGATAAGATACGACATCATCGCGTGTCCCGCTTCATGGTAGGCGATGATCTTTTTATCTTCTTCGCTTATCTTGCGTGATTTCCTCTGGGGCCCGGCCAGGACCCGTTCCATAGCCTCCTGCAGCTCTTCCATGCCGACAGCCTTCTTATTCCGCCTCGCGCCAAGAAGCGCCGCTTCATTTATGATGTTCGCCAGATCGGCACCCGAAAAACCGGCAGTCTGCTGGGCGATCTTGGACAGTTCAACACCCTCATCCATTTTTACATTTCTGGCATGGACCTGGAGTATCGCTTCCCTCCCGTTGATGTCGGGAAGATCGACGACTACCTGCCGGTCAAAACGCCCCGGCCTTAAAAGCGCCGGGTCCAGGACATCGGGACGGTTTGTCGCCGCTATAAGGATAACACCCGTAGCCGTGTCAAATCCGTCCATCTCCCCGAGAAGAGCATTAAGTGTCTGTTCTCTTTCGTCGTGCCCTCCGCCGATGCCGGCAAACCTCTGCCTCCCCACGGCATCTATCTCGTCCATGAAAATGATGCAGCCTTTCTTGCTCAATTTCACGGACTTCTTGGCCTGCTCGAAGAGGTCCCGCACGCGTGAAGCGCCTACGCCAACGAACATCTCTACAAAATCCGATCCTGAAATACTGAAAAAAGGAACACCGGCTTCACCGGCTACTGCTTTCGCCAGCAAAGTCTTTCCGGTCCCGGGAGGGCCCATGAGAAGAACTCCCTTGGGCATCTTACCGCCGAGTTTCTGGAACTTGAGGGGCTCTTTTAAAAATTCGATAACTTCTTTTAACTCTTCCTTGGCCTCGTCGATACCGGCGACATCGTTGAAAGTAATAGACATCTTGTCTTTTGTGGCAAGTCTGGCCCTGGACTTACCGAACGAGAGCATCTTCCCTCCCCCGGCCGCCGCACCCCGGTATATGAAAAACCAGAGGAAGAAAATAAATATCAGCATCGGGCCGAGCGAATAAAAAAGATTGGAAAGAAAGGTCTGTGGAGGCTTGACATCGAATTCCGGAATATTGTTCCGCATCAGGTCCAGGAGATCCGGATCGGTCGCCGGGATATCAACGACAAAGCGTTTGCCGTCGTTTAATTTTCCGCTGACCCGTTCATTGACCTTCACTGCCGAGACGATAAGACCGGCCTCCGCATTCATCTTGACAGCGCTATAAAAATCCTTATAGGTCATCTCCTGGGACGTTTCCTCGAAAGAAGTAAATGCCCACTGGAAAAGGTAGAAAATCCCCACGATAATAAGAAACCATACAAGAAAGTTCTTCCCGTTCTTTTGGACCTTCTTTGGAGGATGCGTCCCTTTTTTCTTTTTATTATTGTTCATATTATCCTGCCGCTAAGTGCTGTATAGATGTCTATGTATATTATACTTATAAAAGCCTCATTGTGAAGCGCTTTTGCATCTTTTACCGTTTGCTGAAAACGATCTCGTGGTTTGTCCTGGTTACCTGTATCTTGCCGGGCAGATCAAGGGCCTTGCCTTTTTTCCCCGCCCGCAGCAAAAGATCCATATCCATCCAGTGGCGATAGGTCAGCTTCTTGATGTTCCCGCCGGCCCTTCTTACCGATTCCTTGAACATGGCTTTCCTGACGGCGCGGGGTTGAAGCATTATGTCCGCTAAATTTATACTGACCGCGCTTTTCTTTTCTTTCATATGCCGGCTAAAGGCATCCGCCTCTTCCCGTTTTGAGACCATAAGATCTTCACGGACTGCATCGGCCAGGTTGACCAATGACCTTTTGACCCGGGGGTTGACTTTTTCCAGAAAAGGAATGACCTCGAGCCTGATCCAGTTCCGCCTGATCTTCACGTCGAGATTGGTCCGGTCATGAGCATATTTCATGCCGGCCTTTTCGATATACGCCAGGATGTCTTTTTTGGAAATACGGACGAACGGCCTTATGATCCTGACCGCTTCTTCGTTCCTTACCGGCGGTATCCCCGCTAATCCCGCGGCAGAAGAGCCTGTGATCACCCGCATCAGGACTGTTTCGGCCTGGTCGTCAAGGGTGTGGGCCGTTGCGATCACATTACACTTGTTTTTCCGGGCCGATCTCAATAAAAACGAGTAACGTTCTTCCCTGGCCTTCTCTTCGAGCGACTTCTTCCCCCCGGCCCGAGAACGAAGGTTTATCCTGCCATGGACAAAAAGAAGGCCCAGTTTTTTCGAAAGCAGCTCCACAAGCTCTGAATCGCGTCTTGATTCCTTTCCTCTTATACCGTGATCAAGGTTCCCGACAATGATCTCTATCCCAAGATTTTTCCGCATCTCATAAAGCGCGCCCAGAAGCCCCACAGAATCAGGCCCTCCCGAAACCGCCACCAACACCCTGTCTCCCTCATGAAGCATGTCATAATGCTTAATGGTGTCTTTCACCCATTTTAAGAAAACTGAGTTAGATAACTGCTTTTTCGTCATGATCACTTTTTCTTTAGCATTTCTTCTTTACTATATATACATCCGCAGTAATGCTGTCGGTAAAGCCCCCATTCCTTCGCACACTCTATCGCTCTGGCGAAACCGCCTCTTTTCTTGAAGTTAGCTGAAATAAAGCGGTCTCCTCCCATCTCATAGCCTATCCTGTTGACCAATAAGGCATCCTTTAAGGGGCTTATGCTTAATGTAGTAGTGAAAGCGTCAAATGTCCCCTTCTTCCTGAAATATTCATACGTCTTTTCCAGGCGCATCCTGAAACATTCTTCGCAACGGGCTCCGCCTTCCGGCTCGTATTCCTTACCCTTCATCCTCAGGAACCAGTTTTCGCGGTCATAGGGCCCCTCGACCAGCTCGAATCCAAGCTCGATGGCCGTTTTCTTTGCGGCTTTTAAGCGTTCCTTGTACTCATCAACAGGATGAATATTGGGGTTATAAAAAAAGCCCGTCACGACGTGTCCGTCGCACATCAATTGCTCCACCACGGAAGACGCGCACACCCCGCAGCATATGTGTAATAGCACTTTCATAAAAGTATGTCATCCCGGAATCGTGCCGAAGGCACGATGTCCGGGACCCAATAAAATTAATATGTGATCCCCGCTTTCGCGGGGATGACATATTGTCTGAAGTCTGAACTATTTGCTTCCCACGCCTAAATATGGCATACTTGAACTTGGGAGTGGACCTCTTACGCCAAGCTGTTAGATATATGTACCCAAGGGAGGACTTCACTCCCTTTTTTAATGAGGCCGCAACTTATAAAACGATAGTGAACATAAGTTGCATGGCCGAATTAAATCCTGAGCGAGGCCGACAGGCCGAGGCGAAGGATCTCAACCACAGTGCTAGACAACAACCGCCATGAAATCTTCGGCGAGTTGCACGTTATCATGCCCTTTTATCAATTCTTTCAGCTGGATAACGTCCTGGTGTTTTCTGCTGATATGGGTCAAGACCGCCTGTTTCACGTCCTCGGCCTTGACCATCTCAAGGACTTCCGGTAAAGACGCGTGCTGATACGGACGACCCGAATCCATCCCTGAAAAATACGTGCAGTCCTGTACAAGAAGGTCCGCACCGCGGATCAGGCCTTTCAGGTTGTCGCAAACTTCAGTATCACCGGAATAAACGACCTTTTTCCCTTTTTTCACCACAGAAACATCATCAAACCGGATCATTTTGCCGCCGAACCGGACCTTGCCCTTTCTCTTGAGTTCGCTGTATAATTCACCCTTCTCCGGCAGCCCCATGGAAGCGGCTTTTTCCATATCTATGCTCTTTTTGTCCTTTTCGATCAGCGCGTAAGCAACGGTAGGAACACCGTGCAAGACAGGCGTGGAAACAATACGGAACCTGTCTTTTTCCAGAAGTCGAGTGATCCGCTTTCCTCCGGCGGGGACATTCCTGGCGATCACCTTGAATTTGCTCATGGAGCGGCAAAAGGTGAGAGCTTTTTTTATCCTTCCTGCTTCAGGCGCGTAGACCGCAAGGGGCCTCTGCCGGCCTTCGAATCCCATCGTATCCGTGATGCCCGGCAAGCCCAGGCAGTGGTCACCGTGCCAGTGGGTGATAAATATGTCATCTATCTTCATGAGATGTAACCCGGCGAGAAGCAGCTGGCGCTGGGTCCCTTCACCGCAATCCAGAAGATAACAAAACTCTTCCCCGTCGTCATAACTAAGATAAATGGACGTGTGGGCCCTTTCCCTGGTAGGGACACCGGCGGTCGTTCCCAGTATTTGAACTGTTATTTTTGACATTTATTTTTCCAATATCTTACCGTTTTTCTCAGGCCCTCTTCGGTAGAGATCGCAGGGGTATAACCGAGAAGATCCCTGCCCCGGGAAATATCGTAAACCCTGTCTTTAAAGTAACGGTTTATTTTACCCTTCACAAAAGGCACGGACATCCCTATTTTAACAGCCCACCCAGGCACAACGGGAGGGTCTCCCGCGTCCAATTCGTCATACAATAGCTCAAAAAATTTCCTGATAGTCAATATCTCCCTGTCCGCGACGATATAAGTCCCCTCTAGCGCCTCTTGCTTCTCTAATGCCAGCTCCATCATCCGGACCACATTATCGATGTGGACAAGCTGCAGCCTCGCATCCATCCCCGGGAAATCAAGAACCGGTACCCGGCGCCGCATCACGGCTTTTAATATCCAGTCCAGGGCATGAGGCTCATCTTCTCCGTAGACCATGCATGGCCTTAAAATCGCCGCGGGCAATCCCTTGCGCCGGAAGTCTACTACTATTTGTTCGGCCATGGCTTTTGACCTGCCGTACTCATTATTCGCTTTATAGGGGAGACGGTCATTCAGCGGGATCTCTTCGTTCCCGCTGATCACAGCGATGGAGCTAAGGTAAATAAATCTTTTGACGCCATGATCATAACAGGCCTGGCATATGTTACTGGTGCCGCGGACATTCGCCTGGGAAAGCTCTTCCCGGTTACCTTTCACTCTTGCCGCGCAATGGTAGACAACCTCAGGCCCGGCCTCGAGAAAAACCTTTTCCACCTGTCCGGCATCAGTGATGTCGGCGACGGAAAGCGCTAATCCCTTTTCCTTTAAAGATCCGACATCGCTGGTCTTTCTTACGAGACATACCGGTTCGTGCCCCTTCTCCACAAGGCTTTCTACTAATCTCCTGCCGATAAAACCTGTCGCCCCCGTAACCAGTATCTTACATTTGTCATTTGACATTATCCAAGAGTGTATCCGCTGCGCTTTAAAGCCTTGTTCATTCTACTCAGGGCCTGGGCGACTGTCCTGCCTTCCGTCAGGTTATTCATGCAGGTCGCCGCATAACCCCTGCGGTTCTTGATCTTAAAGGCCTTTACTTGCGAATTCGCCAGTTTTCTCAGTTTTAACGCCTTTTTCGCCATGATCCCCCCCCCCCCCCCTTTTTTTTTACTTGATTATATGGTTCTGTCTGATCCTCATCCCTCTTAAGAATTTTTCTATGTCCTGATTGGCTTCCCATATTGCTTTTACTCTTTTCTTATGGCGCATGAACGATATCACCACGGCCGGACCGAAGAAACTGCCGGCATTTTCAAGGACCATCGATACCGACTTATCGAACGGATAAGCTTTTTTATAGGAACGTTTGGAGGTCAAAGCGTCGAAATAGTCCGCCAACCCTACGATCCTCCCGTAAAGAGGTATGCGGTTACCCTTCAGGCCCCGGGGATATCCTTTCCCGTCAAATCTTTCGTGATGGGTAAGAGCTACGATGCCGCAGGCCCTGAGAACGGGAGTCCGCGCGTTCTTAAATATCTCTCCCCCTACCAGCGGGTGTTTCCTGATAAGCTTCCATTCGGAGGGGGTAAGTTTCTCCTTTTTCTTGAGGATGGAATCGGGAAGTATTATCTTCCCGATGTCGTGCATGGGGCTCGCGTATCTTATGATCTCGATCTCACGTTTCGGCAGGCCGAGACCTTCGGCGATTACCTCGCTGTAATCAGCGATCCGCACCAGGTGAGTGCCTGTCGTCACGTCGCGGTATTCCGCCATAAGAGCCAAACGGAATATCATCTCTATATGAGAATCCCTGAGCTGCCGGTAGGCTTTTTTTAATTCCTCGTAGGCAGACCTTACCTTATTGCTGTAATACTCGTTACTCTTATTTTTGCTCATGAATGCACCAGAACGGCAAGTATGATCCCGAGTTCGAGGGTTACGATGTACTCTTCTTGTACCAGGCCACTCTTTCTACTTCCACGGCATAAGGAGTATACGCCGGAAGGTTGTCGCTATTGAAAAAATCTGTATCGAAATCCCAGTCCCTGATCGGCGGCACATAACTTGAATTATTCCAGGACCCTGTCGCCACCTGAGCATCCCATAAAGCCACGAATGAACCGCGCATAGTAAGCGTTACGCCCCCCCAATCTTCATGAAACCTGACAAGGTTTTCGACTCCGCCGCCGTAATCACCCCAGTCGGTTTCATATACCCCGGATATAATGGCAGCGTTGACCACGGTTGCAGACGCTTTCCTGCTATCAACGGCGCCTTGGCTGTTGGCGTCGACCCAGTTATTAGATACAATATGCGCCGCGTCGCAAATTATAGCCGCCTTCTTCTTGTTAACAGTGTTAAAATCTCCCTGGATATAGATAGGGAACTCGGAAACCGCGGTCAATCCATTTGTATTATCTATCCAAGAGCCATTTAAGAGCCGGATCCCGCCCTGTTTTGTTTCCTCGACATCGTCCCTTGTAGCATAAAGAAGCCCATCAGCCGGTAGATGGTTAGGATAATTCTGCGCATATACCGGGTTGCCTTCCCCGTCTACCATAGGTTGTCCTTCACCATCCAACTGCTGCTCCCAGCCTGCCAGCTTCAGCACGTCAATATTTGTCGTTTTTATATATTTGCCTTCCCTGTGGTTATAGAAAGAATCGCTGACCGTAAAAGTTCCTGTGGGAATATCGACTCCTTCGACCAAAACCGATCCTCCCTCATGGGCGCTGTTATTAGTTATATAAAGGTCAGCCTGGGTGGCGTAATAGCCATCGGGCTGGGTGGAAGCTATTTCAGGAGCCGCAAGCGACGTAACGCCGTGGACACCGCTCATTACGGACCCGCCCCAACGACTCTGTGATGTGCTAGCCCAATCGCTCCTCCTTGAATCCAAGGCCTCCGTGTCACCCCCTTCCTTCATATAAGCGTAGTCGGAAGAGTCCTTTATCTTTATCCGAACCGAACCGTCAGGCACCCTGTCGGAATCCTTGCGCATATTGTAAATATGCCCGGCAGATCGTAAATATTCAGCATCTATGGTAAGACTGGCAAGATAATCACCTGCGATATATATATCCTTATTACCGTGTACTTTTCCAGTTAAAGTCATATTCCTTCCCGGAAGAAGTTCCAGGTCAACCGCATAAAAAATAGCATGTTGGAATGTTAATCTTTTCTTGCGCGCCACTACCTGGCAGATGGTAGTAGATATCCCGCTGCCGGTATCCGTGACTAAGGATGTTATCTTGTAATGCCTTAAAATGGTGATGATGCCGTCGGGATCGACGTCTGTCTGGTCGGTATCCATGGACTCGACGGTGACGTCTATATCAAACTCCGTTCCCAGATAATCGGTTTGCGTAAATTGCAATTCGTCCCAGCTGTCCGTCGCGCCAGCCGGTTCATCCTCGTAATCAGCCACTTTCCGGGCCAGGTCATAAGCGACTTTCTCGGTCCCCGCTTCGGCGACATAATAGATCTCTGTCGAAAGCCTGTATCTATTTGCAAGATTATATTCAGTCGTAGCCCTCTGCACCGAGGCCACGGCGAGTATGCCCAACGCGAATATGGCCACAAACGCCGTGATCATGACCGAGCCTTTCTGGTTACGGATGCTGAATGCTAACATCTTAATTCCTCATGTTTACCACGGAAGTAAAGACAAAGCTGTAAACATCTTCACCGCCGCCGGCCTTCTCCAATTCCAGGACTATCCTGAGTTCGTCCATATAAAGAGAAGGGTCGATGTTCTGATCTATGAAGTTTATACTTTTAATGTTCTCGGCTAAAACTTTTTTATCCGCGCCATGCTCCATGACAAGCTGTTTCTCCCCATCCTGGTCCTCTATCCTTATGGTCACGGGGCCAGAATCCCAGACGATGCTTCCACTGGAGATCTCAGGAACCCCGTCCTCATCCGAATCGGCGGGAACGTTAAAGATTATCCTATCAGTGCCTGACTCGGGATGATCCTGGGTTATCGCGATCTGCGTCCGTGACGTCTTTCTAAGTTCCAGCATCATGGCGTTGACAGCCAGCCGGGCCTCTTCGTGAAGTTCTGCCGAGATATCCGTCGCCTGGAAAACAGTGCGCATCTGGACGCTGGCCGTCAAAAGCGCCGCCGTGAGGATGACAAGCACCCCGGCGACAAACAAGACTTCAACAAATGTAAACCCTCTCCTGTTCATATGTACCTGGTCTTAACTGTTTTGAAAATATGCGACCGCACCGCCCCTGTGTTGCCGGTCCAGGTAAGCTCGACCTCTACTTCCAGAGGGTCGATGCCCGTTCCCTGAGGATACCTTACCACTATCACCTCGTTATCCAGAAGAAAACCCCCGATCAGGTCAGGATCAACTGACCCCCCGTTCGGGAAAACATCGGTCAATTCCGTAAAAGGGACATTCCCGAGCGTCTCCATCACGTCTTTGAGGTCATCAACGGCTATCACCTCTTCCCTTGCCATGGTGATATAATTCAAAGAGGTTATCAAGATGCCCCATATAGCGACAATGATGCCGATCAGGACGAAGGAAACGACCATGAGTTCTACCAGCGTGAAACCTTTTTGCTTTGCGCGGCTAGGGAATGAATTGCGAAAAAATCTCATGATAGGTTTTTCGATCATGTAATTAAAGTAGGGTGTCTTGAACCATTGTTATTTTTCTTCACGAGGAAGGACGAAGACAAATCTATTCCCCTTGCCGGGTATGGTTTCGGCCCAGATATTGCCTTTATGAAGCTCGATGATGTCTTTTGAGATCGCCAAGCCGAGCCCGGATCCCTTCTTGTCCGTATCTAACCTCTCGAATTTATCGAATATCTTTATAAGCTTCTCCTGGGGGATATTTTCCCCGCTGTCCTTGCATTCGAACCTTATAAACCCGTTTGTCGGATACAGTCTAACCTCGACACTTCCTCCCTCGGAAGTAAATTTTATCGCGTTGCCCAGGATATTGTTTATGACCTGGGCGATCCTCTCTTCGTCGACACTGATGGAAAGCTGCTCCTGTTTCTGGATCTCCTTGCTGAATTTTATGTTTTTTCTTTCCATCATGACCTCTAGCTCTTTTATCTGCGTCTCCATTATCGCGAACAAACTGCATTTCTTTTTATTGAGCGTGACCAACCCGGCCTCTATCTTGTACAGGTCCAAAAGGTCATTAACAAGTTTCACCATGCGCTCTACTACTTCCTGGCAGACATCGAGGACGCCTTTTTGCTTTTCGTTGATCACGCCGAATAATCCCCCGTTAAGATCGGTCACATTGGCTTCAAGCACAAAGAGAGGATTTCTAAGGTCGTGGGACACAGTAGCAACAAACTTAGATTTCATCTGGTCGCTGTGCTTTGCCTTGGCAGCATAAAAAACCACTTTATTAAGACTCCTTCTTATCTCCCTGTACCCCAGAAAAAACCCGCAAAGAGAGAGTGTCAATGATACGAAAAGGATAAGACCTACATCACCTACGAATATATTGAGCGAAAATAGCCTTACCGCCAGAAGATACAGAAAAGCCAAAAAAGGCAGGATGCTCATCAAGGCGAAAGCCGCTTCGAACCTGTGATACGGGTTTTCCCGCAGTTCTTCCATCACAAGTTCCATTTCGGAGTCGGTTTTGGTGAACTTCTTTTGTTTCATGCCCCCTGCCTAAAAAAGGTTATCTGATACTACTGGCTGTCCGCGCCGCCCGTCTGTTCTTTCTGCGCCGCCCTGATCTTGGAAAGGATGACGTACTCAAGATATTCGCGTTTAAAAGGTTTCGAGACGAAGGCATCTGCGCCGAGCTTCGTCGCCTCCCTGATATTTTCCTCGCTGGAACGGCCACTGACCATGATCACGATGGTCTTGGGATTTTCCTCTTTTATCTTTTTGAGGAGCGGAAAGCTCGTCTCGTTTCCCAAAGCAATGTCCAGAAGGACTACGATATGGTCGGTGCTGTACTTATCGAGTCCTTCCTGCAAGGTATAAGCAGTATCAACGTGAAACCCTTTTTGCTGCAAAAACCTGGCCATGACATCTGAAATGAGCCGTTCATCTTCGACCAACAGGATCTTGTCCATATCACCCCTTGATTAGAATAAGGTATACGTATATTATTACGATAATATATTATATCATGCGGGACATTTTGACAAGTATTTCCTCAAAATGCCTTATTTTACCCGTGCACCAGAAGGCCATGTCCGTGAGGGCATGGATGAATGGCCTTCGGTGCAGGATTCCGCTTGCCGGAACCCTGAAACAAAGGATGCCAAGGGCGTCAGCCCATGTAGCTTCATTTCCTCAGCGGCTTCCCGACTTTTTCCTCTACCGATTCTACCTTTTTTTCCATACGCGAGGGGCCCTTGTCTTTACGATCATCCATCTCGACCATAATGATCACTCTCTGGGCATCCTCCATTACAGCCTTATGGCATTTCTTGATAAGGCCAAGGATCTCATCTATTTCCCCTTCCACTACCGTGCCCATGGGGTTGATCTTATAATCAAGTCCGCTTTCGTCTATGATCTTGGCGGTCTTTGCCACATACGGGCTGATAGAAACGCCTTCGCCTACGGGAATAATGCTCAATTCGGCTATCATTTTCGTTACCTCCTTCGTTTTCCATTTTCCACGACCCTTGAAACGATCAGGCCTATCTCGAAGAGGGCTACCATCGGAACGGCAAAAAGCAGCATGTTCATCACATCCTGGGTGGGAGTTATAATAGCCGCGAAAACGAGGATGACCAACAGCGCATAATGACGTTTTCTCCTGAGTACAGCGGATTCCATGATACCAGCGTCCGCCAGCAGCCCCATTATGATAGGGATCTGGAAGACGATGCCTCCGATCAGGGTCAATGCTGCAAAAAACGAGATATACTTGCCGAGAGTTATCTTGGCAGAGGCCCACTCTTTCCCGAAATCGATCAAAAAATTAAGGGCAAGGGGCACCGCGATATAGTATGAGAAGGCAACCCCCGAAAAAAAGAACACAAGCGCGAAAACAAGCCATATGACGACATGATGCCTGGTGCCTTTCGGCACTGCGGGGGAGAGAAACGCCCAGAGATGATACAATACTACAGGGAATGATATTATGAAACCCGCCAGCAGCGCGGTTTTAAGATAAGCCACAAAGGCTTCGGTGGGACCGATGAATATCAGTTCCGCCACAAGGCCCTCTAACGGCCTGCGCATTATCATCATCAGGACATTTCCTTTGATGAAGCAAAATATGCTGGCTATAAGGAACGCGGCCAGGCAGAAAAGTATTCTCTTACGCAGCTCTTCAAGATGACTGACTACATCAAGCTTTTTTGTTTCTTCCGGATAAAGAGCACTCATTCGTTTTTATTGCTATCTTTTTTCTCTTTTTCCTCGGTAAATTCCTGGGTCCCTTTTTTGAACTCACTTAACGCCTTGCCCAAAGCTCTCCCTATTTCCGGCAGCTTTGCCGCACCAAATATAAGCAAAGCGATGACCAATATTAATAATATCTCCGGTAATCCCAAACCAAACATAAACCAAACCCCCTTCTATCACTTAACAGCGGTTCTCCTCATACAAGCTCGCCCAGTTCCTTATAGTAATCGATCATTCTGCCGTACACCACAAAAGACCCATGCACCATCCATACTGTCAGAGCCATTACCAACACGGTTATTACTATCTTTAAGGAAAGCTTTGTGTTAGGCCGGAACCATAAAAGCAAAAGCCCCAGAGGTCCAAAGAGAAGAATGGCAAAAAATACGACCCAAGGCCTATAATACCACTGCATTTCCATTTTTTAACCGGACCTTCCCGGTTTCTTTTTGCGCTTTTTGCCTCGTTCGGAAAGTTCCGAAGATCCACCGGCCGGAGGTTCTGTCGGCGGAATATAAGGAACGCCGTCTTCTACAGCCCGGAATACGTCCTCACTGCCCATGTACTCATTATCTTCATCATATAATTCACATTCTTCGTGCATTCCCTCTTCCCCGTAATCCTCATATTCTTCCTCAGCCACGACGAGCTCATCGACAACACTTACTATTCCGGCCATATCACGGACGGTTTTTATGATAAGGTCACGTATCCGGCCGGAATCGATCTTGCCCCCCAGCACCACCTTGGGACCCCTGAGAACCCTGACCTCTACTGTCCCGGGAGCGATCCCCATTTCATCGAGCTGCTCAAGGATATACTCCTTAAGTTCTTCGCTTGACATTCTGTTTATATCTTCCATGGCTCTACCTATGACCTCCGCCCATAAAGTATATCATACAGAAGGAAGGATGTTAAATTGGATAATGGATAAAATATACTGGATACTGGATGTTGGATTATTCGCCGATGACTTTGACAAGGACCCTTTTCCGGCGGCGTCCGTCGAACTCGCCGTAAAATATCTGCTCCCAAGGGCCGAAATCCAGATTACCGCCGGTAATGGCGACCACCACTTCCCGTCCCATTACCTGCCTTTTTAAATGGGCATCCCCGTTGTCTTCACCGATATTATGGCGGTAATGGTCGACGGGGTCGTGCGGAGCAAGTTCTTCAAGCCAGTCGTCAAAATCTTCTATCAGTCCGGGTTCGTCATCATTGATATAGACGCTGGCGGTTATATGCATGGCATTTACCAGGCAAAGCCCCTCCTTGATGCCGCTTTTGCGGACGATCTCTTCTACCTGAGACGTTATATTGATATAATCCCGCCTGTGCGGGGTTTTAAACCATAATTCCTCTTTATATGACTTCATAAAGTCTCCTATTGCGTCTCGTTTGCAACCCAGTTCGCGTAATCTTCGTTTACATGCAGAACCGGGATCGCTTCGATGCACGGGCAGGAATAACTGTGCATGCCTCTGATGGCTTTCTCTAATTCCGGGAACAGCGACTCTCTTGTCTTGATAAGTAGAACGGCTTCTTCGTCTTTTTGTTCCTTGCCTTCCCACCTGTAAAATGAGGTCATCTTATCAAATATGTTCACACAGGCCGCAAGCCGCCGTGATACAAGTTCTTTGCCTATTTTTTCTGCCTCTTCTTGGTCTGAAGTCGTCACATATACGATGCATAGCTTTTCCACTTTTAGCCTCCTACTTTTTAGCATCTAGCATATAGCGTATAGCGTACAGGGCGATGGCGACTGCCGAGGTCACGTTCAGCGATTCCGTCTTCTCTGAAATAGGGATGTGAAAAAGCCGGTTTGCCCTTTCAAGCGTTTCCTTTGCAACTCCCTGACCTTCGCTTCCGAATGCGACAACGATCCTTTCCGGAAGGCTCTTAAGCTTAGCTAAATCCACGCTCTTCTCTTTTGAGACCTGGCTGACCAGTAAATAATAACCTTCTTTTTTAAGCCGGTCCAGCATGCCCGTATCACACTCCGACAAAGGTACGTCAAGTATTGCCCCGCTTGAAGCCCGGACGACCTTTGGATTGCATATGTCCGCGCATTCCCCGGAGAGCATTACAAGATCAGCACCCATCGCCGCTGACGTCCTTATGATAGTCCCCAGGTTCCCGGGGTCCTGGATACCGTCGCATAATACGATAACAGCGTTCCCGCCGAGCGAAAAAGGATCGACTGCAGCGCAAGGCTTATTGGCTACCGCGAGAATGCTCTGAGAATGACGGAGAGAAGAGACCTTGTCAAATTCGGCGTCGCCTACGGTGTAAACGGAAATGCCCTTTTCTTCAAACGCATCGATATGCTCTTTCGCCCCGGGCTCCCCGGCATAAGATGCTGATACAAAAACAGAATCGATAAGGTGCTTTTTGAAAAGCATGTCCTTTACCATTTTTTCGCCTTCCGCGACAAAGAGACCTTCAAAATCACGCGCCTTTTTCTCTTTCAGAAGCCTCCGGATGTTCTTAAGCTGTAACCTGCTTGCTTTCCTCATCGTCACCTCTCAAAGGCGCTCAGCCTTACCCACCACTCGTTACTGTCCCATTTCTTCGCTTTTTCCCATAAGGTTCTCGCGGATTCCGTCACCAGATGCTCCGGGGCTTTTTTGAAAAATTTTTCCGCGTTTTTAAATCCCTGGTCATAATATTCCTTGGCCTGCACCAGGCATTCAAGGATATCGGCATCCCGGGCTATTATGCTTTCAGGGCTCTTCTGCACGTCGTACTCTTCCCTTAGACTTTCCAGCTCTTCCCGCAGCGCCTGGTCCAACCGCTCGACCTGCTCGCCAAAGGCCTTCTTTTCCGCTTCTTTCGTGTTCAAATACCTGTTAGCCACTTTGTGCAGATCGTTCATCCTGGCTTCATGAAGATCATTGAAAAGCGTCATCATGAGGACCTTGTAGGGGTCCGCACTCTCCATCTTTGCCAGGACATATCCCAGGACCGCGCACCGAAAACTGTGTCCCGCCACACTTTCTTCGCAGGGAATACCGACCATCCACCAGCCGCTTCTCTTGATCTGCTTCAGTTTCCCCGCTTCGGCAATAAAGTCCAGAATATCGTTATTCATATAAGCCTCCTGCGATTTACCTCGTAACAAAATAGCGCGGTCGCCACCGCAACATTAAAAGAAAGTTCCGCCCCCCGCATCGGCAATGAAACACCCGCATCCAGGTATTTCGTAACGCCGGGACGCAGGCCCTTCCCCTCCGACCCTATGACTATGGCCATAGGGAACGTGAAGTCCGTCCCTGTTATTTCGGCAGCGCCTTCCGTCACGGCACCGACTATCCTTATGCCCCGATCTTTAGCCTGTTTTAAAGCGCGGGCTGTATTTGCCACTTTTGCTACATTTAAATAATTCTCCCCGCCGTTTGCCACACGCAGAACGGTCTCGTTGACCTGCGCGGATTCATATTCCGGCAAAACTACGGAAAAACCTCCGAGACATGCCAGGCTGCGGATGATAGACCCAAGATTTTGCGGATCGGTCACCCTGTCCAGGAAGACGGGGACCGTGCCCGAATCGATACATCCTGAAATGATCTCCGGGAAAGGAGTGTATTCAAACTCTTTCACTACGGCCAATACACCCTGGGCATGCGTTTTCCCGCTCATCTGAAGCATTTTAGCCTTGTCCACGGATTCAAATTCAAGCCCCGCGTTTTTCGCTTCACGGACTATCCCGGAAAGATCCACCCTTTTCTGCAGATATAATTTCCGGATAGACCCAGGGTCCGACTTGATGCGTTCAAGAATAGGATTCTTTCCGTATAGCTTCATCTCTTAAACGATCCTATGATCTGGGCGCTCTCAAGGATATGGCCCTGTATGGCCCGCATGACATCTCCCTTGCTCGCCCCGGGACGAAGGCCAAGCGTCGTATCAAGCGCGTACAATTTGAAAAAATAACGGTGCGCCGGGCCGGGCGGAGGACAGGGAGCGCCGTAACCGGGCCTTCTGAAACTGTTAATGCCCTGCATTATCCCCCTGCCTAAAAGAAATTCAGGCTGTACGTTCTTCTCCAGCCCGCCGGCATCGCCCGGGATATTGTAGATCACCCAGTGGATCCAGGTCCCCATCGGGGCGTCAGGATCGTCCATTATAAGCACGAAGCTCTTTGTCCCTTCGGGCACATCGTTCCAGTTTAAAGCGGGCGAGATGTCCTCTCCTTTGCAGGTATATTCTTCCGGGATAACTTCGCCGTCTTTAAAAGCAGGGCTGGTAAGCTCCAATCCCAGAGCGCTCCCGGGAAAGAACAGACCCGCGCAAAATAGAATCGATAAAAAGATAACGACCATGAAATATTTCCTGAACCTCATTTCCGCTGACGCCCCCTTTCTTATCTTTTCAACAACTCCCTGAATACATCCACGACCTGTTCCGCGTCGCTTTTGCCCGCCACTCCGCCTTGCCCTTCCTCTTTCGGAGCAAGAGCGTCGGCTATCGTGTCAACTACCTTCATCTGTATTGCCTGTTTAAGGTGAGGACCGGGATAAAATCTCGGGTTATTCATGTCACCCTTTATTTTGAAATCGAAAACGATCTCACCAGATGAAGTTCTTAAATATTCAATGATCTCGGGTATCGACGCTTCCCAAAAGCCTACCCCGGAAGCATCCCTCTTGACCTCAAACCGCAAATCGCTCAGCCTCAATGTGTTCATGGAACCGATATTGCCGCTATTGAAATCAAATACAAGCGTCCCCGAAACCCTGCACTTTTTTATATCTATCGGCGAGTACCTGTCGTAATAAGGCCTGAACAAAAGAACATTCAGATCGCTCACCTCATACCTGTTCGACATGGTAAGACGCTCTTTTTTCGGATCAAGAGATACAACCCAGTTTATCCTTTGCGAAGGATCGCCGTTCAGGACCCCGCCGCCACGGCTTGACACGTAATTAACGCTGCGGTAATCACCCGCCAGTGTCAGATCAAGCTGCCCGTTTATATTATCGAACGTCAGCGTGTAAGGGGGCGAGGTCACGGCTTCATCGGTAAACACGACCCTGCCGTCCCTTATATCTATAGTTTTAGTCAATTCGATGATATCCGATATATCCTTCCTGAAAGCGCTTTTACCGCCTTCTTCCCCGGGGGCTTTCACCTTGCTATCCCCCGCTTTCTTCCCGGTCTCCATCACCTTATCCATCTCGTTGATATTTAAGCGTCCATCCGGCAGCCGCTCGATGTTTATCACAAAACCGCGGGTCACTATCTCGGTGACCTTTATGCCGTCAAGTATATTCTTGCCCTTCATCTTGTAACGGCAGGTAATGGAACCGACCGTTGCAAGATCTTTAGCCCTGTATCCTTTAGGGTTTTTGATACCCAGGCCTTTGACCTCCAGAAGATCTTCTTTGAGGTTGAACAGGATGTTCTGTACCGTGACGTACGGCGGCAGATTTTTCCTTACTATCGCTTCAGCGGAATGCTGGAATATCTCGAAACGGAAATAATATATTATGCCTGCGAAAATGACCAAAAACACAAGAAGGATGATGCCGAGTTTCTTCAACCGTTTCTCCTTTCTACTCTTCCCACACGCCCTCGATCTGCGTGCCGCACCCGGCGCATTTGCCCTTTGCGAAATTGCCGGTCGACCTCGCCGTAAAACCGGATCTTTCCACGAGAAGGACCCCGCACCCGGGACAAAGGGTCTGGCCTCCGGCCATAACGTTACCGAGATACACGTATTTCAGTCCCGCTTCCCTGCCGATCTCCATGGCCCTTTCCAGCGTGCCCAGGGGCGTTGGACGGCTTTCGGTAAATTTATAATCGGGATGGAACCTTGAAATATGCCAGGGGACCTCTTTCCCGGTCTCCGCTATAAAGGATGCGATGTCTTTCAATTCTTCATCCGAGTCGTTCTGCCCCGGGATGACCAGGGTCGTCACCTCGACCCATATCCCGGCTTTTTTCATGTTACGGATCGAATCCAGGACCGGCTGAAGGCTTCCTTTACAGATCTTCCGGTAAGACTCGTCCCTGAAATATTTAAGATCTACATTCGCCGCGTCCAGGTAGGGGCCGATCGCGTCTATCGCCTCTTTGGTCATATAGCCGTTGGTCACGAAATTGTTGAACAGGCCCTTTTCTTTTGCCAGCTTAGCGGTATCGTAGGCGTATTCAAAAAAAACCGTAGGCTCCGTGTAAGTATAGGAAATACTCCTGCAGCCGTTGCGCAGGGCCTCGCTCACCACTTTTTCCGGTTTGAGCTCATAACCCTCGACCCCTCCATTCCTTGCCGAGACCTGGGAGATCGTCCAGTTCTGGCAGAACGGGCAATGGAAGTTGCAGCCTATCGTGGCGATGGAAAAAGCGTATGTCCCGGGAAGGAAATGGTAAAAAGGTTTTTTTTCTATAGGATCGACGTGGCTGGCGATCACTTCACCGTAGGCAAAAGTGTAAAGCTTGCCCTCGATGTTTTTTCTCATCCCGCAGAAACCGAAACGCCCTTCTTCTATCTTGCAGTGATGAGCGCAAAGATAACAATGAACTTTGTCCCCTTCCAGCTTTTCCCACAACATGGCCTCTTTGCGCATCAACATCTCTCCTGTCGTCAGCCACTGTCATCCGCTTTATGCTCGACAAGAAGTTCGCGTTCGGTGTCGTCCAGAAAATTCTTTTCCAGCTTCAAAGTCGATTCAAGGTTTTTCTTGAAGCGCTTTATATGCCCCTCCCCGGTCTCATATGCCTTGCTCGCGCCGGCGAGAGCTTTCCCGATCTGTTCGAACTTGTTGTGGAAAAAGGAAAAATCCTTCTCTATCCTGGAAAGGGATTCCTGCAGTTTCTTGGCTTCCCTGGCGACCTCGATATTCCTTATGCCCAGGATAATGACCTGCAGGAAGGCATAAAAAGTATTGGGGCTTACCGGGATCACTTTCTGCCTGGCAGCGTACTCGTAGATATTGCACGGATCACCGAGATAATTTTTCTCGGCGATGGTCTCGTAATAGATCGCTTCGGAAGGGATGAATAAAAGCGCGAAATCGGTAGTGCCCTTCTCAGGTTTGATATACTTGTCTTTTATCGAATTTATCTGGATTTTCAGGGCTTTTTCATAATTGGCCCAGTGTAGCTTTTTCTCCTGGGGGCTGGTGACAGCAAGATATTTCTGGTAGTCATCCTTGGGAAACTTCGAGTCTATCGGTATAATGACGTCCTTGTATTTTACTACAGCGTCTACCCTTTCATTCCCTTCTATCATGTATTGTTTCTCCCAGATCCCCCTGGGCAATACCCTTTCCAGCATCTCTTCAAGTATGACCTCGCCGTAACTGCCCCTTAGCTTCGGCGTCTGGAGCAGGTACTCAAGCGATTGCCCCAGCTGCTGGACCTTTTCCTGCTGTCTCACCAGGTTGTTTACCGTCTCGCTCATGCCTTTGATGTGCTCCAGGGTCTTGACAGTACCGCTTGAAAGAGCATCCTTTGACCGTTCGACTTCCTGGCGGGTCGATTCCATGGATTGCCTGAGGCGATCCGAAAAATCGATAAACCGCTCGTTAAGGAGGGCTTCCAATTTATCCTTGGTGTTGTCTTTCTTTGTCGTCCTCCACAAGATGAAAACCGCTAGGATTATGAGGATTACAAGCAGGAATAGGACCATTGCCTCGATCATATGTTCTCCCGGTTTTAAGTTCAAGTATATAATACTACTATAAATAAAATATAGCAAGGGCGGGTCTACTCGTATCTCTGGTCATCCACGTCCCAAGAAAAGATCCTGGTGTGAACCGGCCTTTCCTCTACTATTCTGCTCCGGGTCCGGTCGTAATAGACTTTTTTAGTGGTCATCTTTATCTCCATGACCCCGTCTTCGTCAATATCGATCATGGATATGTCAGATACAAGACAGAACGGGAGTTCCAGAGTATCCTCATACGGCGGGAGCCTGTCAAGGACGCTTAAAAAACCCAGATGTTTAATGCCGCTCCAGATAAGTTTCAATGTTTCATCGTTCGTGCGTTTGTAAATGCTTACCTTGGTCTCGCTCAGGCCTTCTTTGGGCGATATAGTTTTTTCCACGATCATCTCTTTTTTCAGGTCATTTGTCAGATTAGCATATGAAATATTCTCGAGGGCCTCGCCTTGGACAAAACAAACTATGGAAAAAAATACAGTCGCGGACAGAAAAAGAAATGTTTTTTTCATTGGAAACGTCTTAGTGAAGATCACTCGCCCGACATCATCTTCTCGTACTCATCCATGTCGATCTTTACCTCTACTTCCTTCAGCAGGTTCAGATCCTTGTCGTACTTGAGAAGCTTGTTGCCCACCATAATGATCACACCATCGTCCGAAGAAACCATCTTGCTGCTGGTCAATATCCCCATCATCAGGCCAAACGAACGACGCGGGCCGGCCGCGGCCGGAGCAGTCCTTGTAGCCCCTCTTCTCACCGGTCCGGATTGAACTACAGGCCCCTGTTTCGCGCCGGTAGTCTGTGCCAAGGAAATTCCTGGGATAGAGAGACATAATACGATCAAAGCTACTATCATTTTTTTCATGCCGGATCCTTTCTCTTGCTTTTTATATCCTGCCAACTGATCTAACTTCATTTAACAGAAGAAGTTAGATTTATAAAAGGATATCATAAAGATATCGGGAAAGCAAATTTCCTAAAAAAATATTGCCGCTCAGTAGAAAGCCAGGATATTGGATATCATGACATAAAACATGACCAGTAATATCACCACCTTGGCCGCGATAGAACCGACCCTGCCCAGAACGCCCCCGGCCCCGGCTTTGAACGATCTGATCAGGTCCTTGTGAATAAAGAGCTCTACCAAAAAGGCTCCGATGAATATCCCGAGCAAGGCCCCGATAAAGACCCCTACCCCGAAAGCGGCGGTCCCGGCGATAGCTCCCAGGACGCCTCCCACCAATGCGTCCGTTACCGCGGCATTTGACGCGCCGAGCTTCTTGCCCCGGGAATAATAAACACGTATTCCAATATTTCACCGAATACATAGATCAAAAAAAGGATAAAGAGGGTCTTTAACGTAATTATCGAGAACTTGGTCAAGAGGGCGTAAGGAATAGTTCCAATAAGAATTATTAAGGTACCGAAAGTGGTAAAGAAGACGGCAATAAATCCCGCCAGACCGAATATTATCAAGACCGCGAGCGCCAGGATCTCTATGGCTCCACTCATGATCATATCTTTAGGTATCTATGTGGAAAAAATACCTTACCGCCAGGCCTACAAGGAAGCTTAGGGCGGCTACTCCCAGGCTTATGCTTATCATCTCCCTGAACTTGCCCTTAAAATCCATGTTTTTTGCGACCGAAGTGTAAAACGTGAACATGAAAATAATCAGCGCGGCAAAGGAGACCGATGTACCGAGGCTGAGAAAGGGATTTTTAAAAAGAAAAAACGGAAAGATCAGAAAACAGACGGCCATTATATAGGCCAATCCTGTGTAAATGCTGGCCTTTTTAGGGTCCTTGTCCCCCTCTTCCTTTGAAGACAAGTACTCGGAGCCGGCCATGGACATGGCCGCGGCAATGCCGGTGATAAGCCCGACTATTGCGATGAGCCGGGTGTTCTGTAAGGCCAGGGTGAACCCTGATAGCGCGCCTAAGAGTTCGACCAGTGCGTCATTGAGGCCCAGGATGATCGAGCCGACATATTTAAGTTTCTCTTCATCTATAAGGTCCAGGACTTCTCTCTCGTGCCTCTCTTCGTCCCGGATCACACTTTCCACATCTTGGTCCAGGGATTTTAACTGCCCGTAATTTACCTGGGCCGTGTCCTCGCCTCTTTCCATAAGCTTCAGGCTGAAACTCAAACCCAGCACTTTTGCCAGAAACATGTAAAAAAAGATCTTTATCCGTAAAGGCTTCACATCTTCGCCGGTAAACTTCTTCCAGAACTGATAATGTCTTAATTCGTCTTTCGCTATTTCTTGAAGAAGAATCCTGTTCGGCCCTTCCGGCATTCCCGAAGAAAGGTTATTGTATATCTGGTACTCGGTTATTTCCCCTTGCTGGGCCCCCAGTACCTGCTTTTTCTGTTCCGCATTTATCATGTATGTCTTTTATTATTCAGTTACTTTATAGACCTTGTCATGAGGATGGACTTTCCCCGCCACTTTTATTCCGACTGCATCCCCGGCTTTTGCTTCTGTGACATTGGCGTGCTCGATCTGCATGGAATCAACGACCTGCTCAAAATCATCAGTGTGACCCTTGACGCGGATCTTGTCCCCGACCTTAAGGGTATCACTAAGCTTGATGATCCCCACGCTGATATGACCGAAATAATGAGTTATTTTTCCTATTTCCTGTTCCACCATGGCCAACCTCCCCCCGTTTATTTAGTTGTTATTATACGCTGTCCATGTTTAATTGACAAACTTATTTCTTTACAATATAATGAAACCTCAATATGATATCAGGCACACGGCGGGGTAGCTCAGCTGGCTAGAGCGCACGGCTCATACCCGTGTTGTCGACGGTTCGAGTCCGTCCCCCGCTACCAACTTCGCCTATCGTCGTTCATCCATCGTCCATCGTGTTGTTTATTGCCTGGTCCGTTCCTACCAGGGATTTAAGTTTCCAAGCAGGAATGGTTTCCAAAGGCCTTCATTTGTGTGTTCCATGGATGATCAACCCTTCTTTCGCGGGGACGGTCAATTTCCCCGGCGAGGAAATTGTCCTCTAAAATTTTTTCACTCTCCCTCAAGGCTTCGCCTTTCGGGATCCCTGCCCGTTCAAAAATTTAAAGCCCCGCTTCCGAAGGGTTGATCATCCACTGGCAACAACAAACCCGTAATCCGTTGGTCGTATTTCACAAGCTGCATAGTTGAATGTTTGTTCTGTTTTGTACGGGGCGTAATTTTTCCGAGCGGCCATGGTTCCCGAAGGACCGAAGGTCCTGAGGGAGAGCGAGGAAAAATTTCGAGTGAATTTTCCTCGGTGGGGAAAATGAACGTCCCCGGTAAAAACAGGACAAACATTCTAAATAAGCAACGGGAAACCGGACGTCCCTGGCAGGAACAGGCCAGGCAATAAAAAAGCCCAGTGACTATCACTGGGCTTCCAACATCCAACATCTAACTTCCAAAATCCTACAGCCTGCTACTCACCTTTATATACGCATCCATCTGGCTTGAAACCAGGAAATCTTCATTTTTGCCTGCATGCTCATTTTCGGACTTTTCCGGCTCAGAGATCAAAACTTCCTTTGCGTCTAAATTATAATCCTCGATCTTGCTTAGTTGTTCCATCTGGGTATATTGCCCGGGCACATTCATCCCGCTAAAAGTCAATATTAACGCGCAAATCATGAGTTTCATCTGATGCCTCCAAAAAAGCCATTACTGGCTTTTAAGTATTTTAACACTTTCTTTTCTTATTGTCAAGTATTATTAATCAAACTACCAACTACAAACTACCAACTACTTATTTTATAACCTCTTCGATCCATCCCCCGCCGGCAACTGTTTCCCCGTCATAAAAGACCGCTGCCTGGCCGGGTGTAGGAGCAAATTGCGGCTCTTTAAATTCGACGATCGCCTCGTCATCGCCCCACGGGGTGACAAGCGCGGGGGCTTTCGTGCTGTTATAGCGTATTTTGGTCTCAAACTCGACCGGCTTATCTAATTTTTCGATGGTAAGCCAGTTAAAACCGGCAACACGGATCTTGCTGTTCAAAGCGTGTTCTCTTGTTCCCACGACGATCTCGTTCCTCTCGGGATCTATCCTTATGACATAAACCGGTTCGGGCATGCTTACGCCTATTCCCCGGCGCTGTCCAATGGTATAGGATGCTATTCCTCTATGTTGTCCCACGATCCTGCCATCCATATCCAGGATATTGCCTGATTCGAACGCTTCGATCCCCTGTCTTTTAAGAAAACTACGGTAATCTCCTTCGGCTGTAGTGAAACATATGTCCTGGCTGGACTGCCGGTTCGCTGTCATGAAACCGTGTTCGGAGGCGATCTCCCTTACCCTCTCTTTTGATAACTTCCCGAGGGGAAATTCGATAAAAGGCAGAAGATCCCTGGAAAGGTCGTAAAGGAAATAGGACTGGTCGCGCCACTTGTCAACGGCCTCGGCAAGAACATGATTCTCGCCGGTTTTCATTATCCTGGCGTAATGTCCGGTGGCTATCTTTTCCGCGTCCAGCTCCCTGGCTTTTTGGATAAGACATGCGAATTTGATCTTGCTGTTACAGTATATGCAGGGGCTGGGGGTCCTCCCGCGTGAATATTCCCGGGCGAAATATTCCTTGACCACAGAGGCGAATTCCTGCGACAAGTCCAACACGTAATGGGATATATCAAGATCAGCGGCAACGCTTCTGGCGTACCGTATAGCTTCCAGGGAGCAGCAAAGTTTCTCACCTACCGAACCGCACTCTTCCTTGGGCCAGGTCTTTATGGTGATCCCAATGACCTCGTACCCTGCCCTTTTCAGCTCTAACGCGGCGACGCTCGAATCCACGCCGCCTGACATTGCCACTATCGCGCGCATGCCCTTTTACCTTTCGACCACATACTTTTCGGCGCCCTCCGAAAAATCCACTATGCGTTTTCCCCCGGATATCGTCACAACTATGATCGATACATCTTTCATCTGATCGGCAAGGGAGATAGCATCTTCCTTGTTCATTACCATCATCCCGGTCGCCAAAGCGTCCGCGTCGGTGCATTCAGGAGCGATCACGGTAACGCTGGAATATGTCTCCTTCAGCGGTTTATCTCTGAAGGGATCGATAATATGCGACATGACCTCTCCTGTTTTTTTATCAATGACCACGTTCTCATAGTCGCCGCTGGTGGCCACAGCCATATCCCTTACCGCGAGCTTCAGCAGGATCTTCTCCGAACCGGGCTCTCTTATTCCGACTATCCACGGCTTCTTCCCGCTTTTATTCCCGCAGTAAAGGTCTCCTCCGGCATTGATCATGACGTTTTCTATGTCTTTCTGCTTGAACAGTTCGATCATGCTATCGACGATATTACCTTTCGCGATGCCGGAAAGGTCTATCCACGCGCCGTTGCGAAGCCAGATGCTGTTGTCCAATTTCAAGGTCACGTTCTTTATCCCGACACCCCCGAAATCATCCGGTATTTTATCACGTATTTCCGCGGGCATTTTTTCATAAAATCCGTTGGCTTTGAGTATCGGGGCCACGGTGATGTCGAACGTTCCTCCCGTAACGTGGTTTATTCTCTTGGACTTATTGACGAGGTTAAAAAGCTCAAGCGAGACAACGTTCATTCCGGCAATGTTCAGTTTGTTGATCTCGCTGCCGGGATCCCATATGCTGAATTTCTTTTCCAGCTCTCTCGCGAGTTTGAGCGCCTCGTCGACCTCTTCCGGAAGCTTCTTGCCGGCAAGTCCGTTAGCATAAGCTTTTATCTGGACAAAAGTTCCCATAAGCGGCACGGTTCTTGAATACTCGGCTGTATCCCTGGATCCCGTGTAGATTATGACCAATATCAGGGCAAGGGCGGCAACAAGTAAAATAGCCACCTTTTGTCTTAAACTGGTTTCGGACCTCCGCGAGATCCCTCTCAGGAGCCGGCTTTCTGTTTCCCTCCGCTTCCGCCCTTCTTCCTCTATGATCTTCTGAAGCTTGATCTCCCTGATCTTCTGTTTTTCCTCGTCCTTTTTCCTTCTGCGTTCCAGATCCAGGGCTCTTTTTCTCTCTCTTTCTATGCTTTTCTGGAGTCTCGCTTCTTTTACCCCTTGCCTATCCGCTTCTTTTTTTGTCCTTAGCTCGATCTCCCTTGCCTTCCGTCTTTCGACACCAAAGCTTCCTCTCAGTTCCGATTCCCTGGCTCGCTGCTTCTCCGCTGCTTCTTTTCTCCGGAGTTCCAGGTCCCTGACTTTCTGTTTTTCCGATTCAATGATCCTGCAGAGCTCGGTCTCCCGGGCTTTGTGGGCCTCCTCTTCTTCTTTTCTCAGGAGATCCAGGTCGTTGACCCTCTGCATTTCCGCCTCTATGTCCCTCTGCAGTTCCAGTTCCCCGGCTTTCCGCCTCCCTACCTCTTCTTTTTCCAGGAGCTCCAGGTCTTTGACTCTCTGTTTTTCCGCTTCGATGCCTCTGCGCAGCTCGATGTCCCTGACCTTGTACATCTCCGCTTCTTCTTTCTTGAAAAGCTCAAGGTCTCTCATCTTCTGCTTCTCGGCTTCGATGTCTCTCAGAAGAGCCAGCTCTCTCGCTTTGTGTTTTTCCCCTTCTTCCTTTGTTTGCAATTCCAGATCCCTGGATTTCTGTCTCTCCTGTTCTATGCTCCTTCTGAGCTCAAGCTCCGCTGCCCTCAGTTGCTCCGTTTCGGCGTTTATCAAACTTTCAAGCTCTCTGGCTTCACTTCTTACAGCCTCAACGTTTTCGAGGAGATCTTTTTCCCTGGCGTCCTGTTTCTCAAGTTCTTCCTGTATATGCAGTTCCAGCTTCCGGGTCTTTTGTTTTTGTGTCTCAAGGCTTTTTTGCAGTTCCGATTCCCTGGTTTTGTATTCCTCGATCTCCTTTTCTCTCTGGAGCTCTAATTGCTTTACTTTCTGTCTTTCCTCCTCTACGACCCTTAACAGCTCCAGTTCTCTCTCTTTCCAGCCCTTGGATTCTTTGGCGCTTTTCTTGGCCGTCCCTGCCGTTGATCTGCTTTTCTTTTTGCTCGCTTCCTTTTCCATCCTCTTCCTTTGCCTTCCTGTTCCTTGATCCCTTAACCGAATATCTTCATTATCTCATCCATATCCACGTATTTCTCTATCATCTCCGTTACGAGTTTCACTTTATTCTTGTCCCTTAATTTGATCTTGACCGTCAGGTCGTGCACTTTCGAGGCTACCTCGTACGTGGGAAGCCAGGTGACAAGCGCCGGTATAGAAGTGTTTTTCAGCGCCCCGTAGACCTTGCGCGTAGACCCCATGCCTCCGGAGAGAATAAGACCCGCTATTCGCTTTGGAGCCGCGAATCTCCCGGTATGGACCTTGATCAAGAAGTTGATAAGGTCTATCCTGTCCCCGGGAGTGATGACCATGCAGTCATCCTCGATGTATCTCGCCGCGTCCTTGACTTCCATGGCTCCCACTAGCACTTTCTTCATCTGCCGGTTAAGATGTTCATCGCCACAAAGAACGTGCATGCCAAGTTCTTCCTTGATATCACGCATTGTCGGGATGTCAAGGATCTCGAAATAAGGCACTACTCCCAGCACCCGGACCCCCAGGCGTTCCAGCCCCCTCCGGACGTACTTGTTGATCTTGCCGTATTTATGCTGGAGAACTTTGTTGACTATTACACCGGCCAGCTTGACACCGTGCTTGTCGAAAAGAGACTTATTCACCATGACCTCGTCGATGGGATTTCCTATCCCCCCGGACGATACAAGCACGGCTTTTGATCCAAGCATCTTGGCTACCGCAGCGTTCGAAAGATCGAATACGGACCCAACACCGGCATGCCCTGTGCCCTCGATAATAACAACGTCCTTGCCCTCGGCTACCCTGTCAAAAGCCTCATGTATCTCTCTCGCGGCATCCCCATCTACCTTCCCGTCAAGAAACCTTTCGGTATACCCCCTTGGCACCGCGACAGGTGACATGTCCTGGAGATCTGAATCAAGGCCGAAGACGCGGTTTATGAGGACTGAATCTTCATCTACCTTGTGCCCGCCCTCGATCATGTAACGCTGGCCGACCGGTTTTATGAATCCTATATTGTCAAAACGCTTCTTGAGAACGGCAATAAGACCGAGAGCCATCGTCGTCTTGCCGACATTCTGCCTGGTAGCGGCTATGAAAATGCGCTTTACGCGCTTTAGGCCGAAAAGTTTTTCCCAGGTCTCTATATACGATCTCATGGTCAATCGAAGGACTGCTCGTCACCGGGAAATTCTCCGGATTCAGTCTCACGCTTGAATTTGGCGACCGCTTCCCCGATAACCTCATTTACCTTTGTGTATTGTTTTACGAATTTCGGAACGAACCTATCGAAATATCCGATAATGTCATGAGTAACAAGGACCTGCCCATCGCAATGGACCCCCGCGCCTATCCCGATAACAGGCACGCGAAGCTTGCGGGCCACCTTTCCGGCCAAGTCCTTCGGGACGCATTCCAGGACCAAAGCAAAACATCCCGCTTTTTCGAGCAAGACGGCGTCTTCCATGAGCTGCGCGGCGGAATCCGAATCCCTTCCCTGGACCCTGTACCCGCCCAGCTTGTTCAAACTCTGGGGGGTTAGGCCTATATGTCCCAGGACGGGGATACCGGCGGCGATTATCGCTTCGACGCGCGGCAGGGCTTCACGCCCCCCCTCCACTTTGACTGCTTCACATCCTGCTTCCTGCACGAACCTGCCGGCATTACGCACCGCGTCTTCATCGCTCGCCTGGTATGACATGAACGGCATATCGCCGATAAGAAAAGCACGTTCTGTCCCTTTACGAACGGCTTTTGAATGATGTATCATCTCATCCATGGTAACACTGGTGGTGTTGTCGTACCCGAGCATGACCATACCCACGGAATCGCCGACAAGGATGGCGTCCAGGCCGGAGCGATCGATTATCCGGGCCATAAGATGATCATAAGCTGTCAACATGGTGATCTTCTCACCGGCCTCTTTCTTGCGTTTGAAATCCAAAACTGTAACTTTATCCTTGGTCATATCTTCTCCAACCGGTCCAGGATCTTCGCCACCAGGTGATTGGCTTTCACGGGCATAAAATGAACGCCGTCGCATGAGCCGCGGATGCCTTCCACTATGTCGGCTCCTATTCCCGCAGCATAATCCTGGACATCTGAGGCTTTCTCCATCGCCTCGATCATGTCCTTCGGGACAGTGACCCCCGGGACATTCTCGTTCATGTAACAAGCCATCTTGACTGATTTCAGGGGAACGATACCCCCCAAGAGTTTGATCTTCGGACGCAGGTGTTTTATTGCCGAAACGAACTTTTCGAATGCTTTAGGGTCAAATATCGCCTGCGTCTGAAAAAACTGCGCGCCTTCCGCTATTTTCTTCTCCATTTTGATGACCTCGGGCTCCAGCGGCTCCGCTCCGGGATTGACTACCGCCCCCACGTAGAACGACGGGCTTGTCTCCAGCTTTTTCCCGGAAAGATCCTTCCCCTCCTGGAGCGCCTTGACCGCGTGCAGCAATGTCACGGAGTCCAGGTCATAGACCGGCTTCGCTTCCGGATGATCGCCGAGAAGCGGGTGATCACCGGTCAGGATAAGAAGATTGCGTATTCCAAGAGCATAAGCCGACAGGACATCCGACTGTAGGGCTATACGGTTACGGTCCCGGCAAGTTACCTGGTAAACAGGCTCGTATCCCTTGTCCAGGAGCAACTTGCTCGCGGCCATCGACCCCATTCTCATGATCGAACTCTGCTGGTCGGTCACGTTGACGGCATCGACCCTCCCACGGACATGTTCCAGATCCTTGAACACCCCATCCAGGGAAACCCCTTTCGGAGGTCCGATCTCCGTAGTTATGACAAACTTTCCTTTTTTAAGCTTTTCCTGTAGATTCATTTTGCTTTTTAAACGCGCGTAAGACGTTCCTCATCAGGATCGCCACGGTGACAGGACCGACACCGCCCGGGACCGGAGTTATTACCGCGGCATTTTTCTTTACCTCGCCAAAATTTACATCGCCCACGATCCTGCCGTCCACATTGTTGATGCCGACATCCACAACGACCGCGCCTTTCTTTATCCAATCACCTTTTACCATCTCAGGATTCCCGACGGCCACCACTAGTACATCCGCTCTCCTGGAATGGCTTACAATATCTCCTTTTTCAGCCGTGCCTATATGACAAACGGTAGTTGTGGCAGTCTCGTTCAGCATCATGAGGCTGAGAGGTTTGCCCACAATAGCCGAATGTCCTATAATGACGACTTCCTTCCCGTAAAGGTCCACTCCCTCCACTCGGAGGATCTTCATGACCGCCCCCGGCGTGCAGGGAACGATATCAGCTTCCCTCCTCAAGATCTTTCCCAGGTTGAAGGGGTGAAGGCCTTCCGCATCCTTTTCCGGCAACAACCTTGCAAGCATGCTGTCGTAATCGATGCCTTCGGGAAGAGGTCTTTGCAGGATCACCGCTGTCGCGGACTTGTCCGCGTTCAGCTCTTCGATCGTCTTTATGATCTTCTCCCGGGACACGCCTTCGTCGAGTTCGCGGGCTTCAAACTCTATACCGATCTTACCGGCCATCTTCTCCTGCATCTTCAGGTATATCTCGGCCTCTTTGTTTCTACCCGCCATGATCGATACCAGTTTCGGAGAAGCCCCAGTCCGGGAGACGATCTCCCCGAGCCTTTCCTTTGTGGAAAGACCGATCTGGTCAGCTATTTTTCTGCCGTCTATCACCCGTGTCATCTTGCCGCCCGCTTTCCTATAACCTTCTCAACTTCCCGGCTTATTTTCGCGTAATGCCCGCCTATACCCTTTTTCAAGACTGCCAGGGCTTTTTCGGTTTTTTTGACAAACCTTCTATCGCTGATCTCCCTGAGATTGACCTTGACGTTAAGAAGCGCCGAATCGAAGGCCGCTTTGAGGATATCCGCGGCACAGCCTACATCCGTTACCAGGTTTTTGTTTCCCTTTTTAAGCAAGAAAGCGGTAATATCCATGGAGACATGACACTCCCGGCAGATATCCATGGGGACCGCTGCCGCGGTCTTGTAGCGCCCCTGGGCATTCCTGCCGACGGACAGCGCTTTCATCAAAGCGCTGAAAGCCTTACAGTCCCTGTCTACAAGACCGGAAAGCTTGCCAAGGCTTCTCCTCTGTTTCTTCCTGGCTGCGATGATATCACCCCGCCCGGCGTTCCTTTTCTTACCGATGCTGTAATTTAAGACCATAAGATTGAGACCGGCCCCCAGCGCCGCTGTCAGGGCCGAAACGCTGCCCCCTCCAGGAACTATGCTCCTTCCGGAAAGCTCCTTCAGGTAATCATCCAAAGAACATTCTAAATATCTGCGTTTTTTCTTCAAGAGCGCCCTTTCTTGAAAATTACTAGCCCCAGCCTTTTACCTCACCGGTTTTTACGTTTATATCCATTTTCGCCCCGCGAGGGTTTTTAGGCAGTCCCGGCATTGTATTGGTCCCTTCACATTTCACTGTTACGTACCCCGCTCCCGCGGCGACATTGATCTGCTCCACGGGAAGTTTAAATCCCCGGGGACGCCCTTTTTTATTCGAATTGTTCGAAAGGGAAAGATGCGTCTTGGCCATACATATCGGGACCTGGTCAAGTTTCGCCTTTTCGACCCTTTCCATTTCGTGCGTGGCCTGCTCGGAATATTTCACCTCGCTGGCGCCATACATGGATTTGGCTATCCTCTCGATCTTGCTTCGCAGGTTCATGTCCACGGGGTAGAGGAAACGGAACCTCATCTTTTCTTTCGAAGCATTGATGACTGCGCGCGCAAGTTCCGTGGCGCCTTTTGAACCCAGTTTATAGACCTCGCTCACGGCTATGCCCTGGACACCGAGGGCCTCGGCCCTTCTTATGACCACGTCTATCTCTTTCCGTGTATCTTCATCAAACCGGTTTATACAGACAACCACCGGCACGCCGAACATGTTGAGGTTTTCGACCTGTTTTTCCAGATTTGAACAACCCCTGTCCACCGCCGAAAGATTCTCTCGGGCCAATGCCGCCGGAAGCACCGGAACGCCCTTGATCCCGTAATCGCCGCTGTGAACCTTTAGTGCCCTGACCGAGCAGTTGATCACCGCTACGTTCGGCCTTAATCCGGACTGGCGGCATTTGATGTCAAAAAATTTCTCGGCCCCAAGATCTGCGCCGAAACCGCTTTCGGTGACCACGTAGTCAGCAAGGCCCAATGCCATCTTGTCCGCGATAACAGAACTTGACCCGTGCGAGACATTGGCAAAAGCACTGGTATGGATAAAACACGGCGTATGCTCGATCGTCTGCACAAGATTCGGCTCGAGCGCATTTTTCAATAGTACCGCCATGGGACCGGCAGCTTTAAGGTCTTCCGCGGTTATGGGCTCGCCCTTCGGGCTGAAACCGACCACTATTTTCCCAAGACGGGACCGCAGGTCCTTTAAGTCTTCCGCGAGAGACAGGATCGACATGCATTCGCCGGCGGGAGTAATGCTTACTCCCGTCCTGCGGCTCACCCCGTGAAGTTTGCCGCCTCCGCCTATGGCGATGTTCCTGAGAGCGCGGTCATTAAGATCGAAGACTCTCTCCCAGGTCACGCCGTTCTTGTCGAACCCGAGCTTATTCCCCCAGAAAAGACTGTTATCCAAAAAAGCGGCGCACAGGTTTTGGGCGGTGGTCACGGCATGGGTATCTCCCGTGAAATGCAGATTTATATCCCCGGCCGGCAGGACCTGGGAATGGCCTCCCCCAGCCGCGCCTCCCTTAAGGCCGAAAGACGGCCCCAGCGAAGGCTGGCGTATACAGCTTATGGCTTTCTTGCCCAATCTGTTCAAGGCCATGCTCAAGCCTATGGTATTCACGGTCTTCCCCTCACCGAGATGAGTGGGGGTGATCGAGGTGACAAGGACCAGCTTTCCTTCCTTGCCTTTTTTTGCCGGACCTTTCAGGAGATCCAGTGAGATTTTAGCTATATACTTGCCATATGTCGTCAGGTATTTTGAAGGAATGCCTGCCTTACGGGCAATCTCTTCTATTTTTTTCAGTTTCACGTCTGACGCTACTTTAGAATCATAGTTATAAGCCATATTGTTCCTTTCGTTTTATTTCCGCCTATCGCCAAAAGGACCAAAAGTCCTTCGGTGTATTGGGCAAAGCCCGTATTTTCTTATCGCCTCGAGATGCTGCCTGGTCCCGTATCCCTTGTGTTTTTTAAATCCGTACTGAGGATACTTTTTATCCTCTTCCATCATCAGTCTGTCCCTGAACACCTTGGCCATGATAGAGGCGCAGGCTATCGACGTGCTCTCGGATTCTCCTCTTACCAGGTACAGCCTCTCTTGAGGGACAGGCACCTCCATCCTGCCGTCCACCAACAAGAAGTCGGGTCTCTCATTGAGTTCGTCCAGGGCCCTCTTCATCGCCAGCAATGTCGCCTTCCGGATGTTAAGCCTGTCAATATCCTCTACCCCGACTATACCGATCCCTACGTCGCACCTCCGGAGAATATCGATGAAAGCACGTTCTCTCATACGCCCGGTCAGTTTTTTTGAATCATCTATCCTTTCGATGAACTCAGCGTCACGGATGACCACCGCCGCCGCGGCAACCGGCCCGGCCAAAGGACCTCTTCCGGCTTCATCTATCCCGGCTACCCTCCGATAACCGGAAGATAAGGCCTTTCTCTCATGATCAAGTCTGATCCCCGGGTTATTGTCCTTCTTGCCTGTGCTCAATTTTTTCCTTTACCTTTGTGGCCTTCTTGCCCTTCTGGCCCCTCAAGTAATAGAGTTTGGCACGTCTTACACTGCCCTTTTTCTTTACTTCGACCTTCTCGACCAATGGTGAGTGAATAGGGAAAATACGCTCTACGCCTTCACCGTAGGATATCCTTCTCACGGTAAAAACCTCGTTCAGTCCTTTCCCTTTTCTGCCGATCACGATCCCGCTGAATACCTGGATACGGGTCCTTTTTTCTTCCTTGATCCGGAAATGGACATCCACTGCGTCCCCTATATCAAATCGCGGAACATCCTTTTTTTTGTATTTGGATTCAAGCTCTTCTATCTGTTTTCTCATCTTCTTATCTCCTCTCTTGCTCTACAGGCTTCCGCCTGTAGCATCCATTTCCCACACGGAGGTGTGGGGTCTCTACTTCCTCAAAAGATCTGGTCGGCGCGCATGTGTCTTTCTCAGGGCCTGTGTTTCGCGCCATTTTTCTATTCTTTTCGGATCACCGCTCAAAAGAACATCCGGAACTTTCATGCCTTTGTAAACCGAAGGCCGGGTATACTGAGGATATTCCAAAAGTCCGTTCTCGAACGATTCGTCTATCAGACACTCTTCAGCTCCAAGAACACCGGGGATAAGCCGGACAACGGCATCACAGATAGCCATCGCCGGTATCTCGCCGCATGTAAGGATATAATCACCGATGGACAGTTCCAGATCCACCAGGCTCCGTATCCTCTCATCAAACCCTTCGTAGTGGCCGCAGATCAGTACCAAATACTCTACGACTGACAGGACCTTTGCCGTCCCCTGGCTGAATAACTTCCCCTGGGGAGTCAAAAGAACGGTCAGCGGGACAACGCCTTCAGGAACCGACCCCCTGATCTCATCCAGGGCCTCATTCACAGGTTCTACTTTCATGACCATCCCCGGTCCGCCGCCGAATGGTTTATCGTCCACTGTCCGGTGTCGATCATGGGTCCATTTCCTGAGATTGTGGACTTCTATTGAGACTATACCCTTCTTGCGGGCGAGCTTTACCATCGATTCACCGAACACTCCCTCGAACATCTCGGGAAACAATGTTAAAATATCGATCTTCATAAATGCACCTGTATATCGCAATTTAGAACTTAGAAGTTAGATCTTGGATTTTGGATATCCAACATCCAACTACTATTTATATCTCCAACTTCTTGAATATACTTTTCACCGTCTCGGACATCTTAGCCCCGTTCTTCAACCAGTATTCGAAACGTTCTCTGTCCAAGGCAATATTGTCATCCTTTTTCTTCGGGTCGTAAAGCCCGAGCTCTTCCAGACATTTTCCGTCACGCTTCACTGATTTAGTCGCAGCTACGATCCGGTAAAAAGGTTTCTTATTGGTGCCGAATCTTTTTAGCCTGATCACTACTGACATTCTTTCTCCTCCTTTTGCTCTACAAGCCTACGCCTGTGATATCCATTCCCCGCACGCAAATGTGGGGTTACTCGCTCTCTCTTTCGATGTTCGCTCCCACCGCCGTGAGCTTTTCCTCTAAATGTTCATATCCCCGGTCCAGGTGATAGATCCTTGATATCTCCGTGCGCCCCTCTGCGACAAGTCCCGCAAGGACCAACGCGGCAGAAGCTCTCAGGTCCGAAGCCATTACCTGCGCGCCGCTCAGGTCTTTGACCCCTTTGATTATCGCCGTCGGGCCTTCCAGGAGTATATCCGCGCCCATACGGTTAAGTTCACTGACATGAATAAATCTTTCCGGATATATTTTCTCAGTAATAACGCTGATCCCGTCGGTCAAAGCGAGCAGACTCATCATCTGGGCCTGCAGGTCAGTGGGAAACCCCGGATAAGTAAGCGTGGTAATATGGGTGGACCGGGGAGGACCACCGGAACGACACACTTCGACGCCATCCGGCCTTTCACTGACCAGAGCGCCGCACTCTGTCAGCTTGTCGATAAGAGCCAGATTGTGCTCCGGCCTGGCATTTTCCAGGAACAGGCGTCCGTCGGTCATAACCGCGGCGATCATGTATGTACCTGTCTCTATCCTGTCAGGGATGACCCTGTAAGAGGCCCCTGCGAGGTTCTTTACGCCCCGCATCCTGATCGTCGGTGTGCCGGCGCCTTCGATATCGGCTCCCATGGCAGTGAGAAAGCCTGCAAGGTCCGCAACTTCAGGTTCGCAAGCCGCGTCTTCTATCACAGTCTCTCCCTCGGCCAGGACCGCGGTCAGCATGGTATTGGAAGTCGCCAGAACACTTGAACCGAAATGTCCTCCCAGATAGGCCCGCCCGCCTTTCAGCTTCTTGGCGCTGGCCACGATATAACCCCCTTTGACTTTCAAGTCCGCGCCCAGAGACCTCAAACCCTTCAAATGGAGATCGATGGGCCTAGGGCCTATGATACAACCCCCGGGGAACGAAACCTTGGCCCGGCCATATTTCGCTATGAGCGGGCCCAAGACGACTATTGACGCCCGCATTGTGCTCACCAGATCGTATTCGGCGACCACGTTGGATACCCGACCGGCCATGACCTTCACCGTATCGCCGTCGCACTCGATCTTTTTTCCCAGCGATGAAAGGATCTTGATCATGGTTGAAACGTCTTTTAGTTCCGGAACGTTGGAGATCACGCATTCGCCCTCGGTCAGGACCGTCGCGGCCAGTATCGGGAGACATGCATTCTTTGCTCCGCTGATGCGGATCGTCCCGCTGAGTCTATTTCCTCCTTCGACGATGAGTTTATCCATTTTTCCACCCTACGATAACGCGTTCGTGATCATTAAAATCTTTGAAGGATTCCACATCGCAAAACCCGCAAGCGCGCAGCTTATCCTTCATCTTTTCTCCCTGGTCATAACCTACTTCAACAGCGAATAAACCGTCCGGCCTTAGGTACTCCCAGCTTTTTTCCGCAAGGATGTTCAGGTAATCCATGCCCTCGATGCCTCCGTAAAGAGCCTCCCTGGGTTCCGCCAGGACCCACGGGTCAAGATTTTCATAGTCCTTCTGCGACACGTACGGGGGATTGGAAACAATGACATCAAAAGTATTAAGATACCCATCCTTGAACCTGTCGAACATATCGGATCTTACCAGGGTTATCCTGTCTTCATAGCCAAAACGCGCCAGGTTCTCCCTGGCCAACAAAAGCGCTTCGCAAGAAACATCCGAACCGATGACGCGGCAATCCTTCAAGAGCCTTACCAGCCCCAGGGGAATAACCCCGCTCCCTGTGCCGACATCGAGTACAAAAGGGACCTTCCAGCCTTTCTCCCGGCAGAACCTGGCCACGGTCGAAACCAGAAGTTCAGTCTCCGGGCGGGGTATAAGCGCCCTGTGATCGATCTTGATCTCCATATCCATAAAACAGGCCTTACCTTCGACATACTGAACAGGGATCTTTTCTGGTTGTTTTTCGTTTATTTTTGTCATTTGAGTTCTGTCGCTGGTCATTTTAATCAATTGCCCTGCAGCTTTAATTTTCTGTCTTCCGCCGAAAGTGCCTCTATCAGTTTATCCAGCTCGCCCTCCATGATATTCGCGAGATTATACAAAGTCAGGCCGATCCTGTGGTCAGACACCCTGTTCTCCGGGAAATTATAAGTCCTTATCTTCTCTGACCTGTCGCCGCTGCCAACCTGTTTCTTTCTTTGTTCCGATATCTTTTTCTCACGTTCGTGTTTTATGCCCTCCAGGACGCGCGCTTTAAGCACCCTCATCGCTTTCGCTTTATTCTTGTGCTGGCTGCGTTCATCCTGGCAGCTCACCACAATGCCCGTCGGCAAATGAGTGATGCGCACCGCCGAATCGGTAACGTTAACGTGCTGCCCGCCAGCTCCGGACGACCGGTAAAAATCCATCCTGAGATCCTGCGGCTTTATATCGACCTCCACGTCCTCCGGTTCAGGCAAGACCGCGACCGTGGCCGCTGAAGTATGTACCCGTCCGCTTGCTTCGGTCTCAGGCACGCGCTGGACGCGGTGAGTGCCCATCTCGAACCTGAGATATTTAAAAACTTTGACCCCTTCGACAGAAAAGATGATCTCCTTGATACCTCCCAGCTCGGATTCGCTCAAACTGATCACGTTTATTTTCCAGCCTTTGTCCGCTGCATACTTTGTATACATCTTACAAAGATCAGCCGCGAAAAGACCCGCTTCGAGCCCTCCTGTGCCGGCGCGTATTTCCATTATAACGTTCTTCTTAAAATCGTCGCTCTCTGCCTCTCCAAGAAGAAGGTCTTCAATCCCTTTTCTCTTTTCTTCCAAAGCCCGGACAACGCTCTTTAGTTCCTTTTCCGCAAAAACGGCATATTCGCTCCCGGGCCCTTCTTCCTCTATCATCTTTTCAAGGGATCTTTTTTCTTCCTCAAGCCCAAGACAATTATCATACTCAACTATCAGCTCTTTCAGGTCCGCATATTCTTTGGATTTAAGCCGATATCTCTCCCTGTCAGACAGGACTTCCGGAGAAGCCAGTTCCTTCTCAAGCTTTAAGAAATGCTCTTTCTTTTTTTTCAGCTGTTCGAACATGTCCGGGGATCAAGCTCCACTGGCTTCGTCAGATCCGCTTGTCTCTTTAGCCTCAGCAGTTTCTGAAGTCTGCGCAGGTTCCGGCTTGGCTTCCTTTTTCTTTGCGTAACGTTTCTTGAACCGATCGACCATTCCGGCAGAGTCAATTAACTTTTGCTTTCCGGTATAGAACGGATGGCATTTAGAGCATATCTCCACGTGGATATTTTCCTTTGTCGAACGCGTATGAATGACATTACCGCACGCACAAACTATGGTCGTCTCCTTATACTCAGGATGTATGCCTTTTTTCACTTTTACCTCCCTTTATATTGTAACCGTTTTATTTATAAGCCTTTGCGAATTTCCCAGGCCTAAATCAACGTTATCACAGCAGAGTAAGTATTTTACTAGATTTGTTACAAATATCAAGTGTTAATTATAATTATATTTTGCTAAGCGTTTCCAGGAACTCCTTGTTGGTTTTAGTCTTTTTCATGCGGTCAATAAGCAGTTCCATGGCCTCGGCAGAATCGAGATCGCTCAGCGCTTTTCGCATGAGCCATATCCGCTGGAGCTCGGTATCGTCCACCAGAAGTTCTTCTTTACGCGTGTTTGAGCGCCTTATATCAATTGCCGGGTAAATCCTCTTCTGGAACAGTGCCCTGTCCAGCTGGATCTCCATGTTGCCCGTACCCTTGAACTCCTCGAATATGACTTCATCCATGCGGCTTCCGGTATCCACAAGAGCGGTAGCTATGATGGTCAGGCTCCCCCCTTCTTCCACATTTCTGGCAGATCCTAAAAACCTTTTGGGTTTATGGAGAGCGTTCGCGTCCACACCGCCGGATAAAATCTTACCCGAATGAGGCACAACGGTGTTGTAGGCTCTCGCCAACCTGGTAATGGAATCGAGCAAGATGATCACGTCATACTTATGTTCCACCAGGCGCTTGGCCTTCTCCAGGACCATTTCAGCCACCTGCGTGTGTCTCTGCGCCTGTTCGTCAAACGTGGAAGAGACCACCTCTGCATTGACCGATCGCTGCATATCGGTGACTTCCTCCGGGCGTTCATCAATAAGCAGGATGATGAGCTTGACGTCCGGATAATTAGTGGTTATTGAATTGGCGAACTTCTGGAGAAAGACGGTCTTCCCACTGTATGGAGGCGCCACTATCAGCCCCCTTTGCCCCTTCCCTACCGGCGTCAGGAGATCCATGATGCGCATGGAGATCTCCTTGGGATCCGTTTCAAGGGAATACCGCTCGTCGGGATATAGCGGGGTCAGATTCTCGAAAAGTATCCTGTTCTTGGCCTGTTCGGGATTCTCGAAATTCACCGCTTCCACCTTTAAAAGGGCGAAATAGCGCTCCCCTTCTTTCGGCGGCCTTATCTGCCCGCTGACGGTATCGCCCGTCTTCAGGTTAAAGCGCCTGATCTGCGACGGCGAAACGTAAATGTCGTCCGGACATGGAAGATAATTATAATCCGGGCTCCTTAGAAATCCGAACCCGTCTTCCAAGACCTCCAGGACACCTTCCCCGAACGCCAGGCCGCTCTTCTCGACCTTTGCCTGCAGTATCCTGAATATGAGATCGTGCTTCTTCATCCCGCTGGTGCCGTTGATGTCCAGGTTCCTGGCAAGCTCGTTAAGTTCCTGCACCTTCATCCCCTTGAGCTTGACGATATCCATTTCCTTTGATTGATTCACATTTGATTGATTCACATTTTTTGCCATACTTCTTCTACTCCTTCTTTAACAGTTTTAATATCAGCACCGTTATTATCTATTATAAAATCAGCGAATTTGACTTTTTCGGTCAAAGGCATCTGCATAGTTATTATGCCTTTTGCCTCTCTTTCCGAAATTCCGCGATTCGCTGCCCTTTTTATCTGGGTATCATAATCCGCGAAGACGACTATCACGATATCCATCAACTCGTGCAGGCCTGTCTCGATCAGCAGGGGCGCGTCTACTACGATCGCCTTGCCTTTATTATGCTTTATTTCCTCTTTTATCCGGAGGATGATCGCCGGGTGCAATATGCCGCACAGCTCGTCGAGTTTTTCTTTGTCAAAAAAGACTTTTTCCGCCAGTTTTCTCCGGTCGATCCTTTCCCCGGTCAATATCTCCTTCCCGAACATCTCTATCATTTCGCGTTTGACCCCGGGGTCTTCCTCCAAAAGCCGGTGAGAAATATCATCCGCGTCTATCTTCACCGCTCCTTTTTCCGCGAACATATCGGCAACTGTCGTCTTTCCTGTCGCCAACCCCCCGGTTACCCCTATTATAATGTTCTTTTTTGTCATTTTATTTCTTCCATATCCATCCAGTTCGGACCGGCTTCGACATGTACCCTGAGAGGCACTTTAAGGTCTATAACGCCTTCCATGATCTTTTGTACCGCGGCGGCCGCGTTGTTTATCCTGTTTTCAGGAACTTTGAATACAAGTTCGTCATGCACCTGGATGATCATGCGCGTCCCGGACTCCCTCAATCTATCATGGCACGCGATCATGGCCAGTTTGATCAAGTCCGCGGCCGATCCCTGGACCGGCGTGTTGACGGCTACTCTTTCAGCGAAACCCTTTATCCGTTCGTTGGAACTTGTTATCTCCGGAATATACCGCCTCCGGTTAAGAAGTGTGGTCACGTAACCCTTTTTCCTGGCTGTCTTTATGGTCTTATCGATAAATGCCTTTACCCCCGAATATTGATCGAAATAAGAATCGATAAAACGCTGGGCCTCGGCAAGGTCTATCTCAAGGTCCCTGGCAAGGCGGAACGGGCTCATCCCGTAAATTATACCGAAATTGACGGTCTTCGCAACCGCTCTCATCTCTTCGGTCACGTCAGGAACCCTGCATCCGAATATACGCGACGCGGTATAAAGGTGGACATCCTCGCCTTTGTTAAAAGCCTTCATTAACTCCTTGTCATCAGATAAATGCGCCAGTATCCTCAACTCGATCTGGGAATAATCTGCGGCCAAGAGGAGCTTGCCTTTCTCGCCCGGGATAAACGCACGCCGGAGCTCCTTCCCCATCGCTGTCTTGATGGGTATGTTCTGAAGGTTCGGTTCACTGGACGATAGTCTCCCCGTCGCCGTCACAGCCTGGTTAAAACTGGCATGAAGTATGCCCGTTTTAGCATCGACCAACTCAAGCAGCGAATCGTAATACCCCGTCTTGAGCTTGTTCATGGCCCTGTATTCCAAAAGCGCCGGTGGGAGCTCGTGCTCTTTCGAAAGCCTGCGCAAGACCGATTCGTCGGTCGAGGACCCGGTCTTGGTCTTCTTCACTTTGGGAAGGCCCAGTTTATCGAAAAGTATACCTTGGAGCTGTTTGGGGGAATTTATGTTGAAGTTCTCTCCCGAGAGATCATATATCTTCTCCGTTATCTCGGAAAGTTTCTTTTCCATGTCTTTAGACATCTTTTTCAGGCACGGCACGTCAATGCCGACTCCTTCCGATTCCATATCGGCGAGCACCTCTATAAGCGGCATCTCCACGTCCCTGAAAAGCGGCATGAGCTTTTTATCTTCAAGTTCAGCCCTTAATTTCTTGTACGCCCCGAAAACAGCTTCGCATGATTCCTCCCCGGGATGCTTCGGCCGTGAGGGGTCAAGGAGATATTCGGCTATCATGACATCAAAAGTCATCCCCCTCATCTCTATCCCGTTCTGCCGTAACACACCCAGGCTTTTTTTAAGATCATAACCGACCTTCTCCACGGTTTCGTCTTCGAGGACAGATTTGACCATGTTAAACACTTTGCCCATTTTTTGGAGAGGAATATGGACTGCTTTCCCTTCGCCGCAGTAGAAAGAAACGCCTGATAACCGGCGCTCTTCGCCTTCAGCAGCAACGCTCAAGGCAACAAGTTTCTTTTTCAGTATCCGGTCCAGTGCCTTTTCTGCCGCGCCTTCATCGCCGGCTGTGGACAATTCCGGGGCTTTTTCTTCTTCAGGCATGATCTCCCTGAGAAGCTTCTGGAATTCGAACTCCCTGAACAGCTTCTCCAGTTTTTCCCAATCCGGTTCACTTAAAACAGCTTTGTCCACGTCCAGTTTCACCGGAACGTTCCTGTCAAGAATAACAAGCTCCCTGCTCAGTTCGGCCATTTCCTTTCCTTCAAGAAGTTTTTTCCTGACCGATTCAGGCTTTATTTTTTCGACATTTTTATAAATATTTTCGATGTTCCCGTACTCGCTGATCAGTTTCTCGGCAGTGACCTTACCTATGCCTTTCACCCCGGGCACATTGTCAGACGGGTCACCCGCCAGGGCCATAAGTTCAACCATTCGCTCCGGGTACACGCCGAATTTATCGCGGACTTTTTCGCGGTCATAAAACGACTCATCCAGCGCATACGGGCTTAAAACTTTGACTTTCTCATCTACAAGCTGCATCGCGTCCTTATCACCGGTGACTATTGTCACGTTTATCCCTTTTTCCCTGGCTTTTTCAGCCAAAGTAGCGATAATATCGTCCGCTTCGTAACCCTCCAGCTGGAATACCGGGATATTGAAAGCTTCAACGATCTCCTTGATCCTCGGCATCTGCTCGGAGAGATCATCCGGCATCGGCTTGCGGTGGATCTTGTAATTCTCGTATTTTTTGTGGCGGGTCGTCGGCCCCTTCATGTCGAAAACAACCGTCACCATCTTGGGCTCATATTCCTTGATCAGCTTGCGGAGCATGTTCACGACCCCGTATATCGCATTGGTCGGCACGCCTTTTGATGTGCTGAGTTCCCTTATAGCGTAATAAGCCCTGTAGCAGAAAGAGTTTCCATCTATCAGATATAAAGTGCTTTTTAGCTTGCTCATTCTAGCATGTTGATTTGAAATGGTTTAAGGTCGGGAATATCTCATTAAAATCAGTAAGGATAATATGTTATGGCGAGTTTTCGGTTTAGTTAATTTAATACATTATATTATATATTATGGACTTGTCAATAAAAAATTTGGCGTTCCGGCAATCACGATTTCAACACCCCGAGTCCATCCCTGATAGCCTTGATCTGGGTCAATGCGCCTTTCTCCTTCCCTTCCTTAATAGTTTCTTCAAGATCGACCGTTTTTTTAGCCAAAGCCTCGATCTTTTCTATGCGCCGGTCGCGTTCCGACCTTAGTTGCGTTACCAGGCCGTTGATCTCGGCTGCCATGTCCTGAAGTTCGTCGTTCTTACGCAGTCTCAGGTCGCCTTCATAATTTCCCGCGGATACCTTTTGCAGATATTTCTTGATGTGGTAGATCGGACCCGCGATCCTATTGGAAAGGACGAGCCCGATGAAAATGACCAAGGGTGTCAGGACCGCCAGCCTGAGAAGAAGGACCGCGTTGACTTTTTTTACAATATCGAAAAGCAATCCCTGGGGATAAACAGCTGCCAGTTTTTCACCGAAAATGACCCAAGTGGTCACATACACCGTGTACCCCGTCAAAACGACCGCGGCGAACATAAAAACAAGGATCAAGGCGATATACCGGATCTGAAATCTTTTCGCTATAAGGAACCTGACCCGTCTCCACCTTTTCATGTCTTACCTTTCTTTTTTCCAGAGAGTGACGTCCCTTTGGATAACTATCTCCACTTCCCGGTTTTGATTATCCTTTATGAACGCGATAATATCTCTCATGGGCATATATCTGGTATTCTTTTGCCTTATCCGGTGAAGGACATCCCCTTCCCTGATGCCGGACATCTCAAAAGACCCGCCGGGGGTGACGCTTTCTACGATTACCCCCTTCTTCAGGAGTTTTAACCTCGCACCTATGATGCCCATATATCCGTTGGTGAAAATATTGCCCATAATGGAGCTGCTCATGGAAAAGCGGGGTGTCAATGTTCGTTCTGTGACCAGCTTACATTCTTTAGATTCAAGAAGTACTCCGGCCACTTGTTCCTCATCCATGTAAGCGGTAAGCTCCCCCCAGACAGAGACGATCCTGTCCCCGGGCCTTAACGCTCCTGCCGTAGACTCATCTACCACCTTATCCACAAAAACGTACTTACCGTTCGAAACAAGGGTTATCCCGAGCTGATCCGTCAACCTGTCATCCAAAGTTTCGCCTTCGACGCCCTGGAACTTTTCTCTTCTATCTTTTATGCTCCCGGCTATATCATTCCTCATCATGTTTTCAAGGTACCCCTGAAGAAAGTTCAGCTGGTCGCGCGCTTCATTCAGATCAGGATCCAGCTGGACGGCTTTAGTAAGGGTCTGGTAGGCTTCCACGTATTTCATTTGTTTCGCCTGGTTCCGGCCCTTGCGAAGAAGGGCTTTGGCTTCATCATCGTAAATGGCCGAGCGGATATCGGACTTCATGATGCTCTTTTCACCCTCCACCGTGGATACAACGACCCGATCCTTGAACTCATCAAGGATAAGACCTTTTATCCGCTCACCATCCCTCAAGATGACGGTATCCGCGAATACGTTCTGCGCTAGAAGGATGAACCCGGCGGACATTAGCAAGAAAAGCTTATATGCTTTACACATACTATTACCTATACGCTAATATAAGCTATCCCTTGAAAATGATCATCAGTAACGCAATGATCAGGATCGCTGATATGATATAGAAATCATTGAAGTAGAAAAAATCAGCGACCCTGTCGCCTGCCGCAGAATGGTCCTGCTCAGCAGCCAGGACAGGTTCCGGCTTTGCCACTTTCCCGGCCTCCCCCGGACCTATCCGGTCGGCGCCGGTCACCCGGGATTCGATCTCCGATCTGATGGCGTCGATCTGCTCCCGCCTGAACCTCAATAGTTCCCCGCCGATCTTGTAGGCTGATATCACACCGTCTTCTACCAGAGAGGAGACCACGTCTTCCTTTATCTCCAGATAATCGGACAGTTCTTTCAAGGTTAAAAGTTTTTCCGGCATATTACGCTCTTACCTTCCCTTGTGATATCCACTGCTCGATCTTTTCTTTTTCGAATATCCATTCCCCGCTTTCTCTCGTTCCGGGAAGGACTCCGCTATTGGCCCATTCGTGGACCTTGTTCGCGTCAACTTCCAGGTATTCAGCGACCTGATTCAAGGTCATCCAGCTGCCCCTCGGGGTTTGCTCGCCTGAAGCGGACTGTTTCATCTTGACCCGTCCGTTCAATACCGCGCCTTCCTGGATCGAAAGCCGCGGGACTGCAATATCCCCGTTAATGCAAGCCGTCGAGTCCAGTTTGAGAAGCTTCGTAGCGGTAATGTTCCCGTTGACGTTCCCCGCAACAGAGACACTTTCACCTGTTATGTTGGCCTTGATATCAGCCTGCTGGCCGACCATCAACATGCCTTTGGTATCAAGTGTTCCCTCGAACCTTCCGTTGATCCTCAGATTGACCGGATCCTCGAAACGGAGAGTTCCCTGCATTGCAGCATTCACGTCCAGGACCTTTTCCTCGATGCGCTGCTTTTCTTCATTTCTCTTTCTCATCTTCTACCTCCTCATTTTTTCCAGCTGACTTTTTCCACACCCGGGAGAGAGGATATATCCTCAACGATCTCTTTTTCATAAACCCGGGCCAAAATAATATCAAAAACGACCTCGGCCATCTCCCCGGCCTCGGTTTCTTCTGATGAAACCCTTTTTACCCTGCCCTTGTATGCTTCCACTATATTCTGAATATCGTTTATCATATCCTTCCTGGAAGATTCGACAAGTACCACCAGCTTGTTGCCGGTACGTTTCAGCTCCATTCTTTCCTCAAGGCGCGACAGGAAAAGAACTGCCACGACCAAAAACGTTGTAAACCCTGCCGCTACATACAGCCCCGTTCCCACGGCCAACCCGATCGCCGCTACGGCCCATATACTTGCGGCCGTTGTAAGGCCCCGTATAGAAGCTCCAAATCTGATTATGGCACCGGCACCGAGAAAACCAATACCCGTCACTACACCTGCGGCTATACGCGAAGGGTCTACGTCGCCGAGATGCCCGTAGCTGGCACCTACAAGAAGTGAGGTGATCATGAATAAGGCTGACCCGAGAGCGACCAGGATATGCGTCCTTAGGCCCGCTGCGCGGCCATGTATCTCGCGTTCAAGACCTACAAAAGCTCCAAAAAGAGCCGCTAAAAACAACCTTACTAGCATAACCGTCATTGTCATTTCAATCTCCCTTTCTAATGGATCCCCGGTTCGGCGTTCAAAAGAAGATCCGACCTCTCCCCGCTCATGTAAAGGGCTTCGCCCAGGGCGGCTATCATTGCCGCATTGTCCGTGGTATATTCCCCGCGCGGCAAATAAAGTTCTATTCCTTCCTCACTGCATCGCTCAGAGATCCGGCATCGAAGGGCTGCATTATTTATAACTCCCCCGCCCACGGCCAACCTCTTCGCACCGGTCGTTTGTATCGCCCTTAATATCTTTTTCTCTATCACATCCAGGATAGCCTGCTGGAAAGACCAGCAGATCCGGTCCTTTTCTGCTTCGGTATGTTCACAGGACTGCCAGTAGTATAAAACCGCGGTCTTGATCCCGCTGAAACTGAAATCAAGATCGGCCTCATCCTGCAAAAGCGCTCTAGGAAAATCAATTGCCCCGTTACCGGAAAAATTCCGGGCTCTTTGTTCCACTACCGGCCCACCGGGATAACCCAGGCCCAGGACCTTGGCTACTTTGTCGAAGGCTTCTCCGACCGCGTCATCTTTGGTCCTGCCGATAAGTTCAAAATCTTTCAAACCCCGGCAATAATATATACTGGTATGGCCTCCCGATATCACCATGCCGACAAAAGGAAATTTATCTTCTATAGAGCTTCTTTCTTCATCCAGGAAACATGAAAAAATGTGCGCCGGGAGATGGTTCACGCCGAGCAAGGGGATATCCCTCGAAAAACTGATGGCTTTCGCGAACGCTATGCCTACCAGGAGGGAACCGGGAAGCCCCGGTCCATTGGTCACAGCCACCAGGTCTATATCGTCGATCTTCCGGCCAGAATCCTTCAAGGCTTTCATCAGAACAGGAAAAATATATTCAACATGCGCCCGTGACGCGATCTCGGGCACCACGCCCCCGTATTGCGAATGAAGATGGACGCTTGACGACACTTCGCTTGAAAGCACCCTGCTGTCTTCGACCAGGGCCGCCGCCGTTTCATCACATGAAGTCTCAATGCCCAAGGTGATCATTTGCTTCCTTGCCCCGCGCTTTCCAGTTCTATGATCTCCGACAATCCGACGAACTGTATCCCTCTATCCTTCATCTCGGGGATCATTTCCTTTAAGACCTTCAACGTGGCTTCCCTCTCATGCCCGATAGCCACGGCATAACCTTTCGCCCGGGCGACGTTTTCCGCTTTCTCCAACTGCCTCTTTATATGACCTTCGTCCAGATCCATATCGAGGAACACATCACGCTTTGCGAAGGTCAGCCCTTTCTCCCCGGCTATCTTCTCGCATACAGATCCACTTGTTGTCATGCTATCCAGATAATAAAGGCCATTTTTCTTCACTTCGCCAAGGACTATTTCCATGGTCTCTTTATCCCCTGTAGCCTTTGAACCCTGGTGATTTGAAACACCGCTGGCCGTAGGAACGGTCTTCAAAGACCGGCTCATGGTATTTTTTATCGCGCCTTCTTCCATGCCTACCATGATAGTGCCTTCTTCCAGCTGTACATTTTTCCTGTCAGGTTCCAAGGGCAGGTGAAGTATCACTTCGACCCCGTTATCTTCGGCAAAAAAACTGACTTTCTTCGAAAACGGGGCATTGGGAAGAACGGCTATGGTCAAAGGGACTCCGAGCTCTTTTAGATCGTCGAGGTTTTTCCCTGTGTATCCGAAGTCATCCAGCACCAAAGCCAATTTAGGCGTGAGGGTCTCTTCGCTCTCGCTTTTTACCCACCCGGCTGAAACGTTCTCGACGGTAAATAGCAATATGATATTTCCCTTAAAGGCGATCTCAAAATATGCCGTGCCTTTTTTATCCTTGTCCCGGCGGAAATAGACTTTTGAAAGGTTGACGCCATTGGTATCCCGGAGCTTCTTTTTTATCTCCTCCGCAAGTTCATTTGAACTGGCCCATGCTCTGAGATTCACCACGTAATTGATCGATTTCCCGCGGATGCCCGACCGCTTCCAGCTGCTCTGTTCGCGAAAAAGAACGTCATTATCCGTCATCCCGTGAGCCTGCAGGACGGCCAGGACCGCGTTCTCAGCGCTGGAGATCTGCTCGCTTATATCCCTGGTACGTAACCTGACCATCGCCAGGACTACAAGTGCTATCGCGATTATTGCTATTATCTTCCTGCTCATCATTCCGTTTTTTCTTCTAATTTTTCCCCTGCTTTTTCCTGGATCGCCGGAACCGCCTTGTACCCCTCGTATATCTGCAGTCCCTTAAGGATGCTGACAGCCGTCATCACCTGGTTGTCGTATTCTTTTGGGGCTTCCTCTTCTTTCTCGGGTTTCTGGATCTTCCCTTCTTTCTCGAGTTTTTCGAAAAGTTCTTCTTTTTCTTCTTCCTTCTTTTTATCCACCAGTTTTTTCTTTTCAACGTGGACATCGGGTTCGATCCCCTTTTCGTTGATATTCTTGCCGGAAGGGGTATAGTAAGCCGCTGTCGTCAGGCGCAGCGCCGAATCATCTTTAAGGGGTATGACGGTTTGGACCGATCCTTTCCCGAAAGTGGGAACGCCGACGATAAGGCCCCTCTTGTTATCCTTGATAGCACCGGCAAGTATCTCGGCAGCGCTCGCGGTCCCCTTGTTCACCAGGATCACCAGATTCAGGTCCGCGAATACGGTCTTTTTGTCGGCCTTGAACTCTAGCCGCTTCTCAGGATCCCTGCCCTCGGTATAAACGATCATGTCCCCGGGCTTCAGGAAAAGATCAGCGGTATAGACCGCGGAATCAAGGAGTCCACCCGGATTATTCCGCAGATCGATGATAATGCTCCTGACTCCGTCTTTTTTGAATTTTTCTACGGTTTTTTTCAGGTCATCCGCTGTCCGTTCCTGGAACTCGACCAGCTTTACATACCCTACATCGTCCTCGATAATGTCTATTTCCTTGATACTTTTGATCTTGATGATGGCCCGGGTTATGGTGAAATCCAATAGTTTGTCAACACCTTCACGGATAACGGAGATATCTACTTTGGCTCCCGGTTTGCCCCTAAGTTTTTTCACAGCGTCATCCAGAGTCATGCCCTGGGTTATCTCTCCATCGATCTTGATGATCTTATCGCCGGACTGCAAACCGGCCTCATAGGCCGGGGTGTCTTCCATAGGGGCGATTATCGTAAGGACACTGTCCCTGATCCCTATCTCTATGCCCAGCCCCCCGAATTCTCCCTTAGTCTCTTCGGTGATCTCCCTGAAACTATCGGGATCCATGAACTGGCTATAACCGTCGAGGGTTTCCATCATCCCCTTGATCGCTCCGTAAACAAGGTCCTTGATCTTCACCGGCTTTATGTAATCGGTGCTTATAAGTGTTATGGAATCCGCGAAGATCTGGATCTGCCTGAAAAGCTCCTTGCTGTCGTCAATGATAGTCTCTTCTTTGGCCTGGACCGCAAAAATAGAACCGATGACCAGAAACATCACCAGTAAGGTAAAGATTATCTTCTTCATGGATACTCCTCTACTTATCCAACCTTTTCTTGAGCATCTCGCCCGCCATTTTCGGGTTAGCCTTTCCCTTGGTGTTTTTCATAACCTGCCCGACAAGAAAACTTAAAGCGTTGGATTTTCCTTTCTTATAATCATCAACTGACTTCTGGTTTTCAGAAATCACCTTATCCACCATTTCCTCTATGGCGCCTTTATCCGAGACCTGTTCAAGGCCTTTTTCCCTGACGATCTCTTCCGGATCTTTTCCCGTGTCGATATAAGCGTTCAGGACCTCCTTTGCCGAAAGACCGCTGATAACGCCTTCCCTGGCCATGCTGATGATCCTGGCCAGGTCACCGGGCTTGACGTTAAGTCCCCGGATATCCGTATTTCTTTCTTTCCTGTGCATCATTATCTCCCCCTTGACCCAGTTGCACACGGCCTGGGGATCGTCGATTTCCGCCACCGTTCTCTCGTAAAACTCGGCCACATCCTTTTCCGCCGTGAGAACGTCCGTGTCTTCCGCGCTCAAACCGTATTCGTCCTTGAAGCGGACGCTTTTTTCACGCGGCAGTTCAGGCAATTCTTCACGGATCTTACCCACCAGTTCGGCCGGAACCTCGAAGGGGACCAGGTCCGGTTCCGGAAAATAACGGTAATCCTGGGTTTCTTCTTTTGTCCGCATCGAAACCGTGATGCCTTTGTTCTCGTCCCAGAGCCTTGTTTCCTGGACGATCTTTTCTTTATCGTCCAAGAGTTCGACCTGGCGATTCTGTTCATAGGTAAGCGCGTCCTTTACCGCCTTGAATGAATTCATGTTCTTGACCTCGACCTTTACGCCTAACTCCGGGGAACCTTTCTCGCGGATGGATATGTTGGCATCGCACCTCAGGCTCCCTTCTTCCATGTTGCAGTCAGACACGTCCAGGTATTTGATCGTGCGCTTAAGAGCAGTAAGATAAGCGTGCGCCTCCTGGGGGGACCTGATGTCGGGTTCCGATACTATCTCCAGAAGAGGGGTGCCGGTCCGGTTCAGGTCCACGTAACTTACCTGACGTTCAGGATCATGCATAAGCTTACCCGCGTCTTCCTCAAGATGCGCCCTGGTGATCTCGATAACCTTGGCAGATCCGTCCTCCAGGGTTATTGTCACTTTTCCGCTGTATGCCAGGGGCATATCGAACTGGCTTATCTGGTAATTTTTGGGGAGATCCGGATAATAATAGTTCTTCCTGTCAAACTTGACCGTTTTCTGGATATCACAGTCAATCGCCAAAGCCACTTTTATGGCATACTCAAAAGCTTTTTCGTTGAATACCGGGAGCACGCCTGGCATACCCAGGCACACTGGACACACTTGCGCGTTCGGAGGTGCTCCAAAAGCCGTACTACAGCCGCAAAACGCCTTTGTCTTCGTTGAAAGCTGGACGTGGACCTCCAGCCCTATGACCGTCTCGTATTTCTCACTCATTACTTACTGCTTTCAAAAAGCTTGGAAGCTTTTTATGATGATCCGTGTTGCTTTCAAAAGCGTGAGCCGCCCGGATGAGCACTTCCTCCCCAAAATGCCTGGCCATAAGCTGCAGGCCGACCGGCAAGCCGTCGGAATCCATGCCGCAGGGAATGGAGACCGCCGGCAGTCCCGCGAGATTCGCGGGGATCGTAAAAACGTCAGAAAGATACATCTTCAAAGGATCATCGACACGCTCTCCTATCTTGAAAGCCGTCGTCGGCGAGGTGGGGGTCAATATGCAGTCGCAGGTCTTGAAAGCTTCCCGGAAATCATCGGCTATCCTGGTCCTTACCTTTTGGGCTTTAAGGTAATACGCTTCATAATAACCTTTGCTCAAAGCGTATGTCCCCAAGAGGATCCTCCTTTTCACCTCCGCCCCGAAACCTTTGTTCCTGGTGGCGATATACATATCGATGATATTATCCGCCCCCCTTTCCCTGTAACCGTAATGGACCCCGTCGTAGCGCGCAAGATTCGAACTGGCTTCCGCAGGTGCGATTATGTAATAACAACTGACAGCGTATTTCGTGTGCGGCAATGAGATATCGACTGTCCTGGCTCCAAGACCCTGTAAGGTCTTTATCGCCTCCTCGATTCTCATCCTGACACCTTCATCGATACCAGACTGGAAATATTCCCCAGGGATCCCTATGACCGTTCCTTTCACGCTTTTTGAAAGACACTCGGTATAACGCGGGACTTCTATGTCTACAGAGGTAGAATCCCGGCAATCGTAGCCGGATATGATCTCAAGGATCACAGCGCAGTCAGAAACGTTACGGGTAATAGGCCCTATCTGGTCCAGGCTTGAGGCGAATGCAATAAGACCGTAACGCGAAACACGGCCATATGTCGGTTTAAACCCGACAACACCGCATAAAGCAGCCGGCTGCCTGATAGACCCTCCGGTATCCGACCCGAGCGCGGCAACCACTTCTCCGCCCGCCACCGCCGCGGCCGATCCGCCGCTGGATCCCCCGGGGGCCCGGGTCTTATCCCATGGATTCCCGGTTGGGAAATAGCATGAAGTTTCGCATGACGAACCGAAGGCGAATTCATCCATATTGGTCTTGCCGATCAATAACGCGTCTTCTGCCAAAAGCCTCTCGGTGACATGGGCGTTGTATGGAGGGCGGAATCCCTCCAGTATGCGGGATGAGCAAGTCGTAAGTTCCCCTTTAACGCATATGTTATCTTTCAAACCTATCGGCACGCCCCATAACCGGCCCCTTTTTTTCTTTGTATCCAGCATGGACGCCCGTTCTGCCACGATCCCGGGTTCGATATGCGCAAAGGCCTTGATCTGGCTGTCGATCTCGCTGATCCTGCCGGCCAAAAGCTTACCGGCATCCGCAACTGAGACTTGCCGGCCGGTAAACCATTCTTTGTATCCGTCAATGCTCGACAAAATGTCGTCCATATTAAGCATCTTTGATTATTTTGGGGACTTCGAAAAGATCATCTCGTCTTGCCGGAGCGTTACCTAAAGCTTCTTCTGGGGAAAGCGACTCTCTTAATTCATCTTTTCGGAACACATTTTTTACGGAAGAAATGACATGAGACGTTGGCGTAATATCTTTTGTGTCGACTTCGTTTAATTGGGCAACATATTCAAGGATGCTGGAAAGCTGTCTCTGAAATCTGGAGATTTCTTCTTCCTCCAGGCGTAGCCGCGACAACAAGGCAACATGTTTCACATCTTCCTTGGAAATAGTATCACTATGACTATTATTCTTGTTCATAGCTCCTATACGATATCATAATGATAATAAAAAGTCAACGTTCGCCCGCCGCGTCACTTATCCGGGCGTAATCAAGAAGAGATATATCTTCGGCACGTTTATAAATATCGACCCCGCAATCTTGGAGGACGTCCTGCCACTCGCCTTTATCCATATCAAGAAATCCACCATGAGATAATGAATTCAGTATCTTTTTACGTCTTTGCTGAAAGGCCTTCCTGACGATCCTGAACATGAGCTCCTTATCCCTGACCTTGACCCGCGGCTCGGGGGACATCGCCAGCTTTAGCAGACATGAATCGACGTTGGGCCGAGGGTAAAACGAATTTTTCTTTATCTTGAACACCTTCTCGACCTCGGCGTAAAATTGCACAAAACAGGTCAACGCACCGTAATCTTTCCGTCCCGGCGGGGAAACTATCCTACTCGCAAGTTCATCCTGCACCACTATGTAAGCGCCCCGGATACACTTCCTTTCTGTGATTATTTTCTCGATCACGGGGGTGGTTATGTAATACGGTATATTTCCAAGAACAAGAATGCCCTTGTCCCGCGATGCTATACTACAAAGATCAAATTCAAGGATATCTCCGCGTACCAGTTCCAGGTTCTCTTTTTTGCTGAACAAAGGAGCCATTATCGCGCAGATCTTTTCGTCTTTCTCAACGGCATAAAGACGTCGGCACCTTTCTGCGGCCTCAAAGGTCATGACCCCGAAACCGGCGCCTATCTCGACAACTACACTGTCAGCGCTAAAAGGGACCGTGTTCAAGATGTTGTCCCTTATGTTCTTATCGATAAGGAAGTTCTGCCCCAGGCGTTTCGTCGGATGGAACCCGTGTTCTTGCCATAATCGTTTTAACTCGCTTATATTCATAAATAATAGCGTATAGCGCATAGCATATAGCGTATGGGGTAAGTTAGATCATGCGCGTTTGTTCTAATGGGCAAACTATCCGCTATATGCTAGTGATGGCCCGGACGGCAAGCTGTATCGCGCACTCCATTGATCTGGAGTCGGCGATGCCTTTCCCTGCTATATCGAAAGCCGTGCCATGGTCGGGAGAAGTACGGACCCAGCCCAGTCCAAGCGTCATGTTGACGCCGTTATCAAAATCGATCATCTTGAACGGGCCAAGCCCCTGGTCGTGATACATTGAAACGACAATATCTATTGATTTCTTCAAGGCCCGGTAAAACACAACGTCTGCGGCGACCGGGCCTTCGATATGTTCATACTTTTTCCTTGCTTCCTCGACCGCGGGGGCGATGATATCGATCTCCTCGGTCCCTATCTTTCCCTTTTCGCCGCAATGAGGATTAAGCGCGCAGACGCCTATGCGGGCCGGATCGTTTTCGGACAATAGCGAACGGTTTTCGATCACCTGCTTCAAGGTGCGCAGGACAATATCGGCGTTCAATGTCCCCGCGACTTCGCTTATAGGAATATGACGCGTAACGGGGATGACACACAGGTTCTTCCCGATCATCGCCATGGTGACAAATTGCGCTGAACTCGCTTCCTGGAGATATTCCGTATGGCCCCGGAATCCTTTGCGCACTTCAGCTATCGCTTCCTTGCTCACCGGCGCGGTCACCATCGCCCTCGGTGTCTTGTCCGTCTTATCCAGCATTATCCGGGCGGCCGCATCTATGCACTCAAGGGCCTTTTTGGCGCCTTCTGCGGTAGGCTTGCCGGGACGGATCTCTCTAAGCGAAGCCACCGGATCAAGGATATTGACCCCGGATGGAACAGATCCGTTAAACGCCTGCTGCAGGACGGCATTGTCGCCTATAATAGTAAAAATGGCAAGCCTTTTTATGTCAGGGCTTGCCATTGCTTTTGCGGTGACCTCCGGTCCTATGCCGGCCGGGTCACCCATAGTTATGTAGATATGGGGCTTACTTGTAGGAGATATATGCATTTTCTCGTTTTTCTATTATCCATTCGTTGAGACTGTCTTGAAATCTCTTCATGAAGAGCTGCTCTCTCAGGAATTCGCTTACTTCCGCAAACTCCGCTATCTTCGATTCCTCTGCATCTTCGACCTTGAATATATGATACCCGATATGCGTCTCGATGATCTCGGAAGATTCGCCCTTTTTCAGGGAAAACAGGACTTCGTCTATTTCCGGCAGCATCTGCCCTGGGGTGATGTAACCCATATCGCCGCCACTATCGGCATAAGGTCCTTCTGATTGTTCTTTGGCAAGTTTTTCAAATTTCCTTCCTTTTTGCAGGTCTTTGGCGACCTCCTGGATCTTTTTTTGGGACGTGCCGTCGTCTTGAGCGTTCTTGCGGACCATGATGCCCCGGACCTTTACACGCTTGGGGATCACCATCTGCTCTTTGTTTTTTTCGTAAAGTTCCTGGATATCAGACGGCGTGATGATGATCTTTGACGCGACTTCTTTTTGAATGAGTTTCTGCCCCAACATATGTTCGCGAAGTTCCTTTTCAAATTCCGTCAGATTGGTTCCCTTGGCGCTTAAAGCGCGGAGAAACTCATCCTCCGAAGCATAGTACGACTTTATGCTCTCGATCCTTTCTTTCAGCTTTTCTTCGTCGATCTCCACTTTGGCTTCCTTGGCCAGGCTGACAACAAGTTTCGCGTTAATAAGCTCTTCCAGGAGCATCTTTTTAGCTTCCTCAAGCCGGCGATTCAGTTCGTCTCCCTCGAAATTCGTCTCATAAGTCTGCTTCATCTGCTCAAATGCCCGGTCAAATTCCCTCTGGGTTATGACTTCGTCATTTACGACGACTATCACTTTGTCAACAACTCCGGCGTAAGCCGAAAAACACAAAACAAGAATGCTCAAGAAAGTGACTACTCTCAGGATGTCCCTTCTTTTCATTTTATTATTCCTCCTTTTTTTCTTCGCCGGGCAAGTCTTCAAGCCCGGAAAGAACTTCTCCATTCACAACAACTTCGGTCTCCTTGTGCAGACGATCAAGAAGCTCACTGAATATCCTTTGTTTTTTTATCGTCCGTATCCTCAACCTGATGTCCTCGTTTACTTCATCCGCCGGTTTCTGCTGCGGCAGCCTGCGGTCGGTCAATTTAATGACATGGTATCCCAGGTTGGTCTTGACCACCCCGCTTATCTCGCCTACATCGAGACGGGCACAGGCATTCTCGAACTCCGGCATCAATTGCCCGCGCGGGAAATACCCTATATCCCCACCTCTCTGCGCGGTCGGGTCAACCGATTTCGCTTTGGCCAGTTCTTCGAAATCTTCACCCTTTTCAAGTCTTTCAAGTATGTTCTCGGCCGCCTCGGGCGACTGCACCAGGATATGCGAGACTCTCATTATCTCGGTCGTCATATAGTCGGACTTGTTCTCCTCATAAAATACGCTGATATCCTCTTCGGTGACATCTATCTTGTCTTCTACTTCTTCCTTTAAAAGCCGCGCGATCAATATCTTTTTTCTGGCTTCTTCTATGACCTTGCGGACATCCGCATCCTTGTGCAGACCATTGTTGACCGCTTCCTGGTAAAGCAACGTATCGTTTATCAACTCTTCAAGAAATTCCTTTTTTCTCCGCCTTATGACCCTCTGGTAACGGACAGGCAGATTTGAGATCCTTTCGTTAAAACTGCCAACGGTGATCTTAGAACTGCCGATTTGCGCCAAGACCGCCCCTTCTTTGGCAGCTTTACCGCACCCGGCAGTCAAAGCAAGGGACGCCGCAATAATAAGAAAAAATGAAATTCTGTGTCTTTTCTTTTCCATAATGACGGGGCTATTTTATTTATTGCTATGATATCAAAATCCTTACCGGCCTTCAAGTTAATTCACCGTTTCATTCTATGTAACTCTTCTCTTAGAAGCCGGCAATAAAGATCAAAACCCACCTGGTCGATAAACCCGCTCTGCTCTATGCCCAGTATGTTCCCCGCTCCCCTCATCTCCAGATCCCGCATGGCTATCTTGAATCCGGCGCCAAGCTCCTGGTATTTTTTTATAGCCTCGAGCCTTTTTTGCACCTCGTGGGTCAATACAGCCAGATCCCGGACTACGAAATAGGCATAGGCTTTCCTGTCAAACCTGCCGATACGGCCTCTGAGCTGGTAAAGATCGGCCAGGCCGAATTTATCCGCTTCATTGACCACCATGGTATTCGCGTTCGGTATGTCTATTCCCGATTCCACTATGGTAGTACATACCAGTATGTCGACTTCCCCCTTGATAAACTTCAGCATTGTCTTCTCCAGAACTCTTGAAGGCATCTGTCCGTGTCCCACCATCATCCGGGCGTCCGGGACAAGCTTGCTCACTTCCGAGGCTATCCTGTCGATCGTATCCACACGGTTATGAACATAGTAGACCTGTCCTTTCCTGGCAATCTCTCTCTTAATGGCTTCCCTTACGGTTTTTTTATCGTATTCTATTACCTCGGTATGAATGGGTATCCTTTCCAGTGGCGGTGTCTCTATGACTGATATGTCTTTTCCGCCCATCAGGGCCAGGTAAAGCGTCCTGGGTATCGGGGTAGCCGTCAATGTCAGTATATCGACATTCACTTTGAGTTTCTTGATCTTTTCCTTCTGCCGGACCCCGAACCGCTGTTCTTCGTCGATGATCAAAAGCCCCAGGTCATTGAATCTCACGTCGTCAGAAAGAATACGGTGGGTGCCTATGACTATATCCACCCCGCCCTCTCGCAGGCCCTTGACGATCTCGTTCTGTTCGGCGGAAGTCCTGAAACGGTTAAGCATCTGGATGCTCACAGGATAGCCCTTCAGTCTCCTCCTGAAAGTATCAAGATGCTGTTCCGCGAGAATGGTAGTCGGGACCAGTACCGCGACCTGCTTGTTGTCCATGACGGCCTTGAAAGCCGCTCTGAGCGCCACTTCTGTCTTGCCGTACCCCACGTCACCGCATAAAAGACGGTCCATGGGGCGGGCGCCCTCCATGTCTTCCTTGACCGCTATTGTGGCTTTCAGCTGGTCGGGTGTTTCCTTGTAGGGAAAAGCCTCCTCGACCGTTTCCTGCCAGTCGGTATCCTCGCTGAACGAGTGGGCGGAAGTGCTTTCTCTTTTTGCCTGGAGTTTAAGCAGGTCTTCCGCTATCCTGGTGACCCCCCTGGCCGCTTTTCGTTTGGCACTTTCCCACTTTTTTCCGCTTTTCAGGCTGTTAAGCTGCGGGGGCTTCCGGTGGAAAGAGATGTATCTCTGCAGTTTGTGGAGCTCCTTGTGTTCCATGTAAAGCTTGTCACCGCCCTTATATTCGATGACAAAATAATCTCTCATTTTGCCTTCCCGTTTGACGCGCTGCATTCCCAGGTATTTCCCTATTCCGTAATCAAGATGGACAACGTGATCGCCGGGCTCGATATCCACGAAAGATTCGATCGGTTTTTCTCCCAGCTCCATCTCTATCGGGCGCTTCTTCACCTTGGTGCGCCTCAAGGCGGTAACGGGAAGCATGATGATACCGTTATGGCCGGTAATATCCTTAAAGGACATTAGGTCTATGCTTTTTATCGACCTGACCTTCCCCCCTGAAAGGTCTATCCTGACCGGATATTCAAATGTCACCGGATAGACGATGAGGACTTCGCCGACCAGGCTGTAATCTCCTTCAATGGATATTTTACGGCAGCGGGCATAACCGTATTTATCGAGAGTCCGGACTATTGTCTCCGGATCGGCAGGTTCATTGATGTATAGTTTGATGGATTCAAACATGCTACATTTTTTCGGGGAAGGTAATGTTCAACAGGCCTAATCCGTTGGCCAAAACGATACGGACACACTCAACCAGGAAAAGCCGGGCCTTGGTCATGGCAAGGTCGTCCGTAACTACCCGGCACTCGGTATAAAATGAATGAAAGAGGCTTGCCAGTTCATTAAGGTAGACTAAGAGCCGGTTCGGCTCCAGGGCATCGGCGCTTGAGGCAACGGCAAAGGGAAACTCGATCAGTTTCCTGATAAGCCCGGTCTCCGCTTTCGTCTTTAGCAGTTCCGGGTCCGTCTTCCGGAAAACCAGTTTCAGGGCCTTTTTCCGGCTGTACTTGTGGATGCTGCATATCCTGGCGTGGGCGTATTGTATATAAAATACCGGGTTCTCCGATGACTCCTTTTTGGCCAGCTCTATATCAAAATCAAGATGACTGTCCAGGCGGCGGACCAGGAAGAAAAACCTTGCCACGTCCTTGCCGATCTCATCTATCACCTGGCGGAGACTTATAAACTCGCCTTTGCGAGTGGACATCGACACTGTCTCGCCGGCGCGCAGGAGCTTGACCAGCTGGACTATCAGTATGTTCAGGGATCTTTCGCTGTGTCCCATGGCCTGGACGGCGGCCTTCATCCGCTTGATATAACCGTGATGATCCGGTCCCAGAAGATCTATCAGCCTGCCATAGCCCCGCTCATATTTATCCCTGTGATAAGCGACATCCGGCGCAAGATAAGTGTATGACCCGTCGCTCTTTACAACGACCCGGTCCTTATCGTCGCCCAACCTGGAGGATGCGAACCATTTCGCCCCCTCGTTCTCATAAATAAAACCTTTCTTTTCCAGTTCGCCGAGGACCTTGTTCACTTCCTTACGGGACTCCAGAGCGGCCTGGCTTGTCCATGTATCGAAACTGACGCCGAAACTCGCCAGGTCATCTCTGATCATGTCCATCATGTAGTTCACGGCATAATCACGGAAAAAGCGTTCAGCGTGCGCTCCTTTTTCAAGAAGGCTATCGCCCTTTTTCTTCTTTATCTCTTCAGCTATGTCTATTATGTAATCACCGACATAGCCGTCCTCGGGCATGGGCTCTTCTCTGCCGAAAAGATCACGGTACCTGACTTCGACTGATTTTCCCAACATGTATATCTGCCTTCCGACATCGTTAAGATAATATTCGCTGGTAACGTCGTAGCCCGAAAAACGAAGAATACGCGATAACGCGTCCCCCACGGCGGCCTGACGGCCGTGAGCGATAGTCAGAGGCCCTGTGGGGTTGGCACTAACGAACTCGATATTGACGCGCTGTCCTTTTCCATCGTCCGAGGAGCCGAACCTGCCCTTTTGCTTCATTACATTTACAAGGACCTCGTGGTAATATTTTTCTGAGAGCCAGAAATTGATGAACCCGCCTTTGAGCTCCACTGCTCCTACATGATCGGCGATATCCGTGTTTTTGATCATATCGCGGAAGGACTCGATGATGTCCCGGCCTATAGAGTCGGGCGAACGGCTGACTACGGGAGCCAGTCGCATGGCCACGCTTGAAGTCAGGTCGCCGTGTTTTTTATCGCGTATTACCTGCAGGATGGGCTCTACGGTTTCCGGGAAAGAAAGGTGGGGAAAATTTTCCTTGAAATAGGCGTGGACCGCTTTTAAGAAGGTCGACGAGATCTTTTTCGAGATGTCTTTTCCGAACATTTGGCGTCAAACCGCTCTCTGGGAGCATCGGACCATAACCTTTCCAGCCCGTAAAACTCCCTTATTTCCCCATAAAAAATATGCGCGACTACATCCTCATAATCCAAGAGTACCCAGTAAGGGTTGTTTCTCCCTTCGACGTGGAGGGGATGAATACGCTTCCTGGATAATTTTTCCTGTATTGCCTTGGAAATGGCGTTCACTCTGCGGGAAGAACTCGCGCTGACAAGGACAAACCAGTCACATAAAGTAGATATGCGGCTCATGTTCAGCAGAACAATGTCCTGGCCCTTTTTCTCCGCAGCAGATTCCGCGATGAGTTGCGCTTTATCCTTGGATGCCAATTTATTCACCGATAATATTTTGGGGGAATTACTTGCCAAGTATTCTATACATACCGGTGCCGCAATCCGGGCACTTACCCTTCACGGCCTTTCTTTTATTCTTCATCGTCACTTCTTTGGCGTCTTTAATCTCTTTTTTCGCCTTGCATTTCACACAATATCCTTCTGCCATCGGAATACACCTCCTTTTATACTAATAATAATAACCAAATATTACCATAATAACGTCTGTTTGACAATATTTACTTGATCCCGGATCGAACCCTTCGGGCTCGTCCGGGATGACATATTTTTTTACCCCCGGGCTCGTCCGGGATGACATACGCTAACCACGGTACAGGCCTTTGTTTCTAATATATTCCACTACGGCCTGGGGGACAAGATAATCAATGGGTTCTTTTTTCAGTATCCGCTCCCTTATCATCGAAGAAGATATATCCAGGCCAGGGATAATGATCCTGGTGAGCCGGTCTTCATACGGGCTTTCTTCACCCCACCCCGGGCGCACGGCTATCACGAAATTCGTAAGGCTGAGTATATCGTCGACGTCTTTCCACATAGAAATGCCTTCGGCTGCATCGGACCCGGTCAGAAAAAAAAGCTCCGCGCCTTCCCCGTATTCTTCCTTGAAGCGCTTTATTGTCTCGATGGAATAAGATACTCCTCCCTTATTTATCTCATAAGTCGATATATTGAATCTGGCCTCGCCTTCCAGGGCCAAACGCACCATGTTAAGGCGATCGGCGGGAGAGATGTTACATTCGACTTCTTTGTGCGGTGGCACGTAGGCAGGTATAAAAACGACCTTATCCAGTTTGAAACGGTGCCAGCACTCCTGGGCCAGCACCAGGTGACCTATGTGTATCGGGTTGAACGTTCCGCCCAGCATACCTACTTTCATAGTCAACCTTTCTCGTTGTTCGTCGCTCGTCGGTCATGCAATGGATGATAGGCCATGAACTATGGGCGACTTACGTGCGTATTTGCCCACTGCCGTGGACCACGTATTTATAGGTACAGAGCTCTTCCAGCCCCATAGGGCCCCGGGCGTGGATCCTGTCCGTGCTTATCCCTATCTCGGCCCCCTTGCCGAACTCACCCCCGTCAGTGAACCTGGTGGAAGCATTCACGTAGACCGCAGCAGAATCCACCTGCCTGGTAAAAGCTTCCGCGTTTTTCTTGTTTTTCGTGACAATCGCATCCGAGTGCTCCGAACCGAATTTCGCGATATGCCCTATAGCTTCTTCTAATGACCTGACTACGCGGATATTCAGGATAAGATCAAGCCATTCAGTGCGGAAATCTTCATCTGTGACCTCTTCCGCGCCTGTGATGATCTGTCTTGTCCTCGGGCAGCCTTTTATCTTCACGCCCGCTTCGCGGAACCTTCCGGCCATCCGTGTAAGGAACTCCCCGGCTACTGCCTCATGGACGAGCATAGTCTCCATGGCGTTGCAGACCCCGGGTCTCTGGACCTTGGCATTAAAACAGATCTCTTCCGCCATTTTAAGATCGGCATCGGCATCGACAAAAACGTGACAGATGCCCTTGTAATGTTTTATCACGGGTATGCGGCTCTTTTCAGCTACCGAGCGGATGAGGGATTCTCCTCCTCTGGGCATTAACAGGTCTATGCCACCGGTTGCTTCAAGCATGGCATCCACCATTTCTCTGGAATTGTCCTCGATGAGGATAAAAGCACCTTCCACCAAGCCTGCCTTTTTGGCTCCCTTTTTCAAAGCTTCATAGATCGCTTTGTTGGAATTTATCGCCTCGCTACCCCCTCTCAAGATCACGGCGTTGCCGGATTTAAGACAGAGCGCGGCGCAATCCGCTGTCACATTCGGACGTGATTCATAGATTATCCCTATGACCCCTATCGGTACTCTTACCTTTGCTATTACAAGGCCATTGGGTCTTTCGGTCTTTTCAAGGACAGTACCGACGGGATCGGGCAGTCCCGCCACCTGACGAAGCATGTCGCGCATCCCGTCGATGCGTTTGTCATCAAGCTTGAGCCTGTCGACAAATGCGGAAGGTCTTCCTTTTTCCTCGGCGCTTTTGGTGTCGAGCCCATTTGCCTTTTTGATGTCTTTCCTTGAGGAATCTATGCTCTCAGCCATGGCCAGAAGCGCTTTGTTCTTGTCCTCCGTGGAAAGGACCGCAAGATAGGCGGCAGCTTTTCCCGCCTTGTCCGTGATCTGTTTCATGACTTCTCTACTGTTCATTGATATCATAAGGATTCCTGTAGAAGTATGTCATCCCGGAAATCCTGAGCGAAGCGAAGGATTATCCGGGACCCAATAAAAATATTATGTGATCCCGGGTCTCCCCGCCTTAGGCGGGTCGCCCGGGATGACATATTTCCTTAATCCTGAATCGTCACCAGGTTGTCCCGGTGTATTACTTCGTCATAGTCCTTATGCCCGAGCACACCTTCTATCTGTCCGGTCTTAAGGCCTTTGATCTTCGATATTTCATCTGACGAATAATTGGTTATACCCTTGGCTATGACCTTTTCGTTAGCGCCGACAACATCCACCACAGCGCCCTCGCCGAAAACCCCTTTTACACCGGTCACGCCTCCGGGCAAAAGGCTCCTGTTTTGCTGTACAAGGGCCTTTTCCGCCCCGGTATCTACAATGATCCTGCCTTTGGCTTTCAGGCTGAAAGCGATCCAGCGTTTCCTTGCTTTCGGCCGGCTTTCCGCGGCTTCAAAAGTCGTTCCTACTTCCTTCCCGTCTATTATTTCAAGAAGCACGTTCTTCTTCCGGCCCCTGGCAATGACGCAGTTTATTCCGGACCGGGCCGTGTTTTTCGCAGCGTCCAGCTTTGTGATCATGCCCCCGGTCGAGACTTCCGAACCCTTTCCCCTGCATAAGGATCTGATCTCGCCCGTGACTTCCCTGACATGTTTTATCAGTTCACCCTTCCCGTCGCACAATCCTTCCACGTCGGTAAGTATTACCAAAAGGTCCGAATCGGCCAGGTCGGCCACCAGGCTGGAAAGCCGGTCATTATCGCCGCACTTTATCTCATCGGTGGAGACTGAATCGTTCTCGTTTATCACCGGAACGGCCTTGTACTTCAGGAGCGCGTTCAGTGTGTACCTGATGTTAAGAAATCGCTTGCGGTCGTTGAAATCTTCCTGCGTGAGCAGTATCTGGCCGGCGATATACCCCTTTTTCTTCAGGAAATCATTGTACGTGTCCATCAGCTGGTTCTGTCCGATGCTGGCTATCGCCTGTAGCTCAGAAAGCGATTTCTGTCTTTTCCCCAGATCAAGAAGGCCCAGACCTGCTCCTATGGCGCCGGAAGAGACCACTATCACTTCTATCCCCCTGTCCATCAGTTCCGCGATCTGGTCCGAAAGCCCTTTGATCACCTTCCGGTCAAGCATGTTCCTGCCGTCGGTAAGGACCTTCGTTCCTATCTTAATCGTTATTCTCTTTATCTTCTTCTTTGACATATTTAACAGTGTTGTAGATCTTGTAAATAAGCTCCTTAAGCCCTGTCCCGTCCAGGGCCGATATGGCCAGGACATCCCGGCCTAATTTGGCCTTAAGGTCTTTCAGGTTGCCTTCAGAGTCAGGCATATCCATCTTATTCGCGACGACGATGCGGGGTTTTCCGGAAACCCCCTCGCCGTAAAGTTCAAGTTCTTTTTCAAGCTTAGAATAGTTATCGGCCGGGTCAGAACCGTCAAGAGGAGAAATATCTACCAGGTGCACCAGGACCCGGGTCCTTTCGATATGGCGTAGAAACCTGACTCCAAGGCCTTTCCCGCTATGCGCGCCTTCTATTAGACCCGGCATGTCCGCTACCACAAAAGTGTCTTCATCAACAGTGACGATTCCAAGCTTCGGGCTTTTTGTCGTAAATGGATAATCGGCGATCTTCGTATGGGCCTTAGATATCCGGGACACCAGCGTGGACTTGCCGGCGTTTGGGAATCCTATTATACCGCAATCAGCGACAAGTTTGAGTTCAAGGATAAGTTCCTTGCTCTCGCCGTCCTCTCCCGGGGTAGCTCCCTCGATATGCGCGCTACCTTTCCCCCGGGGGCCGCCTTTGGCTACTATGACACGCTCTCCTGCTACGGCCAGATCCCGCAAGACAAGATCTGTTCCGGCATCCTTGATAATAGTTCCTACGGGGACTTTCACCAAAAGGTCCTCTCCCGTTCTGCCGTTCTTCCTGTTGGAACCACCGTGCTTACCCTTATCGGCGCGATAATGCTGCTTGTATTTGAAATCTAGGAGGGTTTGAAGATTTGGATCGCTCTCGATTACCACGTTCCCGCCGTCGCCACCGTCACCGCCATCGGGGATACCCCTACGGTGAAATATGTCCTTAAAAAGGCTGTTACAGCCGTTTCCCCCTTTGCCGCCGTAAACGTAGATCTTCGCATGGTCAATGAGCATATCATGCAGGGATAATGCTAATGCGTTTGCCTGAAAAGGTAACGACCCCGCCGCATTTTGCGAAGAGAGTGTCATCCCTGCCTATCCCGACATTGACCCCGGGTTTGTAAGGCGTCCCTCTCTGCCGCACGAGTATGCTTCCGGCAGTTACCACTTGTCCGCCATATCTTTTAATGCCTAATCTCTGGGCATTTGAATCACGTCCGTTGCGTGACGCTCCTTGTCCCTTTTTATGTGCCATCGTTCGCTCCTCTTAAATTCGTCGTTCGTGTCTCGTCGTTCGTGGCTCGCAAAAAACGAATCACGATCCACGAATCATGACTATTCTAAGTGTATATCCTTAACTACAAGTTCCGTCTGGTCCTGGCGGTGTCCTTTTTTGGACTGTGAACTTTTTCTTTCCCTGTATTTGAAAACGATCACCTTTTTCGATCTTTTGTCTCCCAGGATCTCACACTCAACATATGCCCCTTTTATATACGGGTTACCTATTTTATAGGAATTCCCCTTCTTGCCGAACATGACCTTGTTAACCTTGATCGTCTTTGATTCATGGGGTTTTATACGATTAACAACTATTTTGTCGTTCTTCTCTACAAATATCTGCTCGCCCTGCAATTCCATTACCGCGTACATTACGTTCTCCTATCTTTATAACGTCTTTTGCTGTAGCTAGTTACACGAATATACTAAAATCATATAATATTTAGAGTAAAATAAGGGTAACATATATGTATTGATTTGTCAAGAAGCTTACACCGGATTAACTCTTCCACCAGGCTACCCGCCTCGTCTCCACGGCGAAAGGCGTGAACGGAGGAAGGTTTACTGAATTATTGAAGTCTGTATCGTAATCCCAGTCCCGGTTGGGCGCCGTGTAAAAATCGTTCCCATAAGCCCATAATCCTACCCCGAACGCACTGTCCCAAAGGACCACGAAAGATCCCCTTATATAAAGAGTCTCTCCCGTCCAGTTCTCATGAAGCCTGGGAAGGTTTTCCAAGCCGCCGCTGTAATCGGCGCCCGCGGTAGGAACTATCCCGGATATTATAGCAACATTGATGGCCGTGCCTGTAGCATCCCTCGATGAAAGGCTGCCCGCACTGTTCGCGTCATCCCAGTTGTTAGAAAGAAAATTAATAGCATCGCATATAACAGCTGCCGCCTTCTTTTCTGTATTGTTAAAGTCTCCCTGGATGTAAACCGGATTATTTGACACCACGGTGAACCCAACGTCTCCGCTCTCTATCTTCGAACCGTTGACCAGTCTTATTCCCGGCTGTTCCGTATCCTCGTAGTCATCCCGCGTCGCGTAAAGAAGGCCGTTATCGGGGAACCTGTTCGGATAATTCTGTTGTTTTACTATCGTTCCATTCACATCCACTTCTTCCCAGCCGGCCAGTTTTTCCACATCTATCGTCGTCATGCTGACCCATTTATTTTCCCTGTGATTATAAAACGAATCAGCGTTTGAAACGATCGTTCCTGCCGGTACGTCCACTCCTTCCACTAACTGGACTCCCCCGGAATAAAGCTGCCCATTTACGAGTTTGACATCGGCCAGGCCGGCATAATACCCGTCAGGCTGTATGGACCCCACTTCCGGAACAGCCAGGGTGGTCACTCCGTGAACACCGCTCTTTACCGTTCCTCCCCACCTGGTCTGTGACGCCGCCATCCAGTCCGGCCGGTCCGAATCCAGCGGGTCAACATCCACGGCCTCTCTCATGCTGTAATACATGGAATCGAGTTTGTTGCGGATACTGACCGTTCCGGTCATCTCGTTCCCGCTATCCTTCCGTTTTTTGTATATGTCCCCTGCGCCGTAGAGATAATCCGAATCGACCGTCAGGTCAGCGCCGTTAGAATCGATATAAATATCTTCGTTGGAATGGACCTTACCGGAAAGAGTCATATCTCTCCCGGGAAGGATCTCCAGGTCTCCGGTGTAAAACACGGCATGCTGGAAAGTGTAGGTCTTGATCCGCGCGATTATCTGGTTGACGGTCAGAGTTACGTTGGTATCGGGTTCGGTGATCTCGGAAGTGATCTCGTAGTGCCGGGTGAAACTTATGACTCCTTCGCCACCGATCACGGTATCGGTATCAAGCGACTGGCAGGTATGATCCAGCGTAAACCCTGAACCGAGAAAATCCGTGGTCTGACCGCAAAGGTCCGGCCACAGATCGTTAGCCCCTGCAGGTTCTGTCTCATTGTTCGCCACTTTGTTCGCCAGGGCATTGGCTGCTATCTCCGTTCCCGCTTCTGCGAGATAGTACATCTCCGCGGACAGCATGTTCCTCCTGGCCATGTGATATTCGTTCACTGTCAGGTAGATCGTCGCGACCGCCAGGACCGCCATCGCGGCTACCATCATGTATATCGCGACCAGTATCTCGCCTTTGTTCTTATTTCTTAAAAAACCGGTCATTCGCTGTTCCTCATATCAACAAAAAAAGTCGCGACGGTATTATATGTCCGTCCCGTGAAACCTGTCTTTTCAAGTTCCAGAATGATCTTCAACTCGTCAGGAAACAGGTCCGGATCAAGATCGTTAGATAAAAATTTGATCCTCCTCACATTATTCGCGAGGACTATCTGGGCGGCGCCTTCTGTCCTCAGTAACCTGCCCATATCACCGGGCTCAAGGGCTATTGTCACGGGGGTAGCATCCCACTGTATGCTTCCCCCGACCACCGAAGGTGTGTCGGGTTTCCCGTCAGTATTCGTGTCGACCATAACCGGAAGATAATATTCTATCTCATCCGTCCCGGCTAACGGGGTATTCTGTGTAATTGTGATCCGGCCGCGCGAAGTCTCTTTCAGCTCCCAGGCTATCATCCTCCCGGCGACGCGGACCCCGGTCTCTATCATCGCCGTTTCTTTTATGGCTTGAAAAATAGACTGAAGGCCCACCAGGGACACGACCAGTGCCGCCATAACTATCACAAGGATGGCACTGACCCAGAGAAGTTCCGTGAAGGTGACGCCTTTATTGTTCATACGTTACCTGTCCTCACTGTTCTGAATATCTTTGACCGGGGATTTCCCCTTTTACCCGTCCAGTTTATCTCGACCTCTATCTGAAGCGGATCCACCCCCGACCCCTGAGGATACCGTACGACTATCGATTCATTATCCAGATCGAATCCCCCTACCATATCCTGGTTTACGGACGCCTCGTCAGGGAACAAAGTCGTAATATTCGAAAAATTTATAGCCTGCATCCTTTCCATGACATCCTGCAGGTCATCCGTGGCTATCCTCAATTCCTTTGTCATGACGATATAATTAACGGAGGTAGAATATATCTCCCACAGAACCAGGATGATCACTACCAGGACAAAAGCTCCCGCCATAAGTTCTATCAGCGAAAAACCTTTATTTTTTTTGCGGAATAAACACATTTTCATTTTTCCATTTTCCGGATCACTTGTTCCAGCTTACGACTTCAAAACTCTCCTCAATGTCGGGGGTAATAGACACATAATCATAATCTATAAGAGTTATGAAATTCCACATTGTTATATCCCTGCCCGCCAGGATGATGCCGTTGATGTCTATCTCTGCTAGGACCTGCGCGGACCTGATGTCCTGCGAAGCGTAAAGAAGGGCTTTCTCGATCTGCAGGCGGCCGTATACTTGAATGTTTCCGCCCTTTGCTATTATAACGTTATATTTATCGTTTTCAACGCTGTTCTGCTCAAGCGTCGCACCGAACAGCCCACCGGCTACGGTGATATTATTGGCGATCATCCCCCCGTTCAAAACGCAGGAACCTGTGATGTCCACATCACCGTCAACGTATATCAAGCCACCGGTCGGAGAAAGCGTCCCGGTGAAAGTCTGGTCACCCACGTAATAATCACCTGCGTCGTTAGCTTCCTGCTGGTACTCGGTATAATTAAAAGTGGGGAATGTTATGGAATCGGCCCCTTCGGAAATTACAGCGGTATCGTTATTATCACCGTTGATGTAGACATTATTGTCATAACTGTCATCCGCATCATGTGTGGTCCCCTCAGTTACAATACCTGTCGCGGAAACGTCACCGGTGATGTCAAGCCGCGCTATCCAGCGCCCGGCCATAAGGTTGACGTTGTTATTAGCGTGAATATCCCCGTTTATACTTGATCCGGCTAAAAATGCGTATATGTTGACATCGGTGCCCGCGCCGGAAAGATACTGCAGGGCTGTAGGCGTATTATCTTTCAGCTCGACCGATACGGTCTCGGTAACGCCGGAAACGGTCCCGTTCGATGTGGCCATCTGTCTGCCGCCGGTCTCCGCCAGGTCCACGGTATAAGACCCGGTATCCAGCGTCCTGGACACAAAACCTGTTCGCGGAAAAGAAGGATATCCTTCGTCGTTGATCTTGACAAACGCTTCGTGCACACCGGCTTCAGCAAGCAGACGCGCCTGCTCTTTTTCCTGGATCCTGTAGATCATCTGCACGTCCTGCTGCATCATAAAAGATAAAGTAACCGTGACCAGTAACATCAATCCGATGTAAGCCATTATTACGCCAAGTATGAATCCACTTTTGTTTTTTGTGTTCATTCTGCCCTACCTGCCCGTATTCCTGGGGTACACGTCAGCGTAGTTTTCTCCTGTAATATCCCTGCCCTGTATTTCTTTCGTTACTTTGACGTGAACACTGAGAACTTTCACTATATCTTCACCGTCGACCGTGATCTTGGCCTGCCCGTAATCGTTCTTTCTCGCTATATATCCGGTAATAGCGCAGATCCTCTCAGTATCGGGATGCCAGTCTATGGTAACATCATCTATCTCAGGTGAAGTGACCTCTGTGATATAGGGTATTCCGCCTGCTTCGGGAAAGGTATAATCGTTACCGTCGCTCAGCTGACTGAAAATATAATCCTCATAGACTAGAGTCCCTGTGGAGGTTTCCCATGCAGGTTCCGCCGATAATTCAGCCAAGAACTGGACATACCTATTATTACCGTTTATGATAGAAGAACCTACCAGGTCCCAGTCCGGCGCCCCGGACATTGTTTCACTTGTCGAGGAACGGCCCTTAAGGACGACACTCGAGGTTGCCGTGGTATACTGGGCGCAAACTATCGAATCATAGTCAGGCGTACTCAAAGTGGTATCGAATATCTGGGATATGACGTTGCCCGAAGTATTGGCGCTATCTATGCTTGTAGTGGCGTAAATCCTCATGGACGTCCCGTCCGGAGTGAACCCGTTCCCGCCCCAGTCCGGCATGCCCGCGGCCTGCTCAAGCTGCGCCAGGCTGTAACTGTCACCCGTCAAGTAATAAGCCACGTCCGATGTCCCCTGCCAGTATTTAGCGTCTGCGGCTGTCGGGTCGGAAACAAAGAAAGTCACAAAATAGTCCACGGCGCTTCCGTCAAGTTCCTTTACCAGCGGGTACGCCGTCCATAAACTCCACATTTCGGAAGAATCCCCGGAAGTGGCGGGGATCCAGGCCCTCGGGGTGATCTCATCCGTATCGGAATCAGTGTCATAATCATAAGTGTCTTTAAAGAAAAGCTGCTGGTGCCTGTGATATTCTTCAATGGTCAGGCCCGCGGGGCTTTGGTTCGCGTAACCGTCATAATCATTGCTGGACGTGGCGTCTTTTCTGGTGATATAAGCGCGCTCTATTAGAAGAGGCGCTCCCTGGTACGTCCGGAACCTGACCCTGGCAAGGTCGCCGTCAGAAGATATATCATCGGAAGCGACTAATGCGCGGACCGTCACGCCTTGTCCGACAGATCCCCACGGCAGGCTCCCGTCATGCCCATCGCTCAGTGGGTCGCCTACCTGCTGGGGCGCGATCCAGACGATCTCTCCCTCTTCATCCTCACCGGGTATGTCTATGGCGATACGGACTTCCTCTCCCGTGGTAACCGTGTTTTCCAGGGCGACGTTCTCGAACGAGGATTCCCTCCAGAGATCATAGTGATCCGTGAACTCAATATAATCCCCCACCCCGGAACTGGAATCAAAATCCAGGTAATTGTCATTGCTCCAGATGGGATCATAAACGCGGTTTGCCGTGCCGCCGCTCACAGTAAGGATCCCGGCTGAATTGTAATATTCAAGTTCCCTGCTGGAGCCCGCGGGCTCGATCATTATGCTGTCGACACCTATATCATAATCCGATGAAGAATCGTTCTTCCCAGTGATCTCGAAGCGTATGACATGGTCCCCGTCGTCGAAACTCGCCCAGCCGAAAACGACCTTATCAGACTTCACGGGAGTGCTAGAATCGGTATAAAAATCTATTACGGTGGCGTGAGATGATATCTCGAACGTGTCGAGGTTTTGCAAAAATCCCGTATCTGTAGTATAACTGCCGGTCCCCAGGCCCGTGGTCACGACGTTCTCCAGCTGTGTGTACCGCTCTGTATCCGTCATGGTATTGTCACGCGGATCGAAGACCGTCCGCCGGAGGGTATTGTCGCCCCCGGCGTCGGTATAGATGTGGTATATGACGGTCTTATCCCATTCGATATTGTCTTCGGCATCTAAAGTAAAAAAACCGTTAGCATCGGTCTCGGCAACGGGAATGCTTATAGCCGTGTAAGGCCCCCCTCCTTCCGGGTAATACGCGACCTCATTAAGATCGGAGAGGCGGAGGTCATGCTTGATCGTCTCAAGGGCCTTCATCAGGTCGACCCTGAGATGTGTCCGTTCCCTTTCTCCCGACCATGTCCCGCTAGCAAGTACCCATGAAGACACGATAGCACCGATAACCAGGAGAGACAATAGCGCTACAAACATAAGCTCTATAAGTGTAAACCCTTTGTTTTTCTTTAAAATTTTAAACATACCGATCTTAGATCATTCAATATTCGAAAACAATGTCTCCATGACTATCGGTTGTCCGATAAAAGTCGTCTCGCCTGAATCCGAAATGCTTCCATCCATATATATCTTCACTCTTTTCACGATTACTTTTACTTTGGCAAGGGACGGATTGCCCCCGAAATTCGTATCGACTTCCGTTGTCCGGACATAATTTCCGCTAGCGGACATGTTCCCGTCAGCGTCGACCCGGACATCCGTCTCCACTGCTGACGGGACCTGGTCAAAACCCAGCCTCTTCAAAAGATCCATGCGCCTTTGGGCTATCTGCGTAGCGGTGTAAACAAGATCGATACGTTTTGAGAAAACGGAGCTCTGGATATTGGTAGCGGCCAGGGAAAGCACGATGACCACCACCAGCGCGGCCGCGATGATGACTTCCACGAAGGTAACCCCTTTTTTACCAAGTAAAATCTTCTTCATTTCATCAATAATTCCAGCTGACGATATGGAATACACCTTCTTCGTCTTCACTCTCTAGGCCCGCGGGATAGGTCTCACTGTAATCGATGTCTATACGGGTGCCGCTGCCGGTGATAGATATATCGCCCCTGCAGACCATGACACCGTTTACCTCAAAATCGGCATGATCCCCAATGGATTCAATATCATCTTCCGCGTAAATAAGCGCTTCTTCGGCGTACAGCCTCCCCCGTACTTCGACATCCCATGTCCGGGCTATAATGACGTTCTTGTCTCCGCTTTTGCGTTGGACCAAAGTCCCGTTCACCCTGATGCCGTTGGCGACTATGCCGCCGTCGAGGGCGCAATTGCCTTCGAAGACCACGTTACCGTCCACGAACACGATCCCGTTTCCCGGGGAAAGGGTCGTACTGGTGAACACCTGGCCTTTGTCGTAGTAATCCCCGGAAGCGATGGCGTCTTCCCTGTATTTCCGGTAATCGAAAACAGGGAGCGCCATCGGAAAAGCATCTTCATCCACCACAGCCAGCGTCCTTGCTTCTTCGCTGGCCACCCCGTTAATGACAACATGGATATCGAATAGATCCACCACGTCATACCAGTACCCGAGCCTGACAATGCCGACAGCGGAAATGCCTGTAGTGCTGACATTGAGGGCCGCGGACCAGAATCCGGACAGCAGGTTCACGTCGTCATTCGCCCGCAGGTCGCCGTCTATCTTCGCGTCCGACACGAAAGAATATACCTGAACATCGTCCCCCGCGCTCATCGCGTACCTTACCGCATCCGGCATCACGTTTTCGACTTCCACGGACACATTGACGCTTATCCCTCTTACCGAACCTGTTGAGGTGATAAGATACCGGCCTCTCACAACGGCAAAGGAGACGCTGTACGTACCCGTATCCATGCTGCCGTTGAAATCCGTTCTGGCGTCAAAACCTTCTTCCTTCATCCTGGCCAAGGCATGATATATCCCGGCTTCGGCCACGTACTGGGCCTGTTCCCTGAACTTAACTTTCTGTATCAGGTAAGCGTCCTGTTTTATTACGTTTATCAACAATATGATCAGCAAGGCCATTAAAAAGACAAACGCCAGCACTATGCCGAGGATCTGGCCCTTCTGGTTTCCTATACTATTTCTCATTTTCTTACAGATACCGGATCGTATCATTTTCCCGTATTCTTAGGCTCTACCTCAATATGGCTTCTTTCCGTCACTACCCGGTCTTGGACAAGTTCGGATTTGCTTACGTCCACGCTCAGGACCCTTACCAGGTCCTCCCCGTCCACCGAGACCTTGATCTGTCCGTAATCGTCTTTCCTCGCAACCGTACCGCTTATGACACATATCCGGTCATCCCCCAGCCAGTCTATCTCGACATCGTCTATCCACGCGGAATAGGCTCCGGTCACAAGATATTCGCCGTCATAAACCGGAAAATCCCAGGGGTTACCCGCTCTTTGCGCATCAACATAGTCCTCATAAGACAAAACCTCACCCGGCGCCTCCCAGAAAGGCTCGGTCGAGATCTCAGCCAAAAACTGGACATACCTGCCGCTGCCGATAGAAAGGGCCTGCGGATTGGAG
>JBARQV010000027.1:0-89367 GCA_049643885.1 Candidatus Omnitrophota bacterium | reverse complement strand
AGGCTCCGCAGATCTTCTTTTGATCAACTCTTCTATCTTGCGCTCCAAAACCGCCCTTTGATCCAGTTTTAGAGTGTCGGCCATGAGCGTGTACCATCTGGACAGCCATGCCCTTCTCTCCGGCGCTTTTTCGGGAATGCTTTGAAAATATGCTCTTTCTTCTTCCGAAAGAGCCGATCTGACGATAACGGGCTTTATCTCTTCCTTCTGCCTCGAGAGATCCATCTCAAGAATATCTTCCGTGGAAAGGCCGGAACCGGACGCATACGACGATAGTCTGTTCATGAGTTCGCCCAAACTCCTTACTTCGTTTTCGTCCTTTGGCTTGTACGCGGTTTGCGGTTTTGTCCCTCTCAAGCTGAAAAGGGTCCTTAATGAAGAAGGGATCTCTTCCTGCCATTTTCCGGGCTTTTTCTTTTTGAGCGAGGATTTTACACTCTCATATATCGATTCATAATCTTTTATCGAGAAATTTGATATCTGAAGAAACCGTGCCATAAGAGCGATCTCATCGGCCGTTGTAAGGTTGTATTTCCGTTTAAACTTTTTACTCAGGCCCCAGTAATTCCCCCAGCCGATATTATTCATTTCCTTGTCGATGTCCACCTTTAAGCCGTCAAGTTTGAGCTTATCGTTTCTGTGCGCCGTGAAATACTTGAAAAGTATCGACGTTATCACCTTAAACCCGCTGTTATAATATTCCTGCACATACCGTGAAAACGTTGTCCAGGCCTCATCGCTCCACTCGGCCAGCTGCATCCTGTTATTGTATTCCCTTAATATGCCCAATATACCGGCTACCTCTTGCGGAGCGGCGCGTTGTTTCTCGCGCGCGACTTGGAGAATAAGTTTATAAAGATGGCCGAACTTGCCCTGCGCTATCACGGTGGAAACCACATCTTGATAACCGTCGATTATCACCTCGCTCTCGCCCAGCATCCTGATGATCCTCGTCAGGGGATTGTTGATATGAAGGGTCTTGATAAGATCGCTTATGTCGTCTATCTTGAGCCCGATGTTTATCAAGCTGGACAGGCATAAATGCAGGTTGTCGTGGACCCAAATGTAAAGAGAATACATGCTTTCGTAAACCGCGTCTAAATTCTGCTCGAGGTCGAATTCGCTTGCATAGTTGGTTATATCGTTCGAGATCTGCATCAGGAGTTTTTTCCGCTCTTCCTCGGGCTTGTTTTCGAGGTCAAATTGTATTTTTTCGAGAAGTTTCTTTAATAAGGGGGATCCGTTGAATAAGCCGGGATTATTCTTATGGATCAAAACAATCAGGTGAAAATGACGGATCGCGCGCACGATCTCCCGGAACATCTCCGCGGAAATCCTTGACGATCCGAGGATCTTTTCAGCTGTTTCATTCGCCGCGTAACTTGACGCGTAACTTGACTGAACTCCGCTTCCCATGGCATCGAATAAAGCGGGAAGCGCGTATTCCCCCATTTTCTCTAATTCCTGCCACCCCTTCTGCTCGATAAGATCGTAAGCGTTCAATCTTGCCTCATAATCATCGCCAAAGTTCTCCCGCAAAAATTCGACATGGTTAATGCGGAGTAAAGCGCGTGCGGAAGCTACATGTATCCAATAGCTGTCGTTTCCGTAATTTGATTCCAAACGGTCCAGCAATGCTTTAGATGTAAAGGAATATGGGTCTCCTATTTCCCCTAATCCATTTATAACCGCAACGCGAACCCCTGTATCTTTCGCCAACACCGTCATGCTGGTCAACATATTGACCGCTAAATCGGCAGGATCTTTTTCCTGAGATCCCCATGTGTGCCGCATCTGTTTTATCCTCTTTACCCGTTCTTCGGAATGCCCCATGCGTTTTTTGAAGGCCAGAGCGAGTTGGGTTAAGGACTGGGCCGCGCTTATACGGGCATTGGGATCGTTGTCCTCTTTTAAAATTTTTGCCAGGGCCCAGATCACCTTGCGGTTGGTCGTGGTCATTTCTATGGACATGGCTGCCAGGCGTTCCGCCTTCTGGCCCAAAGCTATTGCCGCGGTTTGGCGCACGGCGGCATTTTCATCTGCCAGGGCACTCACCAAAATGGGGATCGTTTGCGGCGCGTCGATCGTTCCCAGTGTTTTTATGACGATCTGCCGGTTCCCTGCATACTTATCTCCCTTTAACTCCAACTGAGATACGAGAATAGGGATCACTTCATCGGGAGGAACATTTATTTTCCCCAGGACCTCAACGGCGCTGAAATAATTCCTGACGAGGGTATCGGTTAAACACGCGCGCAAGGCAGGTACCGCGGATCTGCCGTAAGTCTCCAGGGTTTTCCAATCGCTCTCTTCAACGCAAATGTGCGTCTGTAATAATTTTTTAAAATCCGGTCCGAATTCTTTGACCAGGGCTTCTGCCTCGAACTTAAGCAACGACCTGGCCGCTTCCCCGCGGACACCGTCTTCCCTGTCATTAAAAACACCGCAAAGGAGCTTGAACGCTTCACTGCCCCCGATCTTTCCGAGGGCCTTCACCGCGTCGAGGCGCATTCCTTTATCCGCTTCCTTAAGGGCGGCACGCATGGGGCCGATAGCTTTCTCATCACCGATCTCTCCCATGCCCTGCACCGCATCCCGGCGGACAAATTGATGCTCATCGTCATAAAAAGCTTCATACAAAGCGTTGAAAGCCTTTTCTCCCCCGATCTTCCCGAGATAATCTGCCGCCTCCTGCCTCACCCTTTCCGATGCGTCCGGTTCTATGCGTATTGGCTCCATGCGGTCCATCATATCCATTTCAAACGAAGTCGGCGGACGCACGCTGCCCCTTAAAACCACTTTTAAAGTTGTGATCACGGTGTCGAGCATTTTATCAGCAGGATATTTTTCGGATGCCCGGGGCTTCTCTTTTATAGATAACCCGATCTTCCCTAAAGCTTTAACTGCTGTTACACGCGGGTCATAAAAGTCTTTAGCCAGGTATAATAGCATATTTTTTATGGGCCCTATCGCCCTGGGATCACCTATTTCACCGAGGACACGGATCGCGCTCTGTGCGCGCCTGATCCGGTACTCGCGAAGTTCTTTTTCGCGAGGGCTTAAATTATAAGAGGGCGGGATCGGGCCGAAAATGGGATGCACGAAAGGAAAATCAAGAAAGGCTTCGATCAAAGGCTCGACGGCAGGTTCTCCTATTTCTATAAGCGATATCCCCGCGGAATCATATCCGTTCGCCATCGCGTTCAAAAGCGCCGGGATCGCGTGAACCCCGAATTCCTTCTGGACCCTTTCGAATTCGTTCCTGACAATATGGTCACGTTCGAGAGACAACATGTATCCTTTAAAATCGTTGTACGTTTCGATATACGCAAACAATATCTCCCTGTAATCTTCGCCAAACTCTTTTTTGAGCGTTTCAACATCACCGATCCAGAGTAAAGCGTCCGCCGCGACTGCCCGGAGTTCAAGATCCTCGGTCCAAGGATCACGGTCGTTTTTCATCAACTCAACCAGCGGTTTAACCGCTCTCCGGTCCCCGAGCTTACCGAGTTGTTTAATGGCGTATATGCGGGTGTGCATGAATTCCCCTCTTTTTAATTTCCGCAAATACCAATTGACCGGATACTTATAACGCCAGACCAGAAAGAACGCCGCGATCCCGAAACCGACGATCTCAACAGCCGTTATAATGACCCACACGAGATTGTCCCAAAGAAAGTCCGTAACGCTGGAAAGAAAAAGCGCCCCGGAGAAATTTTCTCCACCCGGAACCTGCGCGAAAGCGGAACCGGCAGCAAATATGCCGACCAGAACCCAGAAAATAAAACTTCTTAGTGATATTCCCCCTGATGGCTCCGTCCTATCCGCCCCCGCAATAAAATTGACCAACGCGCATATTGCCAGCAAACCCACAATTAAGCCCAACCATTTTGAAATGAGAGTTGAACCTATTATGGCCAATACAAGAAAGCCATAGTCCCCCAGTGTCGTTCCGCCCTCGTCGGTCGTGTCTGCAAAGAGACTCAGTCTTTTCCCTAACTCAGCAGCCGGCATTGCTGCACCCAGACCTTCTTCCGGATAGTATCCCTGGGCTATATCACACCCGAGAGCTTTGACAAACTCAAGTTGCTCCTTTGTCTCAACACCTTCTGCAACGACCTTCTTGCCCATTTCATGCGCCATGTTAATGATCGCCTGGATGAGCTTGGCATGTTCAGGATTTGCCTTGCTTGGATCATTACCGACCCTCCCCAGGAAAGACTTATCCAGCTTGAGAACGTCAACGAACGGAAGGTCCCCAAGAAGTTTTAACCCGGATGTCCCCGTGCCGAAATCATCAATATGGATACTTATCCCCGGCTGGCGCAAGGTTTGCATCGTTTGAAGTGCCTGTTCAGGATTTTCTACCATCACGCGCTCGGTTATTTCAAGGACAAGCAGTTTCGGATCAAATCCCGGTTCACCGGAGTTACTCTTTATCCGTTCAAAAACTTCTTCGATCGTGGCAAGAAGGCCCGCATCTTGTCTTTCAAGATCGCTCGGTGAGATGTTTACAGCTACTCTGATCTTGTATCCCGCTTTTTGCCAGATAAAGGCCTGTTCGCATGATTTTCGCAGAACCCATTCGGTAATGCAACCTATCCATCCCCTTGCCTCTGCCATGTCTATGATCATACTTGGGGGCACCTTTCCGAGTACGGGATCGTTCCATCGTATCAATGCCTCTACACTCTCCATTTTCCCAGTTTTTAAATTCACCTGCGGCTGGTAATGGAGTTCAAAGCCGTTGGCCCCAAGGTCATATAAGACTTGCGGCAGCCTGTTCGCCAGGTGTCTTTGCCTCATGTCTTCTTGTTTCAAGTCGGGGTCGCAGAACACTATCGAACCGCTTTTCCTTTTCTTGGATTCTTGAAGGGCTACACCGGCATTGTTTATCAATTCTCCTTCTGTATTACCGTCATCAGGCACTACTGCCGCTCCCATGCTAACGGAGCCGCGGTAGGTATAATCTTCGCCGCCGCATGATACATTATGCTTAAGGCTCCGGAAGATCTTTCTGGATAATGTTCTTATCTTTTCCTGGATCGTCTCTTTCCCGTTGCCCCGCACAATAACAGCGTAAAGGCCGCTATCGATATAAGCCAGTGTGTACGCATCGCCATTTTCTTCCCCAGGAAGACATTCTTGGATCTGCCCTCCAAGCGCTTTGGCAAGCTCGGCGGCAAACGTGCGATTGGTGTCTTTTTTGATCTCTTCATAATTATTTAGGCTGATCAAAAGAAGAGAGAATGCTTTTCTTGTGATCTCTGATCTCGCTATTGCTTCCTCCAGTTCGGCCCTTAAATGCCTTAGATTGTACAGGCCGGTGATTGGATCACGCTGCGCGATATCTGCTTTATCGTCTTCAGCTTTCCTGAGATCGGTAATATCAAGAAATGACGTAATTACCTTGGTTTCAGTGATAGTGTCGTCTGTTTTTGCGATTATCTTTCTCCCATCTTTGCTTAGATAGATCCTATCCTTGTCCTTAAGACCGTCTTTGTCTTTTCTTTCGGGCATATGTGTAATAGCAAGTTCTTTAGCAAGAGCAGCGTACGAAGACGTGGATAATTTTTTCGTACCTGGAAGCTGTTTTATTTGATGGATCCGTATTCTGGTCTTAAAGCGCTGCTCGGCATTTTCTCTTTGCTCAGGGATAATGAAGTCAAATATGCGCCTTCCCCTTACTTCATGCAGCTTGTACCCGAAAGTTTCCAGCCACTTCTGGTCCACCATTATTATCCGTCCCTCGTGGTCGAGGACATGGAAAGGTACAGGCGCGTTCCTGAAAAGAATATCCGAGATTTCCTGTTCCTCAGGGTCAGCGCCGAACATCGATCCTAATACTCCCTTTACCCTCGGGTGCTTATTCATGAATCTCTGGATCCTGCCGGTATCGTATGTCCAGCGTAATATCATGACGGCAAGAAGGATCCCGAATACGATGCCCAAAGTGTACATGCTAAACAGCTCATCTCCGCCAAAAGCGAGAACGGCAAACCCTGGCAACAGCGTTACGGGCCCCTTGTTTCCTTGATCTATTGTCAATGAATACAGCCGGGCTTTGGCTTCTTCAAGCCGTTTTCCGGCGATTTCCATCAATATGCTTGCTTCGGCCTTTAGGTCCGCGGCTTCCGGTTTGCCCTGCGCTTCTGCCAGCGCAGCTTTTTTATAAGCTTCCACTACAACGTCAGCATCTTCCTTAAGAAGATTTTCCCAAATATATGTTACCTTACCGTCTATTTCCCACGTTTTAGTTAAGGGGTTGTATTCAAAGACCGGATTGATGTTTACCCTCTTTGTGTTGACCTCAAAATATATCCCGAAGGCTTGCTGCTTTACCAGGTCAGCCGTTTCTCTTTCCTCGGCGGAAGAAAATCTTGAAAGCTGGACCTTCTTGACCCTTAGCAATATTTTCAGCAAAGAAGTGTTGATCTCCTCTTCACTCAATTTCCTCTTCAGCTTATTGATCTGCCTCTCATACCACGGAATCACGGTTGCCCCGTAGTACCAGTCTTCCGCGTTGATCCTGTTCCTTTTGACCTTTTCGCTTTTCACCTTGGCAGCTGCGCAGCGCCAAAACGCTTCCTGGAACCAGTCAGGCTTGTTCGTGTCGACCGCATTGATCTCCTTCCGCGCCGGTGAGCGAGACGCAAAATCCATGCCAAATCCCGTGATCTTCAACGAGCGGGCTTCTCTGATAAGAAAGTATGTTATTTCCATGCCGGCATAGATAAGGTTGATCATCCCGTAGAACATCAAAAACTTATTCGTAAACAACAGAGAAATCACCCCCGTGAGGATGCTGGTGAGTATCCCGCCGACGCAAGGCGGGGCTTTGTTCTTATAGACCCAGCCGTGGAATAAATTTACCCAACTCGGCTCTTTAATATCTTTCCATCGACCGGTGATCAATGCCTGGATAAGGTTGCCTATTTCATGCGGAAGGACCAGCGGGGACATCAAGCCTCGTACAAGCGGCCTTTCTTCTCCTTGTTCAAAGTAGTGGACCAAGTAGGAAGGTTGTTTGTGGTCCAGATCGGCTCGAGGCGGCTGTTCTGGTTCGCGTGCTTTCGCCGCATCGATTATGTTTTCTACGACTTCTTTCTGCTTATCCGCTTTTTCTCGAAGGGAAACATTTCCATCGGGAGTTACTATAACTTCGCGCGTCGCAGAACCCAATCTACAATTGAGGATAAAATTATCCCCTTCCCAGTTCGCAGGGATTTCAGGGTAAGAATCGAGATATATCCATTCTCCTCTTGGGCCTTTCGAGAATATATGCCGTTCGCTTTCCGTGAAGAATTTTACCCCGAGAGAATCAACATATGCTTTCACTGTCGTTAAAATTGAAGTTTCAACGGAGCCGAGCATTGCGGCAAGGTTCTGATCATTCGTGATGTACGGGGAGTTTTTTTGGAAGATGTCAGGGTTTGCCCAGACAAGATTGTTAAGGGTAAACAGGCAGAGAACGGTTATCGCAATAACCTTGAACCATGCGTTATAGTTGCTCTTGCACTGTATCATTTAAGGTAGCCCCTACGTAATAGTTAAGATATAATAAAGTTAAAATATTATAGCAAAGGGTTAGAATTAAGTCAAGAAATAGTTAGATAACTTTTGTTATTTAACAGGGAATGTAAGTTTAGGTTATATAAGGGGTTACTTTTGTGTGGTCCCGGGTCTCGCTTCGCTCGCCCGGGATGACATTATTTTAGAATCACGCCGGTTTCTTCTGACCAGAACAGGAGGTCTAGCTCTTCCATGGGGATCTTATTCTTCTCAGAAAAGCTTTTTAGCTTTTTTTCGAGGGTCAGATATGTTTTTTCAGAAATTGTTTTCGGCTTACTTTTAATGATCCGGTGTTTTACCATGTTCTTCAGGATATGGACGTCCAGGATCGCAAGTCCCCTGCCCCATCCTATGTTTCTTAGAAAATGGCTTGCCTCTTTTAGCGCCAGGCCTTTGACATTTTTGACCAGCCAGTGGCGTGTTTGTATTATATTTTTTGTATCTATCTTTTTCTTTATTCTTATCTTGCCGTTTTCAGTAAAAGTTTTACGAGCTTCTATAATGAACCGGGATTTATTATTCGGGAACCTGACCGCCTTAAGCCCCGCCCTCACCTGCCTTATGTTTCCCTTGAATAAGATCCCTTTTCTTGAAAGTTCCGTTATGGCCTTATCGCAGTAAACAGCCTTGGATTGAGGCGTGCATATGCAGAAACACAACTCAGTAAAAATATCCTTCTCGGGTCTTTTCCATATTTTACGGAACTCGCTGAGTCTTTTTTTTATTCTGCGTTTTTTGCCGTTATAATCGCTTATGAGTTTGTTCATATGTCCTGGCGGGAATTTAACGAAGCGCTAATCCGGCCTTACAAGATCGATGAGTTTCTTTGCTATTTCTATATGGGTGATCTCGTCATCGCGGATCGCGATCAGTTCGTCCTTTATTTTCTTGTCATCTACCTGTTCCGCGTAGTGGTCATAAAAATGTTTGGCGCGTTCCTCAAGTTCCAGTATTTCCTTAAATTCTTTTAAGAGAATATCAATATTCATTTTTTGAGCTCATTTCCACTTCTTCAATCAGTTTCCCTACTGTCTCTTTATGCCTTGAAGAATCCCTGTATAGCCGGTTAAGAAGCTTTTCGATCTCCACGCGCTTGGGCTCTTCCAAGCCCTCCGTCTCTTTTACCAGTGCTTTAATAAAACTTACATACAATGTTACCGCGTATTCTTCAACATGCAAAAGTTCATTGAGTCCGACAACAAGCCGTTCTTTGGTCATCATGATATCAGCCCCAGTCTTTCGTCGATTTAGATGAAATGTACTTGAAAGCCCCGATAGTTGCCTTCGCACCATCACCCGCGGCGATGACTATCTGCTTGGCCGGAACATCGGTCACGTCCCCTGCCGCATAGATGCCCGGTGCGTTTGTCTCGTTCCTGCAGTTTACGATTATCTCGCCAAGGTCGTTCTTGTTCACATCATCTATAAACTTAGCGTTCGGAACCAGTCCTATCTCTACAAAAACGCCCTGGACATTAAGAACTTCTTCCTTGCCTTCCTTTGTCATCTTTACGCCCGTTACGAATTTGTCACCCAAAACCTCGGTTATCTGTGACTCATTGAAGATGGTTACTTTTTCGTTTCCCACGACCTTATCGCGCATGATCGCGTCGCCGAAAAGCTTTTTGGAAATATTAACAATGTAGACCTTGTTGGCTATATTGATAAGTTGCAGCGCCGCGTCAAGGGCGGAGTTGCCTCCCCCCGCTATGACCACGTCCTTCCCGGCGAAAAGCGGGCCATCACACGTCGCGCAATAAGTAAGGCCCTTATTCTTGAACTCGTTCTCGCCCGGGACACCAAGCTCTTTTGACTTCTTGCCCGAAGCGACGACTACCGTCTTTGCCTTGTAGGTGTCCTTCGGGGTTGCAACTACGATTATATTGCCTTCTTTTTTCACCACGGTTACCGTCTCTCTTTCCTTCAGCGGGACATTATACTTTTTCATGTGCTCTTCGAACTTGGCCGTGAGTTCCGGCCCTGAGATGAACTGGAAGCCGGTGTAGTTCTCTATATCTCCGCTCCAGGCAGTCTGCCCGCCGATATTCTCGGTGATCACAAGAAAATCCATCCTCTTGCGCGCGGCATACACGCTCGCCGTTATCCCGGCCGGACCCGCCCCAATAATGATCAAATCGTAAACGTGATCCATTATCCACTATCTCGTTATAATCCCAACGTCTGTGCGATCTTTTCCCTATCAAACCCGACGATGATCTCCCCTTCGATATCAAGCACCGGAACGCCCATCTGCCCGGATTTCTGGACCATTTCCTGGGCTTTTTCCTGGCTCAAGGCGACATCTATATCCTCGAACTCGATATTGTTGTCTTTGAGGAATTGTTTCGTCCGTATGCAGAACGGGCACGTCGGCGTGCTGTAAACGGTCACTTTCTTGCCCATGTTACCTCCTCAGGGCCTCATTTCCTTCTTGAGGTCGGTCAACTTTTTCCAGTGGTCTTTCTCCTGTTTTATCACTTCACCGACCATGCTTTGGTCGCTTTCGGAAACTATTTTTTTGATCTCTTCGTAGAAGTTAATCGAATCCTCTTCGGCTTTTATGCCGATCTCGATCCCTTCCATGTCGCTTTTAACAGTCTTAGCTATCTCAGCGCCTTTATCTTTCCGGGTGAATACATACTGGCTGGCAAGTGAATTCATGTAGGAAAAATACTCGTCAGGATAGGCCTCTTTGGGTTTATACTCGCAAACCGAATTGAAAAGCTCCTTGAATACTTCTATGTGCTTTCCTTCTTCCCCGGCAAGATACTCAAAAGTGTCCTTCAGTTTCCGGTCCCCTGTCTTCAAGGCCAGTTCCTTATAGAATTCCACACCGTTCTTCTCTATCTGGATGGCAAGTTCTACGACCTCACAGCCTGAAAAAACCTTTCCCATATTTCCTCCTTAATAAGGTTCGCTGAAAAGCTCGTAATACGCCTGGGGGTGAAGGCATGCCGGGCACTTTTCAGGAGCTTCCTGTCCCTCATGAACATAGCCGCAATTACGGCATCTCCATTTGACTGCCTTATCTTTCCTGAATACTGTGCCTTCTTTTACGTTCTTCAGGAGTTTCCTGTAGCGCGTTTCATGTACTTCCTCGACCTCCGCTATCTCCTTAAAAGTATCCGCGATCTCGTCAAAACCCTCTTTTCTGGCGACGTTTCCGAAATCTTTATAAAGAGTGGTCCATTCAAGTTTTTCACCGTCCGCGGCATGTTCAAGATTCTGTGCCGTGTCGCCGATCACACCTGCGGGATAAGAAGCGCTTATCTCCACTTCACCGCCTTCAAGATACTTGAAGAACCTTTTTGCGTGCTCTTTTTCGTTTTCTGCGGTTTCGAGAAATATTGCGGCTATCTGTTCATGACCGGCTTTTTTCGCCGCGCCCGCGAAATAAGTATACCGGTTTCTTGCCTGGGATTCCCCCGCGAACGCCACGAGAAGATTCTTTTCGGTCCGAGTTCCTTTTACACTTTTCATTTTAACCGTCCTTATATTTAACTGCAGAGGTTGATTATTTTATACCGGTTCAAACTGGTCTTTCCCTGCGCCGCACTCGGGGCATACCCAGTCTTCCGGCAGGTCTTTAAACGCCACATCGTCGTTTTCGGCTGGATCATAAATATACCCGCATACTATGCACCTGTACCGTCCCATATTTACCTCCTTTTAAAATATCGTCTATATAATTATAACAATATATTTACGGTTAACAAGTGTTTCCGCGGTTTTTATCAGGAGCGTATCATTACCAGCAGCATCTTGAACCGCTCAAGAGCTTTTACTGCGTGGGGTTCATCGGCGGGCATGATGATCATTTTACCGCTCTCTACGGTCTCCTTGTTCCCGGATATCGTTATCTCTGCGCTTCCGTCCACAATACAAACGAAAGCGTCAAAAGGTGCCGTGTGCTCGCTTAGTCCCTGCCCCCGGTCAAAGGCAAAAAGCGTTATGGTCCCCGTCTTCCTGTCCACAAGGGTCTTGCTTACCACGGAATCTTCCTGATAATCAATAAGGGCGGTCAAATCCTGGGGCTTGCCTTTTATGAAATCCATTTCTAAATCTCCTCTTAGATCAAATAAGATATCTTGATATTTTTTAGTTCTCCGATCATGTTTTTTTCTATGCTGTCCAGTCTTTTCTTAAGTTTGCATTTTTTTATTTGAGGGCATGTTTTTTGCCTGAACTTATGCTCGCTGATACAAAATGGCCCTTGAAAGGCCTCTAGAAGTTCAAGAACGGATATGTCTTTTGAAGCGACTGCCAGGGTAAAGCCTCCTCCCTTCCCTTTAAATGACCTGAGTATTCCTTTCCGGGTAAGGATCTGGAGTATTTTACGCAAAAAAGGCCTTGGCACCTTAAGCTTCTTTTCAAGATCGCTTACGGGTACTACCTTTTTCTCGGTCCGGGCGATGCAGCAAATAGCCCTGATCGCGTAATCCGCTTCCCTGGTGATCAGCTTCACTAATACCCCCTTTGTGTTCAGCCCCGTATCGATCCCTCTTGGCGGGGTCAACACGGGGCCGGGCTGATAGGTGCCCTTCTTCAGCAAAAAGTGCACGGGCAGTTTCTCGTCATGCCCAGGACATGGTACAACAGCCTTCCGTGCAATGAGCAACAGGCCTTAACATGTATCTGATCGTAATATCCATAAACCCTCCTTTCGGTTGTCATTTCTGCCCTTCAATTATAATGATACCATATTTGTATCATTTGTCAAGAAAAAAATATTTATTTTCCGTAGGGGGATATACCTCTCAGCTTTTCTATTATCGGGGGGAAGTTCTGGATTATGTAATCTATCTCTTTTTCGGTGTTATAAATACTTAAGCTAAAACGTATAGACCCCTGGACAAATGTGAACGGTATGCCCATGGCCCTCAGAACGTGTGAAGGCGTCAAAGACCCTGAAGTGCAGGCCGATCCTGACGACGCTTCAATGCCCTTGGCATCCAGAGAAAGGAGTATAGCCTCGCCCTCGATGAATTCAAAACCCATATTTGTCGTGTTTGGAAGCCTCTTTTCCCTGTTCCCGTTGACCCGGGAATTAGACACCCTTTCAAGGATAGCGCTTTCCAGCTTATCCCTGAGATCCTTGACCCTTGTCCCTTCCTCTTCCATATTTTTCATGGCCAGTTCACAGGCCACTCCAAGCCCGACTATGGAAGCCACGTTCTCGGTGCCTCCCCTGCGGCCGTGCTCCTGGTGCCCGCCTATAAGGAACGGGCTGAATTTTGTCCCCCTGCGGACGTAAAGAGCTCCAATTCCTTTCGGAGCATGGATCTTATGCCCTGAGAGAGCTAGAAGATCGACAGGAAGCTCGGTCATCTTGAAAGGTATCTTGCCCACTGCCTGGACAGCATCTGCGTGAAAGACAATTCCTCTCACCCTGGCGATCTCCGCTATTTCTTCAACAGGCGAGATCACCCCTGTCTCGTTGTTAGCATACATTATGGAGATGATCACGGTATCAGAATCAATGGCCGATTTCAGCTCGTTCAGATCTATATTTCCTTCGTTGTCGGCATCGAGGTAAGTCACCCTGTAGCCTACCGTCTCAAGGTATTTGCACAGATTAAGGACCGCCGCGTGCTCCACTTTCGTGGTTATTATGTGCCTCTTCTCGGGATATGACCTGAGGGTGCTGATAATAGCGGTGTTGTCGCTTTCCGTACCGCAGCTTGTAAAGAGGACCTCCATGGGGTCGCTTGCCCCGAGGAGCCTGGCAACGCTTTCCCTGGCAGCATCGATGTGCGCGGCCACTTTACCGCTTGGGGAATACATGCTCGATGGATTCCAGTATTCGTCGGTAAGGAAAGGTTTCATCGCCTCGAAAACTTCAGGCGCCACTTTCGTTGTCGCGTTATTGTCGACGTATACGCATTTCATTCTTTGACCTCTTCGACCTCGATGCTTTCCTCGACGAATTCTTTTAATTTCGCTTCAACCAGGGCTTTTAACGTGACCCCTGTCGCGGGACAGCCAAGACAGGCACCCAGGAACCTTACATAGACCTTGTGCCGGTCAACGTCTACAAGTTCCATGTCCCCTCCGTCCGATTTCAGCTGGGGGCGTATTTCCCTCTCGATGGTCTCCTGGACAAGATTTATCCTCTGGAGGTTCGTGAGCTTTTTCTCGGGTTCGGCGCGCTTTGCGCGTTCTTTCTTTGTCGCGTCTTTTTCCCAGAATTCTTTGAGGAGCTTTTCTATCTCCGGCTTGCACTGGCCGCAGCCGCCGCCGGCCTTTGTGTAATTGGTCACCTCTTCCACGGTCATTAGATTGTTCTCCCTTATCGCACGGATGATCTTTTTATCCGTAACGCTAAAACATTTACATATGATCTTTTCTTGTCCGACCATCGCCTTTTTTGCCGGGGCTCCCCTGTAATTTGCGATGGCTGCTTCCAGGGCTTCCATTCCCATGACCGAGCAGTGCATCTTCTCGTCCGGCAAGCCTCCCAGGTAATCCGCTATATCCTTATTCGTAACTTTCGCGGCCTCATCTACTGTCATTCCCTTTATGATCTCTGTAAGGACAGAGGACGAAGCAATAGCGCTCGCGCACCCAAAAGTCTGGAATTTGGCGTCTAATATTTTTTCGGTCTTTTTATCTATGCGAAGCGTAAGCTTCAAGGCATCGCCGCATATGATATTGCCCACTTCCCCCACCGCGTCGGGGTTTTCTATCTCCCCGACGTTCCTGGGGTTTTTAAAGTGATCCATTACCCTATCTGTATATTTCCACATATTTCACCTTTTAAGTGTATTTTTCAGGGAGTTTGTCGACCGCGGCAACCCCGTCTCTGATGGCCGCTTCTGCAACAGCCCTGGCTTCCCGGTCGGCTATGCGCGGATCAAAAGGCGTCGGGATAAGATAATCCGGTCCGAACTCAAAATCATGACCGTAAACCTTTTTGACCTTTTCCGGCACGTTCCCTTCGCGGGCCAGGGCTGCCAAAGAATCCGCCGCTGCCGTCTTCATCCCGAGGGTTATCGTCCTGGCACGCACATCAAGGGCCCCGCGGAATATGAACGGAAAACCAAGGACGTTGTTGATCTGGTTCGGGTAATCGGAACGGCCCGTTGCCATGACATACTTGCGTTTTTTCATGCTTTTCTTTACGGCTTCCGGCTGGATCTCGGGAACGGGATTGGCCATTGCGAAGATCGCGGGATACTCCGCCATTGACAGGACCATTTCCGGTGTCACGCAATCAGCGACTGAAACTCCGATAAAAACGTCCGCTCCCCTCATGGCGTCAGCAAGAGTCCTCTTCTCGGTCTCGACAGCGTGACGGACTTTATGAGAGTTCAAATCTTCCCTGCCGGTACGGACGACTCCTTTGCTGTCGCAAAGAACACAGTTCTTCACTCCGGCCGCTTTCAGCATGTCCGCTATCCTTAAACCTGCCGCTCCCGCGCCGTTAACGGCTACTGAAAGCTCTTCCATTTTTTTACCGGAAAGGACGCAGTAATTCTTTACACCGGCAAGCGTTATGATCGCCGTCCCCCACTGGTCATCATGAAAGACCGGTATGTCCAGCATCTCGTCCAGGCGGTCTTCGATCTCGAAACAGGCCGGCGCGGCCACATCTTCCAGGTTTATGCCGCCGTACATGCAGGAGATATTTTTCACGGTTTCAATGAACTTAGCGGCATCTGTCTTTCCATTCTCGCCCAGAACCCCTTCCAGGGGGACAGGCCAGGCGTCAACACCGGCAAAAGCCTTGAAAAGAACGGCTTTCCCCTCCATGACAGGTATCGAAGCCTTGGCCCCGATGTTTCCGAGGCCCAGGACAGCCGTCCCGTCGGTGACAACAGCCACAAGGTTGCCTTTCGCCGTCAGGGACCAGCTTTTCGCCTCGTCTTCCTGGATGGCCTTGCACACCTGAGCCACCCCGGGGGTATAAGCCATGCTCAGGTCTTTCTGGGAAGTAAGCTCTTTTAAAAGCTCCAGGCCGACTTTCCCTCCCAGGTGGTATTCCAGTATCTCTTCTCTTGTAAGTTCAAGTCGCATTTCCGATAATCCCTCTATACGCGCATCCCGGCTTAAGCGATCCTTTCGCGATATGGTCGCGTATCGATATGCATTTAAAGATCTTTCCCGAGACGGTTTCCTGGTGTCCGAGCCGGTTTTTGTAGCTGCAGCAGAAATACGTTCCGTCTTCTTTTTTGACCAGCCTTATGCATGGGTCGTCATCCGCCCCACAGCACTCGCCGCATCTTTTGCAAATAGCCTCAAAATCTTCGCCCCTGTCACTCAAGTATTTATCGTACTTCGCGGTATCCATATCGAGATCGCTTCGCCGCTCCTCACAATAGCAGGACAGTTATTTCTTCTTCAGAAATTGCCTGGCCAGGTATCCAACAAAGACCACTATGTAAAAGATCAGGACAATAAGAAGTATGCCGGCTATGATCGACAAAAGAAGCGAACCGATCCCCAGTATAAAAGGCCAGGCCAGAATGACTACGACAAGGGCTATCAGGAAAAGAATTATAACCAGTAATCCAGTAAAGAAATTTTTTACCGTTTCCATTATTTCTCCGACATCAACTGTTCGATCTCTTCTTGCGTCATGCTTTTCTTCCTCAGAAAAGCGATTCCAACATCATATGATTTACCGGGCTCGCCTTCTGCTATCCTTACCACTCTCCCAAAAATGCCTCCGTTGTGTATCAACAGGTCGTCCTCTATCTCCGAGCAAACGCTCATCATTTTAGGGTCCAGCGCTACCCATGTGATGCTGGAAAGCGCAGGGGGTATTTTTTCAGTCCGGAACAGTATCCCGCATGCGCTGATATTCCTCGTTGTGATGTCCGCTTTTGAAGAGAGTTTTTCGCCCTTGAGTTCTCTTAAATTTACGATCGCCTCGTAATCGACACGAAAAAATTCTCGTCGGTTTTCTCCCTCGTGGCCTTCGTGTTCGGCGTGCATTTTGCTGTCCTCCTTACTTTTTGTAAAAATCGTTCACGTATTTCACGATTTCTATTGGATCGTCTATTACTGAAAATATTTGAAGGTCCTTCCTGTCAATGGCGCCGAGCTTTAAAACCTTTTTGTGTATCCAGTCCAACATCCCTTTCCAGTAATTTTTGCCGACAAGCACTATCGGGAAAGGATCCACCCTCTCGGTCTGCACCAGAGCCAAAAACTCAAAGACTTCATCCATGGTCCCGTAACCTCCCGGGAACGCGACAAATGCTTTGCTGTATTTCGCGAACATGAATTTCCTTATGAAAAAATAGCGGAACTCGAGCGGTAATGTTATATATTTATTAGGAGTTTGTTCCTGCGGTAGCACTATATTAAGACCGATGGAATTACCGCCTGCCTGTTTCGCGCCTTTATTAGCAGCCTCCATCACCCCGTTCCCAGCGCCGGTTATGATCGCGTATCCGTGTTCGGAAAAAAGACGTGCAGTTCGTTCGGCCAGCTTATAAAACTCATGGTCTCTTTTAAGGCGCGAAGATCCGAATATGCTCACGGCCTTTTCCACACAGCTCAAGGTCTCGATGCCGTCTACAAACTCGCTCATTATCCGAAATACACGCCATGGTTCCTCTTCGGGAAGAGTATTGCTGTTGATACGTTTTTTTCCTTTCATCCTGGCTCCTTTTAAAATATTATAAGCAATTTTCCGCGAAATTTACACCATTTTCAAATATTTTCAGTCCTACGCCCATGTCTTTACTTTTTCCGGGATACCTGCGCCAGTTCGGGTGCTGCAGATACGTTATGTGTCTTTCCGGATGAGGCATCAATCCCAGTATCCTTCCGGTCGGGTCACATATCCCGGCTATATCATCTATGGAACCATTAGGGTTCTCGGGATAAGAAGGACGCCCCCCGTCTTTGCCGGCATACCTGAAGACGATCTGTCCGTTATCCCGGAGTTTTTTCAGGACTGAGTCGTTCTTTGGCAAAAACTTGCCTTCGGCATGCGCAACAGGAAGATAGATGATATCGGGAAGGCCGCGGGTCCAGATGCATTTTTCGTCGGTCGCCGGTCGTCGGTCGTCGGTCGTGGTCTTGAGGTAGACCCAGCGGTCTTCGAATTTTCCCGAATCGTTCAGGCTGAGCGTCGATTCTACCCTGAAATCCTTTTCAGCGTTTATGTCCGGCAGTATGCCCATCTTGACAAGGACCTGAAATCCGTTGCAGATGCCGATGACCAGCTTCCCTGCCTTGACGAAACGGGAAAGATGCTCTTTCATCGCGTGTTTCAGCTCGTTCGCGAGGATCTTGCCGCTCGCGATATCGTCGCCATACGTAAAACCCCCGGGGATAGCCAATATCTGGTAGCCGGAAAGACTGTTCTTATCCTTCATCAAGACGTTGACGTGAAGCAGGTCGACTTCAGAGCCCGCTTCGCGAAACGCGTGAACCGTCTCCATGTCGCAATTTGTCCCGGCAGTCCTTAGTATAAGGGTCTTAACTTTTTTCATGCATCACTCTTTCAAACGGCATCTTCCAGTATCCTTTCAGGGCGTTAATATCGGCGTTAATAACGCATCTGCCGTCCAGGCCTTTTATTGTCAACTTGTCATTTCCTGATACTCTTCCCAGGAAGCCGAAAGGTATCCCCTTCATGAGCTTTTCGAACTCTTTTTTCTTCTTTTCGGGGATTTCCACTATAAACCTTGAATTCGATTCTGAGAAAAGAAGCACGTCGTTCCGCTTTACGTCTTTCGCCCTCGGCGCGTTCTTCAGCGAAACTTCAGCGCCGTACCCGCCGGAAAAAAGCATTTCCGCCAGGCATACAGCGATCCCTCCCTCAGAGCAATCGTGTGCTGACCGTATTAATCCTTTTTTTATGGCATCGCGCAGGCGCTTCATGATCTTTTTTGATGCCGCGGGGTCGACCCTCGGCACTACGCCGTCTGAGAGTTTGTTGACGAGAAAATAATGCGAGCCGCCCATTTCCTGAAACGTCTCCCCAAGCACATAAAGCAGGTTTCCCGGCTCCTTGGTGTCGGATGAAACCGTTTTTGAAACATCGTCAATGATGCCGATCGCCGATATCAAAAGCGTCGGCGGTATGGAAACCGTTCTTTTACCCATATTGAATTCGTTATTGAGGCTGTCTTTCCCTGAAATAAAAGGCGTACCGAAGACCTTGGCCATATCATAACAAGCCCTGGCGGCCTGGACCAGCCCGCCCAGCTGTTTCGGCTTGTCGGTATTCCCCCAGCAGAAATTGTCCAGTATCGCTGTCTTTTCTATATCGCCGCCGATCGCCGCGATCTGCCTTAAGGCTTCGTCTATGGCGCTTGCTGCCATCCAATAAGGATCGATATCGCCGTATCTCGGGTTGATCCCGTTCGAAAGAGCTATGCCCTTCTTGCCCGTAAGGATGGGCCGTACTATCGACGCGTCCGAAGGTCCATCATTCTCCACCCCTACCAGAGGCTTAAGGATGCTGCCTCCCTGGACCTCGTGGTCATACTGCCTGATGATCCACTCCTTGCTGCAGACGTTCCAACTCGACAGTATCTTGATGAGAGGCGGCGTGAGGTCTTTCGGCTCTTTTCTTTTTATTGCCTTGTTCTCTTTCGGCGCTTTCCAGGTAGCCTTTCTTGTGATGCGCGGAACCCCGTCATGCAGAAACGACATCTCGAGGTCTGCGACCTTATGTTTTTTATAATATAAGCGCAGCTTTTTATCGTCCGTGAACTTACCTATTACCGTCGCCTCGACATTCTCGGAACTGAAAATGTCCATAAGCTTCTTCAGCTTTGCCGGTTTTACGGCAAGGACCATCCTCTCCTGGGCTTCCGAAACCCATATCTCCCAGGGCTGGAGACCTTCGTACTTCAGGGGCGCCTTTTCAAGGTAAACTTCCGCCCCTATTTTCTCTCCCATCTCGCCGACCGCGCTTGAAAAACCTCCGGCACCGCAATCGGTTATGGCCTCGTATAGTTCTTTATCTCGCGCTTTTATTATGGTGTCGACCATCTTTTTTTCGGTTATCGGGTTGCCGATCTGGACCGCTGTAGAGGAAATGGTCTCAGATTCCGTGGTAAGTTCGGCGGAAGAAAACGTCGCGCCGTGGATGCCGTCGCGCCCGGTCTTTCCGCCCACAGCCACGATAAGGTCACCGGGGGATACCTTTTTCGTGGAAAACTTTTTCGGCATAATACCGGCATTCCCGCAGTAAACAAGAGGATTACCTGTATATCTTTCATCGAAGAACACCGAACCGTTGATGGTGGGTATCCCCATCTTGTTACCGTAATCACGGACACCGCTGACGACACCTTTCATGACCCGTTTCGGGTGAAGAGCTCCCTTAGGAACTTTTGAGACCGGCATGTCGGGGATGCCGAAACAAAACACATCCGTGTTAGCGATCGGTTTCGCCCCCCTGCCGGTCCCAAGCGGGTCGCGGATAACCCCGCCGATACCCGTTTCAGCCCCTCCATAGGGTTCAAGCGCGGAAGGATGGTTATGCGTCTCGACCTTAAAACAGACATCATGCTCTGAATCGAACCTTATAACGCCCGCGTTGTCTTTGAAAACCGAAACGCACCAGGGCTTTTTCAGTTCGCGGGTCACTTTCATCACCGTCTCTTTGAGCAGATTCTCTATTATCCTGCCGTTGTAGTTCACGCGGCCCATAAGGGTCTTGTGTTTACAATGCTCGCTCCATGTCTGGGCCAGCGTCTCCAGTTCGCAATCGGTGGGATTACGGCCTATCCCCCTGAAATATTCCTGGATCGCCTTCATCTCCGCCAGGTTAAGATAGAGCTGCTTTTCGATGCTCATGCGTTGGAGCAGGCGATCAGTAATATTGATTATATCGACTTCTACCGGCTTGAACTCGTAGGATCTGAGCTTCTTCTTTTTCTCTTTATGCACCACAACGTGCTGTATCATCTTGTTATAAAGAAGCTTCTGGGTGATCTTCTCTAATTGGCTGGGTTCGAGCGCCCCTTTTATGATATATTTTTTTGAAGTTGAAACGGACGCCACACTCTTCACGCCCATGTCTCTTATCGCCTTCATCGTGCTTTCCTCAACGGGGTCCATCACGCCGGGATTGTACGCTATATCCACGACATGGTGGTTCCCGGACTTCCCGGGTTTAAACCCTCCCCTGTAATCGTACTCTTGCGAGACCTTATCGGCAAGGATCTCGCCGGCGATGATCCGGAGTGTTTTCGGAGCGATATTCCCCTGAAGCGTATAGACCTGGATATATTCCACGTCTTTGACGTTCTTTATGCCCAGGTCTTTTATATCGCGTTTCAGACCTTCGGCAACGGCGTCATAGATGCCCTTCTTGTCTCGCACTTCTATTCTAGCGTAACGCATATTTCCCCGTTTTCAAATGTTTGTTCTATTTTCGCGGGGACGTCCGATTCCCCCAGCGAGGTAATCGGACTCTAAAATTTCCTCGCTCTCGCAGGAAGTTAAGACACGGGCGAACCGTGCCCGCTCGGAAATTTAAAGCCCCGCTTACAACAGAACAAACATTTAACCATACAACTTTCGATCCACGATCGACGAGATTATTCCCACTCAATGGTGCTGGGCGGCTTGGAGCTTATGTCGTAGACTACCCTGTTGACGCCTTCTACTTCATTGATGATCTTGTTGGATAGTTCCCCTAGGATCTTATAGGGCATCTTTGCCCAGTCCGCCGTCATGCCGTCAACGCTGGTCACGGCGCGGATAGCTACCGTATTTTCATATGTCCTGGCATCCCCCATTACGCCGACGCTTTTTACCGGGAGGAGAACACCGAATATCTGCCAGGTCTTGCCGTAGACGCCGTACTTTTTCGCGATATCGACGATTATCCAGTCGACATCCCTTAATACATCAAGCCGTTCTCTTGTCGTCTCGCCCAGGATCCTGACAGCAAGGCCCGGGCCGGGAAACGGCTGACGACCGGTGATCTCTTTTGAAAGGCCGAGTTCTTCGCCGACTTTTCTGACTTCGTCCTTGAAAAGCTCCCTCAAAGGCTCGACAAGCTTAAGCCCCATCTTCCTGGGCAGCCCTCCCACGTTATGATGCGACTTTATGGTTTTGCTCGGCCCCCCGAAAAACGACTGAGACTCGATCACATCAGGATATAAAGTGCCTTGCGCGAGGAAAGAAGCGTTCCTGGTCTTTTGAGCGCTTTCCTCGAACACATGGATAAAAGTCCTGCCGATTATCTTCCGTTTTTTCTCGGGGTCGGTCACGCCTTTAAGCGCCTTGAGAAACCTCTTTTCTGCGTCAACCACCTTGAGGTCAAGCTTTATATTCTTTTTGAAAAGTTTTACTACTCTATCTACTTCATTTTTCCGCAAAAGGCCGTTATCCACGAATATGCAGTGCAGCTGCTTGCCGATCGCTTTATGGAGGAGAACGGCGCAAACCGTCGAGTCCACGCCTCCTGAAAGACCCAGGATCAAGTGTTTCTTCCCTACTTTTTCGCGTATCTCTTTTACTTGGTGGTCGATGAAAGACTTCATCGTCCATGTCCTTTTGCACCCGCAAACATTAAAAATGAAGTTCTTCAGGATCTTTCCGCCGTTTTCAGTATGGACGACTTCCGGATGGAACTGGACGCCGTATATCTTCCTTGCCGGGTCCGCGAACGAAGCGTTCCTCGTATTGCCGCTTGAAGCGATGGATCTAAAACCTTTCGGAAGCTTAGCCACCTTGTCGCGATGGCTCATCCAGGTAACGCCTTTTTGGGGCAGGCCTTTGAAAAGTCCGTTCTTCCTGTCGAAATAGACTACCGTGTGCCCGTATTCCCTTTTGCCGCTTTTCGCGATCTTCCCTCCCATCATCTTTCCGAGAAGCTGCATGCCGTAGCATATACCGAGAACCGGGACACCGAGCTCCAGTATCTTCGGGTCAAGTCCCGGGGAGAGCTTATCGTAGACGCTTGACGGTCCGCCGGAAAGGATCATACCGCAGGGATTTATCTTCTTTACTTTAGCGGGAGTTATTTTTGGCGATCCTACCAGTGACCGGACGCGATTCTCCCTTATACGCCTGGCGATAAGCTGGACGTATTGGGAGCCAAAATCGATTATCAGTATGCCTTCCGGCGCTTTTTTCTCCATGATTTATCGCTCTTTGCATTTTGCGCTATGCTCTTGCGGATTGAGAAGTGCAGTATATTCGCTACCAGGGCCCCTCCGGCCGGTGTGCCTGTGCCCGGTAGGGTAGATCCTCCCTGTACGGGAACTTACTGCCCTTCTTCGATCGAACACCGAGTATCCAACATCCAACAGTCATCCCTCATTCACCGCTGGTTGCATATTTTTTCCAAGTCTTTTCGAGATCCGGGTTGTCACACCATTTAAGAAGGTAATTCGTGAATTCTTCGCCTGTCGCGCCCGTGTCGCGGCCTGTTATAACCAGCTTTTTCTCGAACTGGACGCAGACTTCCAGCGCCATATCCAGGCGCTTCGCCCTGTCAGGGTAGCCTATATGCCTCAAAAGCATCGCGGCGGCGCGTATCATGGACGACGGATCGGCGTATATATCGCGGCCTTCCTTTACCATACGAGGGGCACTGCCGTGTATGGCCTCGAACATAGCCCAGCGTTTGCCGATATTAGCGCTCCCTGCCGTGCCGACACCGCCCTGCAGCTGGGCGGCCTCATCCGTAAGTATGTCCCCGTAAAGATTCGGCAGGACCATGACCTGAAAATCCCTGCGCCTTGCGGGATCTATGAGTTTAGCGGTCATGATATCTATATACCATTCATCCTGCTCTATCCCGAACTTTTTATATTCTTCCGCCATCCTTTTCGCTATTCTGGAAAACCTCCCGTCGGTGGCCTTCATCACGTTAGCTTTTGTGACGGCGGTGACCCTTTTGAGCCCGTTGTCCTTAGCGTACTCAAAGGCCATGCGTATTATTCTTTCCGCGCCCTGTTCGGTTATCACTTTAAAGTCTATACTCAAGTCTTCCGTCACGTCCAGCCCTTTTGAGCCGAGAATGTAGGCACCTTCGGTATTTTCCCTGAAGAACGTCCAGTCGATCCCCTCGGAAGGGACTTTTACGGGGCGGACGTTCGCGAAGAGATCCAGCTCTCTTCTCATGGCTACGTTCGCGCTTTCAATATTCGGCCATTCATCACCTACCTGGGGAGTGGTCGTAGGCCCTTTCAATATGACATGGCAGCCTTTTATCTCTTTAAGGACGTCATCCGGGATGGCTTTCATGTGTTTAGCGCGGTTCTCTATCGTAAGACCCGATATCTGCCTGAATTCAACGTTTCCGGCAGACACCTCGTCCTTAAGGAACTGTTCAAGAACATGCGAGGCGTGTTTTGATATTATCTTCCCTATCCCGTCTCCCCAGCAGACCCCTATTATTATGGGTTTAAGTGATCTGTAGTCGGTCCACTCCTCGCCCTTCTTCATGCGTTCGACACGTTCAAGCTGCTCACGGATCACTTCAGCAAAATGATCTTTCGCCTTTTCTATCGCTTTATTCGTATCCACTTGACCTTCTCCTATTCCCCAGGGCCTGCTAAACGTCCCCAAATGGATCTCTTTGCTTTAGTTCCTTTGAGTGTTTCGACCTCCGCATGCAGACTTTTGATCTCTTTTTCCAGCCGCTCGATATCTTCTTTCAAGTTCCTCACTCTATGGTTTATCTCGTAATATTCCCACCATTCAAGAGACATTTATATCTCCTTTAACTCTTTTCAAAAGGCGTTTTGATCGCGGTTTTGTGGACCTTTGTCGGGTAACCGCCGCTGAAACAAGCGGTACAGAAACCGTTGCCGCCTGAGCCGGCGGCTTTAAGCATACCATCATGGCTCAAATATTTCAAACTGTCAACACCTATAAACTTACCGATCTCTTCCACTGAAAGCTCGTTGGCGATAAGCTCTTTTCGGCTGGGAAAATCGATACCGTAAAAACACGGGAACACGATCGGCGGGCAGCTGATCCGCATGTGTATTTCCTTTACTCCCGTCTCTCTTATGGCTTTTATCCTGCTGCTTGTCGTAGTTCCCCTTACGATCGAGTCTTCCACTACTACTATTTTTTTGCCCTTCAGGACGTCTTTTATGGGATTCAGTTTGATCTTAACGCCGTGCCTGCGCCTTTTCTGGGAAGGCTGGATGAAAGTCCTCCCTATGTAGTGGTTCCTTATCATGCCGAATTCGAAAGGGATGCCGCTTTCTTCTGAATATCCAAGGGCGGCGTAATTGCCGGAATCCGGTATAGACATGACTATATCAGCTTCCGCCGGGTACTCCCTGGCAAGCTGCATTCCCAGTCTTTTCCTTACTTCGTAGACACTTTGTCCGAATATGCGACTATCAGGCCGGGCGAAATATATAAATTCGAAAATACAACTGGCCCTTTTCACCTCTTGAAACGGCTTTTTCGATTCTATGCCTTTTTCCGTGATTATTACCATCTCCCCTGGCTCGACCTCTCTTATGAATTCAGCGTCTAAAAGGTCGAGTGAACAGGTCTCGCTCGCGAGAACATATGACCCGTCTTTCTTTCCAAGACACAATGGCCGAAAACCGTAAGGATCACGGACGCCGATCATCTTATCCTCGGAGAGAAACAGCATGGTATAAGCTCCTTCGCACTGCCCCAAGGCATCGACCAGCCTGTCTTCGATCGATCCCCTGTCGGAACGCACAAGAAGATGAAGGACTATCTCCGAATCCATCGTAGTCTGGAAAATAGCGCCTTTTTCTTCCAATTTTCTGCGGAGCTTAATGGCGTTGATAAGGTTCCCGTTATGCGCTATGGAAACGGAGAATTTGTGATGGCGGATCATGAACGGCTGGGCGTTCCTTAAAATACTCGAACCTGTGGTGGAATAACGGACATGCCCTATGACCGTTTTTCCCTTTAAGCCTTTGAGCTTGTCCCTGCTAAGGACTTCGGAAACAAGGCCCATGCCCGTTATCTGGCGAACGCGCCGGCCGTCAAAAACGGCTATGCCGCAGGATTCCTCGCCCCTGTGCTGGAGGGAGTAAAGACCGAGATACGTCAAGTCTATGGCTTGCTCGTGTCCGAAAATACCGAACACGCCGCAGTATTCTTTCTTGTCAGCAAACATCAAACACCTTCTATTTGCTCTGAACCGCGAATTCCTGGTTTCTTTTCTTCTCGGCTTCCCGAAGGTCGACATAGATATCCTGGAGTGCTTTGGGCGAGACCTTTTTCTTTTGTATCGCCTCTATGCCGTCAACACTGGCCTCGGCCGCCGCCATCGAAGTGATATACGGTATCTTATGCTGGACGGCCTTTATGCGGATATAACTGTCGTCATATTTGCTGCTCTTGCCTACAGGTGTGTTGATTATAAGCTGTATCTCACCGTTCTTAACAGCGTCGGCGATATTGGGCCTGCCCTCGTAAAGCTTTTTTATCTCGGTACTTTCCACGGCCTTTTCCTTCAGGAACTGGTGCGTCCCCTGCGTGGCGTAGATCTTGAAACCAAGCTGCAGTATCTTCTTGGCTATCGGCAAAAGATAGTTCTTATCTTTGTCAGCCACAGTAAGCAGGACGTTCCCTTCTACGGGCAACCTGGAGCCGGCGGCTTCCTGGGCCTTGTAAAAGGCCTCCCCGAACGTTTCCGCTATTCCCAGGACTTCGCCTGTAGCCTTCATCTCCGGGCCAAGTAAGGGGTCGACCTCAGGAAACATGTTGAACGGCAATACCGCTTCTTTTACTCCAAAATACGGGAGCTTCTTTTTGACCAGTTCAGGAAAGTCCTTTATCTTCTTACCCAGCATTATCTGGGTGGCTATGCGCGCCAGCGGTATCCCGGTCAGCTTAGAAACAAGCGGAACCGTCCGGGATGCCCGTGGGTTCGCCTCGAGGATATAGACCTTATCGTCGCAGATAGCGTACTGGATGTTCATCAAACCTATGACCTTAAGCTCTTTACCTATGGCCGCCGTATATTCCTCGATCATCCCCAGATGTTCGGCTTTGATCGTCCTGGTCGGTATGACGCACGCCGAATCTCCGGAATGGACACCGGCTAGTTCGATGTGCTCCATGATCGCCCCGACAAACGTCTTTTCACCGTCGCACACAGCGTCTACCTCGACTTCTACGGCGCGTTCCAGGAACCTGTCTATGAGCATCGGGTGTTCAGGGCTTACCTTTATGGCTTCCAACGCGTATTTCTTGAGGCTTTCTTCGTCATAGATGATCTCCATTCCTCTGCCGCCAAGGACATAGGAAGGCCGGACCATCAAGGGATAACCGATCTTTCCGGCTATTTTGCCAGCTCCCTCCAGGGACCTGGCGGTCCCGCTTTCAGGCTGGGGGATGTCCAGGGCTATCATTTTTTCACGGAAGTGTTCCCTGTCTTCCGCAAGATGGATGCTTTCGGGGGTGGTCCCCAGGATCTTTACCCCGGCGTTCTTCAGTTCCTGAGCGAGGTTCAGCGGGGTCTGGCCGCCGAACTGCACGATCGCCCCTTCGGGTTTCTCCTTCTGATAGATCGTCAAGACATCCTCAACTGTCAACGGTTCAAAATACAGTTTGTTGGAAGTGTCATAATCAGTGGAAACGGTTTCGGGGTTACAGTTGACCATGACCGATTCAAACCCTTCGTCGCGCAGGGCAAACGCGGCATGGACGCAGGTGTAATCGAACTCTATTCCCTGGCCGATACGGTTCGGCCCTCCGCCGAGTATCATGACTTTCTTGTTGGGTGATACGGGAACCGTATCCTCACCGATATAAGTGGAATAGTAATATGCCGCGTTCTCGACACCGCTTACCGGGACCGTTCCGTACCGGCCGTTTTTCCCAATGGATATCCTTTTTTCCCTTACTGCTGACTCATTGACCTTGAAGAGCCCGGACAAATAACGGTCGGAAAAACCCCACTCCTTTGCCTTGGCAAGCATATCATCGGGCAGGTCCTTCCATGAATGCTTGATAAGCTCTTCCTCGTATTCGACAAGTTCTTTCATTTCGTTTATGAACCAGCGGCCTATGTGCGTCATCTCGTAAAGCTCTTCGACCGTAACTCCCCTGCGCAGAGCTTCGTACATCAGGAATATCCTCTGGCTGGACGGCACGGCGAGCCTTTCGATCAGCTTGTCCCTGGAAAGCTCCTTGAACTCTTCAACGCCAAGGCCGTACCTTTTGATCTCCAGTGAGCGTATCGATTTCTGGAATGCTTCCTTAAACGTCTTCCCGATGCTCATGACCTCGCCCACGGCCTTCATCTGTGTCCCGATCACGTCCTTGGCCTGGGGGAATTTTTCGAAGGCCCAGCGGGCGAACTTTATGACCACGTAGTCACCGCTCGGTTCGTACTTATCAAGGGTGCCTTCTTTCCAGTAAGGGATCTCGTCCATGGTCAGTCCCACGGCGAGCTTGGCGGATATCCTGGCGATCGGGAAACCCGTCGCTTTCGATGCCAGCGCCGAAGACCGGGAAGTCCTGGGGTTGATCTCGATAACTACCAGGCGGTCGTCTTCCAGGTTATGGGCGAACTGGACATTTGTCCCTCCAACCACACCGATCGCGTCGACTATCTTGTAAGAAAGATCCTGCATGCGTTTCTGGAGCGGCTCAGGGACGGTCAGCATCGGCGCGGAACAGAAGCTGTCGCCGGTATGGACGCCCATGGGATCTATGTTCTCTATAAAGCATACCGTGATCTTCCGGTCTTTCTGGTCGCGTACGACCTCAAGCTCAAGCTCCTCCCAACCCAGGACGGATTCCTCGACCAGCACCTGGTGGACAATGCTTGCCGCAAGGCCGCGGGCGACGATCGCCCTCAGCTCTTCGACGTTATAAGCTATCCCGCCGCCTGTTCCTCCCAGGGTGTACGCCGGGCGCAGAACAACGGGGTAACCCAGTTTCTCGGCTATTTGTTCCGCCTCTTCGACCGAATGTGAAGGTTCTGATTTCGGTATAGGGATGCCGAGTTTGTTCATCGTATCTTTGAATATGATCCGGTCTTCTCCCCTTTCTATAGCGTCCGCCTTGACGCCTATGACCTCTACGCCGTGTTTTTTCAGGACGCCGGACTTGTAAAGCGTTGAAGAAAGATTGAGCCCTGTCTGGCCTCCGAGGTTAGGAAGTATGGCATCCGGTTTTTCTTTTTCTATTATCCTCTCCAGGCTTTCCGGGGTCAGCGGTTCTATATAGGTCTTGTCGGCCATTTCGGGGTCAGTCATTATGGTGGCCGGATTGGAATTTACAAGCACGACCTCATATCCCTCTTCTTTTAAAGCCTTGCAGGCCTGGGTGCCGGAATAGTCGAATTCACACGCCTGACCTATTATTATCGGACCTGAACCTACTATAAGAACCTTGTGGATATCATCTCTCCTGGGCATAACATCTCCTTTGTTGGTGGGTTTATGCTTTTTACCACCCTTATTATATTCATTATCAATAAAAATTCAACTTCTATTTGAAAAACGGTTTTGTATAATGTAAACTTAGTAAAGATAACTTAGGGCATTCATGAATATTAAGAAGGTAACATATTTCGTTATATTGCCTTGCGTCGCTTTCCTTGCCGGGCTTATGCCTGCCGCGTTTGCTCAACCGCCGGATATAGGCCAGATCACCAAAGAAGTCGACCGTCCTTTCCGCGAGGAAGCGCAAAAGGAAATGCAAGCCCCTCCTGAGAAACCCAAGATAGTCGAAGAAGAAGAGAAAAAGCCGGAAGCCCCTGCTGTCACTTTTTTCGCTAAAAAAATACTCCTGGAAGGCACCGAGAGCTTCCCTCCTGAAGAGTTCAGGTCTCTTATTGAAAAGTATGAAAATAAAAAGATCAGCATAAACGACTTGAGCATCCTTTCAGATGAAATAGAACGAGAATACTTGCGGAGAGGAATAATCACTGCCTGTTTTGTCCCTCCACAGGAGATCAGGGACGGTGTCGTCAAACTGCAAGTGGTAGAAGCAAAAATGGGCTCTTTGCACGTCAACGACCACAAGTATTTTGATAAAGATATGGTCAAGTTCTACTGGACGATCAAACAAAACCAGATCCTTCGTTATGACAAGATGTCCAAAAGCCTGTATCTTATGAATAAGAACGCCGACCGCACCGTAAAGGCGACTCTTCATGCCGGGGATAAACCCAGAACTACCGACGTCACTCTCGATGTGGACACCCGCTTCCCTATCCACCCGACGGGCTCTTTTGACAACGAAGGAACGGTTTCGTCAGGAATAGCGAGATGGGGTGTCGGGTTAAGACATAATAACTTTTTGTTCGTGGACGATATCCTGCTCCTTGGTTACTCTTTCGGAAAACATTTCCTGGGCATCTACGGCTATCATTCGGTCCCGATAACGAACTTCGGGACTTCAATAATGTACGGGTACAGTTATAGCCAGTCTTCTCCCAAGAAGGAGTTCGGTTCCTTTGGTCTTGAATCCGAAGCCCGGACCACCAGTTTCTTCGTCCACCAGGATGTTTTTCAGAACGGCTCTTACAGGGGAGAGATCTACACGGGATTCGAAGCCAAGGACAAGAATACCGACATATACCAGGGGGCGATCAACAGGGACAGGTTGAGGATACTGACCTTCGGCAGTAACATGATCCATGAATATCCCGGAGCGGTCACGTACATGAACCCGGAATTTACACAGGGGATAAACGGTTTCGGCGCTCGCAGCAGGTCTCCCCTGTCCTCAAGGCAGGCGTCAAATACGTTTTCCATTTTCAACCTGAACATCAACCATACCAGATCTCTCCCGGTTTTTGATTTGAGAGCCGTTGCAAAATTTAAAGGTCAGATCGCCTCAGAGATATTGCCTCCCCAGGAAGAATTCAGCCTTGGAGGCATAAATTCCGTGCGGGGTTATCCCTCAGGCGATTTCCTGGCGGACAACGCTTTCCAGGTGAATTTTGAGATCCTGATCCCTGCCTACTTCATCCCCGAGGAGATAAAACTTCCTTTCGATGACAGGCCGTTCAAGGACGACATAACCGGTGTAGTGTTTTTTGACTACGGCTACGGTCAAAAACGCGGGAAAAGCCAAACCGAAAGACCGGACGACAGCCTGGCAGGCGTAGGTGTGGGCTTAAGGATAAGGGCAATGAAATTCGGCATAGTAAGATTAGAATGGGGTTTTCCCGTCGGCAACAGGCCTATCACGCAAACGGCTCCCGGCCGGCTGCATGTCTCGATCGATCTTAAATATTGATCATGGCACCACTCTGAAAACTTCTTCCCCTATCGCGAACGCGCGTTCTATTCCGGTTCCTATATCTCCCGGAGGGATATTGATCATATCCACTGCCTCCCAGCTCATGACCGTCAATTCCCGCCCAGTTATCTGGACAGCGCGTGCTACTTCTTCCCGTTGGATCGAATTCCTTACATCACCGAAAATCCTGTCGCTCGCGTAAACGGCATTGTTAATCTCATCCTCATTCGCTGCTATCCCCGGCTGCGGCGCTGGAGGTGACGGCGGAGCTGTCGCCCAGCCGATACAATCAGTAAGAGTACTGCCCGGAGCGATCAAGAGACTGCCCAGGTTATGGGAATCTCTCACATCCAGGAATTCCATATCATTATTATCGCTTGGATTTTCTATGAACCACTCCTGCCCCGGCGTTCCGCTTTGCAGGATCAGCAGGTCGCTTTCTCCAATTCCCCTTAAGAACAAGGTGCCCTCTATAATCTGGGTCTCTCCGTTTTCAAACGTAAGACTTTGCTTCGCGCCTGCCGGGGATCGTAAATTATTGAAGGTATTGGATCCTGAAATAACAGCGTCCCCGCCGCCGCTGAAGATCACGGTGGAAGCGCCGGCATCGAAAGTGCCGTTATTTGTCCAGTTACCGTTAACAGTAAGGGTGTTACTTCCAGCTGAAAGCTGAGCCCCGGAATTGATCGTCAGGTTGTCTACTGTAGTCGGCCCGGAAAGAACCGGATCGTTCGGGGTAACGGGTATCTGCACATCGTAGCTGGCCGGAGGTGTGTCGCCTATGTCCCAGTTGCCCGGAGTGTTCCAAGCTGTCGATTCGCTGCCATCCCATACCGCTATACCGATATTGAAGCTATTGGACGTATCCTGCTGCGCGGCACCGGAGGAAGTTACCAGTGTATATCCTACACCTTTTTGATCTATGCTTAGATCATTAAATGTCGCCACACCGTTAACAAGAACTTTATCCGTATCGCCTGATAGTATTCCTCCTCCGGGATTATTGTCTATCGCCATGTCTATTACCGTGGAACTGTCATTCGTGCAGAGGTTGTCATATCCGTCATAAGCGTTTACTGTTATAGCCGGCGTTATAACTGCCCCAGCCGCCTCATGTGCAGGAGGTTGATCGATGAATAACAAATAACTCACCGCTGCCGGCAGGATCACACCGGTATCATCCGTGATAAATGTAACAGCGTAATTCAGGCCTCCATTCCCATCGTTCACTGTGCCGGACGGGGTTAACACTTTGTCTGTGCCGGCTTTCATAGTATCAAACGTCTGGGTCCAGTCCGCTGTATCATCCCCGGCAAGACTTCCTACTGTTATCACAGGCACTTCGGCCGAACTTGTTGTCCCGTCGCACACCTTTGTATCCGTCAAGGCGGTCACAGTTATCGGCCTTGTGGTAACCTCGCCGGTCGTGTCGCTTACCAGACTTACCGAGTAGTTATTGCCGCTGTTACCGTCATTCACTGTGTATGTGTCAACCGACAGGGTCTTGCCCGTCCCCGCGTGTTGCGTGTCATAGACTTCACTAAGTCCGGTTACCGTATCGTTTCCTTCAAGGCCGCTGACCAAAGGCACTGCCGCCGCGGTCACACCGTCATCGTAGACCTTTGTGTTGGGCTGCGCGGTTATGGTCAAGGGTTTAGCTGTAATATCAGCTGTTGTTGAAGCCGTTGTCGAACTGAGCTGATATTTGCCGGCGTCTGACCCGCTAAGTGATATACCATTCACGCTGACAGCCTTGCCGACACCCACGTTCTGATCGCTAAAATCAGCGCTGAAATAACTGGTAGTAAAATTATCGTACCAACCGGCCATACGATTATCAGAAAGCGTCACAGCAGCATCCGTGGTATCGTCGTATACCTTGTTCACTCCGGTCGCGTTTGCGGCAAGAAGAACCCTGGCGTCAGCATCTATCGTCCAGGTGCCGTTTATTGTACTGCCTGTATCCAAGATGTCATAGACAGTAGTACCCGTCCCGGCATCCCTGCCGAGCTGCAAATTATTATATGTCTCACTGGAAGGAAGTGTCTGATCCATATCTGAAAGTATGATCAATGTGCCGCCGGTCCAGTCTGTATTCGCACTGTTTACATCCGCAGCCAAATATGTCGCAGATGCCCCCTGGAGCGTCACTGCATTTGTGCCTGATATAAATACGCCGTCCGTTACTTTGAATTGGCCGGTCACCCCCATGTCGTCCTGAAGGGTCCACTCCCCGCCGGCCCCGGTGAATTGCACATTATTGAACGAATTACCTGTGCCGTTTGTGATCTCTTTGCCCGATGCGGTGCCGTTAAACGTCACCGTGCCTGTGCCTGCGTTAAAAGTACCACTGTTCGTCCAGTCGCCTGCCACATTCATATTGGCATTAGGCGCGGTAAGGGCTCCTGTTATCGTTACATTATTAAAGGAATTGGTGCTTGAACCCGAGATGCCGGTGGTTCCGTCAAAGATGATTGTACCCGAGTTGTGGTTGAACGTTCCGCCCGTGCGGCTGAAATCACCTTTTACATACAGGTTCCCTGCCGGAGCGTTGAATTCGCCTGCTGATTGAGTAAAAGTGCCCCCTATGGTGACATCTCCTGTGGTGCAGGTAAACGTTCCTCCCGACTGGGCGTAATCGCCTGAGATAGCGATGTCCGCGTTCTGCTGAAGAGTCCCCGCGGCTATTCCCATGCCTCCCTGCCACTGGCCGGTATTGTCCAGCGTCAGCGCGTTAGCGATCTGCAGCGTCCCCGCGAAGCCGCTTCCAAGGTTCAAATATCCTATCGTCAAGGACGCGCCGAACGGCGTCACTATAGTAGCACTACCTGTATTTATTAATACCCTGTCATCCGCGTCATCCGGATAACCTGAATCCCTGTTCCAGTTCAATGGATCCGTCCACGAAGTGCCGTCGCCGCCCGCGTCCCATATATACAGCTGCCACTGGAGAAGCGGATATGAGCTTCCTTCATCTATTATCCAGGTATTACTAAAATCCCATCCGCTGAACGTCGCCTGCTGTTTCATCTCGGCCGTGGTCTTGCCCGTTACGCCCGCCGGGTCGGGATCTACACTTCCCACTCCATCCGTCGTCCCCGATGTCTGCGTGTCCCAGTAATTGGCCGTGTAAGTACCGCCGCTGTCACTGCCGATCAACCCTCCCACGTTAAACGTTCCGCTCGGCACCCCCGCGGAATAACAATTGCTGACCGTCGCGCTCCATGAATAACCGATAAGCCCCCCTACATTCACGGAAGTCGATATTATATCGCCCATAGCATAGGAGTTCTCAACAATACCACCCGGATAAACACCGCCGACAAGGCCTCCGCCATTCATAGCACCGGTAACTTCTCCGGTAGCATAACAACCGCTGATCGTGCCCTGGCTGTAACCGACCAGACCACCACTCAGATTAGCATTACTTATTATATTTCCAGTGGCATAGCAATCAGTGATGGTTCCTGAAATAAAATAACCTACCAAGCCGCCGGTAGCTTCACCGCTGCCTGTGCTCGATACATCACCTGTGGCATATGAGCCGGTAATAGTACAGTTATTTACATTACCTACCAGACCACCGGTATTGTATGAACTATTCGTTACAGCACCCGTGGCGTAAGAATTCTCGATGGTAAAATTATTACCGGCCTGCCCTACCAGCCCCCCGACATTGCTGCCGGCACCCGCCACAGTTCCTTCCGCGTATGAACCGGTGATCCTGCCATTACCGCTGGCTGATCCGACCAGTCCTCCAACCATACGGTATGTGCCTGTCACATCGGTTGTAGCATAACAGTTCTCTATTACGGAATACTCAACGTAACCGACAAGACTTCCTGTCCTGTCGCCTCCGGTGACACTGCCTCCGACCAGCCCGACGTTACGTATCCCCTGTCCGCCCCCGCGGGTGCGGGCAAACAGGCCGATATGGGTCTCGGCAGGCCTGTTAATGTAAAGATTCGATATCGTGTTGTTCCGGCCGTCGAAGACGGCGCTGAACCAGGTGGAACTGCTCCCTATCGGGTTGAACCCGTAATAGCCACCCGCGCCATCTGAATTCCAACTCTGTGTAACGGCGGCATCAACATTATTATTAAGGCTATAGTAGCTGTATAAACGGAGGTCTATCGCCTGAAGGTCATATATATCCCTAACTAAGAACGGATCGCCGCTTGTTCCTGTCCCGGTGAAGCGGTTGAACGCGCCGCCTGTTAGATTGAAGCTCCCGCCGACCGTAAAAGAATGTGCCGCCGGATCCGTGCAGCTTAACGTCCCGCCGGACTGCGCGTAATCGCCCGAGACGGCCAAATTACCGCTCTGTGTTATGGTCCCCCCATACGCGGCATCTATCGTTAAAGAAGCGATCGTGAAGGCCTGGTCTATGGTAGAATCAGCGCTGCTGGTAACATCGAACACCACATCATCCCCGGCTCCCGGTATAACCCCTCCGCCAAGACCGATCCAGTTGCCCGGCTCGGACCAGAGGTTATCCACAGCCCCCGTCCAGGTGGCTGTTGGATCCCACCCGAAGCACCCGCCCCTATTGGTGGATTCCGTCATCATGACCTCATCGGGGGCAAGATTATAGGAATCTTCGACCCAGGTATAGGTAAGGTCCCTGCCCCCGCGCGCGTCTATAAACCAGTAACTCCCTTCCTCGGACGAGAGCAGTTTAATGTGCTGAGCATCGGCACCCTGCATCTTCAGATCGCCCAATATGGTGCAGGTTTTCCCGGCTTCAAAATATATTTCTTTCCCCGGAACGGTACAGCTGAGATTATGGAAGGTAATATTTCCATATAAATGGACAGGTTCATTACCCGAGAGAACGACATTTTCCGCTTCAAGAACGAGGTCAGAACCGCCGTTATAAACAACAGCGCCCCAACTATCCGGGTGCGGGTCAGGACCCCTGATAGAGATGGTCGACCCAAGTCCCCACATATCGGAGACAATGATGTCGCCTTGTATCCTGTTAATATAGGTGAGGTTGGCATCAATATTAACAGGATTGTCGCGCGAGCCTATCCGCCGCGCGGACACTTTGACCTCATTACCGGGTATGACCACGCCAGGCGCGGTATTTACATCGCCCCTGGGAGTTTCTAAAGTGATGTTATGTGTTTTTATGTATGTTACTTCTCCGGTATCTTCGCCTATAAGTTTAATTAAATTACTTTCGGGTATTTCAATAAGTTCTTTAATATTTATGCCACTGTCGGTGTCAATAATATGAGTTGTTATAGCTTCTGAATGAATGTTTATTTCGGGTGCTTCGACTTTCAGATAATCACCTTTTGCGTGGACACGATCAGGTGCGCCTGAAATTTTTCCCGCGGATATCTCGATTTGTGTCGCTTGCATTTCCGCGTTAAGTTTTACTTCGCTATCAGCAACCAAACAGATCTTTCCGTCTTTCTCTTCCACTTTGTTTGCCATGACAAAGCCTTCAAGATTTATCGCGCACTGAAAAATATCCGTGACACTTTCCGCTTTTAAAATAACTGTTCCGCCATTCGCTTCCAGGCGCCCGGAATTTTTTATCTGGTCCGTTATCGGATTTCCTTCGTAATCCAGGATTTTTGACGCGGTCTCTTCAAGTATCGCGACAGAAATTAATCCGTTGCCCGCGATATCAAGTTTTATCGCGTCGCCTCCCGCCAGGACGATCTTTCCCGCGGGACAAATTATTGTTCCCCTGTTTTCAACAGCGCCCGCGATCAAGACACCAAAACCGCCGTCATGGATCTTTATCGTTCCCTCGTTCAACAAAAGCATGTCAAGTTGTTCATCGGAAAGTTTTTTGAACACATAGTTCCCGGAAATAAAATCTGAATCGGTTATGTCCCGAGTTGAAAGAACAAGACCCGCCGCGTCGATGTTCGCGTTCTGTCCTACATAGATCCCTGACGCATTCACGAGGATGCAGACACCGTTGCAATACAGATCGCCTAAAATATAACTTGGGGTTTTCCCGGTCACCCTGTTGAGTATGTCGCTGTCCCTGGAAGGAAGGTTGATGTATACTTTTTCATTTTCATTTATATTAAACGATGTGTAATTGATGATCGTATGATTTGCCGCATCGATGTTCATTGTCTGGGAGTCGGTTATTTTTATTTCGGCTTCGCCGGAAACGACTTCGTCCACCTCAGGAAGAGGATGGACACACGCCACCCCTGCAAAAAATATTGCACATACCGAGAATATGATTGTCGTTACGGCTTTGCTTTTCATTTCAGGCACCTATCTACCTCTAAAATAAAAAACCCATAGCCTGGACAGACTATGGGTCACGGATTCTCGGTTTCGGCAACTGACTACCATAGCCTCCCGGCTTTAGGCTCTTGAGCTTTGCGTCCCCTGCTTTCGCAAGGTTTGCCTTTATCGTTACTTATACAAATATCCCAAAGAACGCGTATATGTAGCTCCAGTTAAAGTATAGCACATGGTAAGTAATATTATAAGAAAACCTCTACTGCCTTTTGTTTTTTTAACATTTTCTTCTTCGCCCCCCCCACAGAACACCTTTCTGGGTCTCTCGCCCCGAAGGCATTCTTGTAAATCTCATTGCAAAAACCGCTTAGAAGTGATATATTAACAATATAAAATTGCTCTTTATTTTCTTTAACCCTGTCTCGCTTGGCATGCCAAATAAAGGAGGTTCCGATGAGAACCAAAAAACCTCTTTTTCAAGTAATTTCGGTAGCGGTAGCCTTGATCTTTTTTATCACCCAGACTGGGTGGCCCCAGGACCAGCAATACATACCCTTCAACGAAAATCAGGACCAGAGCCAGTATCTCGCCCCGGAACAGCTGCAAAGATTTTCCGACATAAAAAACACGCTTATCGAACAACATAACGTCTCAACCGGCACTCCCCTGCAGACGGAAGAAGAGATAATCGCTTTCCTTTATGGTCTTATCAACCCTCTGGATTTCACTGTCCTTAAGCAGCTGGAAAACGAATACATCTCAAGCGTCGCCGAAAAAGAAGCCGCCTGGCAGGATTTTGTCAATCAGAGAGCGCTTCTCGAGGACTATTTCAACCAGCTGGACTACCTGACCTCTTCGCTCAACAGCATAAACCTTCAGATCGGAAGCGTCGAACAGAAGCTTAACGACGTCGAACAGGACAAGGAAGAAACACAGACATCCATCCAGGAACTGGAAAACAGGGTGGCTTCAAAAAGTTCTTCCGTCCAAAGCAAACTGTCGGAAGCAACGGCCCTTGAATCGGATATAAACGACCTTGAAACCGTTTTGTCCCAGCTGAATGATGAAAAGGCCGTCCGCAAAAACGACCTGGACGCCGCCGAAGCCCTGCTCGATGAAAAAACTTTTCAGAAAGAAGCCATGGAGGCCGAGCTTGATGTTATTCAAAGCGGCCTCGACACAAAACTGGAAGAGATCGAAGCGACGGAGGATCCGGTAGAAAAAGCGCAAAAAGAATCCGAATATGCCGCGCTGCAGATACTTTATAACGATAAGCTTGCCGCTTACGACTCCTTCATGCCGGAATACACCGCTGCCCAGACAGCGTACCAGATCGCGTTATCCGCGTATGAAAACAAACTGAGCGCCATAGACGCCGCGGAAGCCGAGATAACCCAATGTGAGACCGATCTCTTGTCCGACTATGAAACAATAAAACTTTTGGAACTTGAAATAGACACGCTTGACGAAGAGATCGCCGCGGAAACTTCGCGTTACGATTATCTCGACAGCATGATGAGCTCGCTGGAGGAATCGCTGGACAGGCTCAATTTTAAAAAAGCCGACATTGAAACATTGTTAGGCCTTGCGTTTACCAGCGTCGAACAGGCACTGGAGGAATCGGGAACGAACGAGAAGCTTCAGGATTTCAAAGCGGCCGTTGAGAACGAAAGAGTGACTAAAAGTCTCTACGAAGAAGCTCTTGAATCCATGAGCGGTCTCATCAGCTCCCTTAAAGATCAGGATAAAAAGCTCCAATCCGCCCTGTTAGCGATCATACTGGAACCATCCCTCACCATACAACAGGAGGACCAAGTCGGGATTTTTCACGAAACCGGCGGGCAAACCGTCGTCCTGACCGAAGACCAGATCAATGATATTCTTCTCGCGATAAGCGACGGCGCCATTCTGGCTGACGGCAGAACAGTTTTAGACGAAATAAACAGGACGGAGACCGTCAGGCGCTCACTGAGAGAAAGCTACAGCAAGGTCTTCGGGAAAGAACCGACCGAAAAGATGCTCAATGCTTTTGTCGATATCATCTCAAGAGCCAAGATGCCCGCGATAAGACTCTTTGAGATACTTAAACGAATAAGTGATAAAAATCTTAAGGCCACGGAAGACCAGAAACTGGACGCGGAAGATTCAGCGATAGATCCCGGCGACGTCGAACAGGGATCGCAAGGCAACCTTCTCCTGAACATCGTAATGCGCCTCCAGGATAAAAGCTTCGTCAGCGAGTCTATAAAGGGAGCCATGAGTTATCTTACGACCCTCCCTCTCCCGCTGGTCTCGTGCGGCATAATAGCCCTGGGCGGATTATTCGAACAGATCGGAAAAAGCGTATCCGGAAGCACGCTCGCCGAAGAGGCGATCCTCAGCGATATCTTCAGCGGCGCTATCAATAAAGACACGACAGGCGAGCTTAAACTTTCCCTGTTCGCCCTTAAACAGGCAGCGGAAGCGAACGGCGTGACCTTGCACGGGCAAAACATATCCGAAGGCGCTCTTGAAAACACAAACTCCCCCTTTATCGCCCACGTCAACGGCAACCATTACGTCCTCGTCAAAAAGATAGAGGACGGACAAGTTACATATTTTGACCCCGCTCCCGGAAGCGACCAGGTGGCAAGCCTGCAAGACTTCGGTCAATTTTTTACCGGCAATGCCCTTCTGCTCAGCGCCGTGGAAGGCGGCGCCGCCTTAAGCGAAAGTGAAATGAAAAATATTTTCGGCGCCGGCCTTTTCAGTAGCATAAGAAGCGCTGTCAGCAGAGCTGTCAGCAAAGTAAGCAGCGCCGCTAAAAGCGTTGCCAAAAGCGTCTCCAAGGCCGTAAGCACGGCTGCAAAGACCGTGAGCAAGACCGTATCAAGCGCGGCTAAAACAGTAAGCAAAGCCGTATCAAGCGCGGTTAAAACCGTCTCAAAAACCGTGAGCAAGGCCGTTTCGAGCGCTAAGAATACTGTCAGTAGAGCGGTCTCGAGCGTAAGTAATTCCGTCAAGAACACTGCCGCAAAAGTAGTAAATGCTGTCAGCGAAGCAGCTTCCAAGGCGAAAGATGCCCTCGCAAACGCCGCTGAAAAAGCAAAGGATAAAGTCACTACTGTCAAAGATGCCGTAGTTAATTACGTTTCGGAGAAAGTTGAGCAGGCCAAAACCGTAGTTTCGGAAAAGGCCGAGCAGGCCAAAACCTTCATCTTCAACAAGATCGATCAAGCCAATGCTTATGTCGCCAACAAGGTCGAGGCCGCCAATATATTCATCTCCGACAAGGCCGAAGCCGCAAGAGAATTTATTTCGGACAAGGCTGAATCCGCCAAAGAAACTGTTTTAAATAAATTTGAAGAATTTAAAGACTACGCTTCGAACAAGCTGGACGAAATGAAAAATTCCGCCTCGGAGACTTTCAGCGGCATCGGAAACGTATTTAATAGATATGTAGAGCTGGTCTCTTCCCCGGGCTTGGGCCTTTTGCCGGGCGTAAGCGCAGCGCCGGATACGATCGAACCGGACCTGGCTGTATGCACGCTTGATGGATCATTCCCTCTATCAGATCTTAATTTAGATGATTTTTATGTAGAATCCCAGGCTGATAACATAGATATCGAGATCGACCCTGGAGATCTTCAGGCTGAGGGCATAATACCCGATATGAATACACTGAACTGCGATACCCATAGCACTTATGTCCCGGAAGCCTGTGATCATCTTAGAAGCGACAGCGAACTCTCGCCTTTGGCAAAAGAAGCGATCAGCGGCTCAGTCGGCATGACAGCCACAATGACCCCTGTATGTACCGGCTTTCTTGCCGCCGGGGGCTGGCCAGGCGCAATATGCTTCGGCGGGTCCGCAATTTTCGGGGCCATCGCCTACCCTGCATATAATGCATTAGCAAGATGGCTTGTCCCCGACGAACAAAAAATACTTGGAAGCGCCGGAACGGGTTTTGTTCCGGGCGTGGGCGATGGCCAAGACATGCAGGCTGCCCTTTTCGGGGAAGATCCCATTACCGGAGAAAAGGACCTGCCGCTTTGGCAAAGAGCAATATCTTTCGTCGCGGCCTTACCTGTTGTCGGGATCTTTATCAATGGAGGGATCGTAAGGGGCGCTTCGAAGGCCGACGAGGTAGTAGATGCGGTCAAAGCTCTGTCTAAAGCAGACGAGGCGGCGGATGCTGCTAAAGCTGCGGCGAAAGCAGAAGATGCAGCTGACGCCGCGAAAGCGGCAGCGAAAGCAGAAGATGCAGCTGACGCCGCGAAAGCCGCGGATAAGGCGGAAGACGCGGCTGACACGGCAAAAGCCGCGGATAAAGCGGACGATGCATCAGATGCTTCCAAGGCCGGTTCAAAATCAGAGAATATTAAAAAAACCAGCAAGGCCTATGATGCCCTCTCCGAATCCGACAAGGCCGTTGTGGATTCAATAAAAGATAGCGGAAAAGCAAGAACGAACATCCCGACCATCAAGACAAAAGTTGCCGGGCAGGAAACAAACGTCATTATAAAAGCCAGAGAAAGTCTTAGTGTCGTGGATAGGCCCCATATCCATATCGATATGCAAAAAGGCAGCGACGTCCTGCGGATACCCTTTGAGAACATGGACGAACTTGAGCAGGGATTGACAGGCGCGGGACTTAAAAAATTGATGAAAGATGATCATATCCGGAATGGCGCTCTGGAGGTATTGGTAGCAAGGGGCCTTATATAAACCCGATGACCCGATTACGGGGTGATGGCCCAGCCGGTGTTGCGGCCGGAATCGGCGGAGCTTGTGGCGATGATGTCTGTAACGTCAAGGTTCGTGGAATCCTGGACGTCAACGTAAGAAACGCTTCTTGCCCCCTGCGGATCGATGTTCCATGCCGTGTTCGGCGAGGTGCTTCTTAAAATGATCGGGTTTCCCGACCCGCCGATAAGGGTCAGCGTGCCTTGTATAGTCGTAGTCGAGCTTGCTTCAAAGAAGAGTTGTTTCCCGGCAGTAGCGCAGCTAAAATTATAGAAGATCGTGTCGCCAAGGATGTTCGATGCTTTAGTCGCGTCGTCAAATATCACCGTCCCCGAGCCGCTCAAAGAGCCGACATTTTCCGGGTTCTCGAAACTTCCGCCAACAGTGATATTGTAACCCTGGGTGTTTATGTTTATATTCGAACTCCCGCCGGTCGCGTAGAACGAAGACGGGGAATTCTGGTTATTGTATTCGGTGGATATCCATCCCGCGGAGCGGGCGACGTTGGATAAACACACTTCGTCAATAAGCCCTTCCCATCCGCCTGTCGTATCCTGGGTGCCCTTTCCTATGATAAATGTAGTCGCACCGGTAATGGTCGTAGTCCTGGCTGTGCTGTTATAATCTGGAGTGTCAGCCGCGCCATCCACATAAAGCGCCATCTGACTTCCACTGGACCATGCAAGAGTAAGATATTGCCAGTCGGCAGACTGCGTGTCAGATGAACTTTCGTACCTGAATGGATTACTGCTGGGCCATCCGAAAGTTCCTGCTGACCCCTTGATAAGATTAGTACCGCTTCCGTCGCTTCCCGCGCTGTCATACCTGAGGTTGATCCCGTCATCATCCGCATTATCCGGAGTCTTTGAAACTACAAGGCCGTGGTCGTTTCCTATCGCGTCGGCATTGGCCCACAAACTCAAAGTGAACGCGTTCAGGCCGTTGATATAAATTTCAGCGTTCGAATCTTCCAAATACGCGCCGGCCGTGAAGTCCTGCCCGCCGCCGATCTTGCCTGCCACACTTGAAGTACTGTTGTCAGTAAGATCATGGTTGTTCGGCGTCGAGTCGGAGTTAGCGTCTTCAAGATGCCACGCGCTGAGATAGCTGTTACTCCAGACATCCGTATCATTGCCCAGGGAAGCGTTTGAGTTCCCGTAATAGATATAGAAAGACGTGTCTGTTGACGAGCTCAGGCTTGATGCTTTGAACCAGAGCTCGCCTGTCTCCCCGGTCGTGTCTATGTCAACGACTTCTCTCTTGAGAACCGTCGTGCCATCAATTTCCGTTACAAGTATGTCAGACCCATCTGTTTTTACGGTGCTGAAGAAAGACGAGCCCAGGTCCGAAAGGTCCACGTAAACCGGGAAGTCGGCCAGGTTTTCACCGACCTGAGAGCTTGAAACGGTGATCTTTATCCTGCTCAACCAGTTGGCATCGTACCATGTGTAGCTTGCGAACGTCAGATCGTTATTCACGTCCAGGTCTCCGGTAAGCGCATAAGAACCGTCGCCGGAAAAATAAAGATTATAATAGTTGTTCCCCGCCGCAAGACCGGTGTAGGAGCCATTCCCGTAATATTCCACTGTCCCGGAATTGGTATCCATTGTAAGACCGGTTATCGTCTGCCCTCCGACAAGCCTAAGGGTCCCGTCATTGGAGAAAGAAGCGCCGGTAGCAGTAAGGTCCTGGTCCTGAAGGTCGAGAACGCCGTTCGAAGATATTGTCAATGCATTTGTAACCGTCAGGCTGTCGCTGACCTGAACGCCGTTGGTTGAGCTGTTGGAGATCGTCAGATTATAAAGACTCACCGAACCCGGGTCAAAACTCTGAGTGCTCGATCCATCCAATACCACGCCGCCTGCCCCGGAAAGCGTAACGCCTTTGCCGTGAAAATCTCTCGCGGCAATGATATCGTTATTGTTGAGAACTATTGTCGTCAATGGTACCGTTTCGCCTCCCTGGCTGTGGAATATCGCGGGGCTTGTCTGGTTATTGAATTCTGTCTCCAGCCACCCGGCGCTCCTGTCCGTATTAGATATGCGAACTTCATCTATCGAACCCTTAAAACCGTATACACCAGCCGGAGCATATGTATAAGTGCTTACATTCAAATTGCCGTTATCGGCTATCAGTGAATACGTCGAAGAAGTATCGAGCTTGTTGGTATCATTGACATAAACTTTCACACTGTTCGCTGCGTCATCGTACGTGGCAGCAACATAATACCAGGTGCCTGTCGAAATCCCCGCACTCGAGGTAACATACGTTCGATTTCCGCCGTTATAGAAACCGAACTGAGCTTCCGTGCCGTTCGTGCTTAAAGCGTAGTTCACGCTTGTCAGCGAAGCACCTTTCGCTACGATCGTCCTGCTGTTCGTAAGGTCATCGGCATTTATCCAGGCCGATATCGTGAGTTCTCCCGTGATGTCCAAGCTGCCGGAATCAGTCATTAAAATATATGCGGGATCGTTCGGATAGCTTGCAAGATCAAGATCATTGGCCCCGTCTATCTTTCCGGTCTCGCTCCTGTTCACTTCCCCGAGCGCAAAAGCAAATACAGTGCCGTCATTATTGTAGGATGTAGAATCATATACAAGTCCGGAAGTCTCATCCATGTGCCACACACCTACAAAACTTGAGTCCCAAACACCTGAGATGTTCTCCTGGGAGGTAGTTATGTCATCATTGCCGTATTTCATGTATATGACCGTGTCCGCGCCAGCAGAGACCGCGGGAACCTTTATCCAGGCGACTATCTGGCCGGAAACGGGATCGTAGCTCTCTATCTCATGGTCAAGCCGCGTGCCGTTCGCGTCGGTGAATATGATGTCGTAGCCGTTGGCGTTAGCGACGTCACCGCCGTTGGCGACCGTGGCCAGGTCGCCGTCTGTTACGCTGAAAAGGATCGGAAAATCGGTCAGGTCCTCCGCGACCAGATCATGGTCTATCGTTATGGTCTTTTCTTTTCCGTATCCTGATTCCTGCGCGAAAGTAAGCGTGCCGTCGACATCGAGGTCGCTGTTCAGCGCATATGTGGCAGTGTTAACAAACCTCACGTTATTGAAAGCGGTGCCGTTCAAGTTGAGCGTGTTGTCCGTATCGGTCGCGTTGAAAGCGATAGTGCCGCTGTTGTGGTTGAACGTGCCTCCCGTGAGGTCGAAATTGCCTGTAAGACCGAGAACGCTTGACGGGGCGACAAAAGTCCCTTCGTCCTGCGAGTAATTGCCGGCTATATTGATGTTATAGCTACCGGCATTGAGGACCGGGGCGTTCCTTGTCTCTCCTCCGGTCCCGAAAAACGTTCCCGGGGAAAACTGGTTATTGTATTCGGTCGATATCCACTCGGCCGGTCTTATGGAATCCGTAACGCGGATCTCATCAAGCGTGCCGTTAAAATAGACCGGGGTGCCCCCTGTGTCCTCTATCCTCCCGAAACTGTAAAATGCATTTGTTTTTGCCCCCGTCTCCGAAGTGGCCGTAACAACCGTGTTGTCATCTACATACATATTTACTTCGCCTGTAGTCGCGTTCCGCGTCATGGCTATGTAATGCCACGCGCCGTCATTTATGTCTGCAGCGCTCTTCGCTCCGGCGGTGTTCCCTGCCTGGACGCCTATCTGGCCGGAAGCATCTATCCACCCGTAGAAAATGTCATTAGCGCCTCCTGATTGCTCCACGCCGGTCACACCGGGCGCCTGCCACATCGTATCATTGCCTGTCTGTGTCGTATTGATCCATAAGGATACATACCCGTCGCTGCCCAGCCACTGGCTAAGGTCGGACCCTACCGCGATATAGTCGCTCTCCGCGTCGTTAAAAGACTGCCCATCGGCTATCTTGCCGGTCGCGTCAGCTGATCCGTTGTTTGTGCCGTTATTGGCGGTGGACGAGGAATCCTGCAAGTCGTCATTCAGGTGCCAAACTCCGTCATAGATAGTTCCCCAAACACCGCTGACATTTTCCTGGGAAGCGGTCACTGAACCGTTACCATAATGTACATTAATGGCCGTGTTAACTGAACCGGACAGTGAGGGGATCCTGACCCATGCCACTACTTCGCCTGTCTCCGGATCATATTTCTCGATCTCGTGGTCAAGCTGATTTCCGCTTGTGTCGGTGAAGATTATATCGTAGCCGCTCGAGCTGTTCACGTTTCCGCCATTCACTACGGTCGCCAGATCGCTGTCGGCGACAATAAAAAGCATCGGGAAGTTGGTCAGATCATCGTCTACATAGTTATAATTTATAGTCACTGTTTTATAATAAGAATATCCCGCGGCGTCCCCTGTCACGGAGCCCGTGATATTAAGATCGCCGTTTATTTGCAGGTTCGCGTCCAGGTCAAAATTGCCGCTGCCGGAAAACTTAACATCATAATACTCATCGCCGGCGACAAGGCCTGCGTAAGAGCCGGCTCCGTAATATTCCACCAGCCCTGAATCGGTGTCCATGGTAAGGTTCACTGTCTCGCCGCCCTCGAGCTTAATAGTTCCGCAATTATCTAATGTGCCGGTCACGGTGAGGTTCTGCCCGCTCAAGTCAAGAACAGGAGCTGACGAACCCTCACTCCCGGTCGAGTGAAACGCCGAAGGGTTGTCCTGGTTGTTGTGTTCCGTAGATATCCATCCGGAGGGCCGGGCTATGCTGGAAACACGCACCTCATCGATCAGCCCGTCCCAACTCTGCGCCGCGCCGTCTTTAGGGCCTTTACCCACTAAAACGGTAGTGGCGTTCTGCAAGGTGCCGCTGCTAGCGCCAGCCTCCAAGTAAGAAGGCGTATCCGGCGAACCGTCCAGATATAGCGCAACATCAACCCCGGATGACCATGTAAGGACGATATACTGCCAGCTGGTTGTCTGGCTAAGCGCAGAACTCTCCAACGCCTGCTGTTCACCGGTAGTGGCGTTAATGCTTACTTTGAGGCAATCATCCGCTCCTCCGCTTGCGCCCGCGTCATCATATCTTAGGTTTGTAACGTCATCATTCCCGTCAGGCGCTTCGGTATCAAAAAATCCCCTGTCGGTTCCGGTGATATCCGAATTGACCCACATGGAAACGGTTATTGCCGACAATCCGTTGATATAGGACTCGCCGTCTCCGTCTTCTAATTGATCACCGTCTCCATCAAACAACGCGTAATCACCTATCTTAGGATCGGCCCCGGCAAATGTAACGTTGGTGTTGGTGAGATCGTTTCCCGCGCCGGTCGAGTCGGCCGCATCCGTTAAATGCCAAACCGCCTCATATCCATTGCTCCATACTCCACTCGGGTTTTCCGTAGAAGCAGTGCCGCTCGAGCCGTAGTGAAGATAAAGGGTCGTATCGGTGCTGCCTGACAGGGAATCCGCCTTCACCCAGGCGATAAGCTGGCCTGTCCCGTTATTGTAGTATTCAACTTCATAAGGAAGCTCTGTCCCGGTTGAATTGGTGAACTTGATCGTGTAGTTCGAACCGCTCATCACGTTGTCTATCAAATCCGTGTCGGTGACACTGAAGAGCATCGGGAAGTCGCTCACATCCGCGTCGACGTAATCCGATTCTATTGTTATCGTCTTCCTGTAAGAATACTCATCCGCCCAGGGACATGTGGTAAGATTGCCGTCTATGACCATGGCATCCTGCATGGCATAGGTGCCGCTCGAGATCGTGACATTATTAAAGGAAGAGCCGCCGGAAGTAATGGTATTATCGGCATCGTTCGCGTCAAATATGACCGTATTATTGTTGTGCGTGAACGTCCCTGAGTTCGTCCAGCTGCCGCCGATGTTCATGTTATATCCGGCTGCGTCCAGCGTTCCGGCACTGCCGGCAGTCTGGCCGCTCCCTGACGTATAAGTCGGATAAAGCGCTGAGGGAGTATTCTGGTTGTTGTATTCAGTGGTGATCCAGCCCTGGGTGCGGACGGCACTCGATATCCTGACTTCGTCTACAACTCCGATTGCCGCATCATTATAAGCGTTATAACCGGGCCCTCCGATCCCAAGCCCGGTGGTTTCATAATAAAGAGGGGCGGTATCGTTAAAACTATCGATATTTGCGGAGTTAATATATAAAATCCCGTCGTAGGTGGTCCCGTCGTAGGTCCCTACCAGATAGTACCAGGTATCATCCGCGACAGCCCCGGTCCCGCTGCTTGCCTTTGCATAGTCCGGGGTCGTCTTGGCTACCTGGAACTCTGCTTCCGTCTCATCCGCGCTCAATTGCAGTATATAAGAACCGAACGGGCTATTCCCCTGCCCCTTATGCACGATCTTGGTCCAGTCCTTTTGGGCTCCGTCTCTTTTGAACCAGCATGAAATGGTCATGGATGTCGGCTCAAGCGAAGAAGCATCGGCAATGCGTATCGCCTCAGACCCGTCAAAATACTGGCCGTAGTCGTCGATTTTGCCGGTTGTCTGTGAAGGCTGGTTGCTCGTGCTCACGCTATCATTACTGTTTGAAGTGGAATCCTGGTAATCGCCTGCCGTTCCGGTGCCGGCTTCGCCAAGGTGATATACAGCCGCGTAAGAATTACTCCACACGCCGGAAGCATTCTCCCGGGAACTTGTAATGTTGCTGTTGCCGTAATAAATATAGATTGTCGTGTCATCATTATAATCCAGCGCGGAAACCTTTACCCACGCGATCAATTGCCCGGTTGCGGCGTTGTACGCTTCGACCTCGTGGTCGAGCTGGTCCCCGTTGGAATCCACAAAGATAATATCGTAACCGTTGGGATCCGTTACCTGCCCACCGTTGCCCGTTGTCCTCAAATCGGTATCCGTAACGCTAAATAGCACGGGAAAATCCGTCAGGTCGGCAGTGCCGCTTACCTGGTCGCTTTCCAATACGATCGCTTTTTTATAGGAATAACCTGATATTGCAAGAGAGCCGTTTACGTCTAAAGCGGCATCCAGAGCATAACTCCCGATCCCGGCAAATGTAAGATCGTAATAGTTATCCCCCGCCGCAAGGCCTGTATAAGAACCCGATCCGGTATAGAGAACCTCTCCTGAGTCGGTATCCATCGTGGTTATCGCGACCGTCTCCGTCCCCTCGAGCTGCAAGGTACCGCTGTTATCAAGTGTCGCGAGGGTGAAGTCCTGGCCGTTAAGGTCAAAGACCTTGCCTGAATTTATGGTCAAAGTGCCGTCGATATCGACCGCGTTATCTATTAACTGGACCGTTGAGCCGGATACGGTGATGTTGTTAAAATCGCTTCCTGTATCCGTGCCGCCGGAATTCATGGTCTGCGCGCTCCCCCCGTCAAATGTAACGGTATTAGTTCCGCTGTCAAAGGTCCCGCCGGTTTTGATCCAGTTGCCGGCAAGATTGATGTTCTGGCTATTGGCATCCAGCCGGCCGGAAGTAATGGTGAGGTTTCTGTCAACATCCAATGCGGCGCCGAGCTGGAATGTGTCGGTCACGCCGTCAGTAGAATTGATGGTCAGATTATAATAATCCGGGGTCCCGAAATCCTTGATCGTGTATGTGTCCGCCAGGGAATCGCCATCACCAACATACTCCCATTTGCCTGAATCAGTGTCGTTCGTGGTCCAAGACACGCTCTCATTCCCCTGAAGACGCAGGGTTCCGGAATTTGAAAATGTGGTGGTCGTTGTGATATTCTGGCCATTCAAGCTAAGAACACCGTTGGTGATCGTAAGGCTCTCATTTATATCCACGCCATTGTTTATCACGGTAAGAACGGCTCCGCCGGACTTGTCCACGATGAAGCGGGTAAGATCGTGGTCGTCATCTGTTCCCCCGGTATCAATGGTGGCATTACCGCTGCCATCGAAGGTATTATCGCTGCCGCCGCCCTGCTGATATCTCGCGTCCGGGCTCGCGCTCACGCTGAAATTCCCGGCGATGTTGACGCTTTGCCCGTTAATATTCAACGTTCCCCCGGAAACTGTAAGATCCCCGTCGACGTTCAGGTTTGTTCCCACGCCTACGGAAATAATGTCCCGGTTGGCGGTCGTGGCATTAGTGTCATTTATCAAAAGGTGATAATAGTCGATAGCGCCGAAATCCTTGATCGTAAAGGTCTCCTGAGTCGCATCACCGTCGCCGGTATATTCCACCGTGCCCGAATCGGTGTCCATAACAAGGCCCGTTATCGCCTGCGATCCGACGAGCCTGAGCGTGCCGTCGTTCGAAAAGACAGCTCCTGTTGCCGTCATATTATTATCCTGGAGATCAAAAACGCCATTCGTCGATATGGTGAGAGCGTTCGTAACGGTAAGGGCATCTGCAAGCTGAACACCGTTTGAGGAGGCGTTGGAGACGGTCAAACCGTAAAAATCATATGAGGCCGTGGTCAGGGTCTGGGTGGATACCCCGTCAAATATAACCGTGCCCGTACCGGCATCAAATATGCCGCTTGTAAGATCAAAATCGCCTGCACTGTTGATGTCATAGCTTCCTGCGTTTATGGTAGCGCCGCCGCTGATCTCGCTTCCGGTGCCGAAAAACGTGCCGGGAGAATTCTGGTTTTTGAATTCTGTTGAGATCCAGCCGGACGGACGCCATGTGCCGGCAACGCGGACTTCATCCAGCTTGCCGTTGATATTGTATGCAGTTCCCGATAACTGGCCCAGCACTAACATGGCTGCCGTTGATGATATGGTGCCTGCATACGGATCTGCCGTGCCCTCTACGCCATTTACATATATCCGCACATTCGAACCGTCAAACGTGCCGACAATATAATTCATGTTCGTGGGCGTCAAGGACGCGTAAGCGACATTCGCGCTGTAATTTGATACATAAAAACGGACCTCGGTTGAGCTGTTGTAAAACATGCCGTACCCGTCGTCCCATTTAAAGCTGCTTGTCTTGCCGAGGATGCCGTCATATTGCGCCGGAGATACGGCATTCTGCGTCCAAAGGGAAACGGTGATCGCATTCGAGGGCGACAGGCTTGGATCCCACCCGCAGTTTATCCGATCATCAACGCCGTCAAGGCTGACAGATCCGTCTATTTTTCCGGCTGCGCCGTAAGTAATGCCCCCGGCGGCGGTCCCGTTGTTGGGATAAGATGTTGAATTATAGATAGTCCCCGACGCTTCACTCATGTGCCACACGGCCGAATAATTGTTGCTCCACACGCTGGTCGCTGCTTCCGTGGAGTCGGCTTCCAGCGAGCCGTAATACAGCCACAGCGTTGTATTGGTGCTCGAGGATAATGAATCGGCCTTGACCCATGCTATCAGCTGGCCTGTTGCGTTATTGTAATACTCTACTTCATATGGCAGCTCGGTCCCGGTCGCGTTGGTGAACTTGATAGTGTAATTCGCGTCGTGCATCAGGTTATCGATCAGGTCAGCATCGGTAACGCTGAAAAGGACCGGAAAATCGGTCACGTCCGCATCCACCTGTGAGGCGTAAATGGTTATTTCCTTCCTGTACTGGAATGTAGGCGTAAAGGAAAGATCACCGTTTATGTCCAGATCGGCATCAAGGGTATAGACCCCGGTCCCCGAAAACGTAAGGTCGAAGTAGCTGTCCCCCGCCGCCAGTCCCGTATATGAACCGTCTCCATAATAATCAACCAGTCCTGAATCTGTATCCATCGTGGTTATGCTTACCGTTTCTGCCCCCAGGAGCCTCAGGGTCCCGGTATTATTGAGTGTTGCGGTAGAGAGGTTCTTGCCATTCAGACAAAGCGTCGCACTGTCACCGGTGGTCCGTGCTTCCGAAGTGTAATTAGGATAAAACGTCGAAGGAGAGGATTGGTTATTGTGCTCGGTCTGTATCCAGCCACCAGTCCTGTAGGCGTTGCATATGCGGGCTTCGTCCATATATCCGTCCAGGTAGCGGCCGGTTGACTGGCTGTTCTCGCCCATATAGACACTATAAGCCGTATTGTTGATCGATGCAGCTGTGTCGCTGCCTGTCTGCTTGGAGCCATTTATATAAAGCTCCAGTGCCCCGCCGCTTACTCCATTATATGTCCCTACAACATGATACCAGGTTCCTGTTGAAACATTGCTGTCCGCCTGGACAAGCTGCCAGTCTCCGTCATAAATAACAAATTGTATTACCCCGGGATCTGCGTTATTTTTCTGTAAGTGGTATTGCGTGTCACCTTTTGAGAAGAAATCCTGATAGTTTGCAGCGACCGAGTTAAAGTATACCCAGGTTTCGATGGTGATCGGGTTGTTCCCACTTATATCGAGCGCGCTCGGCTCGCCATAATTGATATAATCGGATTCTGAACCGTTAAAATAAGTGCTTGTGCCCACCTTTACGATAGTCGTCTCTTCCGTTGTCCCGTTATTTGTGCCTGTGATGCCGTTGCTTGTCGAATCATTTATGGATGAACCAAGATGCCAGACCGCGGCAAAACCGTTGCTCCATACGCCTGTCGGGTTCTCCTGCGAGGTTATGATATCGCTGTTACCGTAATGGACGTAGATCGTCGTGTCTGTGGAATTTGACAGGCTCGGCACCTTCACCCATGCGATGATCTGTCCGGTCGCCGGGTTGTATGACTCGACCTCATGGTCCAGCTGGACCCCGGCGTGATCGGTAAAGATAATGTCACAACCGTTGGAACTCGTTACATATCCGCCGCTGCCTGTCACCGCCAGATCGCTGTCGGTAACGCTGAAAAGGACCGGAAAATTCGTCAGATCAGCGTTTACTTTTGTATTATCTATAACGATCGCTTTTTTGTAGGAATACCCTGATATAGCAAGGGTGCCGGTAACATTCAGGGCATCCTGAAGCCTGTACGTGCCTACGCCCGCAATCGTAAGGTTGTTGAACGAAGACCCCCCTGAAGTCAGCGTTTGCACGCTTCCGCCGGTAAGGATAACGGTCGATGTGCTGGGATTGAACGTGCCGCTGTTCGCCCAATCGCCTGAGGCGCTTATTGTAGAGCCCGCGGCGGCATTGAATATAGCGCTTGACTGCACGACAACATCGTTGCAATAAAGATTTCCACCCGGAGTATATGTATCGCCTGTCCATACCACAAAGCTCACTCCCTCATTCAGTTCCAAGTTGGAACCGGACACCGAATAGATTATATCCGTATCCGTCATGGAGCCTTTAGCTGTAGAAAATGTCGCGTTCGTGACGGGTCCCGCCGTCTGGTGCCTGGCGATAGCAGTGTTCCCGTATATATCCGCCCCGGTTATCCTGGCAGCATCTACAATTACTACCACATTACCGTTTGTGGTACTATTGTTTATGTAGATCAAAACCACATCATTGGCTGAGAAAGCTCGTCCGTGAAAAGCGTACTGGCCGCTCGCAAGCGTATTTGTGTTGGCCGTGACCACTCCGTTTCTCGCCAGAACTATATTCACACCCGCGCCCATCAGCGTAGAACCCTGGTCGGAATATACTGCCCCGTAAACAGAATATGTTGCCGCGGGAAGCCCTGCCCAGTAACGTCCCGTGGGTCCGGTATCGTTATTGCCGTCATTATAAGAGTTAGAGGCGGTTATATTGCCGCCTGAAGTATCGTCGACATTAGAGTTTGCGACAACTATGTAGCTGACGCTCTGGGCGCTGGCCACTTTAAACGTAAATTGCGTTGAACCGTTCTGGCTGTCGAGAACGATCTCATTGCCGGATGTTCCTGTCAGGGCAAGGGTCCCGTTTATGGTAAAAGTCTGGCCTTCTTTGAATTTCAGGATCTTGCCGGCGGTAGTACAGGTAAGATTGTTAAATGTGATATTTCCTGTAATATTTGACGTACCGGCGCCGCTGAATATGACGGCGTTATTTGACACAAATGTGCCGTTATTTGTAAAATTTCCACTTAATGTTAAACCCACACCTTGGATATCTAACGAAATACCTGCGCCAATGATCAAATTCCCCACGCTCCAGGCACTATAATCAATATAATAGGGATTTGAGCTTGCGTAGGATCTATATAGCGAAAGAGTCCCGACGCCTGTTATCTGCCGAAGGGTTGAGCTCTCGGAACCATATATCCAAAGATTATATCCCCCTCCTACAATGCTGGAGCCAACTTGAGGCTTAAAACCCCCGACCCCATTCTGGTCGCTGTCAGCGCGGAATATAGTGTCTCCCACCAGGGTTATAATGTTGTTATTTTTGACAGCAATGTCGCCTGTATCGCTGGTTTCTCCTGAATAGTTTCCCGTATAAAGTGTTACAGCGTTATCTGCGTTCCGGGCGGTTGCGTAGCCTACTATATATTCTCCTCCGACCACAAAAGAGGCGCCCTCCTCTATAAGGGTCTCGGCCCTTAAGGAGCCAAGGCTTATTACGGCGCCTTCCGCCGTAAGGGTGAGGGTTCCGTTCTCGACCAATAAAGAGCCGTAATTTTCTATGCCCTGGCTTGCGATTAATGTGAGATTTTGTGCTTGAAGAGCACAATTTTCAGATATAAAAAGACCTCCTTGAGAGGCCTCCAATATAAGGTCTGTATTTTTATTTAAATTAATCGCTCCCCAGCTATCCGGGTTCGTATCCGGGTCAGGACCCCTGATGCATATTGTTGTCCCGAGACCCCAGATCTCGGAGATGACGATGTCTCCCTGGATCCTATGGATATAGGTGAGGTTGGCAGAAATACCCACAGGTGAGTCGTTTGACCCTATTCTTCTGGCGGTTATCTTGACATTATCTCCCGGGATAATAACCCCGGGGGCAGTGTCCACGTCATGAGGGGTCTGGAGGACAATATCATTCGAGATAAGATACGTGACCCTGCCGGTCGTTTCGCCTTCCAGGGAAACTACATCTTCCGAGATCTCTATCAGCTTTTCAATATAAATATTACTATCAATATCATTGATAACTGTAACATCTGCTTCTGAATTAACGTCAAATGTCCTGGCCTTCAGTTCCAGATATCCCGCCGGCAACGGCTCCTGGATCAGCTGTTCGATCCTGCCGTCCGCCGCCTCAAGGATCACCTTGCCGGTGGTGTTGTATTTCAGGACATCTCCCCGGCTGGTATGGAGGGTGGTCACCTCCTCGCCCTCATCCATCGCGGTGATCTCAAAATCTCCCTTTGAATGGATATAATGAGGTTCGCCCGTTATGGAAAAAGGCTCCCTTTGGGTGCCTATCTTGATCGCACCCAGCTCTGTCTTGACGGCCCCAAGGACCATTTCCCCGGAGCCTTCGATATAAATATCCCCTTCACCTGTCGCCTCGATCAGGCCGCCGTGTTGCCTGAAGCTGCCGATCCCGTCTCCGTCATAATCGGCAAAAAGAAGTATGTCGCCTTCGGAAGCAACGATATTAGCGTCCAGGTCAATATCATATTCAGTCTTAATATCAATGCTAGTTGCTGCCATTTCCGCGTTTATCGTTACATCATTATCGGCCACTATGCTTATAACACCGTCTTTGTCCTCTACCCTGTTGGCCTCGACCACCCCTTCCAGGTTTATAGCGCTTCTAAAGACATCGGTTACGCTTTCCGCCTTGAGAATAACGGCGCCCCCGTTCGCCCGAAGTTCGCCGGTATTCTTGATCTGGTCAAGTATGGGGTTCCCTTCATGGTCATATATTTTGGAAGCCGTTTTCTCCAGGATGGCGACGGAGATCAGGCCATTCGCCGACATGTTAAGCTTTATGGCGTCTCCCCCTGCCAGGACTATCTTACCGCACGGGGCTATGATCTTACCATTGTTCTCTATCGCCCCGGCTATCAGGACGCCGAAGCCGCCGTCCTGGATCCTTATGGTGCCCTCGTTGAGGAGGAGCATGTCCATCTCTTCATCGGAGAGTTTCTGGAATAGATATTGCCCATCGATAAAATCGGAGTCGGTTATGTCCCTTGTCGAAAGGATCGCGCTTGCCGCTTCTATATTAGCGTTCGGCCCCACATAGATCCCGTTCTGGTTCACGAGGATAAATATCCCGTTACATGACAGGTTACCAAAGAGGTCGCTGCGGTCAGGCCCTATCACCCGGTTAAGGATCTCGCTGCTTGAATTCGGGAGAGAGATGATAACCGATTCGTGTTCCATGATGTTAAATGATTGGTAATTTATGATGGTGTTGTCGGTGGCATTGATCTGCATGGTGTTGGGATCGACCATCTTTACTTCTGCTTCGCCGGATACGACCTCGTCGACTTTCGGCAGAGAGTAGACACAATTCGTCCAGGCAAATAACATTGCCAGGATAATAATACATACTCTTAAAGAATTGTTATTGTTCATTTCTGCCAACCTCACCATGCATCGTATATAGCAAAAAACCCATAGCCTGAGAAGCTATGGGTTTTTAATTTTTCCCATTCGGCAACTGACTGCCATAGCCAACGGCTTTAGGCTCTCAAGCTTTGCGCCCCCCGCTTTCACGGGGTTTGCCTTTCGCGAATTTTCAAAGAAGAAAGAGCGTCTTTTGCTACACTCTTTTAGTTTACCTAACATTTCAACGTATTTCAAGCGAATACACATATATATATGTATTCGCCATACACTTCAAGTATATAGCATGCACGTTAAGTAATTATTTGAATTTGATTAAATTTGGGTTAATTAAAAATGGAGGGATTTTTGGCGCTATCTAGCTAATTAAACTTTTAATTGTGCTTTTTTTGGGGATATCTGGATATTTAAACTTCTAATTTATACCCAACTCCACGTACATTTTTGATTAAATTTGCTGTTTTTCCGAGTTTTTCCCTCAAATGGCGTATATGGACGTCGATCGTCCTTTCAACGACTATCTTCTCATCGCCCCAGAGATATTCGAGGATCCTTTCCCTGGTCAATACGTTACCCTTGTTCAACGACAGGACTTCGAGGATCTTAAATTCGACCGGCGTAAGCTCTACCTTTTTGCCCGTCACGTAAACCTCGTGCTTTTCCTGGTCAATAATGATCTTGTTGTTCACTTTCACTTTCCTGGGCTTTCCCTCTTCGCCAAACCTTCTTAAAACAGCTTTTACCCGCGCCACGAATTCGTTAGTCGAAAAAGGCTTAACGACATAATCATCCGCGCCCAGTTCGAGGCCCATGACCTTGTGCATTTCCTCCGCCTTTGCCGTAAGCATTATAACGGGTATCGAAGCGTATTTCTCGTCTTTCTTGAGCTTCTTGCATACCTCGAAACCGTCCATGTCCGGAAGTCCGATATCCAGGACGATCAGGTTCGGCTTAAAGTCTTTTATGGATTCAAAAAGGCTTTTGGCGTTCCTGCATTCTTCGACAGCAAAACCTTCCCTGTCAAGATGGAACGACAGGACCCTCAACACATCGGGGTCATCATCAACCACAGTTATCCGTTTAGGCATTTTTACCCGCCTTCGGTTTTTGCCCAATGAATTGGGCAACTACATCAATAAACTTTGCCCGATAAATCGGGCAACTACTTTTTGGATCTCAGGTACTCATCTATGGATCTTGCGGCCTGTTTCCCCGCCCCCATAGCGGCTATCACCGTCGCAGAACCTGTTACAATATCCCCGCCTGCGAAAATATCCCCGACGCTCGTCTTTCCGTTTTCGCCGGCTTCGATATTACCTTTTCTGTTAAGCTTTAGACCCTCTATCGTGTTTAATAGTAAGGGGTTAGGGCCGTTGCCGATAGCCACGATCACCGTATCGACATCCATCTCGAACTCAGAGCCTTCTATGGGCACAGGCCGTCTCCGCCCGCTTGCATCCGGCTCGCCCAGCTCGTTCTTTATGCATACCATCTTTTCCACGTCTCCCTGTTCGTTGCCTATGATCTTCGCAGGAGTTGTAAGTAGATGGAATTCGATACCTTCTTCTTCAGCGTGATGTATCTCATCGATCCTGGCCGGCATTTCCTTGTTCGTCCGCCTGTAAACTATCATGACCTTTTGCGCTCCAAGGCGAAGGGCGCTTCGCGCGGAGTCCATTGCCACGTTCCCGGCGCCGATCACGGCCACCTTCTTTCCAACGTTGACGGGCGTGTCGTATTCCGGAAACCTGTAGGCTTTCATGAGATTGACCCTCGTGAGGAACTCGTTGGCTGAATAAACGCCGTTCAGGTTCTCGCCCTCTATGCCCATAAAATAAGGCAGGCCGGCGCCGGACGCGATAAAGAAAGCCTCAAATCCTTCCTTGCGCAGGTCGTCGATCGTCTTAGTGCGCCCTATCAGGTAGTTAAGCTTGACTTCCACCCCTAGTTCCTTTATTTCCCGAACTTCTTCCCCTACAATGTCTTTCGGGAGACGGAACTCGGGTATCCCGTAGACAAGAACCCCGCCGGGCTTATGAAGGGCTTCGAAAATCGTAACTTGATACCCCATTTTGACCAGGTCAGCGGCGCACGTAAGCCCGGCCGGGCCGGCACCTGTGACCGCGACCTTTTCTTTGCCCTTCCGGGCCGCAGGCGTTGTTTTTGCCTTCTGGTCCAGGGTTTTTTCGAAATCCGCTGCAAATCTTTCTAATGATCCGATATTGATCGGCTTGCCGGTTTTCATCAGGACGCATTTAAGTTCGCACTGGTCTTCCTGCGGACATACCCGGCCGCAGACCGCAGGCAAGCTGTTCGTTTTCCTGATAATAGCAAGTGCATCCGGAAAGCGCCGCTCTTTTATCGCTTTTATAAAACCGGATATATCTATCTCCGCGGGGCACCCTTGAACGCATGGAGCGTTCGGGCATTGAAGACATCTTGCAGCCTCGGCGACCGCTTCTTCTTCGCTATATCCGTACGGAACTTCTTTGAAATTCTTTATTCTTTCTTTTGGATCCTGTTCTCTCACCGTCAGCCCTTCTTCTTCAATCCTATTTTACACTTATGTTCATAGTGGTCAAGTGATCGCTTTTCCTTGTCTTTGTACCTTCCCTGCCTGTGCACAAGTTCGTCAAAATCAACTAAATGCGCGTCAAATTCAGGGCCATCCACGCAGGTAAATTTTGATTCTCCGCCGTAATTTATCCGGCAGCAGCCGCACATTCCTGTCGCGTCGACCATGATCGAGTTCAAAGACACAAGCGTCTTAAGTCCTTTTGGCTTGGTTACTTCCGCGACTTTTTTCATCATGGGGATAGGGCCGATGGCAAATACGAGATCATACTTTTCTTTTTCGATAAGCTCGCTCAGGACATCCGTCACGAACCCCTTGCGCCCGTAAGAACCATCGTCCGTCGTCACGTGGATTTTGTCGCAAAATTCCCTGACTTCGTCTTCGCAGATCACAAGATCTTTGGTCCTCGCGCCGATGATAACCGTGATGTCATTCCCGTCATTTTTCATGGCTTTCGCTATCGGATAGGCTTCGGCCGTCCCTACGCCCCCTCCTATACAGATAACTTTTCCGATATTTTTCGTCTCTGTCGCGTGACCCAGGGGCCCTACAACATCCAGGATAGAGCCTCCCTTTTCCAAGGCGCATAGCTTTTTCGTGCTTACGCCCACGGCCTGGCAGACCACGATGAGTGTCCCTCTTTCCTTATCAGAATCATATATGGTCAAGGGGAAACGTTCCCCCTTTTCATCGACGCGGAGGATCACAAATTGGCCGGCCTTGGCGGATGCGGCTATATCTTTAGCCTCAAATTCGACCAGGCATATCTCCGGGTTAAGTTGTTCAGCTCTCACGACCTTGTGCATCTTCATTCCTTCTGAAACATTTTATCATATTTTTTCATTAAAAACACCGCGGGAAATTCTCGCCGGCCAGTTCTTCATCGAAATCCACTCCGGAGGGCTGGACCCACCCCTCATTCATACCTAGTTCGTCCATTTGTTTGAGGATCAGCGAATATTCATCTTCCCTGACCCTCTGGGATAACTTCTTGTATTGCCCGGCCTTATACGCGGGGTAATACTGGCTCATGACGCTTAAGCTCACGTCTTTCCCCATGTTCGACGCCAGGAAATTAAGCGTCTCTACCGTCCCGGATATGTTCTCGGGAAGCGCCAAAAGGCGCACAATAAGCCCTTTGACCGCTAAACCGCCGGAGACCTCCAGTCTGCCCGCCTGGCGGTGCATCTCCAGCGCAAGCGCCCTGTTATTCTCCACATACCCCGGAGCGTTAGAATACTGCTCCGCCATTTCTCCCAGGGAATATCTCATATCTAAGAGGTAAATATCCACAATTCCTTCCAGCGCCTTTATTGCCCACAAAGAATCATAGCCACCGGTATTGTAAACTACCGGTATGTCCAGGCCTTTTTTATAGGCATAATCCAGCGCTTCGACTATCGAGGGAACAAAATGCGTGGGGCTCACGAGGTTAATATTATGGCATCCTTCGTCCCGCAGTTTCAGCATAAGCCCGCCCAGTTCCCTGCATGATATCTCCGTTCCCTCGCCTTCCTGGCTGAACCTGTAATTCTGGCAGTAAACACAGTTCATGCTGCAATGGGTGAACAATATGACACCCGAACCGCGGGCGCCGGATATCGGAGGCTCTTCCCCCTTGTGAGGCATAAAATTGTATATCTTCGGGCACGCGTAAGCCGAACAATAACCTTTTTCCCCTTCCAGCCGGTTAACTCCGCACTTCCGCACACAAAGCTCACAATGCTCATATGCCTTCTTGAGCTCCGGAAGGGCTTTCTCTATTGCGTCTATCTTGGTCATGATAATTTGTCATCCCGGGCGAGGCCGCAGGCCGAGACCCGGGATCACATAATATTTTTATTTGATCCCGGATTCCGCCTACGGCGGATCCGGGATGACATTTAAAAACAACACGAGCCGGAACTACCGGTTGTTCGGCATTGAATTCCGGCCCGTATATGGGATAAACGTTGCCTATTTCGTGCTATCGGATACAAATACCTTCCTGATGCCCTGGCCTATACGATTCGTGTCCTTGGCCGCACCCCTTATCGTCTCTCCGCATCCCGCGATAAAAGCTATCAGAAGCAATAAAGAAACAAATATCAGTGCCTTATTCATCTATCTCTCCCATCTCTTAAACTAATCACAATTTACCATATATCGATCAAATAATCAATCGTGCGTTCAGGTTTTTGACTCCATCACTTTCTTCCCGAGCTTAGCGATATTGTCGAGCTTTCCGTAACAGATTATCGTATCATTGCGGCGTATCTCCTCGGAAGCCTGGGGTGTGGGTATGACGCTCCTGCCCCTTTCAATGGCCAGGACGAGTATGTCCTTTTCCCTGAAGGAGGACTTGCTTAAAGTCTTTCCCACATCATCACATTCTTCGTTCAGGGTTATCTCGGCTATCCCAAAACCGGCAGCAAGCCTCAATATTTCCGTTACGGGGCGCTTTGTGAAAGTCGGCCTTCTTGACAGGTTTTCCTGGATCTTCCTTGTCAGCTTCTTGGCAACGTACCTGTTTGAAAGTATCATTGTAAGAACGACTATCGCCGTAAGGATCATGGTTATATTGATCAGCGTCGAGGTCAGCCCGACTCCCTTGAAAGACAGGACAAGAGTAGTTATAACGGAAATAAACCCTGCATTCCCAAGTATCATCAGGGTCATGATTATCTTGCGCCTTATATCATTCGCGACGACAAGCTCTGAATCCACGGTTGTAAAGCCCGTCCCTGTAAAAGCGGATAAAGCCTGAAAAAAGGCCCTTTTCTGGTCAAGTCCGGTCAAATTCAAGGCTACCGTTGCGATCTTCACGATCAGAACGGATAATACGATTATAAATATGGCAGGTATTGCGTAAATAAGATACATGGTCGTTACCCCCTGTCTTCAATCTCACCAACGATCTCTTCAAGAATGTCTTCTATTATCACGATCCCCACGGGCTGTTGCGTCTCATCGGTTACTATGCCCATAGGCTGCTTTTTATAACGCAAGCGAGCAAGGGCTATGTCGAGGCCGTCAGTGCTTTTGATGTTGACGGGTTCCCTTATGAAATCTTCCAGTCCTCTCATCTTCTCGCCTTCTTCAGGCGCGAAAAGAATGTCGTAAATGTTGACGATCCCGATTATATTGTTTTTGTTGTTCTTGTAAATGGGTATCCTTGAAAAACCCGTAACGGCCACCAGCTTTTTCAGGTTCTCCACAGAATCGTCAAAACTTATCGAAGATACACGATAAAGCGGCACCATTATACTCTGGGCTGTCTTGGCCCCGAAATCCAGCACCTTGTGGATCAGTTCCACTTCGTCATGCTCCATTTCCCCCTCTTCGCGCCCGGAAAGGACTATTCTTTTCAGGTCGCTCTTGGTAAAGGTTATATCCCAGGGGGTAGCCGGCTTGCCAAAAGGTAAAAGCAGCAGTTTGGCTACAGAAGTCACTGCCACGATCAAGGGCGAAAACACTTTTCTGAAGTTTTCAAGCGGAGAAACCGTCCTTAAGGCCACCGGCGTGGCGAATTGCCTGCCTATCATCTTGGGCACTATCTCGGCAAAGACCAGGGTGACAGGGACAAGGACGACCGTAGTAAGAAGAGCTGAAATATCTTTGCCGAAATGCTCGGCAAATATCCTTGTCGTCAACGTCGAAGCTATAACAACGGCTATATTTGTCCCTACAAGGGTGGTCCCCAGGAACCCCCTTTTGTGCAAAAAATCATGAAGTTTCAACGCGTGTGGATCGCGTTTTTTCACCAGGTCTTTCAGCTTGATCCTGCTTACGGATGTGAACGCCATCTCGGAGGCCGTGAAAAAGGCCTGAAAAAACAACGCCAAAATGACCGCTATAGTGTAAATGGGTATCATGTTAAACCTTTTTTATGGTCAGCAGAGTTATGCGGTTCTTGCTAACGTCTTCCACGACCGCAACATGACCGTTTATCTTTACCTGGTCGCCTGAAACGGGCATCTTCCCCATGAGCAATGTCACGTATCCCCCGATGGTATCCACTTCCTCCGTATCAATGGCCAGGCCGAGTTTTTCGTTCACGTCGTTTATATGCGCCTGCCCGCTTACTTCATAAGTCTTTTGGTCGATCTTCTTTATTTTGGGTGCCTCAAAATCAAGCTCATCCCTGATCTCTCCCACGATCTCTTCAAGTATGTCTTCGATCGTGACCAGCCCGGAAGTAACGCCGTATTCATCCGTGACGATCGCCATATGAATATGTCTTTTCTGCAATTGGTTCAAAAGGTCATCGATCCTCATGCTTTCAGGAACAAAGAAAGGTTCCTTTACAATATCCTTTATGGGGGTATCCGGGTTCAAAAGGAAATCCTTGGCATGGATGATCCCCACAATGTTATCAAACGTATGCACATAGACCGGCAGGCGGGAATACTGCCCTTCCTTTGTGTTTTTGACAAGCTCATCGCCGCTCAGGTTCATATCCAGCGCCGCCATATCGATCCTCGGGGTCATTATGTCGGCGGCGTTCAGGTCTTTGAACTCCAGGATGCTGTAGATCATGTCCCTTTCCTTTTCCTTGACGATGCCCTTCTCCTTGCCGATCGAAAAAAGAGATTTTATTTCCTGCTCGGTTATTTTAGCCCGCTTGGATGGGATCTTCAGCCCGAGACTCCTTACTATAGCCTGCGAGATGGCGCCCAGGATCCACCTGAGTGGGGCGAATAATTTCCTGAAGAACAAGAGAGGCAGTGAGGCGAGAAAAGAAACCGTTTCAGCGTGAGTCAAGGCATACATCTTCGGAGTGACTTCCCCGAAGATAAGTATGATCAGGATCATGGCGACGATCGAAAGACCGACCCCTTTTTCGCCGAATGCCTTGTAAAAGATCCCCGCGAATATGGAGCTGGCCGCTATATTCACAAGGGTGTTTCCGACAAGTATAGTTATGAGGAGTTTGTGGGTATCCGATACAAGTTTTACTATTCTGTTTGCCGCAGGATGCCGCAGTGTCTCTATCTGCCTGAGCTTTATCTTGCCAAGCGAGAGAAAAGCTGTTTCTGATCCGGAGAAAAAAGCGGACACGAACAGCAATATAATAAATACGGTAATATCCACTTATTCAGACACCCACAAACTTAACAGCTTGCATGAAGTACTACCACTGCCAGCGAACATCTTTACCGGCTTTCACCGGGGCCGCTGCAGTCGCTTCTATCGTTTTAGTGGTGGTTTTAACGCTTTTTTCTATCGGGTGCGTCACTATTTTCCCGGCCTTGCTCGTGTCTCCGCCAAGGGTTTGCCCTGCATACTCGACTGTTCCGCCAATAGCCTCTACAAACCCCTTACCGGCGTCGCCTACGACCTTCACCGACTCTTCAACAAGATATGCCGGATACCCTACCGCTGACCTTTTCTTTTCCACGGCAAACGCGGGGTCCACCAAAGAAAAAGCAAAAAGCAAAACCGTCACCAAAACCATGATCGTTCTCATCCTTGTTCCCATCTTTTTTCCTTTCTCTTTTCTTACCGATTCTGGCTTAATTTCTTCTTTACCATATTGCTGACAACAACCCCGTCAGCCTGCCCCTGGACTTTATTCATGACTTCTTTCATCACTTTGCCCATTTCCTTCATTGATGTCGCGCCTGTCTGGGATATGACCTCAGCCACGATCCCTTCCAGTTCTCCCTCCGAGATCTGCTCCGGCAGATACGATTCAAGTACCGCCAGTTCGTTCTCTTCTATCTCGACAAGATCATCACGTCCGCCTTGCTTGAACTGCTCGATCGATTCCCTGCGCTGCTTGACCATCTTGTGGATAATGCCTATCACCGCCGGGTCTTCAAGCTCAGCCGTCCTTTCAGCTATTTTCCTGTTCTTGATATCGTTCACAAGAAGCCGGAGGGTCGATATCTTGATCTTTTCTCCGGCCTTCAAGGCCTGCTGCAATGATAGGCTTATATCTTTCTCTAGCATTTTTTCACCTTTCGCTTTTCCGCGGAAAGCCTCCTGACCGCCATGAAACGCCTAAAGGGGTTAAGATAATCTATTATAAGTTTGCCGTTAAGGTGGTCTACCTCATGAAGAATTACCCTGGCCATCAGCCCGGCATAATCCTTTATAAAAGTGTTCCCGTTCTCATCCTGGGCTTTTACGGTTATCTGCTCCGAGCGCGAAACATCGACGGCGATACCGGGCAGGCTTAGACACCCCTCCTCCATGCGGATCTTTCTTTTTGAGCGGCCGACCACTTTCGGGTTCACGAACGGTTCCAGGCCTTCCCCTGCATCGACAACTATAAAACTCGCGTCTATGCCGACCTGTGTAGCAGCCAGGCCTATCCCGTTATTGACGTACATGACGTCCGCCATAGCCTTCAGCGTTTTTTGTAAGTTATTTTTAAAATTTTCGGCCGGATTGGTCTTCGTTCGGAGGCAGGATTCCGGATAAGTTTTAAGCTCAAGTTTATCCATTTCTTTACTTGCCCTGGTATTTATTGTCCTCGCCCAACGCGATGGCGCTCATTTTAAGGCTTCGGCTTTCCGTCGTTTCGGCCATGCAGTAGGAAAGTATCACAAGCTCGTCGCCTACTTCACCTTTTCTCGTGGCAGGTCCATAAAGGACGATCTTGCCCGAATCTTCTTCTTCGATGGCATAAGTCGTGAACCTTTTCCCGTTATTCAGGTTAAGAACATGTACCTGTTCCCCGGGCAGGATATCCGCCGCGTACATGATCTTCTTATCGATACCTATGCTCCCTTCGTAACGCATAACCTTGGCTGTGACAAAACCGTTCTTTATCTTAGATTTGCACATTATTCGAAGCATGATTACCTCATCCGTTTTATTATGAGCTCGGCCGCCTTTTTGCCTGATATAAGCATGCCGCCGAAGATCGGACCCATCCTGGGGCTGCCGAAAACAGCATTACCTGCCATTCCGGCCACATAAACATTGGGAAAAACCTCGCGGGTATTGCCCTTCATGGCATTCTCTCCTATTTCGGCCCACATGGGCTTTTCCCCCATGACGCCCCCCGTCTCAGTGGAAAGCTTGATCTTAGCCTTCCTCTCCAAAAGATGCGCCACTTCACAGCGGTGGCCCGTGGCGTCGATCAGGAACCTGCATTCCGTGCTTATCGGATCTACGTGCAGATTTGACAAGCTCACCGCTGACCAGTTAATAACAAGCCCCTTAACGGCGCCGTTCTTTACCACAAGATCTTCAACCTCCATTAGATTGAATATCTTCGCTCCGGCCAATGCCGCCTTGGAGCAAAGAGTTGTCACAGCCAGAACGGAATCCGCCGTATAATAATTATCCTTATACTTCTTTACGGGGACGCCTACTTCTCCGAGGATCTTTTTCCCCTCGTCCTGGACCACTATCTCGTTGAACATTATCCCGCCGCCCCACATGCCGCCGCCGATGCTGAGCTTTCTCTCGAATATGACGACCTTTATTTTTTTCTTACAAAGGTAATAGGCTGCAGTCAAACCCGCGGGGCCTGCACCGACTATGGCCACATCGGTTTTCAGGTTTTTGATGAATTTCTCAGAAAAGCTTTCGATTATCGCCTTGGAGATGATGACGTCATCTAGAGGTTTTTTCGGCATTTTTGCTCTCTTTTCCCAGAGGTTCATTGCTCAGGTTCGTAACATTATCCCCGTCGAAATAGATGTAAAGATCTTGCCCCAGATAACCCGCTCCTACCGGAAGAGTCGAAAGATCGGCCCAGTATATCCATTCTTCTCTCGTGCCGATCCACTTGTCAGAGGTTACGGTGCCCTTTATATCCGGTTCACCGTATATGTCGACAACCTTATCTTTTAACATGCCGATCTTAACAGACCCGGGGCCTAAGGGGTTCTTTATGATCTGTCCCGTATTCGGCAGATCGACATCCGCGCATCCCGCGGAAATAAGGAAGGAAACGATCAACAGAAAAAGGAAAAAATCTTTCTTCAACACTCACCTCCGGGCCTGTCACTCTCTCGGCCTGTATTCTGCAGAAATATACAAAACGTCACAAACGTATTTTAAAAAACTGCTCTTGTCCTTATCATCGACTTCGACGATCTCGACACCGACGTCATAGGGGGCTTTATCTTCAAGACTGGTCTTGGCCTGCCAGACAAGTTTTCCCTTGATCCTTACCGGCTTAGCCACATCCGGCAGAGACACTGATAAGCTCAGCCCCTCCGCCTCTTTAAGTTTTTCCCCTATCTCAAGGCGAACACCGACAGGAGAAATATCTTTTGAGGTGACTTCGTAGCTTTTTCCTCCGCTGGCCAACTTAACTTTCAGCGGCGCTTCGATCCTTACGTACCGCCTTCTTTCCGGCAGTTTTAGTTTCATTTTACCGCCTTACTCCATCTATTAAATCTATTAGAAAAAAGAGCGGTTCGCATCTGATAAGATGAAATAAACCGCTCTTTTTTCGTATCTTATCTAAAATAAGTTATTTAGCAGCAGGCATATCCGGCAGAATGCGGGGCTTATCATATCTTCCGATCGGGAAAGTCGCCAGATCAAACGCCCCGGAAGCTGTCCGGGCTATGGCTTTACAGGTCCCCTGCCAGACACCTAACAATACACCCTTAAAAGGGTTGTTGTACTCTTTTGTCTTGTCGACGACCCTTTTAGGGATTTCAGTCCAGCCAAAAGCGGTGTTCATGAACCCTCTTTCAGCTTTCTGAATAGGACCTGCCGGATGAGCAGAAGGCGTCTTGGTCATCTGGCTTCCTCTTCCGCCTCTTATTGAGGGCATATCCGCTGCAATAGCAACTGTTGCGAAAGATACCGCCAGAACCACAATAAAGAAAACCAATAAAAGCTTTTTCATACTTTACCCCCCCCAAGTTATAATTGCTTGAAATATAGCATAATATAATGTAAAAGTCAACCCTCCGGCATATAGTATATAACTATAAGTTACCTGTCCCAGTCCCGGACGCAGCCGTTTCCGTGCCTGCCGTTAGTGTACCGGGCTTTTCTGCCGCTACTGCTGCTTCCGCTTTAGTATCTGCTTTTTTCTGCGCGGCTTCGGCCGTCTGGTTGACTCCTATCAACCAGTTCAGGATAAGCTTAAACGCGTCACTGTTGATCTTATAATTCCATGTGCAACCCGGCTCGATCCCCATGCCCATATAGCCATCCAGGTTCATGATGGTCGCCATTTTCACGTTCTCTTTTTTGATCTCGGCCAAACTCTTTCTCAGGTTCTCGGTTATCTGCGGATCAAACTCTTCATCTTTTCTTCCGATGATCATCAAGAGCGGCTTGTTCGATGACAATACTGCCTTATAAGGCGCGCGGACGATATAATCCCGGTATCCCTTGCGCGGGACCTTCACTCCCATGAAAAATGAGGCCTCCTCTTTGGAATTCAGCACCTTTTCCATGTGCTCGCGCAATATCCCAGTTATAGTTGCCATGTACACATCATCAAAAGGCCCGATCTTATTCCTGATCAATGCCGCCTTGATCTCCTTTACGGCCGAATCGTCCAAGGCGACCTCCTTGAACGACTCGAGAGGCATGGCAATAACAACACACCCTAACAAATCGGGGATCTCCTGGGAGGCCTTCAGGCAAAGATAACCGCCTGCCTTGTATCCGATCAGGACTACTCTGTCTTTCCGTATCTTAGGAAGGCTTTTCAAATATATACAAGCGTCGACTATGTTGCGGACCCTTCTTGCATCGTCCAGATCCGCTAGATCTCCCTGGCTCTTTCCCTGCTCGGGCTTATCGAAGGTCAAAACGGCAAAACCTGATCCGCTCAGGGATTTGGCATAAGATTCGAAAAGTATCCGTTCCGCGGTCGTCATGGGACCGTCATTATTAACGAGTATAACCGAGGGAAAAGGCCCATTCCCGCCGGGCTCCCAGAGATAAGCAGAGATGATCCGGCCTTCACTTTCAAAGAACACTTCCTTTTGTCTCTGCCCCTCTGCCTGGACCACGTTAACCGATCTCGCCGGGTTTTTCTTTTGCGGAATGATAGATCGTGTTCCCCCGATATCCGTCAGGACAAACCTCATCTTCCTCAGCGGGATCTCCAGCGACAAGATGTTGTGCGTATACTTTGACAGGTATACCCTGGCCTCAGGAAGTCCTTTCGCTTTTACCGAATAAAGGCCCGCTTCGACCTTCCGGCCCATTATGGGAATATACTCTTCAGCCATGTATTTGACCTCGAGCTTATCCCGAAAAACAGGCACCGGTTCTTCCAACGGTATCACGACTTCAACGAATTGAGCCCCTTTTCTCCAAAAATTATACTTTTCCATAACAGGCATATACAACATAACATCATACGGCGAGAATACCATGGTCTTATGCCCGGTTTCAAAATCCTTCATGGTAAAGTACCCCGGCGAGCCGCGGAAAAGAAAATCTGTCTTGTCCACCTTCTGCTCGAGCTGTATTATCTTCGTGGCGCCCCTTACCCCTGTTGATTCTTTTGTGTACTTAAGAGGCAGCATATTCCCTTTCTTTAAGACCAGTTTGCCCGTAATCACCGGGCACTCCAGGGAATGCGGATACTCTGACTTCGTCTTGTAGATGACCCTATCTTCAGTAACGTACCTGTCTACCTCGACCGTGCCATAAAACTGTCCGCCGACGAATACGTCATAATAAAAGCTTTTATGCCCCGTCAGATCGATATACAAAAATGCGAGGGAAATAAGAATGATGACGAAGATGATCGAGATCACTACCGTTATCGTTAATTTTTTCATAACACCGTCATGCCTGTTATTTTATATTCAAGTTTTACCTTATCTTTTGAACTGCTTTTCGCGAACTTTGATTTTGAGGAAAACTGCTCAACGATCTCCGGGGGACAGTTCCGAAGCATGTGCCTGAAAGCAATGCTGTCGCCCGGTAAGAGGACGTTCCTGGTATGTTCCACCCCCGCAAGGGTGGACGTATGGAACCTCTCATCCCCAACCGGATGCAGCCAGACTTTATATGTAACAGCCCCGGCCGGATCAAGAAACGATAATTCCAGCAGAATGGCGGTTATGGCTTTTGGAGAATTATTCTTCAATCCCCCTTCAATAAAAGGCATCCCGGAAAAGGGCCCGTTTTTTTCGATCCCGATATTCACATTGGAGATGAGTATTTCATCCCTGAACATCTCCGCGGTAAGCTTCGATATAGAACGATTATACCTGGCGATAAAATTGCTGTTTTTCCACTCGACATAAAGAATGTAGCCTATGATCGTCGAGATCAGGACTATCAGGATTATCAGCGAAGAGAAAAAAATAACAAGAAAATGTTTGCCTCTTAATAACATGCTGGCCTCTTATGCATTGTCGCTTATCCCTTTTATATCATTTATGTAGATCTCGCGTACTTTTTCAAAGTAATCCCTGAGCTCTTTTGAAGCGTAATCCGGATAAGTCCACGGCCAGGGTTTGAATCCGCCGTCTTGGTAAGATAACGTTGTTTCCGCGAATATCCGGCCCCTGATATAGATCCTGTGAGTATAATCTTTTGTGGTCAAAAGGACAAGCTTTGCTTCAGTGACATACCCGGGATCTATATTTACTTTTCTCTTCCTGTCCGCACTTATCTTGTATTCGATCCGGTTTGTCCTTAGTTTGACCTTGTACATTTTCTCGGGATCGATAAGGTTCTTGAAACATATAAGCTTACGCTTCAGCGGGTGCCCCATCTCTTCACGGTAATAATCCGTATAACCGAACGGCGCCGACTTTTCCAAAGATTCAAAAGGGCCGAACAGCGTCCTTAGCCTTCTTTCCGCCTGATACAGATCGCCTTCATCCTTGAATATTATGCTGGCTATCAACTTGACCGGTTTTTGTTCTACTGGAACACCCATTCTATCATTCTCCGATGATCTGCACCACAAGTTTGCGCCTTCGCCCCCTGGTATCAAAGTCACACAATACGATCTGCTGCCAGGTCCCCAGGGTCAGTTCACCTTTTACGAACGGTACAGATATGGATGGCCCCATCAGTGACGAGCGAATATGACTTGACCCGTTGTCATCGTGCCATGTCCGGCCATGCGCATAGGCTTTGTCTGACGGCGCAATGATCTCAAGGGCATCTTTCAGATCTTTCACCAGATTCGGTTCGTATTCGATGGTGGTCAGGCCGCCTGTAGATCCGGGGTTAAACACAGTAATGGTGCCGTTTTTTAAGCCCGATGAATCTATGAAGTCCTGGCATTCAGAAGTGATATCGATGACATCGGTGAATCCCTTGGTATCTATCGAGAGGTATTTTGTGATTACCATTTTCAAGGCAGCACTATTTTGACTTCTGGCCGATATAATGGATCAATTTTTTTCTGTGCCGCGGCAAAAGGGAGTCGAAAAATATCGCAAGGTCGTAGTGATGAACCCTCCCATTCTGTATTACAGGATGTCCTCTTACCACAATACCCTCCACATCCATCGTATCAGGATCGGAATCCGAATTCTTGCCCGGCAAGGTAAGGACCAGCCGGACTCTTGTCATCAAGGGTATATGCTTGCTTACTTTGCAATAGATCCCGGAAGCGCTTACGTCAAGGCTTTGGGTAATCGTATCAAAACCGTCCCCGGAAAGTTTAATAGCTATGTTATCATCTTTTACCCGGGGATACTTTCTGCGTTCCTTTTTTTCAGCCATCTTCTCCTCCATATTTCAGACCTCAGTCTTCAGGCTGATGTCTGTTGTCTGTCACTAACCCGGCGGCCAGGCAAAAGGCCTTCCACCCAGAAGATGAGCATGGATGTGAAATACTTCCTGCCCCGCGTTTTTGTTGCAATTGATCACAACACGGTAGCCGTCTTCGGCTATACCATGTTCTTTAGCTGCTTCCTTGATTTTTATCAAAATTTTACCGAGGATATCAATATCTCCCTCTCCTGCGCTGTTCAGCGTAGATACGTGGCGTTTGGGAATGAAAAGAAAATGGATGGGCGCCTTGGGATTGATGTCCTTGAAGGCCATGATCTCGTCGTCTTCATAAACGACGTCGGTATCTATTTCCTTGTTAGCGATCTTGCAGAACAGACAATTATTACTCACAATAGTGTCATTATAACATATAGGTGCGTATTTTCAACGGAGTTCTTCTCTGACCGCTTTGATCTCTTTTTCAGTGAAAACCTTTATTCCGTTCCGACACAGGAGGGCAGTTGTCACCCCGCAGCCATCGCGCAGGGTTTTATCGAATTTGCCGGAATAGATTTTATATTTTCCGCAAGAAGGACTCTTGGACTTCATGATCGCGACGGATATTTGATTTTCCAGCGCTTTTTTCAGGGCAGATTCAGCTCCTTCGATAAAGTTTCCTGTCCTGTCCGCCCCTGAGAAGGACATCACCCGAGCCCTGCCCTCAAGAACGTCGTCACCATTTCCGCCGGATATCTCGTGTATCTCCCTGGGGCATCCCAAGCCGCCTTCAAGCTCCGGGCATGTATCCACACAATCAAAACGCTCACAAAGCCCGAACACTTTTATATCGGTGCGCGCCCCGCCGTCATATGAACAATTTTTCCCGATGAGACAACTGCTTACGAGAATTCCTTTAGGCATGGCTAAGGGTGAGCCTTACGCTGCTTCTTTTGGTTTTGCTTCTTCGGCAGCTTTTTTCGCCTCTTCTTCGGCCTTCTTCCTGTCTTCTTCGGCCTTTTTACGCTCTTCTTCCTTCTTGCGCACGAAGCAGGCCTTTGTGCAATAGAAAGCATCGTTCCTGTAATACCACAGCTTCTTTCTTAGCGGCTTGTCACAACCGGCACACTCGGTAGGTTTATGCGGTTTGGTGCTTTTAGGAGTACGCCCTTTGGGGGCCTCTTCTTTCGGAGCCTCCTCCTTCGGGGCCTCTTCTTTCGGAGCCTCCTCTTTCGGGGCCTCTTCTTTCGGGGCCTCTTCTTTCGGGGCCTCTTCTTTCGGAGCCTCTTCTTTCGCTTCCGGCTTCGCGACCTCTTTCGCCTCTTCCTCTTTTTTGTTCTGTTCTTCGCTCGGCGTCATCTTTCCTCCGTTTTCATTACAAAACAAAAAAGGGAGCGATCTTCCAATCGCTCCCTTTTTCTGTCGTTCCACTTAAAACATCGCTGAAATTATTCGCTGAAGACAAACTCAGGTTCCAGAACCGGCTGATAATCTTCGGGTATCGGGAACGGGAACGTCACTGTTTCATAGATGCCAGCACCTGTTCTGACGATCGTCATCCCTACACCTTTTGCCAGCCCCATCGTAAGACCAGAAAGGATATTTTCTTCCACGCTTGTATCGTAGATGTTCTTGGGAAGTTCCACCCAACCTGTCAGCACATTAGCAAGACCTCTGCCCAACTTTTTAGCAGGATCCTGAGCATAACACTGAGTGGTTATACCCACCATGGCCACGATAACTAAGCATACCATTAAGAATTTTACTGTTTTCATGATACTCCTTCACCTCCTTCTATTTTATACGCATTATATAATATCACGTGAAGTATATCACGTGACTTTTTTGTTGTCAAGCTTCAGCCTTCATTAATTCATCTACAAGCCGGGATATCCTTTCCCTGTCATTTTCATTGATATCCACGAATTCTATCCCGGTGTCATACATAGGTTTTTCCCACTTATGTACAGGATGACCCTTGACCACCCATACTATCGCCCCGCTGCAATGAACGGGCTCATCACCGCCAAGGTGTATCTCAAGGCTTACTTTCTCAAAAAGATCATATCCCCTATCAAGGGTTACACAGATGCCTCCCGCGCCAATATTCTCGGTATATGTATCAATTACCTCTTCTTGCTGGCGGTCTTTTGATATCCGTATGAGGCATTTGTAATTTACTCTGGGAAATCTTCTCTTGTTTATGCCTTCCCACATCATAATTGCCCTATAATATACACTACCTAAAATTTAAATGCAAGTCTAATGTTGATTTTTAATTTTTTATTAGTATAATAAAGAAAAGGATGTTTTGGCTATGTACCATGAATTTTATGGATTAAAAGAAAACCCTTTTAACGTCACCAGCGATCCCAGTTTTCTTTACCTGAGCCGGACTCATAAAGAGGCCCTCGATCACCTCCAGTACGGCATCGAACAAAGAAGAGGCTTCCTCGAGATAACAGGTGAGATCGGAGCAGGTAAAACCACCCTTTGCCGGGCTCTTATCAACAGGTTTGACGAAAGAACAAAGACTTCTCTCATCTTAAACTCAAATCTCCCGGAAATGCAGCTTCTTGAAGCGATCGTTGAAGACTTCGGCCTTACGCCCGAGCGCCGCAGCAAGGTGGCTTTCCTGCGCGAACTGAACAGGTTCCTCCTGGAACAACTGGCAAGAGGCAATAATGCCGTCCTGATCATAGACGAAGCCCAGAATCTCAGATTTTCTACCCTGGAAACCATAAGGATGCTTTCCAATCTGGAAACCGAGAAAGAAAAACTTCTTCAAATAGTCCTTGTCGGCCAGCCCCAGTTAAAGGACAAACTTAATTCGCCGGACCTCGTGCAGCTCCGCCAAAGGATAAGTATACGTTTCCATATAAAAGCCCTCGGAAACAACGAAGTCCCCGAATACATCGAGCATCGCCTTAAAATCGCGGGTGCTCCCGACAAGATCGTGTTTCCGCCCGACGCGATCAGCCTCATCTATTCGTATTCCAGAGGCATTCCCCGCCTGATCAACGTTTTATGCGACAAGTCCCTTCTTTTGGGATATGTCCAGGAAAGCTATTTTATAGGCCAGAACATAGTGCAGAAAAGCATAGATGAACTCGAAGGTCAATTCAGTTTTGTAGAAACATGAGTATAATATCCGACGCATTGAAAAAAGCGCAGGCTTACCGCTTAAAGAAAAATACCACGGAAAATCCCGCCGGCATACCTTCTGCCGATATGAACACCGATCAAATGCTCGCTCAAATGCTGGTGACCGAACAATCTAAAAAACAAAAGACCCGAAAAACTTCCAGGCTTGTTTCGATAGTCCTGGGAGTGATACTACTGGCTACCTCCGGTTTTGCCCTATCTTACTTCTTAACATCCGGCCCCGAAATCACCAAAGAAACAGCTTCCTTAAAAACTCCAGCTCAGGGAAAAACGATCCCATCCCCAAAAAGAGCACCTGAAAGAACCGTGAAAGAGATCACTTCAACCAATCCCGTCCTTAAGACCAAAAAGGCCGCGAGCACGGAATTACCGCTGGAAGAAGTAAAATCGCCCCCAGCTGTAAAAGAAGCGTACTACGGCCAAGATCATCCTTCAGGCATGCCCACGCTAAGCGGTATCATGTATTCCCCCAGCTACCCGCAGGCGATCGTGGACGGGAACATGGTCAGCGAAGGGGAGACCGTCAGGGGATACACGATAAAGAAGATCCTTGCCAACAAGATCATAGTCACTTCGAACGGCGCAGAGCACGAGCTCAAGCTCCGCTGATTCATCTTCATAATTTCCTCGTCGCTTATATGTTAAAGGACTAAAACGGCGAATGCATGCCTTCCGTCCCGACAAAAATTCTTAACGCTTTTCGGGACATTTTAAGCTGACATGACAAAACTCGCCCCTCGTTACAGGAATACTCGGGGCTCGGACAGTTGCCATGCCTACACATGTTTAATAGCCCTGACAACTTCAGCTTAAAATGCCCGGAAAAGCTAAATTTTTGTAATGGTCCGTCAGGCGTACATTCGCCGTCATAGATATTTACCCTTTCCTGACTACGCGTTGCATTGCATACAACACTTAATTGTTCTGTGGAATCGGCATTGCGAAAACAATAAGATCAAAGGGTCCCATTTCCAAAAAATTTGGTTGGGAAAGATTTTATTGTTTTCGCAAAGCTAGATGCTCCACGAATCACGATCGACGAACGACTACCGACGACCGACGAGTGAGGATTTGATGTTTTCCGGTATGGGGATGGGTTTTCCGCTGCCGTTCACAAAGACGTGTTTGGTGTAGCCTGTAGTCGTAACTTTCGCTTCTTTTTTTACCTCATATTCAAAAGTCAACCGCGATTTGCTCGCTTCGGTAAGTTTGGTTTCAACCGTAACCAGATCATCGTATCTAATGGGCGCTCTGTACCTGCAGCAGGCCTCAACCACGGGAAGATATATTTTATCTCTTTCTTCTAACTCTTTGTATACAACTCCTCTTTTACGGAAATAATCGGTCCGAGCGATCTCGAACCAGACAAGGTAATTAGAATAATAAACTACGCCCATCTGGTCTGTTTCCTGATATCTCGCTCTTATTTCGATTTTTTCTGTATTCATTGTACTATTAGTTAGGGAATATATGTCATCCCCGCGAAAGCGGGGATCACATAATAATCTTATTTGTTCCCGGATCCCGCCTTCGGCGGGTCCGGGATGACATATTTCTACCTTCCACAATCTTTAGGTGGGCCTTTCGTGATCTGGGTCCATCAAATTCGCAGAAATATATTCCCTGCCAAGTCCCAAGAAGAAGCTTGCCGGCGCTTACGAATATCTTTTCGGAACATCCGATAAGCGATGATTTGACATGAGCCGGCGAATTTCCTTCTGCGTGCAGATAGCCGCGATGTGACGGCACGATATGTTCAAGCGCCGTGATCATGTCCGCGACCACATCGGGATCGGCATTTTCATTTATAGTAACACCGGCCGTGGTGTGCGGCACGTGTATGAAACAAATACCGTCGGCCACGCCGCTTTTCCGGACAAAATCAGAAATATCGGAAGTGATATCTATGAACTGGACTTTTCGGGCAGATGAAACCCGCAGCGTGGATACGTTCTTACTCGACATGATTCTTAAGCACGGTCTTTACCAAAAGCTCCGGGATCCCTTCGACGACTTCTACCGAACCTATCCTCTTCGGCAGGACAAAACGATTGGACCCGGTGACGAATTTTTTGTCGTAAACGTGTGTGTTCATGATGTCCCTTACCGTGACGCCCCGGATCTTCACCGGAAGGCCGGCGCTTTTGATCAGATCTTTTATCCTCTCGAGGTCTTTCTCCTTCAGCATGTCCAGGCGGAAAGCCATCGCTCCGGCCAGGATCATACCCAAGGCCACGGCTTCCCCGTGATTGTACGATTCCGAATATCCGGAAGCCGCTTCTATCGCGTGTCCCAGGGTGTGGCCGAAGTTGAGAGCGATCCTGACGTCTTTCCTGTCCAGCTCGTCCTTTTCAACGACCCGCGCCTTGATGGCCACGCATTCATGGATCACCCTTTCAATGGCCCGTTTTTTCAGCTGCAGGACTTTTTCCATATTATCTTCAAGAAACTCAAAAAGCGGCCGGCTTTTTATGATGGCGTATTTGATTATCTCGGCCATGCCGTTTTTTATCTGCCTGCGGGGGAGCGAATGCAGAAAATCAGTATCGATCAATACTGCCTTCGGCTGATAGAACGCACCGACAAGGTTCTTTGCCTCCGGGAGGTCTACGCCTACTTTCCCACCTATGGCGGAATCAACCTGCGCCAAGAGCGTAGTGGGCAGATGTATGAGCGGCACTCCCCTCCTATAAGTCGCTGCGACAAATCCCCCAAGATCGCCTACCACGCCTCCGCCAAGCGCGACCACTAAAGGGTGGTGTTTTTTTGTCTTCTTGCATATTTCATGGATAGTATCCTGAAAAACTTCTATGGACTTTGATCTTTCACCGCCCGGCACAACAACACGTATGACCTCATTTTCGATGGTCTTGAAGACCGGCGCTACAACCCGGTTCGTCTTAGACATGACTATTTTATCAGTAATGATCACGACCGGACCATGAAAAGCCATAGAATGGATCTGGCGGGGCAACTCAGCGGCTGTCCCGGAACCGATCAGGATATTATAGCTTCTTCCGGCAAGGTCTAAGCGTACCTTCTTCATATCGTTGTAAAATATAGCACATAAAGCATGAAAAGGCAAAAATCGGGGGGTCTAATCGTCGGGCGACGGGCGTGGTCTTTATTGCCTGTCCGTTCCTATTAAACGTTCATCAGATGTTTGACTTGTCTGAATGTTGAAAAGGCCCGGGGGTGTGTTCCGTGCTCAGACAGTCCAAAAAAAAGCGACCTAAAATCGCTTTTTTTTTGGAAACTCGCACTGAACACACCCCCGGACCTTTCCGTAACCCTGACAAGTCGAACATCTGAGTGAAGAAAGTTTGGATTTTTTGTTCTGGGTAGATGATTAACCTTTCGGAAGCGGGGCTTTAAATTTTTGAGCGGGCAGGGATCCCGAAAGGCGAAGTCTTGAGGGAGAGTGAAAAAATTTTAGAGGACAATTTCCTCGCCGGGGAAATTGACCGTCCCCGCTAAAGAAGGGTTGATCATCTACCCGGGAAAAGCAGAACAAGCATTTTAAATAAGCAGTGGAACATCCTGATAGGAATGGACAGGCAATAAAAAACCGTCTGTTGTCTGAAGTCTGAGGCTTACATATATTCACGAAGGAGGGATTCGGGGAAGCCGACGTTCCGGACCACGATCTTACCGCAGACCCCCGGGCCGTCGCCGATGAAAAACCCGCGCTTGGGAAGGCCGAAAGTTATGGTTTTATCGGCCTTCAGGCAATTCTCCGCAGCCCTGCCGGTTGTTGAATCAAGCCCCGAGGGGATATCGACTGCATAGCGCTTAAGACCAGAGCCATTTAAGACTTTACCGATAAAGCCGTAACCTTCGGGTAGGTCTCCTTTAAAACCAGTACCGAAAATAGAGTCGATGCTTACGGTGTATTCGGCCAATATGTCCGGGGATGAGATCAATTCTTCTACCGGAAGGATCTCAAGTCCCATTTTTTGCATGATCCCGAAGTTCTCGAAAGCAGCTCCCTTTTTGATCTTTTCAGGGCGCGGGGCATAGATGGTCAAACGACTCGGGGATCTTTCTGCCAGATGACTGGCGATCACAAAACCGTCTCCACCGTTGTTTCCGTTGCCGCAAAGAACGGCTATTCTCTCATTCTCGATGGATTTTATCTCGGAAAGGATGATCTCGGCTACGGAACGGCCGGCATTTTCCATAAGGACGATCTGGGGTATATTGTACTCTTCCTGCGCCCTTCTGTCGATCTCGGCCATCTGGGCCGCCGTTACGCCCTTATATCGCATGGTTTTGTCTACAGGCTTCCGCCTGTAGTATTTATTCCCCGCACGGTGGTGTGGGGTTACTTGATCGCTGAACCGGACGGTACGTCCCTTTCCGGGACAAGGATGATGGGTGTGCCGGCATTATCCGCGGCAAGCAGCATGCCATTGGACTCTTCGCCCCTGATGGTGACCGGCTCAAGATTGTTTATCACAACGATCTTTCTGCCTTTTAGATCTTCCTTGCCATAAGATCCACGCACGCCGGCAATGATCTGTTTTGTTTCCTCTCCCACAAGGATCTTCAGAACATAAAGTTTATCGGCATTCGGATGGTCTTTTACATCCAAGATCTCCGCTATCTTGAGGTCTAACTTCTTAAAATCTTCAAAGGATACCATCTATACCTCCAATATCCAAGGTCCGACGACCAACTATTTCTTCGCTTTTTGCTTCTTCTCGCCGGCCGGAGCGCCGCCTTCAGCGGGAGCTGCACCTTTGCCCAGAGCCTCTTTACCAGGAGCGGCTTTCTTTGCCGAAGCGGCTCCCTCAGCGCCTGCCGCTGCCGCTTCTGCAGGAGCAACTTCTTCTTCCGCAGCCTTGACTTTTTTGACCTTGAACTTGATGATCTTTAATTTAGGCAATTTATAGATCGAATCTTTCTCTTCGAACCACTTTTCCTTATCGGCCAGTTCTTTCAAACGTTCAAAGCGTTTCAGAACCGATCTAAATTTACTCTCGCCTCCCTTTTTCAAACTTGAATGCTGTGTCATTGTCTCCTCCTTAATCGATCTTTCTTATATAACAATCTTTGTAGATCCCGGCAAGTTCACTTTTTGCTTTTGCGGCTTCCCTCATCTTATTGTAACCGGAAACATAGACCCGGTACCAGGTCCCGCTCTTGTTGTATGCCGCGTTATACCCCATTCTTTTGAGCCTTTCTACTTCCTTTTCCGCCGAGCTTTCATTTCTAAATGACGCAAGCTGGATCATATACCCCGTTATATCATAAGAGGGACTGGCTTCTTTTTCCGCTTTTTCTTCGCCCCCGGCAGTCTCCTCTTTCGTGGTCTCTTCCGGTTTTTGGATTTCCCGCTTCGACTCTTGTATCTCCACCGGAGTTGTTGCGTTAACTCTTTTATTTAAAAGGACATGCGTTTTTAAGGCTGCGCCTCCCGCGAACTTTTCGATCTGGATATGCTTTCCTCTTTCTACCCCGATGGCATAAACTACTATCATCGATATAAGGCCCCCGATAGCGATTATGAACGCGTATTCGGTGGGTATCCTTAAATTTGGTAACAACCTGTGTTTGTAGTACTTGCGAGAGAACTCCAGCCTTCTAGCCTTTTTTTCGGCATAATTTTCCCCGAAAAAGTCACTCTGAAACTTCTTATTCATAGGGGCTATATTGTATCATATTATTTACAAATATCAAGGGGGCGGGGCCAAATACCCCGGGGGTCACGGTGACATGGTAAGTGAATAAAAGGCCATGAGCATAAGCGCATTTCCCTTATAGCTGATCACAGTGCTGTACCAACCATTTTCATCCGGCGAAAGGAACTCATTTTTGATCTCTTCCGGGAAGACGGACGCGGCTTCAGGCGAAAACGAGATATTCAGGTCCAGGGATATATCATCCTTTCCCCAGAAAAATACACAATTTCCCATCATCCTTACGTCAGGCGACATAGCCTTGAAACCGCTGATCTTGACGGCCATTTTGTCAATGTAAGCGGTAAATGCCATTTGTTCGTATTTCCGGTCTCCTGAAAATGGAGCGGCCATGACATTATCTTCTGACGGAGAACCTGTCGTGCTTTTAATTTTGGTCTCGAACCTCACTGCCTGCATACTGCTTTCAAGCACGAGCCTCTTCTCTTTGAAGGATTGCCTTAACTTGACCTTTAAATAAGCTTTTTCGGCAAAGAGGTTAAAGCCCCCTTTTTTGTTCTTTATCTGTAACCCTTTTATTTCCGAACCTGTAAGGACATTGCCCTTATCGGCCTCGTATGAGATCGTAATATCGGACAAAGCGCCGATTGAAAAAACTATGATATTATCCAGTAAAAAGAAACAGGATAACAAGGCGAGGATTATTGCAACGGGAAGGAAAAATGCCAGTTTACGCATTATTCTTTCATCAGCTCCCGGACGATCTTCATGGTTTTCGGGTCCCGGGTATAGCAGTAGCCTCTTGTGGAGCCCATGCTGTCCTGCTCAAGGATGCCCAGCTGGACAAGCTTATCAAGCGCCGTTTTGACTTCTTTACGGTCGCTGCGGACCCACGCTGAGATCCCGCTGACAGTATCGATGCTTGACTGATTCTGATAGAAAAAAGTCAGTATCTCTCTGCTAAGTTTATCTTTAACGACTTTTTCGATCTTCTCTTTCATAACATACCAAGCTCTTTCTCCAAAAGTCTTTTTACGTCTTTCCTGGCGACGGCTTCACAAAACTCTTCAACGATCTTAGGGTCAAATTGTGTCCCTGAATTTTTCCCGACTTCTTTCACCGCCGAACTTATCGAAAGCGCCTTGCGATATGGTTTCTCTGTGATCATGGCCTCGAATGACGCTACCACCGCGAGGATCCGGGCAGCCAACGGTATGTTGTCTTTTTTCAAACCCCTGGGATAACCGCTCCCGTCAAAGTTTTCGTGATGGTACAGGATAATAGGAACAATGGGCTTCAGCGGCCTGAATTTCGACAATATGTCCGCGCCTTTCAGGGGATGCATCTTGACTATGTCGTACTCTTTTCCGGTAAGGTCTCCTTTCTTGAGAAGCACTCGTTCCGGTATGCTTATCTGTCCGGCATCGTGAAGCATCGCGGCGTACTGCAGCATCTTGATCTCGCTTTCATTCATGTTGAATTTCCTGCCGATGATGCTGAGCAGTTTCAGGAAAGAAGCCTCAGCCTTGTGAAATCCGCTCGGGCGGGTCTCGAGAAGCTGGGCTATACATTTGATACTGCTCAGGGTAAGATCCTCCTGCTCCTGGAAAAGCTGCGCGTTCTTTATGGCGATGACAGCCTGTTCCGAAAGGGTCTTCATGATCTCTTCGTCAAAGGCCGTGAATTCCGACCCTTCTATCTTGTCGTAAAGAGTTATGACCCCTAATACCTCCTCTTCGATCAGGGGCGAGGCGAGATAGTTCTTGCCTCTTATAGACCTGGCTTGTTTTACCGCCCTTCCCGGAGCATACTTGCCTATAGTAACCTTCTTGAGTTTCGCTTTTTTCTTCCTCAGATCAATGGTAGTCTTGGGCAAAAGGACCTTTCTTCTCCTGTCCACAAGTTTTATCGAACAGCGATTGGCTCTCATCACCTGCAGCGAAAGACGCGCTATGCGGGGAAGAAGCTCGTTGATGTTCAAGGTGGCACCCATCAGCCTGTGAACAGTGTGAACAGTGGAAAGTGCAATGGCCCTGGGCCTGACCGTCTTATTAAGCTCCTCCAGCTCAAGTTCTTTCTGGGTCTCCCTGACAACCACGTCGGTATACGAAGTAAAAAGCGCCTGCAGGGTCTCGGGAACCGCCCTTCTCAATCCGCAAAGAACGATATACCCGAAGGTCTTACCTTCGGAAACAAGCGGGTAACATACGCCCATCCGCCTTTTCCCGTAACGGAACTGTTCAAAACTGTTCTGCCTTTTGCATTTCTTGAGAGCCGCGAGGATATCCTCCAATCCCTTCCGGATCTCTTCCTTCCTGGTAAGCTCTTTCGCCACATATTTCCCGACTTCGGTCTTCTTTAATTCATCCACGCTGCCGGGAACTTTTGGGAAGATTATCCAGGCAAAATTCTTTATATATCTCCTGAAGGCCTCGATCTCGCGCCGCAGATCAACGCTTCCTTTCAGTTTCCGCAACAATTTATCCATATATGCCTTTTATTCCTTCGCCGTCTTTATACCCTCTCGAAGGGTTCAAAAAACCTTTTATACTGATCCAGTGCGTACCGGTCGGTCATACCCGCGATATAGTCGCAGATCACCCTGAATTTTCCTCTTTCTTCCATCTTTTCCCTGACATGGGGCGGCAACTGGTCGGGGTTTTCCGAGTAAACATTGAACATCTGTCTAAGAAAACGCGACGCCTTATTGGACATGCAGACAACCCGGTAATGCCTGTAAAGCTTTTCGTTCATGACTTCCTTAAAAGACTTGCGTTTCATATTCATCTCATCGCTGAAATCCGCTATTCTTTCTCTTTGTCTGTCAAGATCACCCACGCCTTTAACGCCCATCTTTTCGATCCTGGCCAGGGTGTTCCGGATTATATCCGAAACCTGAAGATTTATCAAATGGCGGACGACCTGGGACCTTTTTGTCTCGGGATCGATATCCCCGTAATGCCTTTCGACTTCTGATACGGCCTCATCCCATATAGGAATCCCCCTCAGGTCAGCTTCGCTTAAAAAACCGCTCTTCAGACCGTCATCCAGATCATGATTATCATAAGCGATTTCATCGGAAATATCAACCACCCCTATCTCAAGCAGGCGGGGGCAGTCGATCTTGACCTTCCCCGCTCTTTTCAAGTCAAAAGGCGTAGAATGGCGGATGATCCCGCACCTTACTTCGCGGGTCAAGTTAAGTCCGGGGAACCCAGGGTATCTTTGCTCCAGGATATCCACCACCCTTAAACCGTGGGAATTATGGTCAAAACCACCGTGATCCTTCATAAGTTCCGCAAGGGTCTCTTCCCCGGAATGCCCGAAAGGAGTGTGTCCTAGGTCGTGGGCAAGGGCTGTCGCCTCTACAAGCTCTTCGTTGATCCGGAGGGCTCTTGCGATAGTCCTAGAGATCTGCGCCACCTCCAGTGTGTGGGTAAGCCTGGTGCGGTAATAGTCGCCTTCGTGGTTAACGAAGACCTGGGTCTTATATTCAAGCCGTCTGAAAGCGGTGGAATATATTATCCTATCTTTATCCCTCTGGTAAACCGAACGGTAAGGGTGTTCTTGCTCCTTATGCTCCCGCCCTCCTGTTTCAGCGCTCTTCATGGCATATGGAGCAAGCCATTCCTTCTCCCGTTTTTCGAGCTCTTCTCGTGTAAGAATCGTTCCCATCATCACTAACTACTAATTTCTAACTTCTAAGTTCACTATTGTTTTACCTAATAAAGTATAATAGCACAAACCCCAGGAAACCTATAGCGAAAAGTATGCCTGTATCCCAATTTATCCTGCTCGAAGTCTTTTTTTTCCAGAAAAGGCTCAACACCGTGGCAACGGCAAGAACCGTGACCAGCCCGGTCACTGCTATCTGCCCTGTTGTCAACATGCCGAGGATGGGACTTCTCGTAAGCCCGTCCAATATCGGCAGGATAAAGACATCGAAAAGATTGCTCCCCACTATGTTCCCAACCGCCATTTGCACCGACCCGGCACGCAAGGCCGTAAATGAAACTATCATCTCAGGAAAGGACGTAGCAAGACCAAGAAACAGGGCTCCGGTAAAAGTCTGGGATAAATTCGTCGTTTCCGCGATCTTTTCGCCTGTCTTCGCAAGCCAGAAACTAAGCAGCGTGACTATCAGCAGGAGCAGTAAGAACTTGGACCATATCCGGATAAAAGGTTCTCTGGTCTTGTAGATCTCCTCTTCCCCGCCTCTGTTCGTCCTGCGTATGATCTCTAAAGATCCTATGTATAATAACGCGATCAAAAAGCTTTCCAGCCCGATCCCTCTATATGCGAAGATGTGATATTTCATGTGCCGTAACGCCGCTGAAGATAAGACGACAAGGAGTAAAACTACGACAAAGATCCCTGTTAAACGGTTTATAAGCGAGGTCCCGGACAAGATCCTTCCCTTTCCCTTAAAATAATCCAGAAAAAGAAGGACCATGGTATTCACTATAACGGAACCCATGATATCACCGTACCCCAGGCCTATTTTCCCTAAAAAGAATACCGCGGAAGAACCTGTCGCTACTTCCGGGAATGAGGTAGCAAGGGCAAGAAAGAACATCCCGATCAGACCTTCTTCAAGGTGGGCCTTTTGGGACAGTATTATACCTTCCTTGCAAAGGTGGTAAGCAAAAAATATCATGAGGAATGAACATAGGACAAATTCTAACCAGACCATAATATCAGACCTCAGACTTCAGACATTTGTTTGAGCAAACTAGTCATCTAATCTTATTATTTCCGCGCGTATGTCGTTGCCATCGATCTCTATGATACCGATGGACCTGTAAGGTGAAAATATCCTGTCCGTGGAACTACCGGGATTAAAATACAGCGTACCGTCGATATTCTTATTATATGGAGCGTGAGAATGGCCGAAAATGATTATATCCGGCTTCTTATCGAAGGTTTTCTTCACCATATCGACGATCTTAGAAGCAGAGCCCTTTCCGTGCACTACACCGACCGTTATCTTGTCGACTTTAAATTCTATCTTCTCGGGTAGGCTCTTCCTGACGTCTGCCCCGTCCATATTTCCCCAGACGGCCTTTGTCTCGGCTATTTTCTCAAGGTCCCCGAGGACCGACATTTCGACGAGGTCCCCCGCGTGAACGATAAGATCACAATCTTTAAAATGCTCAAATACTTTTGGGGGGATTTTTGGGGCACTGACAGGAATATGGGTATCGGCTATGATCCCGATTTTCATAATACCAGCTCATGCTTTCCGTATAGACGAAGTATCTCGTTAAGCTGCTGTACGTCCCAGACCCAGATGTTCTTCTCTTTCGCCAAAAGGAAAGCGTTGTGATCTATCTCCTTCACGGGAATAAAGATCTTTCTCGTGATCCTTGCGTTACCGTCATCCGCGCTCTTAACGTCGATAAGCGAGTAGATGTCCTGCTCGCCAGCCCTCCCGCCGCTGAACCTGACCTGGCAGGCCCATGCCTTGCCCCCTGCATGACCCGTGACTTCAAAAATGTTCCCGGACAAGTAGCGGCTCTTGACGGACTCGAACTGGGGCATCCTGCGCTCGTTAAGGCGTATCTGGACCTTCTCGTTCTTAAAACTCGCAAAAAGATCACATATGACTTCCGTCAGGCTGAGAGAACCGAACTCGCAGTACTCATCATAATCTTTTTCCAGAGAACTCTTGAACTCCAGGTATTTAATATCAAGGTCATCGACTACCGACCTGGTCTTGAGGGTATAAACGTTTTTAAGCCAGAACTCGAAAAGCTTGTCTGATATCTTGTAAAACACCCCGCTTTTATAAACGAGGTCCATGTGTTGAAGCATGCCCAGCCGCTCGCCCAGGTCTTTGCTTTTCCGGCCCAGGTCTTTCTGTATAGCTTTAATCGTGCAGTTCCCCGCGGCCAGGGAAACGAGAATGGGCAGGAATTTCTTCCTGGATTTTTTCTCCAGAAAGAAATTGATGCTGTTCATGAAATACTGATTAAGAAGACCGTTAGAATCATATAAAAGTTCCGCGAAAGCATCCAACAGGCACTCTTTTTCGGTCTTTTTCCCGTCCCTTGCCTTTACCTGTTCGGAAAAATGCTCTGCCAACACTTCAAGATAAAAGGGACTGCCCTGGGAAAGCTGGATTATGTAATTCTTGATGTTCTCTGCCGAAATGATATCTTTCGTTTTTTCCGTAAGGAACGACCTGGCGGTCTGGTTATCGAAACCGTTTATTTCTAAGATCTCAAAATTGCCGAAAAGAAGAGATAGCCTCTTTGACAGTATGTCCTTCAACAATGTCCTCTGGGAACTGGAAACGATGTACATGGTGTTCTTCTGGATCATGATGAATTTGCCGAGTGTATGGAAGGGTTTCTTTAACTTGAAGTTCGCGAGATTGTGAAATTCGTCGAGTATGACTATACAGCTCTTTCCGGTCTCATTCCTGAATATGAAAGGCAGTTCAAGAAGCTTTTCATAGGTCTCTTCGTCTTTATTCTTCTTTAAAAGACGGCAAATATCATCGACGTGGCTCACCGTAACGGGGATCATCTTCCGGCAGACCCTCTTCAAGGCCTCGAACTTCCCTTCCGCTTCCAATTCCTCCGACTTAAGGTACTGAAAAAGAAGGCTGGCCATGAACCTGACGCAAAAGGCATTGAAGTCCTCCCCTGACATCTCTATATAAAGAGGAACGACGTCGGGGGTTTTGATGTTCATCAAAAAATGCCTGAGTATGGACGACTTGCCGGTAAGCATCGGCCCTGTAAGAGCAACGTTCTGGCGGTATCCTCCCCTTATGGAAGTGACTCTTTTCTGCAGGGTGGCAAGGACTTCCTCTCTGCCGAAAAACTTTTTACCGAAAACAGGTTCTATGAACATGATTTAAGAATGACAAATAAAGAAATTTAAACAATAAAAGTGATTTATTTGGCTGCGGGCTTTTCTTCTGTCGCTTCTTTTTTCTTTTCCACTACCGGCTTTTCAAAAACAACAGTAGAACTTATTTTTCTTATGTTTTCCAACCGTTCTTTTATATCTCTCGGAGCGATCTTAAAAGAAACATTATTGATGACATAGTTGATGTCCTGGTTTATCTGGGCAAGCGATTTTTGGAACTGAACGTCCTTTGCGCCGAAGATAGCCGAGGTCGTCAAAAAGATAACAACGAGTATCCATGCGACTTTTTCTCTTCTAAATCCTGTCATGGCCGCTCCTCCTTTTTAAAATCAAGAGACAAAAAAACATTCTATTTAATAAGCGCGGTCATGTCAACAAAGTAATTATTATTTATTTTAATTTTTAAGCGTTATACCCTGATTTTTTCCTTGACAAAATAGCGGAGAAGTCCGGCGGACCGGAAAAGTCGACGGCAGCAACGGCCGGGAGGGATCTTTTCACTTCAAAGGCATAAAAAATAGCTGCTCAGGCGTCGATGTCTACGGTTTTGTCGTCCTGGGCCTGTTCTTCCATCTTTTCCTCAACATGCTCGTCAGTCACCGGCATCTCCCTTAACTCCTTGTCCAGTACCTTTTCTTCGGTTTTCCGCCCGCGAGTTACGGGGCCTTCTTCTATTATCGAAGAGACCATGCCGAAGGCAATGACCGCGATGCCTGCTATGATCAAGATCAAAATGATGATTTTTTTTCTTTTCACCTTTCTCCTTTGTTCATAATCCTATATCGTGCTTACACACCTGGAACACCTGGACCTGGGGGGCAAAACGCTTAAACAGCGGTATCAATCTGTCGTCATCATCAAAGAAGATGTCAATGCCGTTTTCCCGGCAATATCTGACTTTCTGCCAGACGAATTTCCTGTAATCATCGAGATCGGCATGGGGACAATCATCCACCTCTCCCTCCTGCTTGGGAAGATGGTATATCGCGTCATACGCGATATCGCTATCGGACAGGTCATCGAGCGTCCTTTGCCTGTCAAAATCGGTGTCCGGGCGGGTCGTGACAATATGGACCTCGTGCCCCTTTCCCATCGCCGCGTGCGAAAGCAGGCTGAAAAACTCGGGTTGCTTCATTATGGTATCGTCCACGTCCAGTCCTATCTTCATATCTACTGCCCGAAAATATCGGCTGCCTGCTTTTCTTTCTTGTGCCCTAAAGCGGCTTCAGCATAGACGATGTTACTGAAACTATAAAACCGGCTTCCGGTTGTTCCGGAAATTTCAACGTAATCATCCCCGATGCTGGCTACCTTACCGGCGTAGCCTTTTTTCTCTCCCACGGAAACGTATACTTCTATCCGCTTCTCTTGGAAATTTTTAAAAGCATCCGCAAACTTCGCCATAAAACCTCCTAAATCTCGAACTTTTTACTTAAGCTACCTATCCTGCTACAGGCCGCCGTTACGGTTATTGTATCGCCCGGTCTTGCTTGCGGCAATTTAAAACTTACGGAAAAACCAAAATTATTACCCTGTTTGTCAAATTCTTCGACAAAAACCTTTCTCGTATCGTTTAAATCGATCGTAACCTCTTTTATAAAGTGCCTGTTGGGGTTAATTACAAAATGTCTGATGTGAACAGTAAGGGTTTTGGTCGTGTGATCAAACTTAGCATCAATCTCGGAGGGAGGATGCGCGAATGCAATCTGTGATACTACCAAGATCCCTATAACAAAAAATAATATCGTTTTCTTCATTATGTTTTTCTCTCCAGTGTATTTATTCTATGGTCAGAACGATCTCTTTATCCTGACATGATAAAGTAACGCTATTATAGGTGATCTTTAGAACTTCGGCGCCGTCAACCGTATCCCCGACAGAAACAATAGTATTATTTACAATGGCCCTGTCTCCGCCGGATATGATCCCGTTCAATTCATGACCCGACCTTGGTCTCTCCGGCTTTTCCGGTTTTTTCCTCGCGGGGCGTAAATACTTTGCCCTAACTGACTCCATTATCCGGATAAACTGCTTCGGCGCCATATACCCACGGACCCTTTCAACGACCATCCCCTTATCGTCAAGAAAGAGAGTCGTGGGGTAAGCGTTTATCTTGTATCTTTGCACCACCTGTTTCTGCTTGTCCCCGTTTATTTTTACACATACAAAATCTGTCGCGAGGCCGTTAACCGCCCTGTTCCCGTAAGTATCCTTGTCCATTTTGCTGCACCAACCGCACCAGTCCGTGTAAAAATCAACGAGAATGGGTTTCCCTTCCCTGCCCGCTTCATCGACTGCGGCACGCAGGTCAGTCATCCATGAGATCGCGTAAAGCTCCCCCGCCATCAAAAAGGATGACATGACCAGCAATAAAATAACCCCGCTTAGCTTCTTAGTCATATTAGTAAGTATAATGATAATAAGACTTAGGGCAAGAAGCAAGGAACCCAAGAGTGGTCGTATTTCGCCGGTCGTGTTGTTTATTGCCTGGTCCGTTCCTACCAGGGACGTCCGCTTTTCCCAGCGAGAAAATCGTACTCTAAAATTTCCTCGCTCTCGCCGGAAGTTAAGCCACGAGCGAACCGTGCCCGCTCGGAAATTTAAAGCCCTGTACGGAACAGACCAGGCAATAAGAATCACGAGCTTTGTTGTTACTAGCGGATGATCAACCCTTCTGGAGCGGGGCTTGAAATTTTTGAACGGG
>JBARQV010000026.1:0-13224 GCA_049643885.1 Candidatus Omnitrophota bacterium | reverse complement strand
GGGTATAACTTTATCGCCTATAGCTTAGATACTCTTTTTATCGCTGATCATATACATTCGGATATGAAGGTTATCAGGGGCGGAGAAAAAGTGACCGCTATGATGAGGAGGATATAAAATGCTGGTTGATGAAAAAAAGATAAACCCGAACATCTCAAAACTTTACGATTATTTCATTAAAAAAACTGCACGATATTTCGATAAAGACGGAAGTCCGAAAGAGGAATATTTTGAGGAAGTCAGGTGTTACAACTGCGGTTCTAAGGAGTATGCCAGGGAATTCCTGGCGAACAATTTCAGGCATGTAAGATGCGCTGCTTGCGGTATGGTGTATGTAAATCCGAGGTTCAAGGAGTCGATCGCGCACGATCTTTATGATGAGTCCGACTATACGGAATATTTCAAGATAAAACTTATACCGGCGATCGATTACCGGAGGGATGTTCTGGCAAGAAATAAATATAGACAGATCGGCGAATATTTCAGTAGGCCCGGGAAGGTGCTTGATATCGGCTGCGGTCTCGGTGAGGTTCTTTCGGTGTTCAAAGAGAACGGGTGGGATTGCACCGGGATAGAGTTCAATAGATTTGCCGCTAAGTACGCGGAAGATAAGTTCGAGTTAAATATAATAAACAAAAGCATATTCGACATCGACGAATCTTCGGAAAACAATTACGACTTAATAATGCTCTGGGGCGTGCTTGAGCATTTTTATGACCCCAAAGAGGTGCTGAGAAAGGTAAACAAATTATTGGCCCCCGGCGGTCTTTTATTGCTTGAGGTCCCTTCCTCGGACAGTGTCCTTGTAAGATTTGTCGAGTCCACGTCAAAACCCGTGGACAGGATAATAGAAGGAGACCGCCATATAATGCTATTTTCTCTTAAAGCGTTGGAGCAAATGACAGGAGATTGCGGATTTTCCCTGGATAGGATAATATCCAACGGTCTGGATATAGCGACGATCAACAGATTGTATCTTGGAGGGACCCTGGATAAGGACAACGAGAACAAGCTTCAATCACTGTTGGACGGATCCTGCCAGGGCGATCTTTTAAGGGGTTTTTTCAGAAAGAAAGAGGTAAAAAGATGAATATGATCGGCGTTATTCCCGCCCGCATGGGATCGAGCCGTTTTCCGGGTAAACCCCTGGCGGAAATATGCGGCATACCGATGGTGGGCCACGTGTATTTCAGGAGCCGCATGAGCGGGTTATTGGATGATGTCTATATAGCGACCTGTGACAAGGAAATATTCGACTACGCGGGATCCGTTGGCGCTAAAGCGGTTATGACCGCGGATACCCACCAGCGATGCACCGACAGGGTGGCCGAGGCGGTTCTCAAGATAGAGAAAGAAACCGGTAAAAAAGTGGATATTGTGGTCATGATCCAGGGGGACGAACCGCTTGTTACCCCGGAGATGATCGATGATGCGCTGAAGCCCATGGTGCGGGACGGCTCGATCCAGGTCGTGAACCTGATGGCGCCTATAAGGACAAGGCAGGAACATGATGATCCAAATGAGGTAAAAGTAGTAGTTGACGCGGACGGGTTCGCCATGTATTTTTCGCGGGAACCGATACCGTCCTGGAAAAAGTCCGCGACGGATGTTCCGATGATGAAACAGGTCTGCATAATCCCGTTCAGGAAAGGTTTTCTCATGAAATTCAGCGAGCTGGAACCCACGCCTCTTGAGACGGTGGAATCGGTGGATATGCTGAGGGCAATGGAACACGGATATAAGGTCAAAATGGTCCTGTCCGAACAGGATACCTACAGCGTGGACACGCAGGAAGACCTGAAACGGGTATCAAAGATAATGGCAGAAGATCCTTTGATGAAAGATTATTTGGCGAGGTATCATGAGGGAAAGTGAAATAAGGCCTAAAGATATATTTGATGAATATCTCCGCCTGGCGGAGCAGGATGTTAAGGATTTTTTCTCCGGCTGCGGTTACTCGGATATAGACTGCCCCGCCTGCGGCGAAAAGGGCAGGGCCGCTTTTGATAAGAAGGGATTTAAATACCGGATCTGCGGGTCCTGTAAAACGTTATTTGTAAGCCCGAGGCCCGAAAAGGCGGCATTCAACCGTTATTACAAGGACGCGCCTTCTACGAGGTTCTGGGCGGAGTGTTTTTATAAAAAGACAGAGGATGCGAGAAGAGAGAAGGTATATATTCCCAGGGTGAGAGCCGTGTCAGAGAAGATGGCGATGTACGCGCCAGGCGCCGGTTGGCTGGTCGATATAGGAGCGGGCTACGGGACTTTCATTGAGGAGTTTACCAGGACGGCCAAGCTGGGATTTAAAATAATAGCTGTTGAACCGTCGGATTCTTTGTCGGAAATATGTTCCGGTAAAGGTCTGACCGTGGTAAAAAAATTCATGGAGAAGCTTGAAAAAGCGGACTTGACCGCCGAGCCAGGAACTCCTGGGGTATTTACTTCTTTTGAGCTGCTTGAACACGTGCGCGACCCGCTGGAGTTTTTATCATCTTGCGCGGGCAAGATGTCCCCGGATGATATCCTTATATTTACGACTTTGAGCGGGACAGGATTTGATATACAGCTCTTATGGGAGAACTCGAAAAGCGTGTTTCCGCCTCATCACCTCAACTTTTTCAATCCTTGTTCCATCGGGATGTTGCTCGGAAGATGCGGGCTCGAAGTACTGGAGGTCACGACTCCCGGCAAGCTTGACGTCGATATCGTGATGAGCAATATCAGGGATCTGGATGACAGGTTTTTCAGGACATTTTTGGAGTCAAGCAGTGAAGAGGAAAGGGAAAAGCTGCAGGCTTTTCTGAGGGATAACAAGCTGAGCTCGCACATGATGGTAGTAGCGAGGAAAAAGAAGGAAAAGGGGACATGAAAGTATTGATAACTACGTCAACGTTCGCGGAATATGATTCCGCTCCGCTGGACATGCTTAAAGCGCGGGGTTTCGAGGTCATCCTGAACCCTTACAAGAGGAAGCTTACGAAGGAGGAGTCCATAAAACTTTATGGAGATGAGATAAGCGCTGTTATCGCGGGTGTCGAAAAAATAGATGAGGACATTATCAGGAACGCGAAAGATCTTAAAGTCATATCAAGGTGCGGGACCGGCATGGATAATGTGGATTTGGGATCGGCTGAAAAAGCCGGTATAAAAGTCTTTAATACGCCGGACGGCCCGACCCGCGCGGTGGTTGAACTGACGATAGGCCTGGTCCTGTCGTTATTGCGGGGGATCCCTTCCGCTGACCGTGAGACACGGGAAGGCAAGTGGCAGAAGAGGATGGGATGTCTCTTGCAGGGGAAGACCGTTGGCATTGTCGGTTTTGGTCATATAGGAAGGCAGGCGGCGGAGGTGCTGCATTCGATGGGAGCCAAGATCCTTTATTGTGATCCCGTGGTAAATGAGGGGAACAAAGTGTCTTTAGGAAAAAGGGAACTTCCTGAACTTTTGAAGGAATCGGACATAGTGAGCCTGCATCTGTCGTACTCAAAAGAAAATAAAAGACTGATAGGCGCGAAAGAACTTGCCCTGATGAAAAAAAGCGCGTTTCTTGTGAACGTCTCCAGGGGCGGTATTGTTGATGAAAACGCTCTTTACGAAGCGCTGGAGAAAAAGCTTATTGCGGGTGCCGCTATCGATGTATTCGAAGAAGAGCCTTATAACGGGGAATTAAAAAAACTTGATAATGTGGTCCTTACGCCTCATATAGGTTCCTACGCGAGAGAAGCGCGCGTAAACATGGAGGTCGAGGCTGCTAAGAATCTTTTGCAGGGCCTTGAAGAGTAGAAGGCAAGAAAATCTCGGAAAAATAAAAAAGAGGTGAAGTGATGAAAAAAGCGATTATTTTCGGCGGTTCGGGTTTTATCGGAAGCCATGTGGCCGATGTGCTCACCGGGAATGGATATGAGGTCACGGTCTTCGATCGAAAAGAGAGCCCGTATTTAAAAGAAGGGCAGGGATTTATATTAGGGGACATACTGGATGTGGACAAAGTCGAAATGGCCGTGGAGGGGAATGATATAGTTTATAATTTTGCCGGCGAAGCGGACCTGGAGAGGTCGATGAAAGAGCCCTTGAGAACGATCCGATCGAACATATTGGGCAATACGAATATACTTGAGGCATGCCGGGCGAACAAGGTAAAGAGGTTTGTTTACGCGAGCACGGTATACGTGTACAGCGACGCGGGGTCCTTTTACCGTTCGAGCAAGCAGGCGTGCGAGCGGATAATAGAAGACTATCACAAAGAGTTCGGGCTCGAATACACAATACTAAGATACGGGACTCTTTACGGGCCCCGGTCCGATGAAAGGAACTGGATATATTCCGTGTTAAAACAGGCGCTTAAAGAGGGCAGGATAATCCGTGAAGGCGACGGTGAAGAGATAAGGGAATATGTGCATGTACAGGACGCTGCAAGATTAAGCGTGAAAATACTGGAAGATCGGTACAGGAATGAATGCGTGATGATCACCGGTAACCAGCAGACTCGTGTAAAGGACCTTATGGTGATGATAAGCGAGATACTGAACGGAAACGTTAAACTTGAATTCGTGGATGCGGACCGCGACTTGCATTATCAGATAACGCCTTATAACTTCAGCCCGAAACTGGCGAAAAAGATCGTAGACGACCATTACATAGATCTTGGTCAGGGCATACTCGACATGCTTAACCACATGCATCACCAGGTCAGCCTGAAGAAATGACCGGCTTAAGGGAGCTTTAGGATGATAGAGGCCATTATATTTGATTTTGACGGGGTCATCGCCGAATCGATGGACGTGAAAAGAGAAGCGTTCAGGGAGCTTTTCAAGGAGCATCGCGAAAAAGTCGATGAAATAGAAAGGTTCCATATGGATAACGGCGGGATGTCCCGCTATGATAAGTTCAGGTATATTTATAAGAATATCCTTGGACGGGAACTTTCCAGGGAAAGATTTGAAAAGCTTTGCGCGTCTTTCCATGAACTTGTCGTGGATAAGGTCGTGGAGGCGCCTTTTGTAAAAGGCGCCAGGGAGGTCCTCGATCGCAGTTTAGGAAGATACCCGATGTATATTGTTTCCGGGACGCCGGAAGATGAGATAAATGAAATAGTAAAACGAAGAGGACTTAATAAGTATTTTATCGGAATATACGGTTCGCCGGCCGGTAAAGCGGAGTCAATAAACAAGATCCTTGGCGAAAATGGGTATAACCGTAAAAAAACATTGTTCATAGGCGATTCGAAGAACGACCTTCAGGCCGCTCAAGAAACGGGCGTGACGTTTATCGCCCGGGTAGCGGGCCAGAGGCAGGAGTGGAGCGATTCAGGATATGTAAGCCGGGTCATGCCTGACCTTGAAGGCCTGAAGGAGATATTAAACGTGAGAGGAGAAAAAATGAAACTGGTCATTCAGGTGCCTTGTTACAACGAAGAAAAGACTTTGCCTCTTACATTAAAGGATCTTCCCAAAAGCATCCGGGGGATAGACGAGATAGAGACGCTGGTGATAAACGACGGTTCGACCGACATGACGGAGAAAGCCGCGTCCAGGGGAGGTGCCGACCACACATTGAACTTGCCGGTCAGGAGCGGTCTTGCCGAGGCCTTCAGGAGCGGTATCGAGAAATCGCTCGAACTCGGGGCAGATATCATTGTGAACACGGACGGGGATAACCAGTACTGCGGGGAGGATATCGCCAAGCTTGTAGAGCCGATCCTTTCCAGGAAAGCTGAAATAGTCATCGGGTGCAGGGACATGAAGACTATCGAGCATTTTTCGCCGGTAAAGAGATCGTTGCAGAATCTGGGCAGCAAGGTAGTCCGAAAGTTTTCCGGGACGGATATACCCGACACGACGAGCGGGTTCAGGGCCTATTCGCGCGAAGCGGCCCTCAGGCTTAACGTATTTTCCTCGTATACGTATACATTGGAGTCCATAATACAGGCGGGCCGCCAGGAAATACCGATCACGCATGTGCAGATAAGGACGAACGAAAAACTGCGTGAATCCCGGCTTATTAAGAGTATACCGTCTTACCTGATGAAATCGACCGCTACGATACTGCGCATTTACCTCATGTATGAGCCGCTCAAGACCTTTTTTACGATAGGGATGATTTTTATAATTCCCGGCATCCTCCTTGTCCTGCGATTTTTATATTTCCATTTTACCGCGTGCCGGAGCGGTTTGATACAATCCCTTATTATAGCGGCGGTGCTTTTGATAATGGGGTCCAGCACGATATTACTCGGCCTTCTGGGGGACGTGCTTTCGGTAAACAGGAGATTGAGCCAGGAGATCCTTTATCGTTTAAAAAAGAACACCCTTGCCGAATCATCGAATAAAAAGGCGAAATCGTGAAAATAATGCTGATCATGCCCAGGACTTCAGGAAGATACGGCAGACCGAGTACGCCGCCCGTCGGCCTGGCTTATCTGGCAACTTATCTTAAAATGCGGGATCATGAGGTTAAACTTATAGACATGAGAGTTGAAAATGAAGATTTCGATTATCTTTCTTCCATAAAATCGTTTAAACCCGGATTTGTGGGAGTGAGTTTTGTGAGCAATGGGTATAAGTATAGCTATGATCTTGTTAATGAAATAAAGGACAAGACCGGGGCGACCATAGTCATAGGCGGGGCGCATTCTTCCACAGTGAGGGGAAAGGCCCTTGAGGAGTGCAAGGCCGACTACGTAGTGTACGGCGAAGGGGAGATCACATTGTCGGAATTGGTGGAAGGCAAGCGTCCCTCGGATATAAAAGGACTTATCTGGCGGGAGGGAAAAAAGATAAATATAAATCCTCCCCGCGAACCTTTGCTCGATCTCGACTCGCTGCCTTTTCCGGACTATGGGATGTTTAAGCTTGAAAAGTATTCGCAGAAGAGGATCCCGCTTAATACGGCCAGGGGATGTCCGCACCTGTGTACGTATTGCGCCGTAGACCTCGTGATCGGCAGGCGTTTCAGGGCGCGGAGCGCCAGGAACGTAGTGGATGAGATCGAATCCTGGTATAAAAAGGGATTCACGAATTTCGGCTTTAACGACAGCACGTTTACCGAAAACATGAAGAGAGCTGAGGAAATAGCTGAAGAGTTGATAAGAAGAGGGATAGATATAAAATGGGATCTGCGCACGGGGATCCGGGTGGACAGGGTCAATAAAAAGCTTCTGTCTAAATTAAAACAAGCCGGATGCACTTTCGTAGCTTTCGGCATCGAGTCGATCGATCCCGAAGTGATCGGGTTGATGCAGAAAGGCACGACCTTCGAGATGGTCGAAAGGGCGGTCAAAGACGCGAAAGATTGCGGTTTAGGTGTCGGCGGTTTTTTTATGATAGGCACTCCGGGGGATACTTACGAAAAATTCGAAAGATCATATCGCTACGCCGATCAAGACATATTTGATGAAGTGCGTTTTTACAATACCGAACCTTATCCCGGCACGGTTTTGTTCGATTGGATAAAAGAGAAGGGCAAATTCCTGGTCGACCCGGAAATATATTTGAATTCAAAGACGAGATGGGACGAGGATCCCATATTCGAAACCGGCGATTTTAACTCCGATGAAAGAAGAAAGGCTTTTAATCAAGGCGAATACCTCGTGGTCAAGAAATTGCTGATCAAAATCCTGGGGAAAAGAATCGGGAATTTTGCGTCTATTCCCTGCAGGATAAAGTGGTTCAGGAAAATAACGATGATCGCGGGATTCAGATTAGCGCCTCTTATTTTCGGTTTTATATCGTCAAAAAAAGCCGGTAAGCCGATATGAAAGAAAGAAAAAAGGAAAAGATCCTTATTGTAACAAGCACTTTTCCCGGGAACAGGGAAGATCCCGTTACGACAAGATTTGTCTTTGATCATGCCGTAGCGCTCGGCGATTTTTATAATGTCTACGTGCTGGCCCCCCATTCTCCTGGCGCCGCGCTCTCGGAGGAGATAAGCGGGATAAAAGTGCGCCGTTTCCGTTATTTTTTTCCGACTAAGCTGGAGAAGCTTACGACGGGAGAAGGGATACTTGCGAATATCAGGAAGAACAAGCTGCTGGTCTTGCTTGTCCCTCTGCTGTTTCTTTCTGAAATTTTAAGCGTGCGCCGTCTTGTGAGGAAAGAAGGGATATCTGTTGTAAATTCCCACTGGATAGTCCCTCAGGGCCTGGCCGTGGCGCTTCTTAAGAATACCTTGAAGGTAAGGCATGTCTGCACGGTGCACGCGGCAGGGATATTCGCTTTAAAGAGGTGGGGCGGCGCGGGAAAGAAGCTCTCAAGGTTCATAATCCGTCGGACGGATATTGTTGTCCCTGTGAGCGCTTATATTAAACTCACTATCGATGGGGTGGCCGGCGTCGGGTACAACTATAAGATTATACCCATGGGCTTCGATTCGCGGCGGTTTGCCGCTCAGGCGGGAGAAGGGCCCGCCTTACGAAGAGAAAACAGCCGCGATAAGCTGCGCCTTCTGTTCGTGGGAAGGATAGTGGAGAAAAAGGGGCTGAACTATCTTCTGGACGCGATGAGGATATTGAAAGATAAAGAACTAGACGTAAGCCTTGCCGTTGCCGGTGGCGGACCGCTGGAAGACCGTATGAAAAGTTATGCCAGCTCTTCCGGCGTTAAGGATGAAGTTGACTTTCTCGGGTGGACCCACAACGAAAAGGTCCCGGAACTTTTGAGGTCTGCCGACATAACCGTGGTGCCTTCCATCGTTGATTCCAAGGGGGAGACCGAAGGCATGCCCGTTGTCGTCCTTGAATCTATGGCCATGGGCAGGCCGGTCCTGGCAAGCAGGATCAGCGGTATCCCCGATATAGTGAAGGACGGCGTCAACGGCTGGCTTGTAGAACCTGCCTCGGCAATAGCCCTTGCGGAAAAAATAGAGGAGATTTGTAAATCGGACCTTGAAAGATACTCAAAGTCAGCAAAAGAGATTTCTCTCAAGTATGCGTACAAAGAAGTATCCTTAGAATATAAGAGGATAATCGATGATTTATATCGACAAGAAGGTGAATCATGATAAGGGAAGAAGTAATAAAAAATTATGCCAGGGATAAGGATATACTGGAAGTGGGTGCCGTAGGACAGACCCAAGAATATAGTCTTTGGGAAAACCTTAGATATGTGGCAAAATCATTGACCGGCATAGATACAACTCCTTCAGGGGAGGAAAGTATTGTCGAAGGAAATATGGAAACATATTCTTTTAGCAGGAAGTTTGATGTAATTATCCTCGGAGATGTCATCGAGCATGTCGATAATCAGGGGCTTCTGCTCGATAACGTCCGCAGCCATCTGAAAGAGGACGGAGTTTTGATAATAACCACTCCTAACGCGAAGTGGCCGACAGTATTTAAGCCGGCAAACCCCACTCACACTTTATGGCACGATAAGTCCACGCTTGAGGAAATATTGCGCAGGCATGGCATGGAATTATCGGAATTTCTTTACTATTGCGGCAACAAGAAACGTTATAATTTTCTTCTAAAGGCGTTTGTATGGCGGCAGCAGATGCTGGCCGTCTGCAGAATAAAAAAGGACGAGTGAGAAATGGAGAGGAAAGGCATCCTGTTTTTCTGGTTATTCGTGTTTTTCATGTCGTATTTCGTCCTGATCTCGTCCGGCAGGTTCGGCGGGGACGGGTTAGAGAACTATCTTACTGCCGAAAGCATCGTGCTCGACGGGGATTTTTCGATACACGACCGCGAGTTCGGCGTGAAAGAGATGAAGTACGCGGAAAGAGGGCGTACCGGGGCCGACGGGAAAATATATTCACAATATGGGCTCGGAGCGGCGATCTTACTGGTCCCGTTTTACTTTATAGGCGACCTGGTCTCGAGCTTCGTACCGGGCATTCCCCATGATTATGTGACACAGTTCGCGGTGTCTCTGTTCAATCCCGTGATATTGGCTTTTGTCGCTGTTGCCATGTTCAAATTGCTTATAAAGCTCGGTTATACGGCCAAAACCTCTTTCGTGGCCGTCCTGATCTACTCTTTATGCACGATGAACGTTGTTTACGCGCGTTCCGGTTTTTCCGAGCCGGTGGTCGCGCTCCTTGTCCTTCTGGCCGCGCTTAAGATGCTGGATTATTCGAGAGAAAGAAGGGTGCCGCATATCCTGATCGCTTCCATATGCGTCGGTTATGCCTTGTTTATAAAAAAGAATTCTTTCATACTGCTCCCCGGCTTCGCCTTGTACTTTTTGTATCTTTTATTTTCCGGAAATGGAACGGATTTCAGGAAGAAACTGTCAGACATTATATGGTTTGCCGCACCGCTGCTATTTTTTATCGGAGCTATTTTCCTGCAGAACAAGGTCCTGTACGGCGGGGCCCTGAACACCGAATACGGCACGATGAACGATCTGGTAGCAAAAGTCCGCACGGACGGGTACCCCGGAAAAGGCCTTTTTTATTATCTTTTAAGCCCCGGGAAAGGATATCTCATATATAACATCGCTATAGTCCTCGGGCTTTTTTCCCTGAAAGACTTCCTGAAGCGGCATAAGGATTACGCCGTATTTTTATGGGTACTCCTGCTTTCCAATCTTTTAGTCTATTCGTTCATATTCGTCAGGGGATCGTTGTTCTCATGGGGACCCAGGTATCTTTTCCCGACCCTTCCTTTGTTTGCGGTTTTCCTGGCCGAATTTATAAGTAAAAAAGATATTTTAAGGAGAAAACTTACCGTTACTTTTTTCGCCCTGGGAGGATTTCTTGTACAACTGCCTAATTTTGTGGTAAGTTTTCCGAATTATTTGTTTTTCGTGAAGGAGAAGATGAAGCTCCCCGAATACCTGATCAATTTCATGCCGGAGCTCAGCCCTATAAAGGGTACGTGGTACTTATTCATATCGCTTGTAAGAAGGTCTTTGGGAGGAGCCCCGCTAGATTTTTCGTATAATCCTGACCTGTGGTTTTTCCAGACGGTCAGCGCGCCATTGAAGGGTTACGACGCGGCGGATATATGGTTCATGAATGTTGTAAGGGTGGAACCGTCGCTGGCAGTCCCGGTCCAGGCCGCGATCATCTCTCTGATAGCTATCATGATCATCAGTCTTTTTGGCATAGCGGTTCATATGAGGAGATCCAGGTGATGATAAAAAGTCTTCTTGGTCCATTAGGAAATATTTACAAAAGGCACAAAAGGGCGTTTTCCGTTCTCCTCCTCATCGTGATCCTCGCGCTGTTCTTTATCTACATGAAGGGCAGGAAGCAGGATTTCGTTATGCTTTCGCGCCTTTCACCCGACAGTATATTTATGCTTTGTTTAGCGGCCCTCGTTTTCAAACTGGCACTGGGGTATAATTTCAGGATCCTTATTTCGTTTTTTGACATAAAACTCGCGTTCAAGGAGTGGTTCGGCCTCACAGGTATGGCCGCCATGGCAAATTATCTGCTTCCCGCAAAGGCGGGCCTCGCCGCGCAGGCGGTCTATTTGAAGAAAGAATACGGGTTCAGGTATGTGAATTATTTATCCTCCATGACCGGTTTTTATGCCGTCGGTTTTCTGGTGAATGCTACCGCGGGTGCGGCCATGAGTTCTTATCTTTGCTTAAAGGGATTAGACGCGGGAAGATCCCTTTTTCTGCTCTTTCTGGCGGTTATGGCGGTAGCAGGTGCGTTTTTGGTTATTATATACCATTTCCCTAAATTGAGCGGCAGGCTGGGTTTCTTGAAGGGATTTCTCGAGGGATTGAAGAACTTTCATGGTAAACCCCGGAAAACGTTCCATCTTATAATCTCCCAGGTGATCGTTATCATAGCCGTGGGGATAAGGCTTTTAATAGCTTTCAGGGCGCTCGGGATAGAAGTGGATCTCGTCTCATCAACGGTCATAGCCCTGGTCATGTCTTTTTCGGTATTCATAAGCATCACTCCGGGTAACCTGGGCATCAAGGAGTCCCTTATAATGTTGTCATCAAGCGCGCTCGGGATCTCGCCTGCCCAGGCTTTGATGGTCGCTCTCCTGGACAGGGCCATGGATATACTGGTAACTTTTGGCTTGGGATATGGATTTACCTACATGCTTACTTCCCGGAACGCGGTCCCGCAGGACAGTTAGAGGATTGATAATGAAAGCAGGTATTTACATACTTAATTACAACGGAAAAGAACTCCTGGAGATCTGCCTGCCCTCGATATGCGAGGCCGCGTCGAAAAGCCGCCGCCAGTGCAGGATAGTGGTAGTGGATAATCTCAGTACGGACGGCAGCAGGGAATTCGTCGCTGAAAACTTTCCTTCGGTCGAGTTCCGCGGGATGAAAGAGAACAGGGTGCTTTGTTCTTTTAATGATGCCGTAAGGGATTCAGATGAGGATATAGTATTGCTCATGAACAACGATCTTAAGGTGGATCCGGGTTTCCTGGATCCACTCCTCCGCGTTTTCGAGGAAAAGGATGACGCGTTCGCCGCGATACCTTGCTGCATGAGTTTTGACGGGAAGAGGATAGAAGTTTCAAAAACGCTGCCTGTCTTTGAATGGGGGCTTTTAAAAGGCGTGCCCGCGCCCGATGGTGAACGCATAAAGACACTTACATATACCTTACAGGGAGGGTTCGGCGCTTTCAGCAGGAAAAGATTCCGGGAAATAGGCGGATATGACGATCTGTATCTTCCGGGGATAATCGATGACACTGATCTCTGCGTCAGAGCCTGGAAAAAAGGTTACGCCTGCTACTATCAACCCGGGAGCGTTATATGCCACATGGGGAGGGCAAGCTTCAAGAAGGCTTTCGGTCTCAGGCGCCTTTTGGCGATAAGCCACAGGAACACATATCTTTTTGCCTGGAAGCATATCGATAGCTGGAAAGACTTTTTAAAGCATGTCTTTTTTATACCTGTAAGGCTTGTTTATTCACTGATCGCTTTAAAGCCGGAAATAGTATGGGGTTTTTTCTGGGCCGTTAAATTGATGCCGGAGGCTTTGGCCAGAAGGAAGAAGGAAAAGGATGCTGATCATGAACTTGGAATGAAGGATGTCCTGGATAAGATCACTGGAAGAGAATGGAGTGATTTTTACAAAGATTCCAAGTCACATGAAGAGATCTCTGAAAATTTAAGAAATCACCGAAAATTCCTGGATGAGGTGATAAAGGGCGGCCCCAAAAAGATCATTGAGATCGGCTGCGGCTCGGGTACGATGGCCGCGTTTTTGAGTTCGAAAGTGGAACACGTCGTCTCTGTTGATAACGATCCCGGGGTGTTGGATGCGGCCCGCCGGAACTGTGAAAAGACACAAGGGA
>JBARQV010000025.1:0-75092 GCA_049643885.1 Candidatus Omnitrophota bacterium | reverse complement strand
GATTCTTTTGTGCTTTTGTTCTTCAAAAATCGGGATTTAATACGACCTTGATCGAAAGAGGATCAGAGGTTAAGAAAAGAGCTGAAGGTATTAGAAGATTTGAGGAAACGGGAGAGTTTGATCCCATCAGCAATTATGCCTTTGGAGAGGGAGGGGCAGGTACTTTTTCTGACGGAAAGCTAACTTCCAGGTCTAAACACATATCGTTAGAAAGAGAGTTTATAATATCCAGTTATATTGATGCCGGAGCTCCGGAAGAAATAAAATATATGGCGCATCCTCACCTTGGAAGTGACAATCTAAAAAAGATCATGGAAGTTCTCAGGAAACAGTTCTTGGATATTGGCGGAAAGTTGTTTTTTGAGACATTCCTGGAAGATATAAAGATCAAAGATGGAAAAGTTTGTGAGGCTGTAACAACTAAGGGAGTGCTAGAAGCAGATAAGTTTGTTGTTGCGCCGGGTAATGCTGCCCGTGAGACATACAGGATGTTAATCGACAGGGGGATAAAGTTTCAGACAAAGAATTTTGCTATAGGCTGCAGGGTGGAACATCCTCAAGAGATCATCAATGAAGCCCAATGGGGCCAGAAAAGCTTGAAGGGAGTCAATGCGGCAGAGTATAGACTTACCTCAGCCGGCGGTGGAGGATTCCCGGTATATACGTTTTGCATGTGTCCAGGGGGAAGCATTGTTCCTTCTACTGCGTATGGTAACGCAAATATAGTGAACGGTATGAGCTTTTACAATAGAGCCGGAAAATTCTCAAATGCAGCTTGTGTGGCAGGAATTAATCTGGATAGTTTGACGGGCCGAGAGGTATCTCCCCCGGAAGCTCTTGATTGGCTGGAAGGGCTTGAGGAAAAGTTCTATCAATATTCAGGCAGTTTCAAAGCCCCATCCTGTACGATCCAAGATTTTATCGACAAAAAAGAAACTAAAGGGGTATCTGAAACAAGTTATCCTTTGGGGTTAGAACCTGCAGCTTTATGGAATTTACTACCTTCTAAAGTCAGCAATTCAATAGCTGCAGGGCTTAAAGAATTCAGAAAGAAGATAAAGGGTTTTAATGAGGGGATCATTTTGGGGCTCGATAGTAAAAGTTCGGCGCCGATCCAGGTTTTGAGAGAAAAAGATGGTCTTTGTGTGGGGCTTGAAAACCTCTATGTTGTTGGAGAAGGGAGTGGTTGGTCTGGGGGTATCATATCAAGCGCTGCGGATGGCATAAAAGCTGCTCTCGATATCATAAAAAAGACTTAAAATATAGTCCTACAAATTACTCCCGCACAAAACTATCCATAAAGGAATCCCGGCCGCTTTTTAGTCACAGGCCGGTTTCCCTATGCACCTCCACCATCTTGTTTCAGCACGAAGGCGATTCTGAATATAGAGTCGCCTTTTTTGTCTCTACCCCTGTAAAATCAAGGGTCATAGAACGGTAGGCATACCCATACACCGTCAGTTATCATCAGGGGTAAAAGTACACTTTTTGGTGCAAATCGTGGTGAAATCGTGGTGGAATCGTGGTGGAATTTACTTCCTTGATATCATCCCTGAGCTGTCGGTGCAGCTCACCCCATCGTACGTTCTTTTTTAGAGTTTACAGTGGCACGGCCACCCCGCTAAAACCCTATATTCATATCACCTGCCAACACCACATTTTCGAAAGTCATTTTGCCTACCCATACTCCCTATATTGACAACTTCCACTTATAGTTTTACAATAATTGCACCAAGTATAGTTTTTTAAAAGGTATGAGACATAGATAAGTATAATGTAAGGATGCGAGAGTGGAACAAACCTTAAACTGGTGGCAGTATTTACCAGAGCAGATCAATCCCACTGTTTTTAAAATCGGTTCATTTATGCTAACCTATTATGCATTGTCATATATTCTTGGTTTTGGTATTGTCTACTTGCTTGTCTTGTATAGGTTAAAAAGCGAGAGATGGGAATATTCCAAAGGAATCGTTCAGGATTGCTTTTTATATTGCAGCTTGGGTGCCATTATCGGTGGGAGATTGGGATATGTCGTGCTTCACGATTTTAGATATTTTTTATCTAATCCGTTAAGGATAATTTGCCCCTTTGATTTTGCAAATGGAATTCATTATATTGGCATTTCTGGAATGGCTTATTATGGCGCTTTGATTGGCATAGTTCTTGTTTCGATTGCTTTTTGTCGTATAAATAAAATAAACTACTTACATTTTACAGACCTTTTTCTCCCCGCTATCCCGTTAGGTTATACCCTTGGTAGATTAGGCAATTTTATAAATGGGGAATTCTATGGCCGCATTACCACTATGCCTTGGGGAATGTATTTTCTTTCCGACTCCACCCACCAATTACGGCATCCATCTCAGCTTTACGAGGCTTTTTTTGAAGGCCTATTCCTTTTTATAATACTTTGGAGTTTAAGGAAAAAGAAATATTTTGATGGTTTTATTTCTGGCCTATACCTTATCGGTTATGGATTATTGCGGTTTTTTGTTGAATTTTCAAGACAACCAGACCACAAATCAGGACTTATATTTGGCTTCCTTACTATAGGGCAAATTTTTTGCATACTCATGGTATCAGCTGGTATTATTGGTATGTTAATTAAAAAGTCACTTGACCTACAGCGTAGTAAAAAACAAGTAGAAATTTCTTAAGGCACATAATGCAATAGTGATCAAAATGAAGATTGTAATATCTATAATCATATGGATTATCGGCGCGGTTTTGGCAGTATTTGCCTTTCTCGTTAGCCTATTTTCTGTAATAACGCTTTTTTCTTTCGATAAGCAAAGAAAAGCCGTCCATGTTCAGTGGTTTTGGTTGGCAGATGCCATCATAGGGTTAAGCCCATATTGGAATTTTCATGTTAATGGATTGGAGAATATCGATAAACAAAAAGCATATGTGATAGTTGCCAATCACCAAAGTTTAGCCGATATCATTGTAATGCATAAAACCCGTATGCAATTTAAATGGGTGGCAAAAGAAAAAGTTTATAAATTGCCCTTCATTAGAGGATTTCTTTTTTTGGGCAAGCATGTTAAGCTTTCACGGGGAACGCTTGGGCACATCAGGAAGTTTTATCGGGAAACCACCGATTGGCTCAATAAAGGCATATCTGTATTGTTCTTTCCAGAAGGTACCCGTAGTGACACGGGTAAATTGGGAAAGTTTCAAAATGGGGCATTTAAGATTGCTATAAAAGAAAAGAAACCCATTCTTCCCATTTTTATAAATGGTACAAGAAAAGTACTTCCTAAAGGAAGTTGGGTTATTAACGCAAAAGCTTCAGGAGATTTAACTGTGTTTCCACCGATTGATACAACAAATTTTCACCTTAGTGATATCACTCGTTTGAAAAATATGGTATACTCAAAATTCGAAAGCAAGACACTTTAAATATATATGTCCATTTGCAAAATGATGCTTTTATGATATTATAATTACAAAAGAGGAGGTGGGAGATAAAATGAGAAGACTTTTAATGCTTTTTGCTCTGCTTCTTTCAATGGCAATTTTAGCGGCGTGTATGGGACCGCCCAGCCCTAAGCCAGTGGTTATTAAAGATACAAGATAATAGGGTTAACACATAACAAGCACATTGAGTTTAAAATGTGAAAAGCCAAAGATGCTTTTCTCCTTTTTTTAAAAAAAAGGAGGAGGGGATTAATATGAAAAAAATTATTATAGCTGTAATAGTATGCCTCCTATTAAGCGGGCAAATTGCAGTTTTTGCAGAATCTAAGCCAACTTATTTAAATCCTAAAAGCAGAGCTTATCATAAACCAATGTTAGGTGCGATATGTGACAGGTGTTACAGCACTTTTATGGTTAGCGGGTATCAACTTGAAAATGAAGAAACTGGGATATGCCCTTATTGCGGAGAAAAGCAAAATCTAAAAGATGCTTGTAATAGATTTACACATAGCGAGTTAATAATACAAGAACATACTTCACGTAAAAAATAAACTAAATCCGTATAACGATTTCTCTTTCTATTATTCAGTACCGTTTATCAATTTAAACCCACAGTTGTACCTGATCTCAATCTTACACCTGTACCCAAAGGCGATCTCACGCCTGTACCTTTCAGCATATGCATATCTCGTACCGGTCCTGAAATCAAACCTAAAATCAAACCTACGTCTGTCCCAAAACTAATTCCACACCTGTCCCTTGATCGAAGCTATGCTTGTATCTTTAGAGGGACGGGTGTAGAATTTAAAAAGCACCGGATGTTTAAAATAGCTGCAACTAAATAAAGACGGAGTATAGAGGCTAAAATATATGTGTGAGTTCTGCGTAAAACATGGCGAAGGTAAGAAGTGGTATCTCAACGCAAAAAATTATAGTCAAGATCTTGTGAGCGATATCAATAGAAGAAAATATGTTAAGGGTTTTTTTTACGGTGTTGATAGGAGTTATAAAAAATATTTCAATTTTATTAAAAGCTTGCCGTTAGGTATGCCCATGATCGGCCCTTTATTAAAAGCACTTCTAAAGCGCGGATTTATGTATAAACATTGGGGGCAGGTAATCCCGATCGAAGATGTTGAAAAAGTATTATCAATAACAAGCTCTATTGTTAGAATTCCTTGTGTCTGCCGTAAGATCACAACCGGAAAAGAAAGGCGGACATGTTTTGTGATCACCTTAAAGCCGGAATTTATTGAACTGGTAGATCAGTCTTTTTTTGGAGGCCCGGATGTTGCCAAATTTGAAAAAATAGATAAAATAAGCGCTTTGGATTTTATGAAAGAACAGGAGAGCAGAGGATTGTTTCATAGCATTTGGACGTTTAAAACACCATTTATAGGCGCTATATGCAATTGCGACGATACCGGGTGCATTGCGATGAAAATGTATAAGGAAGTAATGCCAATTTTTTTTAAAGCTGAATACATTATCAAGCTAGACAAGAACGAATGCAATGGTTGTGAAGCATGCGTTAAAATATGCCCATTTGAAGCATTAGAATACGATACCGTTAATAAAAAAGTTAAGGTCGATCATAAAAAATGCTGTGGGTGTGGTATATGTAGGGCGGTATGTAAAAAGAATGCAATATCCTTACGACAACGCCTCTCTGTGCCAGAAGCAGCGCATTTATGGTAGATGATAAGATAAGGCGTTAATGGGGAAGTGATTTTTCCTATATAGAAGGTAGAAGAAAGGATGGTAGTAAAAGAATGATACGTTCGATACTCTTTTTATTAACAATTTACCTCATATATGTTGTTTACCGAAAATACCAAAATACTCAGATAGAGCCTAAGATTAATGATCCTGGCAAGGTCAAGGTGTTTTCTAAAAGTTCCTGCCCATCTCCAAAAACTTTCATAGACTACACGGAAGGAAGAATAAAAGGGGAAAAGAAGAAAGCCATAGGTAGCCATATAGCCCATTGCAAAGATTGCCAAGACGCTTTGAAAAGTGTGTTTGGTATGTCTACAGGATCAGGCCAGAAACAGGTGTCGGATAGAACAAAATAAGAGTGCAAATCGTGGTGGAATAGGCGATTTGAGCACGAAAATAGGAAGATTCCGGCACCTCCACCAAAAATTGCAACCCCCACCGTCGACCAAATCGGTGGGGTTTTTGTTTGCAAGCAGTTTACAACTCAAAAATTAATATATGTGATAAGTCGTAACCTTTTTTACAGTTTTTGTTTACGTCTTGTTTACAACTTAAAATTTATATGATATACTAAAGTTGTAAACTAAATGAAGGAGCAAACATGGATGTAAAAGAGTTGATCATAAAAATACTGGACAAGAAGGGCGAAGTAAAAGCTTCGGAAATAATCAAAATTTCGGGTTTTTCACGAGTATATGTTAACCGGTTTTTCAGAGAACTGAGGGAAGAAGGGGTTCTTGTTTTAATAGGGGAGGCGAATAAAGCCAAGTATATACCTGCCAGTAAAAAAGTAATCTCTAAGGAAAAGAGTTTAATAAAAAAAATATACCGGATATTGAAAAACAAAGATCTTAACGAAGATGAAATAATGGCGGATATTAGAAAAAATACAGGTATATTCGAACATCTTACAGATAATGTATCGAAAATCCTAGAATACTCATTTACCGAAATGTTGAACAATGCCATAGAACACTCTAATTCTGATAAAATAGAAGTGCGTGTAGAAAAGAAAAAGAACAATGTATTGTTCGAGGTAAGGGACAAAGGCGTTGGAATATTTAATAATATAATGAGAAAGAAACACCTTGGGAGCAAAATGGAGGCTATACAGAACCTTTTGAAGGGGAAACAAACAACAGAACCGGCTTCTCACAGCGGGGAAGGTATTTTTTTTACTTCAAGGGTTGGTGATATTCTTACTATAGAGAGTTCAAAAAAGAAGATTATTTTTGATAATTTGGTTGAAGATATTTTTCTTAAAGATGTTAATAAAAAGAGCAAGGGAACTAGGGTTGTGTTTTCAATAAGTTTGGATTCAGAAAAGGAGATAGATAAAATATTCAGGGACTATACAGATGATTCATTCATTTTCAGCAAGACAGAGGTTACGATAAAGCTGTATGACAGGGATGCTAACTATGTGTCACGGTCGCAGGCACGACGCCTGTTGAGCGGGCTTGAAAAATTCAAAACAATAATCTTGGATTTTAAGGGAATAGATACAATAGGGCAGGGCTTTGCTGATGAGATATTTCGTGTGTGGGATAAGAAGCACCCGGGAAAAGATATCATAACGAGAAATGCGGGCGAGAACGTTGAATTTATGATAAAAAGAGCGAAGGATTAATATATTAAAACGTGGTGGAACCGTGGTGTAGTGCTCATTTTAAGCACGAAAACAGAAAAATCCCTTCGCCCGCGCCACTTATCACCTTTACCAATTACCTTTAATCCTTTATAATAACCCTGATGAAATCACGTAAGAACAGGCCGATAGGAGTGTTTGATTCTGGTGTGGGCGGGTTGACCGTGGTCAAGAGTATCCGCAGACTTCTTCCCCGTGAAGATATAATATATTTCGGGGATACCGCCAGGGTCCCTTACGGGAATAAATCCCGGTCGACGATAATGCGTTTCGCGCGCGAGATCATGGCTTTCATGATGGCCAAGCGGGTGAAGATGGTCGTAGTAGCCTGTAATACCGCTTCGAGTTTCAGCCTGCCGCGGTTAAGTAAAGATTATCCGGTGCCGGTCATGGGTGTTATAACCGCAGGGGTAAAAGAGGCCGTTCGCATATCAAAAAGCGGGAAAGTGGGAGTGATCGGGACCAGGTCGACCGTATCCAGCGGCTCGTATGAAAAGGAACTGGCCAGGATCGATAAGACATGCCGGGTTTATTCCAAAGACTGCCCTCTTTTTGTACCTCTCGTTGAAAACAGTTTTTTTTCCGACCCCATTACTTATGAAGTAGCCAGGAAATATCTGGGTGGGCTTAAGAAAAAGCGCATTGATACGCTGATCCTGGGCTGCACGCATTACCCTTTAGTGAAAAACGTCGTCAAGGACATTATGGGCGATGTCAGGCTGGTAGATTCGTCCATAGCGGTCGCCAGGGATGTAAAAGAAGCGTTGATCAAAGAGGGGCTTCAGACCGGCAGCAGGAAGAAAAAAGGCCGGACCCGGTATTATGTAAGCGATGACCCAGAAAGTTTCAGCAAGATCGGCAGTATTTTTCTTAAAGAAAAGATCAATGCTAAGAAAGTGAGCATATGAGCGTCCGTGAGATGAAGGTCGAAGATATCAAACTAGCTGTCAAGGAGTTGTCTTTAAAGGCTAACACTGTTCTGCGTCCCGATGTCCTTGAGGGTATCAAGCGGCTTTACGAGCAGGAGCCGAAAGGCACCCAGGCGAAAAACATGCTGAAGATCCTTGTCGAAAACGCCGAAATAGCCGACAAGAAAAACATCCCTATTTGCCAGGATACAGGGCTCGTAGTTGTATTTTTGGAGATAGGGGAAGACGTCCATTTTTACGGAGGCGATCTCATCCAGGCTGTCAATGAGGGCGTAGAGGAAGCGTATAGAGAGGGTTTTTTTCGCAATTCAGTGGTAGGGGATCCCTTGCTCCGGAAGAATACCGGGACCAACACCCCCGCGGCAATTCACGTTGATATCGTGAAAGGCGACAGAATGAAAATTTCAGTCATGCCCAAAGGGTTCGGCTCGGAGAACAAAAGCAGGCTGATCATGCTGAACCCGACATCTGGCCCGGACAGGATAATCGATTTTTGCGTTGAGACCGTTAAGATCGCCGGCCCGGACGCGTGTCCTCCTTATGTCCTGGGCATAGGGATAGGCGGGACCATGGACACATGCGCTTTACTCGCGAAAAAGGCTCTTTTGAGGCCGATCGATGAACCTCATCGCGAACCGCATGTCGCCGAAATGGAAAACAAGATAATGGAAAAAGCGAAGGCTTTAAAGATAGGCATTATGGGATTGGGAGGGCTCTCGACTGTCATGGGAGTCAATATAGAGCTCGCGCCGACGCATATCGCGGGGTTGCCGGTCGCGGTGAACGTGGCGTGCCATGCGCTGAGAAGCGCGAGTACTATTATTTGATCCCGGATCGGCCTAATGGCCGTCCGGGATGACATATTATGAAAACTATAAAGACACCACTAACTGAAGAAACAATAGCGTCGCTGAAGGCGGGGGATGAGGTGCGTATTACCGGGACTATCCTGACAGCCCGCGACCAGGCGCATCTGAGACTGTTCAACCTTTTGGAGCAGGGTAAAGAACTTCCTGTCGATCTAAACGGCCAGGTCGTTTATTACTGCGGGCCGTCGCCTCCCCGGGAAAGAGCTATCGGCTCGTGCGGTCCAACGACGTCCGGAAGGATGGACCCGTTCACTCCGAGACTTCTTGAAGCTGGATTAAAGGGCATGATCGGAAAGGGGAAAAGGTCCGGTGAAGTAAGAGCGGCGATAAAACGCACGAAAGCGGTATATTTTGTAGCGCCGGCCGGAGCGGGCGCTTTCTTAAGCGAAAAAGTAAGGTCAAGCAAAACAGTAGCATTCAAGGAACTCGGCGCGGAAGCGATCTATAAGCTTGAAGTCGAGGACTTTCCGGCGATAGTCGCGATCGATTGTAAGGGCAACGACATTTATGCTAGTATGTGAGGGTTCAAAAGAAAGACAATATGTCATCCCCGCGAAAGCGGGGATCAAATAAAATTATTATGTGGTCCCGGATAATCCTTCGCTTCGCTCAGGATTTCCGGGATGACATATTTCTATTTCGGCGAATTCCGGGATGACATACGACCGACGATATACGATCGATGAACATAGAGAGGAGTTGTAATGCGCACAGACGGACGCACGGCTAATGCAATGCGTAAAATGTCTCTCAAGACCGATTATATCAAGTACGCTGAAGGGTCTTGTCTCATAGAACTGGGTAATACAAAAGTGATATGCACCGCCAGTGTCGAAGACGGGGTCCCCCCCTTTTTGAAAGGGCGGGGAACGGGTTGGCTCACAGCAGAGTATGGGATGCTGCCCCGCTCCTGCCAGAAAAGGGTCCCGAGGGAATCAAGTAAAGGCGGTAAGGGCGGCAGGACCCATGAGATACAGAGGCTTGTAGGACGGGCACTACGGAGCGTTACTACCCTTGAACTATTAGGTGAAAGGACGATCCGGATGGATTGCGATGTGATCCAGGCTGACGGGGGAACGCGCTGCGCCAGTGTTACCGGAAGTTTTGTGGCCCTTTGCCTTGCCCTGGGAAAACTTAAAAAGCGGGGCGTATTCGCGTCCATACCTGTGAGTAATTATTTAGCCGCGGTCAGTGTCGGCATAGTCGGCGACAGGATCTTTCTCGATCTTTCTTATGATGAAGATTCCCAGGCCGAGGTGGACATGAACGTGGCAATGACGGATTCAGGGAGGTTCGTGGAAGTGCAGGGCACCGCGGAAAAAAATCCCTTCAGCCGATCCTGCATGGACGAGATGCTGAAACTGGCAAAAAAGGGGATAGACCATCTTATCGATGTCCAGAAGCAGGCCTTAAAAGGAGTGTTGAGTGACTAAAATATTAGTTGCCACGCATAATCGCAAGAAACGCCAGGAAATAAAGATTCTTCTTAAAAGGTTCAAGGAAGTCAAGATCCTGGACATTGACGACTTGGATGTCGCTCCCCCGATCGTCGTCGAAGACGGCAAGACTTTCCGTCAGAACGCGGTCAAAAAGGCGGTGACGATTTCCAGATTTTTCGACAGCCTGGTCCTTGCCGACGATTCGGGTTTGGAAGTGGACATCCTTGAAGGCAAGCCAGGCGTTAGGTCTGCCAGGTTCGCCAGGGCCAAAGCCACTGATGAGGAGAACAACAAAAAACTGCTGACTCTCCTGGAGGGCGCGCCGGATAGAAAACGTGCCGCGAGATTCGTCTGTAACATAGCCCTGGCAAGAAAAGGGATGCTTCTGGGAAATTTTGAGGGGACGATAAAAGGCAGGATATTGAACTGCCCCAGAGGCGAAAACGGTTTCGGTTACGATCCGGTTTTCCTGCCCAACGGTTATGACAAGACGTTCGCCGAGATGACCCCTTCTTACAAGAACAGGATAAGCCACCGCGGCATAGCGCTGAAGAAATTCAAGCAGTCTATTGAGAAGTATTTATAAACTCCCTGACGCTTTTCCGGAACATATCCTTCAAGGGAGTTAGATATTCAAATTCCCATTTCGATTTTTTTATTGTCCCTCGCAAGTGCGCTTTACTTATTATCTTGCCGAAGCCCGTTATAGCCCTCCTGAATATGCCCTGCCAGCTGTCTAGTTCTTCTTCTTCCGGCTGGATAAGCTGGTTCTCGACGGTAAAATCCAGGGTTCCGTTAAAATCCATGTGGCCCTTGGCGGTGATGAATACCTCTTCGCTCCATAAGACCAGGTCGTCGCTCATGATCTTCCGGTCTCTTATGTCTAAGGTCGCGCCGGCCGATGTAATAGTTACTTTTTCCATCCCCGGGATGAAGCTTTGAAGGTACCCGTAGATGTTACCCAGAAGGGGGGTGAGGATCGGCATCGGCCCGAGGTCGGCGTCTGTTATGATTATCTCTCCGTTGCCGGTGAAAGCCGAACTGTCGACGGCATTTCCTTTGAGGGACAGATCTATGAGTAATTTTCCGTAAACATTGACCTTATCGTTTATCGCGTCCCGTAACATATTGCCGAATTCGACGTCCCGCATGTTCAAGGTAAAAAGAAAGGGGAGGTTTTTATCATGGAGGTCCATTTCCAGGTTTGAAGATACCGTGCCCCCGTAGAGCGTCGCCGTTACCGAAGGCACATTAAGGCGTCCCTTTTTGACATAAAGGCCCCCATGGATGTCGCCGACCTTGATGTTATTGAACATGATCTGATCCGAATCGATCCTGGCATTTAATTCGTAGTCCCGGATCTCCGTCGTTTTCAGGGACATAAAGATCTTGGAACCGATCTTGCCGGAAGCTTTGCAGTTTTTAATGAATGATCCGATCGGGCCGGAAAAGGACAAGAGTTTTCCGATGTCGGTTTCGACCTTTCCGTTTATCTCCAGGGTTTTTTCCGTGGCAGCAGTATCTTTTGATTTTGCCTCAAAGATTGCCTCCAATCCGTCGGAATAGAGACAGACCCGGTAACCTGTTTTTTCGATATTTACTTCACCCTGGATCTTTTCCAGGGAAAACAGTTTTGTCTTCAGTTCGCACCCGGTGATAGAAATGGTCTTCAGAAGAGATGGATCGAACACGTCCTTGTACGATCCAGCCTTTAGCGATTCCGTCTTAAGTGTCGCGCTGACCTCAATATCTTTCATCTTGAAGCCTTTGATCGCAACGGTTGACCGGAATTCCCGTTCTTTCAATATGCTTAAAAGGTCGATCCTTGAAGTTATATTCTGAATACGAACGGTATCAGAAATGGCAACATCCCTTAGGCTAAAAGAGCTTAAGGGAAGGTATTTTATCGCGCCGATATCGACTTTTTGCTTGAATATCTCGGAGAGCCTGGCCTCGAAAACAGCTTCCGCTTTTTCGGCAAGCGTGTCTTTATACAGGAAGTACGCGGCCGCCAGTAATGCAGCGATGGAAAATGTGATGACCAGTAAGATCTTAAGAAATTTCAGCATGATTGGTTAGTATATCATGGAGAAATTGAGCCTGCAAGAAAGCTTATCGCTTTTCCGGCTTAAAATGGATTTTCCGGCGTGGGGTTTTTTATTGACTTACATATCCTTAGCACATAGAATATCGTTAATCGTGGTGAGCGTAGCTCAGCTGGTAGAGCGCCTGACTGTGGCTCAGGTGGTCGTGGGTTCAATCCCCATCGCTCACCCCATATTTTTGCGGGAAGTAGCGCAGCCTGGCTAGCGCACCTGCTTTGGGAGCAGGGGGTCGCGGGTTCAAATCCCGCCTTCCCGACCATTTCAGACCACAGACAACAGACTGATGTCTGAAGTCTGTTTTAGGCGGGTGTGGCGGAATTGGCAGACGCGCTGGCCTTAGGAGCCAGTGGTTTATCCGTGGGGGTTCAAATCCCTCCACCCGCACCACTTTTCGCCAGTAATTGCATAGAATGGTGGGGAGTTGAAGGGAGCCGCTGAGGTTTTAATAAAGGGAGTTTCTGAGCTGGCGAAGAAACGACCACAACCGAAGCGGCGGATGGCCGACCGGAGTCCCGATATGTTTTTTGACGAGCGGAAGCGAGGAATAAAAACATGTTTAGCGGGACGGAGGCGCCAAATCCCTCCACCCGCACCATTAAAAGCACTGCTCTATATGTACGGTGCGCCCGTAGCTCAGTCGGATAGAGCAACGGCCTTCTAAGCCGTGGGTCACAGGTTCGATTCCTGTCGGGCGTGCCATTTTTAAAAACCCTTGTCGATTTGGAAAGCATGAGAGCATTAATAAGTGCGGGTCTGGTCATGGGTCTGATCTTAACGGGGATCATGCCGGCATCTGCTTACGAGAACGGGGATTTGCAGCTTTGGAACACCGATAGTATAGAAGCAAGGTTGAACGAAAACCTTAAAGTCAAGGTCGAGGAAGAGTTGAGGTTCGGGGGAGATATTTCCGAGTTGTATTACACTCATACGGACGGCGGATTCACGTTGAAGGTAAACGGTAATCTTGACCTCGGCTTATTTTATCGGCTCATTTATGAAAAGAAAAAAGGAAAATGGAAGGAAGAAAACAGGCCCCACGCCGACGCGACGCTGAAATGGGACCTGTCCGGGTTCAAGCTCAGCGACAGGAACCGTCTTGAATACCGGGACTTTGAGGATGAAGACTGCAAATGGCAGTATAGGAATAAATTAACGGCCCAATTCCCATGGAAATGGACGGAATCCGATATCCAGCCCTATCTCGCGGACGAGATATTTGTAGATTTCCAGGGTGAGAAATTCTACCGCAACCGCTTTTACGCCGGATTCACCATGAAGATCATCAAGTACCTGAAGGCCGATATTTATTATCTTCTGCAGAACAGCGAAAAAAAAGATAAATGGACCGGCTATAATGTCATAGGCATCAAGCTTACGGCAATTTTTTGATGCAAAGATCCGCTTAACGATAGGAGTCCTTCATGCTTCAAAAATGGTTTAACGAGCTTACAAGTCAGCAGAGGATGCTGGTAAGGGTCGTCTTGTGTTTCCTGGCCGCGCTTTTTTTCTGGGGTTTCTATGCCAACGTGGCGATAGATGGCTCCGCGATCCAAGACAACCTGCTTTATCTTGCGGCCAGCGTGCTTTTTTTCTCCGCTTTCCTGTACCTTGAACTGGGACGCCGAAAAAAATAAGGCCTGCCCAAAACCCGTCGACACCCCGTAGCCAATACGTTATAATACCCCCATGACTATCGCGGACAACAGGCGTTTCGCCGAAAAGGTCGAAGTCCTTTTAAACGAAACACTTCCCATAAAGCTTGGCGTTAATAAAAGGAATGAACTGGTAAGGCTTATCTTCGAGATATGCCGGGCCGGAAATGTCACCCCCGCGGAGGTTTTTGAACGCGCGGAGATCAATAAACTCATGGAAGAAGGCAGGGGGGAGCTTTTCCGCAGGTTCAAGACGAGACTTCTGGAGATAAGGTATCCGACCATAGGGCCGAATGACGATCCTCATATAATGCCCGCGATGATAGGTGCGGTCCAAGAGGAGTGCCCGGCCTGGGATCTTGAGCTGCATCCCTCGAATATTTTTGTAGAGAAAAGCGTGCAGGACCTGGAATGGACCCGCCTTTTTATCCGGCACTTCCCCCACGCCGAAATTATTTCTATCGACAGTCTCAAGGAAGGATTAGACTCGTTATCCCGGGAAGATACAGTAGCCCCTTACAATTCAAGAAGAGAAACCGCCTTCCTGGTGAAGAATAGAGCCGCTTTCATCAAGGTGTGTCCCTGCACTAAAGGGTATAAAAGGTGCGGCTACTGGATACTGAACATAGGGTTCGGCTGTCCTATTGATTGCTCGTACTGCTACCTGCAGACTTACAGCAACGCTCCAGGCATGATCCTGCCCGCTAATATAGAGGATTATTATAAATATGCAGAAGATTTTGATAAAAAGGTTAAAAGCAGGACGAGGATAGGAACCGGTGAATTTACGGACTCCCTCGCTTTTGACGGGTATACAAACTATTCGTCGTACCTGATACCCTTTTTCAAAAAACGAAAAAACCTGGTTTTGGAACTAAAGACCAAAGTGAGCCGGATCGACAATTGTTTAGAGCAGGATCCGCATGACAATGTGGTCATATCCTGGTCCATTAACACTGAAAGGGTCGCAGGGAAGTACGAGAAGGGTGGGGCCAGCGTCCCTGAAAGGATAGATGCGGCTATCCGCGCGGCCAAAAGGGGATACAAGGTCGGTTTCCATTTTGACCCGATAGTATATTATCCCGGGTGGGAGAAGGAGTATAAAACAGTGGTCGAGGAGATGTTCTCAAAGGAACTGATCCGGAAGAACACGGCCTGGGTAAGTCTCGGTACGTTACGCTATACGCCGGGGTTAAAACAGGCCGCGGAGAACAGGTTTGAGGATAATCTTATTTTCTACCAGGGTGAGTTCTTCCTTGATACCGACGGCAAACTTCGTTATCCCAGGAAACTGAGGATCCACATGTATAACAAAATAATCGAATGGATAAGGTCTCTTGATGCAAAATGTTGGGTCTACCTTTGCATGGAACCTGTCGAGTTGTGGCGAAAAACGTTACTCAAAGAAAGCGATTACGAATTCCATGCAGTTTGATTTTATCCCTGATATATCATATACTTAAGTTTCAAAGGAGGGGGACATGCGGGCAAAAGTAATTTTGATCTTATTTTTTGCGGTACTTGTAGCATTCTTTTCTGAAAATGGCCTTACACAAGGCGACGTAGTTCGCCTTCCCAAGCCCAGGTATGAAGGCAAGGTATCAGTCGAACAGGCGATCTTCAAAAGAAAATCGATCCGCAGCTTCACCGGTGCCCCCTTGACCTTGGAAGAGGTCTCCCAGCTTCTCTGGGCTGCGGGAGGTCAGACCGTAGATGGTGTGACGGGCCCTACCAGGTCCTATCCATCGGCCGGGGCGTCATATCCATTAGAGATATTTCTGGTCGCCGGGAATGTCACCGGGCTTGAGGCGGGAATATACCGTTACAACTGGAGAGAAAATTCCCTTACTCTACTGAGGAGGGGAGATCTAAGGAACGAATTAAGAAAAGCTGCGCGCGGCCAATACATGGTCGGTGAAGCGCCTGTTACGATCGTTATAACGGCAGATTACGATAAGACCACCCGCAGGTACGGTGAGCGCGGGCGCTCCATGTATGTCCCGATGGATGCCGGGCACCTGGGGCAGAATGTCCACCTCCAGGCCGAAGGCCTGGGGCTCGGGACGGTAATGATCGGCGCTTTCAAGGACAGGGAAGTGGCCGGGGTGCTGGGAACGGAAAAAGAAACTCCTGTATATATGATGCCGGTAGGAAGACCACGTTAAGATGATAAATTTGCACGGGATAGATAATCGCATAAGCGAGATCATGCGAGAGGTCGATTTTTATTCTTACCTGACCCCTTTGAACCAGAAAGAGGAAAAGGAGAAATTCTTTTCGAATTTCAAGAAGGGCGCCCGTTATAATCCGGTCTACAAGTATAAGGACGTCGAGTTCTTTTACCAGGAAAGGTGGCTTCGCGAGACCAGGGACGCCCTTGACGAAAGCAACGATATTCACAGGCTCTTTATCGACAAGATCGTTTTTATACAAGAGCAGCTGGAACTCATCAAATGCACCGATCCGCAGTTCGCCGTGAACGCGGTAAGGTTGTACGGCGCGCCGGACGGAGAATGCCTGGACATCGCAGGGAATGTCCTTTCAGAGAGCAGGGAAAGGCGATACGAGTTTCCCGAAGAAACGGTGCCGCCGGAGGAGATGGCTTCCGTCCTGCGGAAGGGACTGGAAGAAAAAGGCATCGGATGGGAAGTCGTCCTGAGCAGAAAGATCGTTCCCAAGATCACCGTTTCATCAAAGGACAGGACGGTCTATATAAATTCGGCCATCAATTACACTAAAGAAGAAGTCGAAAGGTTGAAGGTCCACGAGATCGAGGTGCACGTCTACAGGGGTATCAACGGAGAAGAGCAGCCTTACAAGATATTCCGGGACGGGCTCGCCGGGTATGATGAGACGGAAGAAGGGCTGGCCATTCTTGCTGAAGAGAAGGCGGGGTGCCTGGAGACGGACACCCGGCAGATGAAGCTTTACGCGGGAAGGACACTCGCGGCGGATCTTTGCCTCAAGGTCTCGTTTTACGATATGTTCCTGGCCCTCAGAGAGTTTTTTCCGGATTACCTGGCCTACAGGCTGGCTGAAAGGGCGAAGAGGGGGATCGAGGACACATCTAACCCGGGTGGTTTCCCCCGCGATTACCACTATATCAGCGGGTGGCCTAAAATGCGGCGATATGTTGAAAATCGAGGAAATTTAAGTATTCTTTATATAGGCAAGATCGGCCTGAGAGATGTCGGCATTGTAAAGAAGCTGCTCGACGAGGGTATCTTGAAGCCGCCGAAGTACTTGCCGGGGTTTATTGTTAATTGATCCCGGATATTCGCCTTCGGCGAATTCCGGGATGACATATTATTATGAAGAAAATTGTCGAATACCTAAAGGAAAAATATGGCCCGTGGGGGTGGATGGGGCAGCGCGCTCATGACGCGGCCGGGATAAACCGGGTCCTCCCGCTGGATTTCATCATCAGCTGTGATTACGGGACCGATATCCCGTATTATTTCAGAGAAGAGGATGTCTTTTCGGTAGAAAAGCAGACAGGCGCTCGCAAGAACTGGTCTAACGAGGACCTGAACGAAAGTTTCAAGGGTGCGCTCGGGCGCGAGATATTCAGTTATCTGAACAGTTTCAAGAAACCGGCGAATATCCTATGTTACCGTTCTGTGAGGAAACTTGAGAAGAACGGAAGCTCATTGTCAAAAAGGCCCAGGATCTACGCCATGCCGGAGAAACTGAAAAAACATTTTGATAATAAACTGCTTCTTCAAAAAAGCCTGAGGGACCTTGGCCTGCCCCGCATCCCGGGTCTGGTGGAAAAACTGGAAAAGAAGACGTTCCGGGACCTCCGCGAAGAGTTGTCCCTGCCTTTTGTCATACAGTTCCCATACGGTTCAAGCGGGAATTTTACTTTTATCATCAATGAGGAAAAAGAATATAACCGCCTGCGTCGAAATTATCCCCATCAGACAGTGACCATGCGCAGGTATATAAACGGGTACTCGTTAAACGGCAATGCCATCATAATCTCGACGGACAAAGGGCCGGCTGTTTTCAGCGCTTTCCCTTCCGTCCAGATCACCGGCCGCCCGGAGTGCAGTAATTTTCCGTCCGCGTTCTGCGGTAATGATTATGCTTCGGCCTGCGGGCTCCCGCGGAAAATAATAGACGGGGCCGTCGGCAACATGCGGGCCATCGGGGAATGGATGTCCCGGTCCGGTTTTCGCGGCATCTTCGGTATGGATTTTGTGGTCAAGGACGAAACTGTATATCCGGTCGAGATAAACCCCAGGTTCCAGAACTCGACTTCCCTTTACACTTCGCTCACAAGCATGCAGCCCGGACGCAAGGGGATGCTTTTCTTGCTGCATATAGCGGAATTTCTCCAGAAAAACGACAGGGTAATGAGGGAGTATCTCAGGAAGTTTCCTTACGATGAACTCATGTATCCTTTAAAAGGAAGCCAGGTAATCCTGCATAACCGCCTGGAGAGGAACGTTGCTACCGGAAACCTCAAGCCGGGGATATACCGGAAAGAGGAAAGAAAGTTCGTGCTGCGGAAAGAAAGCGCTTTCATCGGCGAGTGCCGCGGGCCGGATGATATACTGGTCACTTGTTCTGTTCCCAGGCAGTATTCGGTCATCGAACCGAACGCGTCTATCTGCAAGATACAATTTTTGAGAGAAGCGCTTGACCCTTCGAACAGGAAAAAACTGACTCCCGAGGCGAGGGGGATAATAACAAGAGTTTATAATAAACTCGGCTTAAGAAGTGCGAGCGAGGTCGAGCTGGTAAGCAGCGGGTAAAAAATGATAGAAAGAGACCCGAAATATTATGTGACCGGATACAAGGGCGATGACCCTTACCAGGCGCCGTTCTATTTGCGGTCACTTATATTTGACGGTGAAGGAGGGGATTATAATACCAGGCTTATTGACTTGTTCAACTCGCTCCTTGGAGAGAAGGACCTTTTCAGGGAATTCTGCCTGGAAAAGGAACCATCATTGAATAAACTTCCTAAAAAGATCGTGATCATAAATGCTTCTCATGACGATCTACCCACATCCTATGAGACTGCCCGTGTTTTTAATGAGTTGTGCGCGGAGAAAGGATGGAAAATACGATCGACCGTTGTCAACACGCATGACGAGCTGATGAAGGAAGTGAACGAGTATCCCGGGAGTACGCTTGTAATGAGCCAGTGCGTGGATAAAAATGTTTATAACGTATCCGTGGCGATGGATCTGGAGAGTATGGGCGCCGTTATAGTTCCGGGTCAGGAGACGGCCCCCGGGAGCGTTTTTTCCGACAAGGACAGCACGTACAGGCTGCTTTCTAATGACGGCAAAAATTGGGATAAGGTCGCCATGTATAAAAAAATACCTGTCGAGGGGAAGAGTATAAAGGCCGTTGTCGGGGATATGTTTGATGCTGTGGATGAACTTATAGAGGAAACCGGAGATGACACCTTTTTTGTCAAACCCCATGAAGGCGGAGGCGGGCTTGGGGGTTTCCGGATCACCAAGGCCGGGGATGGTTACATCATACCCGACCTATCGAAGGTTTCGGGAGATATTTCGGAGATCCATCCGACATTTATCGATCTCGATACGTCGAATGAAGCAAAGATGAAGGAGCTTTTATGGATATACCGGCTCTTTTTCTCGGATGAAAAGATGAGGTCAAGTTACCTGCATCTGGATCTTCCCATCGAGGGCGCGGATGACGCGGTAGCCCTGAAAATACTCAAAGATTACCTCGAAGGATGCGCGGGGAAACGCAGGGAGAAGCTCGCGAAAATGATCATAGACCGGCAGCTAGCGGAAGAAAAACTTGTTTCTTCACTAGAAATATTTGAAAAGAAATTCCAGAGGAGGTATATCCCTTTGGTAAACGAGCATATAGATTTCGGGCTCTGGGGGCTGAGATCGCATTACCGCCTGTCGAGTAACGGCCCCAGGCTTGAGACCATTTATCACAGGATATTCCAGCTTGGTTTTGCCGAAGAAGGTATAGGATACCTTGGAGCTGACAACATTTCCAATAAACAGACCGGGGAACTGGAAATACTTCGGCTGGGACCGGTAAACGAGATCATGGTTGGGGCGATAGGCGGAGAGAAAGTCCTTTTTGATATACTCCTTAAAGGAGCGGACGCGCTGGTCAGCCTTGCGAAATTGCTTCCGGAAGATGAAAAGAACCGGGTTCCGATCCGCCTGCAGCTTGACCTGGCCACGGTCTCGCAGAAGATAGGGGAGGGGAACGCGGATACTGCCAGGGGCATGTGCCTTGCCTCGCGGTGGACGGAATTCGTCCGTAACGGCCGCGAGTGGCTGGAGGACAGTCTTAGGTATTACGCCTGGAAGAAGAGATAGACAATATGTCATCCCGGGCGAGGCCTCAGGCCGAGACCCGGGATCATATAACAATATTATTTGGTCCCGGATCCCGCCTTCGGCGGGTCCGGGATGACATACAAATACCGACTTAAAGGGAGTTATCTTGAGTTCAGTATGGTTGGTACTAATCGCTTTCGCGGCTCTTGGCCTCGCGTATCACTTTTACGGGAACTTTATAGCGAGGAAAATATTCCGTGCTGATCCCGCTACTCCCGTGCCGAGCGAAGAGCTGAGGGACGATATCGACTATATCCCGACCAATAAGGAAGTCCTTTTCGGACATCATTTCGCTTCGATCGCCGGGACCGGTCCGATAGTCGGGCCGGCCATAGCTATTATATGGGGGTGGGTTCCCGCTCTTATATGGATAATCCTGGGGTCCATCTTCGCCGGGGCAGTGCACGATTACGCCGCCCTTATAATGTCCACCAGGAACAAGGGGGTATCTATCGGTGAGTTATCCAGCAGGATAATCAACTCCCGGGTAAAGATGCTTTTTCTTTTCGTGATCCTCTTTTCCTTGTGGATCGTCGTCGCGATCTTCGGGATGGTCATCGCCCTGATCTTTCGCATGTATCCCCAGTCGGTCTTTCCGGTATGGGTCCAGATCCCTATTGCCATGACCGTCGGCTGGCTTGCTTACAAAAAAAAGATCAATATAACCATGATGTCGATCATAGCCGTTATACTGATGTATATATCGATCGCCATTGGTGTACATATGCCTTTTACCATGCCCGCAGTAGGGATATTTTCACCCTTGGCCATATGGATAATCCTGCTTTTCATATACGCTTTTTTTGCTTCCGTCCTTCCGGTATGGAGCCTTCTGCAGCCGCGTGATTATATAAATTCACACCAGCTTATCATAGGTATCTCGCTTCTTGTGCTTGGGATCCTTGTTGCCCGTCCGGTGGTAGTAGCTCCGGCCATCCAACTGGCTCCGGAAGGAGCGCCGCCCATTTTACCGTTTTTATTTATTACCATTGCGTGCGGCGCTATCTCGGGTTTCCACTCCCTGGTAAGCTCAGGGACCAGCTCCAAACAGCTTAAAAACGAGGAAGACATCCATTTTATAGCTTACGGGGGAATGCTTACCGAAGGTCTTCTGGCTGTTCTGGTCATCATCGCGGTAGCGGCAGGTATCGGGATGTACACAAAAGGCGAGGGAGGCGAGGTTCTGACCGGATTTGCCGCCTGGAACCTGCACTATTCCAGCTGGGCTGCAGCCCAGGGACTTACCGCGAAGGTTTCGGCTTTTGTGGAGGGCAGCGCTAATATGCTGGGAAGCCTCGGCATACCCTTGAAGTACGGGCATGCCATCGTGGGCGTATTGGTGGCTTCTTTCGCGGGGACAACACTGGATACGGCCACCCGCGTTCAGCGTTACGTCATCACCGAACTGGCAGTGAGTTCCAAGATCAAGATATTACAGAAAAGGTATCCCGCGACCCTGCTGGCGGTAGGGGCGGCGGCAGCCCTGGCGTTCGCGCAGGGCGGGGGGGGAGGTGCCCTCATGCTCTGGCCGCTGTTCGGGACAAGCAACCAGCTTCTTGCAGGTCTTGTGCTTCTTGTGGCGTCGATCTACCTTATAAAAAAAGGATCGAACGCGTGGCCCACGGCCGTGCCTATGGTTTTTATGATGATCACTTCGAGCTGGGCACTGACGGTCAATGTCTTAGGGTTCTTCGGTTCTGGACAATGGAATCTTGCGATAATCGGTGGTATGATATTACTTCTGGAAGTTTGGATGATATTCGAAGCGGTAGGATGTGTTTTGCGCGCCCGTAGCTCAGTTGGATAGAGTAGCTGGCTTCGAACCAGTAGGTCGCAGGTTCGAGTCCTGCCGGGCGCGCCATTTAAAGCTTGTTGGAAGAACAAGCTTTAAATGGCCGGAGGAAGAGCTCTTGCCATAAATGAGAAAATTTAGGCAAAGAGTCACAAACTTTATGGACAGAAAGTTTGATGCTGGGCCGGCGTTAAGCAATCCGACGAGTAGGAGGATCGTAGCCGGATCAGCGCTGCCGGGCGCGCCAGTCCTTAAGCCCTTGACGACGCGAGGGGCTCGTCGCGGCCGCAGGTCGGGTGCGGGCGAGGTTGATAAAGTAAAGTCAATTTTTCACGGAGTGAAAGATGAAAGAATTCGAATTCATAGGATGCATGGAATTAAAGGAACTCCTCGGCAAGAAAGCGGACGATGAACTTGCGCTTATGGAGCTTATCGAGGACGTCCCCTTGGATTCTGTATATTTTCACACTCACAGTTATTTTTTAAGGCATTATTATCTTGCCGGACAATACCCGAACGATTTCGCCAACTGGGCAGCTATACAGGTAAGGGACCGCGTGCTGGGCGAGAAACTCGCGTCGGTCATGCCCTCGCGAGACAAGACATTGGACGACATAAGGAACGATCTTATAGACATCATCGATAAGCATCTTTCCGAGATAAAAATAGTCCCTTCGGTCGTTTACGGCTCTCCTTTCTATTTCATGCAGTCAAGGATCATTGAGGTCCCGATGGGCATCACTGTCAACGACCTGGAAAGTTTTACTGAGGCCCTGAGGACCGTTGACGCGAGCGCTATATATTATCATACTTACGAGGCGAGGCTCCGGACCAGAAGGGGGAGAAACGATTTTTCGATATGGCTAAAGGACGTGCTCGGGCTTGATGAACTTGCCGGGAAAGTCGAAGGGATAGACTATTACATGTACAGCTTGGAATCATTAAGGACTAAGATCGTTGAATTGTGCGAAAAGGAAATGGGAAGATGAAAGGGAAAATAACACTTGAATCATACCGTGAAGTGGCTCCCGCGGGGATAGTGGACCTGGTACAGAAACTTTCCGAAAGCCTGAAAGGGAAGTCTTTTCTACACGTCAATTCGACGCGTTATGGCGGAGGAGTGGCAGAGATGCTGCATCGCCTGGTTCCACTTTTTGAGGAAATGGGAATTAAAACCCGCTGGGAAGTGCTCACGGGCAGCCCGCTTTTTTACAAGACGACAAAATCCTTTCATAATGCCCTGCAGGGTGACGAGGAAGAAATAACTCACGAGATGTATGAAGAATACAGGAGGGTTAACAGCGAAAATTGCGGACGGATCCCGCTGGGATCGGATTTCGCGATCATCCATGACCCACAGCCGGCTGGATTCATCGAGAAAAAACCCGAAGGCGCGAAATGGGTATGGAGATGCCATATAGATGTTTCACGTCCGCAGAGAAAGATCTGGCAGTTCATCAAACAGTACGTTAACCATTACGACGCTGCAATATTTTCCCTGCCGAGTTTTGCCCAGAAACTTGAGATCCCCCAGTTCCTGATCTATCCGTCGATAGATCCCCTTAGCGACAAGAACAGGGAGTTGAGCGGAGAAGAGATAAAGCAAGTCCTGGAGCGTTACAGGATACCTTCGGATAAACCCATGATCCTCCAGGTTTCCCGATTTGATAAGTTCAAGGACCCTCTCGGTGTTATAGCCGCGTACGGTCTCGTTAAGAAATATAACGATTGCTGCCTGGTGCTGGCGGGAGGCGGGGCGGCGGATGATCCCGAAGGAGCGCAAGTTCTTAACGCGGTGAAGGAAAAAGCTTCAAAGGACAAGGATATATATGTTTTAGACCTTCCGCCTGATGCGCATATAGAGATAAATGCTCTTCAAAGAGCGGCCACGATAGTGCTCCAGAAATCCTTGAAAGAAGGTTTTGGCCTGACCGTGGCTGAGGCCATGTGGAAAGGAAAACCGGTCATAGGCGGAGCGGTCGGGGGCATTACCATGCAGATCATTTACGGAAGGACGGGATACGTCATCAATTCTGTCGAGGGCTGTGCGTATCGGATAAGATACCTTTTGAACAATCCCGCTGTTGCTAAAAAAATGGGAGAGAACGCGAAGGATTATACCAGGAGGAATTTTCTGATAACGAGGCATCTGTGCGACTATCTCGCGCTGATGTCGGTAGCCCTTAACGTGAAGTGGGGATATGAAGAAGATCACACAATCAGAGCTTGATAAACTAAGCGACGAAGAGCTGCTTTCCCTGCGGTTTCGTGATTTGGAGCTCAAGATAGAAGGGACGCCCCTGGAAGAAGGCGTCTCCCAGCTTTACGCGGAACTTTCCGAAAGGGGCATCGATCTCCACCCGCCCTGTTATCTTGCCGATGAATGGCTTTGCCCCGACGGTGAACCTGTCATAGGCATACCCTTTTTCCTGGCGCATCCGCGCCTTAGAAAGCTGGAATACAAAATGGACCTTGAGGTAGAAGGCGGGACAAAGGCCGATTGCATGAAGCTTTTAAGGCACGAGATGGGCCACGCTTTAAATTACGCGTACATGCTGTACAAGAGGAAACGGTGGCAGAATATCTTCGGGCCTTTTTCAAAGGATTATCCGGAAAGATATAAATACAGGCCCTATAGCAAAAATTACGTCATACATCTGGAAAGGTGGTATGCCCAGTATCATCCCGATGAGGATTTCGCTGAGACTTTCGCCGTCTGGGTTGATCCCCAGTCCGATTGGAAGGAAAAATATAAAGGCTGGAAGGCGTTGAGGAAACTCGAGTATGTCGACAAACTCATGAAGGAGATAGCCGGCCGGCCGCCTAAAAAAGCAAAGGGCGAAAAATACTGGGCCATCTCCCGGCTGAGAGCTACGCTGAAGACTCACTATAAAAAAAAGAAACGTCTTTACGCTGATTATTATTCCGATTTTCACGACATCAATCTCAACAAGATCTTTATTCCCGGGGATGAAAAGACCGGCATGAAAGCGTATGTACTGATCCGGAAACACAGGAAGGAGATACTGAATTACGTGGCTTTGTGGTCGGGAGAGAAAAAATACATAATAAACGAATTATTGAAAGATCTCGTTGAAAGGTGTAAAGAACTTGGACTTAAAGCGGGACCGGACGAGATGGATACGGTCCTGAAGGTCTCGGTATATGTCACGGCCCAGACAATGAACTATCATTATGCCGGGAGGTACAGGAGGGAAAGATGAGCAAGTTGAAGGTCCTTGTGCTGTTTGACAGCGACGGGACTCCTCCGAAAGATCAGGATTTCAGTAAAAAATTTGCGCATGAAGACTGGCTTACTGAAGCCTCGGTTGTCGAGGCCCTGGAGGGTTCAGGACACGAAGTCAGGACACTGGGCATTTACGACGATATAAGTCTTCTTTTGCATGAGGTCAAGGAAAACAGGCCAGATGTGGTCTTCAATCTTACCGAGATCTTCCTGGGAAAGGCGTCTCTCGATAAAAATATCCCTTCTGTCCTGGAGCTATTGGAAATACCTTATACCGGCTGCGGTCCAGCCGGCCTCATGATCTGCAATAATAAGGCCCTTACCAAAAAGATATTGACCTATCACAGGATAAAGGTTCCCGGATTCCACAATTTTCACAAGGGCAAGCGTATCTGGCATCCGAAGAAACTTAACTTTCCGCTTCTGGTAAAGCCTCTCCAGGAGGAGGCTTCTACCGGCATAGCCCAGGCTTCGTTCGTGGAAAATGAAAAGGACATGAGCGAAAGAGTTGAATTCATACACGAGCGGTTTAATATGGACGCCATTGCCGAGGAATACGTCGAAGGAAGGGAATTGTATGTCAGCATTCTGGGGCATACCAGATTGCGGATCCTACCCATCCGGGAGATGAAGTTCACCCAGGTCCCCGATGACGAGCCCAAACTGGCCACTTACAAAGCTAAGTGGGACAAGGAATACAGAAAAAGGTGGGGGATAAAGGATGAGTTCTCCGGGCGGCTTCCAAACGGCATCCCGGAGAAGATCTTCAGTATCTGCAAGAGGGCGCACCGGGCGCTGATGATAGACGGTTACGGCAGGTTCGATATCCGCCTGACTCCCGAAGGAGAGGTCTTTATTATTGAAGCTAACGCCAACCCCGTTCTGGCGCCAAAAGAAGCACTTGCTGAATCGGCGGGGAAGGCGGGGATTTCCTACAAAAAGCTTATCCGGAAGATACTGCATCTGGCTTTCCAGAGAGAGTGGTAGTCCTGACCCTATAATATAGTTGCCAATTTACGCTTTTCATGTTATATATTAATTCCTAACAAATATATAACCCTTGTAGGTGGGTAAGGAGGAGAGGGATATGGCGAACGAAACCGTATTTAAAAGATATAAGGGGAACCCAATAATCACCGCGAAAGCGGTCCCGCGCGCGAATAGCATACACAACAGTGCTATTGTGGAATTCGAAGACGGATATGCCGGCATTTTCCGGGTAGATGAGATAGACTTTAACTTTACCATGCATGTAGGGAGAAGCAAAGACGGCATAAAATGGGAGATTGACCCCGATATTGTGAAACTGGACAGCAGGGATCCGTATCTTGCAATAAAGGACAGGACTTACGATCCCAGGTTGACGAAGATCGAAGATACTTATTACTTTACCTGGTGCCTTGACTCGCTGCAGGGGCCTTTAATCGGGATGGCCACGACTAAGGATTTCAAGCAGTTCAGCCAGATGGAAAATCTCACCTTGCCGGCTAACCGCAACTGTGTTATTTTCCCGAGGAAGATAGGCGGTAAGTACGCGATGCTAAGCCGCCCCAGCGACAGGGGGCATACACCGTTCGGCGACATTTTTTACTCCACCAGTCCGGATTTCATTCACTGGGGATGCCACCGTTTTGTTTTCGGGACCGAGAAGAGCAGCTGGCAATCCACCAAGACAGGGCCCGGCCCTGTGCCTATAGAGACAGAAGAAGGGTGGCTCCTTATTTATCATGGTGTCTGGACTAGCTGTAACGGTTATATCTATTATATGGGCGGCGCCCTTCTGGACCTGGAAAAACCCTGGAAGGTGCTTTACCGGACAAAAGACTATCTGCTTGCCCCCACTGAAGGGTATGAACGGGTAGGGGACGTGCCGAACGTGGTTTTTCCAAGCTCGGCGATAGTGCGCGGAGATATGGTAAGGGTCTATTACGGGTGCGCCGATACCTGCATCTCCATGGCGGAAGCGAAACTTGATGAGGTTATAGACTTCGTTAAAACCCACAGCTTTTAGTCATTATAATATAAATTATTGAAATCATTTTTATTTATATGCTATAATACGCACCTATGCGCCCGCATAGCTTCCGCCTTCGCCGGACCATTTGATATTATTTGGCTACGGCGGACAAGACGCTATGCGGCTGATAAGTAACGACCGTGCCCGCATAGCTCAGCTGGTAGAGCAACTGACTCTTAATCAGTGGGTCCTAGGTTCGAGCCCTAGTGCGGGTACCATTTAAACCTATACAGAGTAAAGGGTTGCTGAGGCAACCGTAGCGTAAAGAGCGGGTGTAGCTCAGTTGGTAGAGCATCACGTTGCCAACGTGATTGTCGTCGGTTCGAGCCCGATCACCCGCTCCATCATTTATACGTTGGACGGGTGTCTTATGGCCGCGTTTCCCGATGAATAGGTTTAATTACTTTGTAAATATTCCAAGAAACAACCGCTTGGTAAAAAAGTACAAGGAGAAAAGAGAATGAAAGTATCAGAGTTGCTTAATGCGGGAGCGTTAAGTGTTAACCTGCAATCCAACGATAAGGACGAGGCCCTTTCAGATCTGGTGGATCTTTTAGCGGCTGCCGGCGGTATCAAGAAAACCGACAAAGGTGTTATCCTGGGCAAGCTGAAAGACAGGGAGCTTCTAGGGTCTACCGGTATAGGCAAGGGCATAGGCATTCCTCATGCCAAGTGCGCCAGCGTCAAGAAAATGACCGCAGCCATGGCTATATCGAAAAAAGGAATAGACTTCAAGTCGCTGGACGGGGAACCTACTTATATTCTTTTTCTGCTGCTTGCGCCGGGTGAGACCCCTGGGCCGCACCTGAAGGCGCTGGCTAAGATTTCACGTCTTCTGGACGACAAGTTCGTCCGGGACAGGTTGCGCACGGCGAAAGACGCGAAAGAAATACTCAAGATCGTTAAAGAAGAAGAACAGAAGAAGAACCAGTAATAACCCATATGAAAAGACTTAAATGGCTCTATCCGGGAATGCTGATAAAACGGTGGATATCCCTTTCCGTTTTCGGGATTCTCATGATCTCGATGGGTTTCGTGATCGTGATCTTTGAGAGAAGTTCGGAGAATAAGACCATCGCCGGGCTTATCATTGTCTTGGGCATGATGTGCGTGATCTTTGCCGTCAAGAGGATATTGAAATCCTTCATGACGGTCCTGGCGCCGGAAAGCGACAAGAACACACTGGTCGAAAAAGTTTATGAAAAGCGCATCCTGGAAAAGGGCCCGAAGATAGTGGTCGTTGGCGGGGGGACGGGCCTATCCACCCTTCTTACAGGCCTCAAGCAAAGAACGAGCAATATAACCGCGATAGTGACCGTTGCCGATGACGGGGGTTCTTCCGGGCGTCTGCGCCAAGAGCTTGATGTCTTGCCGCCGGGCGATATCCGTAACTGTCTTGTGGCCCTGGCCGATTCGGAGGACCTCCTGGGGCCGCTGTTCCAATTCCGGTTCAGTGAGGGAGAAGGGCTAAAAGGCCATAATTTCGGCAATCTTTTCATTACTGCAATGTCAAAGGTCACAGGGGATTTTGCCAAGGCCATAACCGAGTCAAGTAAGGTCCTGGCCATACGCGGGAACGTATTCCCGGCGACCCTGCAGAGGGTAAAACTCGTGGCCAAAAGGCTGAATGGCAGGGAGACAGTCGGCGAAAGCCTGATACGTGAAGAGAGGGAGAGCCCTATAGACCAGTTGCTCCTTTCTCCCGGGGACTGCAAAGCGACACAGGAATCGATCGATGCTATCAGCCAGGCCGACGTGATCATCCTGGGGCCCGGAAGTCTTTATACCAGCGTGATGCCTAACCTTCTCATCAAGGGAATTCAAAGGCAGATCCTCAGGGCAAAAGCGGTGAAGATATATGTCTGCAATGTCATGACGGAAGGCGGCGAGACAGAAAACTTTTCGGTAAGCGACCATGTAAGGGCCATTATAAAACATACCGGACCGGGTATCATAGATTATTGCGTGGCCAATGTTTCGAGGATACCCAAACAGCTTTACGAGAAGTATAAGCTCGAGAACAAGTATCCGGTGGAGATAAGCGAAAGGGATGAGAGCTGGTTTAAAGAGGAAAAGATCAAGCTGGTGAAAGCGAACATCGCGGGCATAAAGGAATTTGTCAGGCATGATCCCATGAAGCTTTCGGATGTGATCATGGATATATTGTCCCAGGAAAAGCGGAAGTGAGATCGGGGAAATGGAAGTAAGGAAAGAGATAATCGTAAAGAACAGGACCGGGCTTCACGCCAGGCCGGCCGCCATTTTCGTTCAGACAGCGAATAAATATGACAGTGATATAACCATTACAAAAGAGGATCAGGAAGTGAACGGCAAATCTATCATGGGAATACTTATGCTGGCCGCGGAGAAGGGGGCCAACATAACCATTATAGCCAAAGGGGACGATGCTGAAGAGGCAGTGGCGGAACTTTCGGAGGTCCTGCTTCACGATATCGAACCCGATGTTGTGAATTAGCCGGGTCAGGGGAAATGCTGGATGAAAGATAAGACAAACCGCCAGATCGTAAAAAAACAGATGCAGCTTAAGGGTATCCCGGCCGCTCCGGGTATAGCCATCGGTAAAGCATACGTCTTCGGGACTGAAGAGCTGTCTCCTCCTGTTCACAACATCTCCGAAAAAGATATTCCCACCGAAATATCCAGGTTCAAAAAAGTCCTGATGGACACCAAAAGAGAGATCGTCGCGATAGAGAAGAAGATCTCCCGCGAGGTCGGCGTCGAACACGGAAAGATATTCAGCGCGCATCTTCTGGTGCTGGAAGACAGCGTTCTCGTCCAGGAGGTCATCTCCAGACTGAAAAAGAAAAAGAAAAATATCGAATCGGTATTCGCCGAAGTTTTGAACAAATATGTCAATGTGCTTTCGGAAGCCAAGGACGAATATCTCCGGGACAGGATAACCGATATAACCGATGTGGGAAAGAGGATCTTGAGGAATCTCCTGGGAGCCGAGGAGAAGAGTATGGACGAGCTGGAAGAGAAATCGATAGTGATAGCTTATGACCTCTCTCCTTCAGAAACGGCGATGATGCACAAGGGCAGGGTCATAGGGTTCGCGACTGATATAGGCGGAAGGACCTCCCATACCGCGATCATGGCCAAGTCCCTGGAGATACCCGCAGTGGTGGGCCTGGAGAAAGTGACCGACGCGGTCCAGACCGGAGATCAGGTCATACTGGACGGTATACACGGGGTGGTGATAGTCAATCCTACGAAAAATTTTCTCGATAAGTATCTGAAAGACAAGAAAAAGTATGAACACATGGAGCACGAGCTTATCCAGATGAGGGCCCTGCCCAGCGAGACGCGTGACGGTAAAAAGGTCACCATAGCGGGGAATATCGAGCTGCCGGAAGACGTAGCCAGCGTTATTTCGCACGGCGCCGAAGGAATAGGCTTATACCGGACGGAATATTTTTATATGAACAGACGGGATCTGCCGAGCGAGGAAGAGCAATTCAACGCTTATAAGTCGGTCGCGACCAGGATCAAGCCCCGTTTTGTTATCATACGGACACTTGACCTCGGCGGGGATAAATTCCTTTCCCAGCTTGAGATCCCCAGGGAGATGAACCCGTTTCTTGGGTGGCGGGCGATCCGTTTCTGTCTGGCCCGGCCGGATATTTTCAAAACACAGCTTAGGGCCATACTGAGGGCTTCGGCCTACGGGAATATCAAAATGATGTATCCGATGATCTCCGGTGTCAGCGAGCTGCGCCAGGCGAATGTCATCCTGGAAGAAGTCAAGGCCGAGCTCAAGAAAAAGAAGATCCCGTTCAACGAAAATATTCCGGTAGGAGTGATGATAGAAGTCCCGTCGGCAGCGATAACCAGCGATATTCTGGCAAAAGAAGCCGATTTTTTCAGTATAGGGACGAACGATCTTATCCAATACTCCCTGGCGGTGGACAGGGTCAATGAGAAGATAGCGTACCTGTATGAACCTGCGCATCCCGCGATTTTGGAGCTTATCAAATCCATAATCGACAACGCCCACAAGAACAACATCGAAGTCGGTCTTTGCGGAGAAATGGCAGGTGACGCTTACATGACCATGGTTCTTTTAGGCCTGGGGCTTGACGAGTTCAGTACTTCCCCCATAGCCGTTCCGGAGGTCAGGAAGGTGGTACGTTCAGTTAAATATTCCGAGGCCAAAGCAATCGCCGAAAAAGCCATGACGTTCACGACCGGAAAGGAAGTGCAGGAATTCTGCAGGTCCAAGCTGGAAGAACTGGTCCCCGATATAGCGGCCGAGCTGGCATAGACAGGAAGGAGTGGAATGAAAGGTTTGATATTAGCTGCCGGATACGGCACCAGATTGTATCCCTTGACGCTTGACCGGCCCAAGCCGCTTGTCAAAGTGGGAGGAAAGGCGATACTCGGCAGATTATTGGAGAAACTGGAAAAGGTTGAATCCTGTGACGAGGTCTACGTTGTTACGAACGACAGGTTCTACAACACGACCGTGAACTGGCTCAGGGGGAAAAACTTTTCTTTCGAAGTGAAGGTATTGAACGATATGACCAAGTCGAATGAAGACCGCCTGGGGGCCATAGGCGACATTGATCTGGTTTTGGGAAAAGAAAAACCCAAAGATGATGTCCTTATCATGGCCGGGGATAATCTTTTTGAATTTGACATTGTCGATTTTATAAGCTTTGCCAGGAAGAAAAAATGCCTCAGCGTAGCCCTGTTCGACGTCAAGGACAAGTCGAACGCCAGGAGGTACGGAATAGTATCGATCGATGCCGGCCAGAAGATAATCGATTTTCAGGAAAAACCTGAGTCGCCAAAAAGCACCCTGGCTTCGACCGGGATCTATTATCTTCCGAAATCCAAAGTGAACTCAGTCGCGGATTATATGAATACGAGCCTGGTGAAAGACGCCCCCGGCAATTACGTCCGGTGGATGACGATGAATGACGACGTTTACGGTTACGTGTTCACGGAAGGCTGGTACGACATCGGTGATAAGAATTCCTTGGAAAAAGCCGACCTGGAGTACAGGGAGAGAGAAGCCTGAAAGTAAAAGGGAGGGGAATAGGTGAAGAAAGATAAATATTTATTTACTTCTGAAAGCGTGACTGAGGGGCATCCGGACAAGGTCTGTGACCAGATATCCGACGCTATTCTGGATGCGATATATAAGGAGGATCCTGCCGGCAGGGTGGCCTGCGAAACCATGGTAACTACCGGATTGGCGTTTGTCGCGGGGGAAATAACCACTTCCTGTTACGTGGACATACCCAAAACGGTAAGGCAGACCATAAAGGAGATAGGATACACACACGCGGATTACGGGTTTGACTACCTGACCTGCGGGGTCATAACGGCGATTCAGGAACAGTCACCGGATATCGCCGAAGGGGTTGATACAGGAGGAGCAGGGGACCAGGGGATGATGTTCGGATACGCGACCGATGAGACCAAAGAATTCATGCCCCTGCCGATCACGCTGGCTCACGCCCTTACCAGGCGCCTGGCTGAGATCAGGAGAGAAAGGGTGGTAAAATATCTCCGTCCCGACGGGAAGAGTCAGGTCACGGTCGAGTATAATAACGGCAAGCCTCAACGGGTCGAGGCGGTCGTGGTCAGCGCTCACCATGATAAAAACGCGAAGATGAAGGATATCCGCCGCGATCTTATATCTCTTGTAATAAAGAAGATCGTTCCGAAGCATCTTATGGATAAGAACACAAAGATCTTCGTGAATCCCACTGGAAGATTTGAAGTGGGCGGGCCTCAAGCCGATACCGGGGTGACGGGACGGAAGATCATTGTCGATACTTACGGCGGCGTAGGCAGCCACGGGGGCGGGTGTTTCAGCGGAAAAGATCCGTCAAAAGTGGACCGTTCTGCCTCTTACATGGCCCGTTACGTGGCCAAGAATATTGTCGCTTCGGGCTTGGCCAAGAAGTGCGAGGTCCAGTTCGCTTATGCCATAGGTGTGGCCGAACCGGTCAGTGTCATGGTGAATACCTTCGGTACGGGCAAGATCTCCGACACGGGGCTGGTAAAACTTGTAAGGGAAAATTTTGATCTTATGCCGGGTGGTATTATAAAGAGCTTGAAGCTAAGGAGGCCTATCTATAAAAGAACAGCGGCCTACGGTCATTTTGGCCGGAGCGAGGAAGGTTTTACCTGGGAAGAGATCAATAAGGCCGATATACTGAAGAAAAAAGCGAAGTAAAATGAGGCCACGATTTATGGAACAGAGTGACATAAATCGTTATGCCGAATTTTATCCCCGGCGAGTGGAACGAGACCGGGGATCACGAGTTGGAGGAAGTATGGTGATAAAGACCGATGACTACAAGATCAGAGATATAGGGTTAGCGGAACTTGGCATAAAAGAGATCGCGATAGCGGAACACGAAATGCCGGGTTTGATGGCCATTCGGCAAAAGCACGCCAAAGACAAACCTCTCGCGGGCGCCAGGATAACGGGGTCATTGCATATGACCATTCAGACGGCCGTTCTTATAGAGACCCTTGTGCAGTTGGGGGCCGATGTGAGATGGGCCAGTTGTAACATCTTTTCCACCCAGGATCATGCCGCGGCGGCCATGGCCAAGGCGGGGATCCCGGTTTTCGCCTGGAAAGGGGAGACACTGGAAGAATACTGGTGGTGCACTGAAAAGGCACTAACTTTTCCCGGAGGTAAAGGTCCTAATCTGGTAGTCGATGACGGTGGGGACGCAACGCTCATGCTTCATCTCGGTGCCAGCGCCGAAAAGGACCCTCTGGTCCTGGACAAGGAACCCGGTGGAGAGGATGAAGCCGCTCTTATTAAAACGCTGAAAAATACCCTCAAGCAGGATCCTTCCAAGTGGACAAATATGGTCAAGGACTGGAAAGGCGTCTCGGAGGAGACCACGACCGGAGTCAACCGTCTTTACCGCATGATGAAGAATGGCGACCTGCTTGTCCCCGCGATCAATGTTAATGATTCCGTGACAAAATCCAAATTCGACAATCTTTATGGTTGCCGTGAGTCCCTGGTGGACGGGCTTAAAAGGTCCATGGATGTGATGCTTGCGGGTAAAGTGGCGGTCGTTTGCGGGTACGGAGACGTGGGGAAAGGCTCCGCGCAGTCGCTCAGAAGCCTTGGAGCTCGCGTGATCGTAACCGAAATAGACCCGATATGTGCTTTGCAGGCCGCAATGGAAGGGTATGAGGTGACTACCGTTGAAGATACGCTTGGGACAGCGGACATATATGTCACAGCTACAGGCAACAAAGGTGTCATCGGGGTAAAGCATATGGAAAAAATGAAAGACCAGGCGATCGTATGCAACATCGGACACTTCGACAATGAGATACAGGTAGCGGAACTTGAAAATTTTAAAGGTATCAAGAAAATCAATATTAAACCTCAGGTAGATAAGTATGTTTTTCCCGACGGGAAAGAGATATATCTGCTTGCCGAAGGAAGACTAGTCAACCTGGGGTGCGCGACCGGACATCCTTCCTTTGTGATGTCTAATTCTTTTACAAACCAGGTTTTGGCGCAGATAGATCTTTGGAAGAACAGGGAGAATTACGATAAGAAAGTCTACAGGTTGCCCAAGGATCTTGACGAGGAAGTCGCTCGGCTTCATCTTGAGAAAATAGGAGTAAAACTCACAAGTCTTACAAAAGAGCAGGCGGACTATATCGGTGTGCCCGTAAAAGGTCCGTATAAACCGGAGCATTACAGATATTAACTCGTCGTTCGTCGTTCGTTTTTCGTGATTCGTAACGAAAAGGAACCACTAACCACGAACGACGAATAAAGGAGCTATGTGACTAAACGTATAAAACGAATAGGAGTTCTGACGTCAGGTGGCGACGCGCCCGGGATGAATGCCGCTATACGCAGTGTTGTCCGTAAGGCCATTTTTGAAGGTCTCGAGGTAAGAGGCGTCATGAGGGGGTATGCAGGCCTGATCGACGGTGAGATCATTGAGATGGACTCCAGGAGCGTAAGCAATATTCTGGGCCGCGGCGGGACCATACTCAAGACCGCAAGGTCGAAGGAATTCATGACCAGGGAAGGGCAGGAAAAGGCGGTCAAAGTTATCAAAGATAATGGGATAGACGGACTTATCATAATCGGCGGAAACGGTTCTTTCCAGGGGGCCCATGAGCTGCATAAGAGGTGGAACATAAATAATATCGGCATCCCCGGGACCATCGATAACGATGTGGGATACACCGACTATACTGTCGGTGCGCATACCGCGGTGCACACAGTTCTTGAAGCCGTTGACAAGATAAGAGACACCGTGACCAGCATGGAGAGGATCTACGTCGTGGAAGTGATGGGCAGGAAAGAACCTTATATCGCCGTGAGGACGGGACTGGCATGCGGCGCCGAGGAAGTTCTTTATCCCGGTTCAAAAGTGACGGTAGACGAGATAGCCGCGGAAGTAAAAGAAGCGGAGAAAAAGGGCAAAAGAAGCTGGATCATCATCGTCTCGGAAGGATATTGCGGCGCTCATGAGCTTTCCGAAAAAATAAGAGAAAAAACCGGACACGAAGTAAGGGGGATAACGCTCGGCCATATCCAGAGAGGCGGTTCTCCCCTGGCTCCCGACAGGATACTCGCTTCGGCCATGGGAGCGTTTGCCGTAACCGCTCTTATCGAAGGCAATTCGGATGCGACTGTTGGAATAAAAGGTTACAAGCTTCAACTTATTCCTTATGAAAAAGCCTGTTTCGAAAGGGATAAGGACAGGAAATTGGACGAAGAGTATTACTCGCTCACAAAGTTGCTTGCCACATAAACAGACTTCAGACGCTGATAGCTTTGCCATGAAAATAATCAATAGATACTTGCTAAAAGAAATAGGCGGCCCCTTTGTGGCCTCTTTGCTGGTTTCCACTTTTATTTTGGCCGCCGGCAATATCGTCCAGTCGGTCGACTTGATAATAAACAAGGGTGTGGAATTCATCCAGGTCATCAAGGTCTTCGTTTATTTCCTGCCTTACGTCCTTATTTTTACTATCCCTATTTCCGTTCTCTCGGCTGTCCTTCTTGGATTCGGACGCCTGTCCAGCGACAATGAGGTTATCGCCCTCAGGGTCAGCGGGATGAGCCTTTACAAGATAGCGTTACCGGTGATCATCTGCGGGTTCATTGTCAGCCTCATGAGCGTTCCCTTGAACGACAGGATACTTCCGCAATCGGAGTTCGCGGCCCGGAAACTGCTGAAAAGACTGGGTCTGAAACACCCGGCTGCTTTACTTGAACCGGGTGTGTTCGTAAAGGGGTTCAAGGATTACATCATCTTTGTCCATGGTATCAACGGTAACACGCTTGAAAATATCCGGATATATCAGCCCAGGAAAGACGGGCCGACCCGGACGATCGTGGCCAAAAGCGGGGAGATCATTCCCATGCCGGGGAAAAATAGTATCAAGCTGCGGCTAAAGGATGGGACGGCGGATGAGATCGTACCGGAGAATCCCGGGGAGTTTTATAAGCTGACTTTCCAGGATTATTTCATGACCCTTAACCTTGATAAGGCCGCAGATCTAGATAACATCCAGAAGAAAGCCAGGGAAAAAAGCATCAAAGAACTTTTAGCGGATATCGGATCGTTGAAAAAAGACGATGTGAACGTCGTCCCATTACAGATCGAACTCCATAAGAAAATAGCCCTGGCATTCTCAAATTTTATCTTCGTCCTGGTCGGTATTCCGCTGGCGATAACCACCCACCGCCGGGAAAAATTCATCGGCTTTAGCATGGCCATGGGGATATTCCTTTTATATTGGGCCATAATGCTCGGCGGGATCGCCTTTGCCATCCGGGCGATAATACCTCCCTGGGTGGGGGTTTGGACCGCCAATGTTTTGATGTTCGCCCTGGGTGTTTTTTTGTTCCTGCGGGTAGGCAACAAATAGGTTGAAAATGAGGATACTCGAAAAATATATCGTCAAAGATTTTATCGCGGCGTTTTTATTCTGCATAACGCTCCTGATGGTCCTCGGGGTGATAGGGGATATCCTGGGGTTCCTGGATGATATTTTCAAGAAAAACATACCCCTGGTTAGCATCCTGATGTTCTATTTTCATTTTGCTCCCTTCGCTTTCGTGAACATGGTCCCCTTCGCGGCGCTTTTAAGTTCCGTATACGTGTTTAATAATCTGAGCAAGAACCAGGAGGTAACTGCGGCAATAACGAGCGGTCTGAGCATATGGAAGCTTCTAAGGCCGATAATAGTGATAGTTTTCGTTTTTTGCCTGATCACACTCATAGTGAACGACAAGTTCGTGCCTTCCAGTATGGAGAAGGCCAGCCAGATCAGGCAGGAAGAACTGGAGAAGGAAGGAGAAGGCGCCGCGGTCGTTAAGAATCTGGCGATGTACGGAGCAAACAACCAGATAATCTTCGCCAAGTCTTATATTCCCAGGAACAAGACTTTGGAGAACGTGATCATCCACAAACACGACGAAAACCGTATCGTCACAAAAAAGATCAGCGCAAGGCTCGCGAAATGGCGGAACGGCGGGTTCTGGTACGGTACGGACGTCATGATCTTCAACGTGGACACGAACGGGGATTTTACAGGAGAACCTGAGGTCTATCAGAACAAGAAACTTCCGATAACGGAAACCCCGGATGACTTTGTCACCAACCAGTGGGACCCACGGCTTATGAGCTACGGGCAGCTCGGGAAGCATATTGAGATATTTAAGGGAAGCTCGCCCACTGCTGTGAGACGCCTCCTTGTCGATCTTAACTATAAATTATCTTTTCCGTTCGCTGCCATAGCAGTGGTCATGGTCGGAGTCCCGTTCAGCATAACATCAGGACGCGCTAACGCACTTATCGGGATGGCCAAGGGTATCGGCATGGCTTTGTTGTATCTGCCGACTATGGCTATATGCCTGGCCCTGGGTAAAGGCGGCGCTCTTCCCCCGGTAGTAGCCGCCTGGCTGAGTAACATCCTCTTCATCCTCATCGGCGCCTGGGAAATCAACCGCAAGAGCTAGCCTTAGTCGTCGTTCGTCGCTCGTCTTCTTTGGCGCAATAAACAGCTCCACAAAAACAATAAAACCTTCCCAACCAAATTTTTTAACGGTATTTTTCTAACTTTCGAAGGGCGTAAAAGAACTCGACCTTTTTGTTTTCTTCCGGAAGAAAACAAAAAGGGCTCGGACAGCTTTTACGCTTTTTTCCTTCAAAAGTTATAAAAATACCTAAAATTTGGCAATGGGTCCCTTTGATTTTATTGTTTTTGTGGAGCTGTTTTTAGTTCGGATGTAAGTTGCGCAGTGCAGCATGTTCCCGTACAGGGAGGATCCACACCGGGCGGAGGGGCCCTGGTAGGGAATATGCTGCACTGCAATCTTTACTTCTTCGGTGGAGGAAATGAACGTCCCCTGTAAAAACAGGACAAACATTTTAGAAAACAACGGTGAATCGGATATTTTCTGACACTCTGATACTTTACAATGTGCGGGCGAGCGTGAATGCGCGGACCTCCTTGGCTCCGGCGCGGAGCAGTTCCGCGGCGCAAGCCTCCAGGGTAGCCCCGGTCGTTACCACGTCATCTGCCAACATTACAGATTTCCCGATGACCGGCGACAGGCGCGGTACCCGGAAAGAACCGCGTAGATTTTTGATCCTGCTATTTCTTGAAAGTCCGATCTGTGGGTGCGTATTTTTTGTTTTGATCAGAACGTTATTGGAGAAAGGGGCATTTAAGAGATCTGACAGGATCCTGGCTATGATCTCAGATTGGTTATATCCTCTTGATACGCGCCGGGCCAGGTGGATAGGTATAGGCACGATAAGGTCGATATCCTCTTTCGGTATATTATTTTCCTTGAGAAATCGACGTACCAGGTCGCTGAAAAAACTCGTTAACTGCCTTTGTCCCGAGTATTTGAATTTTTTAATAAATTCCCTGATCGTCCCTTCATACGGCAGGCACGACCATATTTCCACAAGTAACGCGGAAGATACGGAAGGCAGCATTTTTTCTGAAAGAAGGAAATTTTTGCAATTTTCGCAGACCGGCAGGGGATAGGGAACCGGAGCGGTTTTGCAGACCGTGCACCTTGCCGGAAAAATAACATTGACCCCATTATGTATCCAAGATTTAACATCCATTTACAAGTTTAGGAGTGTGGTGTGTTCTCTACCAGGGCCCCTCCGCCCGGTGTGGATCCTCCCTGTACGGGAACACACCACACTCCTCAGCTTGCAGTATGTTCTCTACCAGGGCCCCTCCGCGCTACTGGCTTGTGCGGTGCTCGGACACTGTAGCGCCACCCGCCCTGACGGATCCACTATCCAATTTCTAATTTCTCCCATACTTATAGACACCATTTTCCCTCATTTTCTTTCAAAACTTGATAAAAAATATCAATAATGTATAATATATGCAATTAATATTGTAACCTCTATATTGAAGAGAAAAGGAGGAGTAGTACGATGAGAGCTGTTGTAGACCAGGAAAAATGTATTGGTTGCGGTTTGTGCGCACAGGTTGCCCCTGATATTTATGAGATGCAGGGCGATAAAGCCGTGGCAATAGTCAATGAAGTCCCGGGTGAAAAAGTCGAAGAAGCTACGAATGGTGCCGAACAATGTCCGGTTGACGCCATAACTGTTTCATAAAGGCGAGTTCCTTATATTTTCGATTTTCCGACCCCTCCGCGAGGCCGGGTCCCATGGGCAGGCTTCTTGAGGGGTCGGACTGTAATTAACAAATAATAAATCCCAAATTACAAATATAAAAAATGAAAATTTTTAGAAGATCATTATTTGTTTTTTTAACCTTGTTTCTCGCCGCGGTTTTGTTCTACGCCTTCTATATGCGGCCGAGGAGGGTGACCCCGATACTTATGTACCATTCGGTAAGAGAGGACAGGGAGAACACCCTCAGTGTTACGCCGGATAACTTTGCGCGGCAAATGGCCTTTTTAAAAAATAACGGGTATATGCTCATTTCCCTGGATGAATTGGTCGAAAAGATAAAAGACAGGAGGACCTTCCTGCCCAGGACCGTAGTGATAACATTTGATGACGGGTATGAAGATAATTTTACCAATGCTTTTCCTGTCCTTGAAAAATACGGTATGCCGGCGACCATTTTTCTCGTCACCGGGTATGTAAACGCTAAAAAAGGATATCTGAACTGGGACCAGGTACGTTTGATGGGAAAGAGCGGCATAGGGTTCGGGGGCCATACCAGGAATAACGTTTATCTCCCTTCAGTAGATGATGAAAACACGCTCTGGAGCGAGGTAGCCGGTTCAAAAGAAGACATAGAGGCCCAGACGGGAGGAAAGGTCTTGTATTTCTGTTATCCTACCGGGGGGTTCAATGAAAAGGTCAAGCGGGCGGTGAAGAAGGCGGGTTATAAAGGGGCCTGCGCGACGAACAGGGGATTTGACCGGCTCAACCGGGACGTATATGAACTGAACCGGATAAAAATAACGGATTCCGATATGAATAAACCTTTTCATTTCAGGGCAAAGCTCTCGGGGTTTTATAATGTGTTCAGGAGTTATAGGAGCGGGGAGTAAAAAGTGTTATCCCGGGCGAGGCCGCAGGCCGAGACCCGGGATCATATAATAATATTATGTGGTCCCGGATCGAGCCCTTTGGGCTCGTCCGGGATGACATACTTCTGAATTGGCGGGTAATGTGCAATACGAACGACGAAGCAGGAGTTAAACATGAGCAAAGATCTGGTTTTTGATACGAAATATATGGAGGGATTTGTAGCCGAAAGTGATCTGGAGCAGATCTTGCCGGAAGTAAAAAAAGCCCACGCGTCGCTTGAGAACAAAAGCGGCGCCGGGAGCGATCTTTTGGGATGGATGGATCTGCCGGAAAAGACAGGACAGGATCTCATCCAGGACATTGAAGAAGCCGCATCAAAATTTAAATGCGATTCAGACGCTGTGATCGTGATCGGGATAGGGGGATCGTATCTGGGTGCCAGGGCCGTTATCGAAGCGGTTTCGCCGGAGTTTGACAGAAAAAAGATTTTTTACGCGGGGCACAATCTATCCGGAGAATATTTGAACGGTCTATTGGAATATTTAAAGGATAGGGACGTAAGCGTCAATGTAATCTCTAAGTCCGGGACTACCAAGGAACCCAGTATCGCTTTCAGGATAGTAGAAAATTTTATGAAAAAGAAATACGGGCCTGAAAAGATAAAGGACAGGATCGTATGCACGACGGATAAAGAAAAAGGGGCGCTCAAGGCTATAGCTGATGCTCGCGGGTACAGGGTTTTTGCGATCCCCGAAGATGTCGGGGGCAGGTATTCAGTCCTGACACCGGTCGGGCTTTTTCCGATAGCCTGCGCCGGTATAAACATCCGCGACCTTCTTGCCGGCGCAAAGGACCAGAGCCGGAAGACCCTGGAATGCGCTCTTGAAGGGAACGCCAGTTATAAATACGCGGCCATCAGGAATATTCTTTACAGGAAAGGAAAAAGGATCGAGATCCTCTCGAACTTTGATTACAGGCTTCATTATTTCGCTGAGTGGTGGAAGCAGCTTTTCGGTGAAAGCGAAGGTAAAGGCGAAAAGGGGTTTTACCCGGCGTCTTGCGATTTTACTGCCGACCTTCATTCCATGGGCCAGCTGATCCAGCAAGGTGAGAGGAATATCATCGAGACTTTTCTTGTCGTGGAAAAAGAGAAAAGCGATATCCCTATCCCTGAGTATAAAGATGATATCGATAATTTGAATTATATTTCGGGTAAACAGTTAGGTTTCGTTAACAGGAAAGCCTATGAAGCGACAGCGGGCGCTCATTTTGAAGGAGGGGTGCCCAATTCCACCGTTTTTATCCCCGAGAGGTCCCCATTCTGCATGGGGCAGCTGTTTTATTTCTTCGAAAAAGCTGTGGCGATATCAGGTTACCTCTTAGGGGTAAATCCTTTTGATCAGCCCGGGGTCGAGGCGTACAAGCGCAAGATGTTCAAATTACTGGGTAAGCCGGGAAATTAACCGACGACCGACAACCGACGAATATGGGATTGAATCTTTCTTTCAACGTGATAGTTTTAGCGATAGGCAAGCTTTTCATATTGACGCTCGCCGGGTACATTCTCCATCGCATGAAATTCATCAGTGACGAGTTCGTCGATACTTTGAGCCGGCTTCTCGTATACCTGATATTCCCGGCGCTCATCATGTCCAAGACGATCACTCACTTCAGTTTTACGGAATATGCCTACTGGTGGTTTCTTCCGCTCTGTGCGATCGTTTTTTGTCTGGCAGGCATGGCAATAGGATGGGTATTATTCGCTTTCCTGAAAAACTTCGGTTCCAAAAAGGAATTCATGTGTGCGTGCGGATTCCAGAACTGCGGGTATTTGCCCATGAACCTCATCTTGTTTTCCTTTACCGGGATCATCGCCGACAGGCTGTTGGTACATATGTTCATGTTCATGATCGGGTTCAATGTCCTGATGTGGTCACTTGTACCTCTTTTTCTTACCGGGAAGATGAAGGAAGGGTTCAGGCCGCGTGTCCTGTTGAACCCTCCGGTCTTGGTAACGGTATTTTCACTCTTATGGGTCGCGTTTTTCGGGAAGGGGACGGTGCCCGCGCTGGTCATGGACCCAGTCAGGCAATTGGGCCTTGCCGCGTTTCCGGTGGCCATGTTGACCCTAGGCGCGTATCTGCACAAGTACCGCGCGTACAGCCATGAAAACGGTATACCGATCATGGCAGGGCTAGCGGCAAAACTTGTTATTTTCCCGGCCATTGTCTTGCTCCTTATAAGATGGGTCCCGCTCGGACTCGATTACAGGTTTTTTCTTTTTCTCCAGGCCGTCATGCCTACAGCGGTATCCCTTGTGGTCATCGGCAGTTATACGGGAGCGGATAATAAATTTTTAAGCGGAATAATATTTTACACGCATCTGGTAGCGATTTTCAGTATCCCGCTATGGTTGGCGTTGTTCGATCTGCTTTATGGGGGATAAATGCCGGTCTTGACTTAGGGACGGTGATGAGGTAATTTTTACTTATATAAATAGGAGGAGAAAGTTATGTTGATGGGGATTATTTTGATCATATGCGGCATTTTGATAGCTTTATATCCGCCGCTTTTATCATTGATAGTGGCGGTGCTGCTTATTTTTGCAGGGTCCATCCTGTGCGCGGCGAGTTACAGGTACAAGAAAACCGCCCGCCAGGTTGACGATCCTTTCATAGATTTTTTCATGAAGATATAAAAAAAGGAGAAGAGAGATGGCCGTTAGGGAGTTGAAACCGAAAGACCTGAGGAACGTTTGCGATCCTTCCATGTTCACGTTCAAGACTACCGAGGATTATATGTTCGAACAGGAGCCTCTCCACCAGGAGAGAGGTGTCAGCGCTATCGATTTCGGCCTGAACATCAAATCCGACGGGTATAACATATTTGTCTGCGGAGCGACAGGGACAGGCCGCAATACCCAGGTGAACAAAGCCGTTAACGAGATCGCCGCCACCCAAAAACCGCCCAGCGACTGGATATACGTGAATAATTTCATCAATGAGGACGAACCGGTAGCGATAAGCCTGCCGGCGGGAAGAGGAAGAATATTCAAGAAGGATATGGAAGAGTTGATAAACGACCTGAAAGTGGAGATCCAGAAAGCTTTTGAGAGCGAAGATTACGAAAAAAGGAAGCACGATTTTTTACGGCAGTACAAGAAAAAAAGAGATGCTGCCCTGCAGGACATCGAGGAAAAGGCGTTTGAAGCGGGCTTTGTATTGAAGCAGTCCGCTACCGGAGTCATCCTTGTCCCCCGCAGCGGGGGCCGGCCCCTGACCGACGAAGAATACTCCAAGCTTCCAGACACGGAAAGGGAAAAGCTCGAAAAAAGGAAACACGAGATGCACATCAACATCGAGCAGGTCTTAAGCGAAGTCAGGTCCATGGAAAAGGATGCCAAGAATATGATCAAGGAACTCGAGAAAGAGGTCGCGCTTTTCTCAGTCAAGCACATGATCGATGAGCTGCGTTTTAAGTACCGGGAATTTGATAATATCGTTCACCACCTTGACCTTGTCCAGGAAGACATCGTGGACAATATTGATATCTTCAAGGAGGAGGAGGAGGAGGCCGCCGGTGCGCTGTTCGGTGTAAAAGGCGCTCCGAAAAAAAACGCTTTTATAAAGTACCAGGTAAATCTTCTTGTGGACCACCGTCACTCTGAAGGGGCCCCGGTCGTAAAGGAGCCGAACCCGACTTATTACAATCTGGTGGGAAGGATAGAGTACGCTTCCTACTTCGGCTCCATGACAACGAATTTTACAATGATCGGTCCCGGTGCCCTGCACAAGGCAAATGGCGGGTATCTGATACTTCAGGCCATGGACGTTCTGAAGAACTTCATGTCATGGGATGCGCTGAAGAGAGTTATCAGTAATCGCGAGATAAAGGTAGAGGATATAAATGAGCAGATCCGGCTTATATCCACTACGGGCTTGAAGCCCAAACCTATTCTTTGCGACATAAAGATCATAATGGTCGGCCCGCCGTGGCTTTACCAGATTCTTTACAAATATGATGAGGATTTCCGGAAGATGTTCAAGATAAAGGCCGATTTCGATACCGAAATGGACAGAGACTTGGATAAGATAAATAAATACTCGGCTTTTGTCAAGGTGAGATGTGAAGAGGAGAACCTGCGTCATTTTACAAGCGATGCGGTAGCTAAAATAGTGGAGTATGGTTCCCGGATCAGGGGCGACCAGGAAAAGCTCAGCGCGAGATTCATGTATATCGCGGACATCCTGAGAGAAGCGAATTACTGGGCGGGGAAGGACCATGCCCAGTATGTCGAGTCCAGACACATGGAAAAAGCCCTGCAGGAGAAGATATACCGTTCCAACATGATAGAGGAAAAGATCATCGAACTGATAAACAAGAATATCCTGATGATCGACGTGGACGGGTCCCGGGTCGGGCAGGTCAACGGCCTGGCTGTCATTGATATCGGCGAATACATGTTCGGAAAACCCTCCCGCATAACCGCCCGGACTTTTATGGGAAAAACCGGTGTAGTCGATATAGAAAGACAGGTAAAGATGGGCGGAAATATTCATTCCAAAGGGGTATTGATATTGAGCGGGTATCTGGGAGAGAAGTTCGCACAGGATGTCCCGTTGAGCCTCAGCGCGAGTATCTGTTTCGAGCAGTCTTATGACGGAGTGGAGGGAGACAGCGCTTCGAGTACCGAGGCATATTGCCTTCTTTCTTCGCTTTCCGGCGTTCCTATTAAGCAGTACATAGCGGTCACCGGCTCGATGAACCAGCACGGCATGGTGCAACCCATAGGAGGCGTAAACGAGAAGATCGAAGGTTTTTACCATGCCTGCAAGGTCAAGGGCCTTACCGGAAAGCAGGGTGTCATAATTCCCAGTTCGAATGTAAAGCATCTTATGCTCAAAGACGAAGTGATCGATGCCGTGAAAAAAGGAAAATTCCATATATGGCCGGTATCCACTATCGATGAGGGTATCGAGATCCTTACCGGGGAAAAAGCCGGCAAGATGGACGCCAAGGGCAGATATTCCCGCGGGACGATTTATTACCTTACTGCTAAGAAGCTCAATGAGTATTCGAAGAAGATGAGCGCTAAAGGAGCCAAGGGCGCAAGGTCAAGAAAGAAAAAAGGAAAATAGTGTGAACGTATTACTGGTCATAGGGATCATCATATTGCTCGGCACCGTGGGCGGCAGGATATTCGAGAAGATGAACCTCCCGCGGGTCATGGGGTATATAATCATAGGCGTTCTTTTCGGGAGGTCTTTTAACGGGTTTTTAAGCGGACCCGTACTCGAATCTTTTAACCCGCTTATAAACCTGGCCCTCGGCATCATAGGATTTCTGATAGGGGCAGAGATAAATCTCGACCGCTTTAAAAAATACAGCAAGTCTATATATACCATACTTTTCGCGGAAGCCTTTTTTACTTTCTTCCTTGTTGCAGTCGGCGTTACGCTTCTCACAAAGAAACTTTACATGGGCCTCATCCTGGGTGCGCTTTCGTCGGCCACGGCGCCGGCGGCAACGTACAACGTCCTGAAGGAGTACAAGGCAAGAGGTCCGGTGACGATGACCACGTTTTCCATAGTCGCCCTTGATGACGCCCTTGCCCTCATCATTTACGGTTTCGCCAGCGCCTTTGCCAGGTCGCTGATCATGCGGGAGGGGATATCGTTCGCGGCGGCAATATTCGTGCCTGTTTTTGAGATTGCCGTATCGGTTCTGATAGGCCTGGCCGGCGGGCATATGCTGCACAGGATATTATTCGGGACGAGGGACAGGGAGCGCGTGCTGCCGTACACTCTCGGTATAATAATCATCGTGGTCGGGTTCTCGATGTTCCTGAAGGTCGATTTCATACTGGCCTCTATGGTCCTGGGCACCGTTGCCGCCAATCTTAAGTCTAAGACGGCTTCCAGAGAGTACGAGATGTTCGAAATGATGAAAAAATTCAGTGTTCCCATCTTTATACTATTTTTCGTGCTTATCGGCGCTCAGCTGGACGCGGGCTTAGTCATGAGGACAGGACTTCTCCTTCTGGTCGTAGTTTATGTAGCCTGCAGGAGTGTGGGGAAAATGGCCGGAGCCTATATCGGGGGTCTGCTTTCCAGGGCAAAAGAAACGGTGACGAAATATACGGGTTTTTGCCTCTTTGATCAGGCAGGAGTCGCCGTTGGTCTGGCCCTTGCAACATATAGCAGGTTCAGCCTTATGGGCAGCGAGCTCCAGGCGGTGGGCCTTCTTATATTGAACGTTATCACCGCCACGACCTTTTTGCTGCAGCTCGTCGCCCCTCCGATGATAAAGCATGGCATAAAGAAGGCCGACGAGATGTACAGGGACGTGACGGAGGAAGACATAATCGGGACCCATAAGGTCGATGACGTAATGGAAAGGGATTTTATTGTCATAAAAGAGAACAACAATATTCACCAGGTAATAGAAACGATGAAAAAAAGCGACGCGTATACTTTCCCGGTCGTTTCAATGGACGGTAGATTTTTAGGGATCACCTCCCTGGGAGAAATACGCGATACGTTTTACGAGGAGCAAATGGATCTTCTGGTCCTGGCGGGTGACATCGTAACGGAAATAGATGCTTTCTCGTATCTTGGCCAGGACCTCAGCGAAGCGATCGAAATGTTCAAAGCAAAGAAAGTGGATTATATACCCGTTCTTGAAAGTAAGGATTCTAAGAAACTGGTCGGTCAACTTGGCTATCAAAAGGTCATGGACTATATTACAAAGGAAGTGCTTCTCAGACAGCAGGAACTTGAAAGGGAGTAGACAGGACCAGAAAGGAGAAGATCATGAAAAAGGCGCTGGGAATAGTGATAGTTATGAGCATGGCGTTTATGCTGATCTTTCCCCAAGAAGGCGCGTGCCAGAAGGAGAACCTATACGCCAAGCTTTGGGATGTGCAGGAGATCAGGGTTTACGTGGTCGACCCCACCGATTCATCCGGGGCGGCAGGAGATATGCTTAAAGGGATTAAAAGGGAACTTGAGGACGCACTCGAAGGGAGACAGACCTTGAATTTCAAGATCGTCCGCAGTGAAAATGACGCAGACTTCATTATTACCACCGATATCGTTGAAAGGGTATGGGCCGACCATGACCCCATAGATTCGGACCACTTGCCGCCGGGTTACGCCAGCTGGGTTATCGATGCCGCAAGGGACGATGATTACGGCCGGATCCAGGCTATCATGACCGTGAAGGAAGGCCCAAATAGCAATATCCATTCGGAACTTGGACGGTTCAGGAGCAGGACGATCATCTGGGGGAGAGAGGTCTCAGCGGATGTAACCGAGCCCAAGATGACCGAAGAGGAGAGTAAACCTATATTAGAGAAAGAGCTTGCGAAGGTTTTTATCCGCAAGTGTTTAAGTAAGAACTCCAAGATGTAATCCTACCGGATAAATTCACTAAAAAAGGGCTTGATTTTAAGCCTTTTTTAGTGTAACATATAGATAGATATAAATATGTAAATATGTCTATGCTTTGCTGAACTATCTATATAGGAGCGTGATCAAGATGAAACCTGACAAATTGACCCTTAAAGCGCAAGAGGCACTCAGGGGAGCCATTACCGAGGCCGTCAGCCGTGGCCATCAGGAGGTCGATGTAGAGCATCTTTTCTATATTCTCTTGGGAGAAGAAGGCTTTTTCACCGATCTATTGAAAAGACTAGGCCTTGACACAAGCAGCCTGAGGAAGGCCCTTGACGAAGAACTTGAAAGAAAGCCCAAGGTGAGCGGGGCCGCGGTCCAGCCGTATTTGTCAGTAGGACTTAACAAACTTCTTGCCAGGGCGGAGAAGGAAGCCAGGCATCTCAAAGACGAGTACATAAGCGTGGAACACCTTCTCCTCGCTGCGGTCGAGGAAGGTGCGCTCGACGTCCTTAAGGGGCGCGATATAACAAGGGATGGTATTCTCCGTGTCCTCAAGGAGGTAAGAGGAGGCCAGAGGGTTACCGACGAGACGCCGGAAGATAAATACCAGCCTCTTGAAAAATACGGGAGGGACCTGGTTGAACTCGCCGACCTCGGTAAACTGGATCCGGTAATAGGCCGCGACGAGGAGATAAGAAGGCTGATCCATGTCCTTTCACGGAGGACAAAGAACAATCCTGTTCTTATAGGTGATCCCGGAACAGGCAAGACTGCCATCGTCGAGGGGCTTGCCCAGAGAATATCTTCCGGGGATGTTCCCGGCGGCCTCAAGAACAAGAGGGTTATCGCTCTGGATCTGGGAGCTTTGGTGGCCGGGACGAAGTTCAGGGGAGAGTTCGAGGACAGGCTCAAGGCTGTCCTCAAGGAGATCCGGGAAAAAGAAGGGCAGATAATCCTGTTTATAGATGAGCTTCATGTTCTTGTGGGAGTGGGAGGCGCCGAAGGGGCGGTGGACGCTTCTAATATGCTTAAACCCGCGCTGGCACGCGGCGAGCTCAGATGTATCGGAGCGACTACCCTGGATGAATACCGCAAGTATATAGAGAAGGACAAGGCCCTGGAGAGGCGTTTCCAGCAGATATTTGTCGGGGAGCCTTCGATCGAAGATACCATTGCCATATTGCGGGGCCTCAAAGAAAAATATGAGGTTCATCACGGGGTAAGGATATCTGACAGCGCGATCATAGCCGCGGCCATATTCTCCGACCGCTATATCACCGGCAGGTTCTTGCCTGATAAAGCGGTAGACCTGATGGATGAGGCGGCTTCGAAACTGCGGATCGAGATAGACAGCATGCCTACCGAAATAGACCAGGTCCAGAGGAAAATAATGCAGATCGAGATCCAGAAACAGGCCCTGAAGAAGGAAGCCGGCAGCCCTTCCGGGAAAAGCAAACTGGAAGCGGTCGACGAAGAGCTCAAGAAGTTGCGGGCCGAACTTCAGGACATGAAAAAACACTGGGATAAGGAAAAGGATGTCATCGGTAAAATACGCCAGACCAAGGAAGAAATAGACAAGGCGAAAATAGAGGAAGCCAACGCCGAAAAAGAGGGTGATCTGGCCAAGGTATCGGAGATCCGTTACGGGATACAAACGCAGCTGCGGAAGAAACTCGATGAAGAGAGCAAGGCTCTTCAGGACGTCCAGAAAGAGAAGAAGATGCTGAAGGAGGAGGTCGACGAAGAGGATATAGCCAAGATAGTGTCCCAGTGGACAGGAATACCCGTGGCCAAACTAATGGAGTCGGAGATCGACAAGCTTGTCAATATGGAAAAGGTGCTCGAAGAAAGGATCGTGGGGCAGGACCACGCGGTCAACCTGATCTCTAACGCCGTAAGAAGGTCAAGGAGTGGGATGAGCGACCCTAACCGGCCTATGGGTTCTTTCTTGTTTCTGGGGCCGACCGGCGTGGGCAAGACTCACATGGCCAAGACCCTGGCCTGGTTTTTGTTCGATGACCCGGAAGCGATGGTAAGAATAGACATGTCGGAATACATGGAAAAACACGCGGTGTCCCGTCTTATCGGCGCGCCTCCCGGTTATGTCGGTTATGAAGAAGGCGGTCAGCTCACGGAAAAGATACGGCGAAGGCCGTACAGCGTCATATTACTGGACGAGGTCGAGAAGGCCCATCATGATGTGTTCAACATACTTCTGCAGATCATGGATGACGGCAGGCTCACGGATAACCAGGGCCACGTAGTAAGTTTCAAAAATACTCTTATAATCATGACCTCGAATATCGGAAGCACGGAGGACCTGAAGGGCCATTTCCGGCCGGAGTTTTTGAACCGGCTCGACGAGACGATAGTCTTTAACCGCCTGACCAGGGAGGATATGGAAAGAATAGTGGATCTTGAGCTGGACACGGTCAAAAAGCGCCTGGAAGAAAAGAATATCACTTTGTCTATTTCCGGCAAGGCCAAGAAAGAACTTGCCGCAAAGGGATACGACCCAGATTACGGTGCCCGTCCCTTAAAGCGCTTGATACAGAAGGAGATACAGGACAAACTGGCGCTGGAGCTTCTCCAGGGACGCATATCAGAAGGAGCGAAAGTTCTGGTCGATTATGACGAAAAGAAAGAAACGTTCTTCTTCAAGACAAAAGGTCAAGGGGGCAGTGATGGCGAATAAAGATTATTATGACATTCTTGGCGTAAAAGAAGGCGCCGGCGCTGAAGAGATCAAAAAGGCTTACCGGAAGCAGGCCCTTAAATATCACCCTGATAAAAACCCGGACGATAAAAAGGCGGAAGAGAAGTTCAAAGAGATCTCCGCGGCCTATTATACCCTGGGCGACGAAAAGCGCCGCAAGGAATACGATAATCTCCGGAGGATGGGTGCTTATACCGGGGATTTTTCTTCTGCTCAAGGATTTGATTTTTCCGATTTTCTGAAGCAGTTTTCCGGGGGCTTTTCCTCAGGATCCTCATTTGACGGCCTTTTCGGAGACATATTCTCCGGTTCTGGGCGGTCCGGCGGGACGCGTACGTTCTATTATTCGACAGGAGGCGGACTCCGGGGAGACAGAGAGTATGCAGCAAGCGAGGTCGATACCGATATCACCGCGGAGCTGCCGATCCCGGTAAAACTCGCGGAAAAAGGAGGGGAAGCGAAGTTCAGGCTTTCAAGCGGCAAGAACATAACCCTAAAAATACCGCCCGGGACAAAACAAGGACAGAAGATGAGGCTGCGGGGGCAGGGGAATGAATGTCCATGCTGCAGGCATAAAGGTGACCTGGTAGTCACCATAAAGATCAAATAGGGGCAGACCCCCTGTGTCTGCCCAAAAGGTGGGAGGAAAAGACATGGCAGCGTATGATCTTGTAAAGATATTCAAGGCGCTCGCGGACAAGACCAGGCAGGATATTATGGAACTTTTGTCCGAGGATGAGATGAACGTTACAGATATATGCAGCGAGTTCAATGTTACGCAGCCTACTGTTTCCCACCATCTTCATATTTTAAGGGAGTGCGACCTTGTAGCCACCCGTAAAGAGGGCAAGAATATTTACTATTACGTCAGACAAGAAGTGGTCAACGATGTTTTCGGCAGGGTAGTAAAAAAGATGTACATCCGCATAAAGAAGGAATAAATGATATAATAACATTATGGTTACAACGCTTGTAATTGACGGTTATAACGCTATAAATGCCATACCTGCTACACGGAAGGAGCTCAAAAAGGACCTCCGGTCGGCGCGCAGGGCGATAATCCTGGCGGGCGAGGAATATGCCCGTTCAAGCGGATATATAGATGACGTTTGTGTGGTGTTCGATGGTCTTGATAAATACCGCAGGGTGGAAAGATCCGGCATCCCGAAAGGGGGAGGCCAGATATTTTCGGGATCAGGGAAAGGCGACGATAAGATAATAGAAACGGTAAAAAGATTTTCCGTGAAAGGAAGGGTCGTTCTCGCTTCGAACGATAATTATGTGAGGAACAATGCCAGGGCTTATGGAGCGGCGATCCTTGACGTCAGGGAACTCGCGGGCAAGAAGAAAAAGAAAAGACAAGAGAAAGAAGAGAGCAAAAATATAAGTCGAGATTTGAAGAAGCAAATAACAGAAGAGTACAGAAAAAAGCTGGGAGTTTGACCCCACACTTCCGTGTGGGGAATGGATACTACAGGCGGAAGCCTGTAGAGGAGGCACAATGAGAGAGATCGTACTGGCTTCAGCGTCTAAAAGGAGATCGCAGATACTTTTCTCGTGCGGTATCCCGCATAAGATCTCAATAAGCGGCGCGGAAGAGATCCTGGACGAGAAAAAGGCCGTGCACGAGATCGTCGAGGAGAACGCAAGGGTAAAGGCGGAAACGATAGCTTCCGGGGCGGAAGATTCGATCGTCATCGGGGCGGATACTCTTGTGGCTCATGACGAGGATATCCTGGGCAAACCCGGCGATGAGGACGCGGCACGCAATATGCTGAAGAGGTTTTCCGGCACAGATGTCGAAGTATACACGGGCCTATGCGTAATAGATACATCCACGGGCAGAAAAGCTGCCGGTTTTGAGAAAAGCAGCCTGGAAGTCGCTTCGCTGACAGATGAAGAGGTCGAGAGATATTTCCTTCTCCTGGGCCCGTACGATAAGGCAGGAGGTTTTTCCATAGAGGGGATAGGGGCGCTTCTCTTTGACAGCATAAAAGGTTCTTATTTCAATATCCTGGGGCTTCCGATGATGAAGCTCAGGGAATTATTCGGGGAGATCGGGCTGGATATATTGGACTACGTGGAGAAGTAGCACAAGCACGTAGGGCAAAGAGCATAGTGCAGTATGTTCCCGTACAGGGAGGATCCACACCGGGCGGAGGGGCCCTGGTAGGGAATATGCTGCACTATACAGCTTGCATTCGAGCGGAAGTATCCGCTACCTGATTTAACGTGGGCTGATTTCATGGCTAAAAAACACTATATAATACCGTTTTTCATACCCCATAAGGGGTGTCCGCACAAGTGTATTTTCTGCGACCAAAAGAGGATAACCGGCGCAAGTATGCCGGATCCGTGTGATATTCCCGTCAAAGTAGAACAATATCTCTCCACCATTCCTTCGGAAGGAACGCGTATAGAAATAGGTTTTTACGGCGGAAGTTTTACCGGGCTTTCCCAAAAAGAACAGGAAGGTTATCTGAGGCCGGCATCAAGATTTTTAAAAGGCGGCCGTGTACAGGGCATAAGGTTATCGACAAGGCCGGACCTTATAAGCGAAGAGATCGTATCTTTTTTAAAAAAACACGGAGTTACGCGCGTAGAGCTGGGTGTCCAATCGATGTCGGACAGGGTCCTGGCTGCAGCTAAGCGGGGGCATACGGAAAAGGACGTGGAACGGGCGTCGCGCGTGATCCTACAGGGAAGCCTTGATCTCGGGCACCAGATGATGCTGGGGCTGCCTTACAGCGGTTTAGATGAAGAGCTTTACACGGCCAGGAGAATACAACAGCTAGGCGCAAGCCAGGTAAGGATCTACCCTGTTATAGTCATAAAGGGGACTGAACTTGCCGATCTATGGTCAAGGGGAGAGTACCAGCCCCTGGAGGAGAGCGAGGCGGTCGAACGCGCGGCGAAGCTTATTCTGTATTTCGAGTCAAACGGCATCAAGGTCATACGTTGCGGTTTGCATCCTTCGGAAGGGCTGCTTTCCGGGGACGAATGCCTGGCTGGGCCTTTTCACCCCGCATTTGGCCAAAAAGCGCGAGAAAGGGCGCTCAGTTTATGATCATTATCCATGATAAGAGATTGCCTCTCGAATATAAGGAGGCCTTGAAAGCAAGGCTTCCCTCTGTCCAACTTTATCCGTTCGACGGACCTGACCGGGTGTATGAGTCAATATCATGCCATCCGGATATCTATTTCTTCCAGCTGGATGATAATACCCTGATCCATTCACCTGATCTGCCTGATGGGAAGATCGAGATATTAAGAAAGTCAGGTGCCCATCTTATTAAAGGAAGAAGCGAGCCTTTCGGCCTGTATCCGCACACTGTTAAATATAACGCTGTCCGGATAGGAAAGGTCTTGATCCATAATCTGGAATATACCGACCGTATGATCCTGAAAAAAGCCCGCGAGAACGGGATAAAGGCAGTCAATGCGGCCCAGGGGTACGCGAGGTGTTCCGTTCTGAAGATAAGCGAGGCCGCCCTGGTGACATCTGATGCTTCCATAGCAACAGCCGCCGTGCCTGAAGGGCTGGATGTCCTCCAGGTTTTACCGGGCTCGGTCCTCTTGTCCGGAGAGAAATACGGTTTTCTTGGAGGCGCCGGCGGCAAACTACCGGATGGAAGGGTTTTGATCCTGGGAGATATAGGTCGTCATCCGCAGGCTGACATGATCACAGATTTCATGAGAGAGCATGGGGTCAAGTATATCGATCTTCCCGGGCTGCCTCTTTATGACGCCGGAGGCCTTCTTATTTTTCCTTGAAAGTGGTATAATACTCATAGTTATTAACGGGAGTGGACAATGATGGAAGATAAAAGAGAATACAAGAGATACGGCGTCTATTTGGCTCCGATATGCTGTGAAAGCTGTGAATACGACAACATGAGGGTAAGGATCAACGACATTTCCGGTAGCGGCATAGGTATAATCACCAACGAGAAAATGAACAAGGCAGATAAGCTGCACCTGGAACTGAATATTCCCGGGGATGACATACCTCTTTTTGTTACGGGACAAGTGACCTGGGTCTCGGAGGACATGAATAACGATAATTATTATCGGGCCGGGATGAGACTGACGAACCTTAACCGCACCGACAAGGCCAGGCTGATAAAGTATATCAGCTCGAGCTGCAGCTATTAGGCAATAACACCTTCCAGGGATTATTTTTTCAATTTAAGGCAGGAGGTAAGGAAATGTTCAAGAATATAAAATGTATCCTTCTAATCGTCATCCTGACGCTCGCCGTTCCGGCGGTTTTTGCTCCTCCGGTGGTATGTCAGGAGAAGATCGAGGAATATATCCCGGACGTAGATGCCGCGGAGGAAGGCATGACCCTTTGGCAGATCATAAAGGCCGGCGGCGAGGTCATGATCGTACTGGCATTCTTGTCAGTGGCCGCTCTAAGCCTTATTATTTACTATTTTCTTACCTTTGATCCAAAAAAGCTTATGCCTGAAGACTTCCTGGACGAAACGACCTCCCTTATAAAAGAGAACAGATACCAGGACGCGTCCAAACTGTGCGAAGATAACCCCAATCTTATATCCGAGGTCGTCATCGCCGGTTTTAACCGGGTGACCCGCGGGAAAGACGTTATCGAAGAAGCCATGCTGGATAAAGGCAGAAGGATCGTGGGGGACATGACCCAGAAATTGAGTTATCTGGCAGACGTGGCTGTGATATCACCGATGGTAGGCCTATTAGGGACCGTCCTGGGCATGATCCAGGCCTTTAACGTCATCGCTTTCCAGACGGGAGCCGTAAAACCCATACTCCTGGCAGGCGGTATTTCCAAAGCCATGGTCACTACCGCTACCGGATTGATCATTGCCATACCGGCCATGATATTCTATTCTTATTTCAGGGGAAAGATCCAGAACATAACTTCGCAGCTTGAAAATATTTCCACTGAACTGTTCCACCTGATAAGTGATAAGATATAGCTTTGGAAAGAGGAGTCTATATGGATTTTTCCGACGCGAAACAGACATTGACTGAAAGCCCTAAACTGCAGATAGCCCCGCTTATAGATATTGTCTTTCTTCTTCTTATCTTCTTTATGTCAGCGTCCATCTTTTACCAGCTCGAGACTGAACTTGATATCAGCGTTCCGACGGCGAAGGAATCTACGGAAATAAGACGTGCTCCCGGTGAGATCATCATCAATGTCCTCAAGGATGGTCAGGTGGTCGTGAACCAGAGAAGATTGTCGTACGAAGAGCTTGAACGCATGCTGCACAGGATCTCTGAACTGTACAAAGGACAGCCGGTCATCATCAGGGCGGACAGGGAGACATTCCACAAGCATGTCATAAAAGTCCTTGATATATGCGCGGGAGTCGGTATCTGGAACGTGTCTTTCGCCACCATGAAAGAAAAAGAAGCAGAATAGATGTCGAGAGGATGAATATATGAAGACCGCGAGATGCGTTTTTACGTTACTGGTCAGTTTCTTCCTTATACAGCCGGTTTCATTCAGCCAGCAGGAAAAAGCCGGTCAGGAGATCGAGGAATTCGATTTTGCCAACGGCCTTTTTTCCAGGGGAATGTATGATATGGCCGTCGAAAGTTATAAGACCTTCCTTGAAAAGTATCCCCAGAGTCAGTACGCGGAGCTTGCGGTTTACCGTGTATGCGAAAGTTATTTCATGGCTAAAAAATACGACGAGGCATTAAAGGAATACGGCGCTTTTATCGAAAGATACCCCGGAGGGGACCTGGCACGGAACGCTGAGCTCAGGAGAGGGCAGATATATTATCTCCTTGGGGATTATGACAAGGCAGAAGTCCTTCTTCTGGCCCTGGTCGGCAAGGAAGACGCGGGAGCTCCCCGGGTAGCCGCTGAATATTATCTTGCCGGCGTGTATTTCAGGCGGGGGGACATGGAAAGATCAAAGATCCTTCTTGAAAAAGTTTTGTCCGAATCCGGGAACAGCGAATACGCACCGTTCGGTTACCTGAACCTTGGGGATATATATTTTGAAGAGAATGACTTCCTGCGCGCCGCGGAAATTTACCAGAAAGCGGCACAGTCCGGGTCCGGGAACATAGTGGGCCAGGCCCTGCTTCGGGCCGGTAATGCTTACCTCCGGGCGGGGAATTTGAAAAAAGCTCAGGGTGTGTACAAAAAGATCATCGACGAGATCGGGGAAGAGTCCGGCGTTTTTGACGGTGCGGCTATCGGCCTCGTCTCTTCATTGTATAGGGCCGGGGAATATGACCGGGTGATCGATCTCTCGGAGGACCTTCTGCGGCGGGTCAAAGATGAATCGGTGACGTCGGATATTCTCTTCATGCGGGCTAACAGCTTTTTTTATAAAGACAAGTTCGCCGAGGCAGAAGAGATCTACGCCCAGCTGGCCGAAAAATATCCCGGCACCCAGGCCGGGCTTAAATCCTGGCTTAACAGGTGCTGGTCTGTTTACAAATCGGGAGATTACGGGAAATGCCTTTCGATCATTGATGCTTATCTCGGCCGCGCCAAAGAGTCGAAGGATGAGGCCCTGTATATAAAGGGGAAAACGCTTGATAAGTTGAAAAGGACTAATGATGCCACGAGTGTTTTTGAAAAGATAGTCAAGGACTTCAAGGGCACGGGTTTCGCGAAAGAAGCTTTGTATGAGCTTGGTTGGCTATATGACGCGTCCGGGAAAAAACAAAAAGCGGTCCAGTATTACAAGAAATTCGCCGTTCAATATCCCCAGGATCCCAGAAGTCCGGAAATACTTCTTAAGTCGGGACAGGAAAATATGGCCCTGAAACGTTTCACAGAGGCCGAGTCGGATTACGATCTATTTCTTTCGAAGTATTCCGCCAGTCCGCTTAAGGAAAACGTCCTTTTTCAGCTGGGCACTTTGTACCTTGAGTCTGAGAATTATGATAAGACAGTGGAGACCTTCGAAAGATTCATGAGAGAGTTTCCGGAGTCGAAAGTCAGGGAATCAGCCGTTTACTGGACGGCTCGCGCTTGCCAGGGTAAGCAGGACTGGGATAAAGCTATTAAGTATTATTCAAACCTGACGGGGGACAAGGAAGGCAGGTTTTATGATATTGCTACCGAGGCAATAGGGTATTCATATTTCCAGAAAGGCGATTACGGGAAAGCCGCCGAGGTCTATTACGGATTGATGACCGAAAGGAAGGACTACTTACTGCCCGAAAGTGTTTACAGGTGGGTCGCGGAATATTTTCTTTCAAACAACCAGTTCGATAAGTCCCTTACGGTCCTCGAAGATTTTACGGAAAAACATCCGAGAGTCCAAACCAACGGGGAGATCTACTATCTCATGGGCGAGAGCCATATCGGCCTTAAGGAGTGGGAAAAGGCCGCCGGTGAATTGCAGAAAGCGGTGAATATGGGCCTGGATTCCCCTTACCTGGAACGTTCTTACCTGGGATTGGGGCGCTGCAAGTCCGCCCTGGGTAATTACGAGGAAGCCCTGTCGTTGCTGGAAAAGGCCCTGGAGAAACATAAAGATAACCTTACCGGCGCTCTGGCCCGCTTTGAGACGGCAAACATCAAGGAAAAGATGATGGATTACGAGGAGGCCGCCAAGACGTATATGATGGTGGCCATACTTTATGAGGACGAAGATCTCTGCGCCAGGGCTCTTTTCCTTGCCGGGATGACTTTTCGCAAAGCCGGTAATAAAGAGAAATCGATAGAAGCGTTCCGGGAATTGATCCAGAGGTATCCGGATAATTCCTTATCAAATAAAGCCGAAATGGAAATAGAGAAGAGCGAAGGTGAAAAAGAGTAAATTGATCGTCATATCCGTGACGTTTTCCCTTGCCGCCCACGCTATCCTGCTCGCATCCTCACCGTTCATTGCCTTTCCGGGAATGCGGGAGGTAAGGGATGAGACTCGGAAGATATTCCGCCTCAGGGAGGTCAGGGAAAAGCCTATCGATGTGGATTTTTTTGGGCCCGCGAAAGAACCCCCTCCGTCGATAAAATTGACCCGCCATCTTTCCGAACAGGAGAAAAAGCTTATCCAGAAAATGAGACTGGAAGAGAGATTAGCCGAGGACATGCCGATCGAGGAAAAAAAGAAAAAGCTTCAGGAAGAATTGCCGGAAAGGGAATTACAGAAAGCGGAGAAATTCGATCCGTTGGAGTTCCTGGAAAAAGAGGCGGAAAGACTCAAGAAAGAAGCGGCTCCAGAGAAGAGATCTTTGGCCGATCGTCTTTTAAGCGAAGGGCCGTCCGTCGTTCCACCTGAAGAGGTAAGTGAAGAAGCTCTGCAATACGGGGTGGAAAGGGTAGATTACGGCAGGCTTACTGCCGCCCCGGGCATAGGGGAGGCGGCTAAAGAGGAATTTTTCAGGCCCGGGAAAAAGGAACTCGCCGCTCTTGAAGGAGAAGCGCAGTTGGGCGCTTATGAAGATATCGATCGTTTTATAAAGGTCGACCTTTTTACTTACACGGCCCAGAGGACCGGGGAAAAATATTTTAAACTGGTGATAGGCGTGAAGGAAGGGGACCGGCTGCCGGTCATACCTAAAGAGATCATATTCATGATCGATTCTTCGAAAAGCATCACCGAAGAAAAACTTTCCTACATAAAGGAGGCGGTCAAAAACGTTCTATGGGAACTGAATCCTTACGACCGGTTCAACGTGGTCGCTTTCGGGGGGGACGTGGTGAGGTTCAAGGAACGGTCGGTGGAGGCGAACGAACTCGACGTGTATGCGGCAGGCGTTTTTCTCAAGGACCTGGTAGCGGTCGGGCAGACCGATGTGAACAGCGCCCTTCTGGATATCGTGTCCAATCATGTTACTTTCTATCCTTCATACGTGATGCTCATATCCGACGGGCGCCCCACAAAGGGCGTATTGGATTCCCGGCGGATAATCCAGCAGATAACCCGCAGGAACAATATGGAACGGCCGATATTCTGTTTCGGTGGGGGAGCAAGGGTGAACAGGTATCTGTTAGATTTCATATCGTATCAGAACAGGGCATGGAGCCAGTTCACTCCGACGGCATATGAGATCACCGACGCGTTCGGCGATTTTTGCCGCCAGGTAAAAGACCCTCTCCTTGTCAACGTAAGGTACAGATTCGGCAAATTGGACACCCAGGAGATATACCCTAAGTTTCTGTCGGATTTTTACCGGGGCAGGCCTTTTGTTCTTTACGGCAGGTATAACAAGGAAGATGTATTTTCCATGCAGCTTTTGGGCCAAATAAGGGGGGAGACAAAGGAGTTCATATATACCGGGTCGCTGAAAAAAGCCGAAGAAGGCGATGAAAATATCGCGAAAGAGTGGGCATTTACGAAAATATACCACCTGATAAGCCAGCTTGCGATGGGAATGGGGGATCCCATCAGCTTGAGGAGAGAGATAAACAATTTGAGCAAAAAGTACGGGATTATTACGCCATATGATCTAAGGGATGGTGATTAGATGAAAGAAAATCTGAAAGAGAAGGAAAGAGGGCTTGAGGACGAAATAAAGGATTTTGAGACGGAGAGAGAAAATATCCGGAAGATCATAGGGCAGATCGGAGGGGTGCCTACGCCCAAGGCCCGGCTGGTGAACATAGTCTTCATAGTGCTGGTTCTGGCGGTTTTTATCATGTCCATCATCTGGGGCGGCAGGGTAAGATTTTTCATGATCGAAGTTGGTATTTTGCTTCTTTCTGTCAAGCTGGTATATTTTCTTGAATCGTATATACGGCTTAACCATTTTCAGTTCTGGATATTATCGTCGCTGGAGTGGCGGCTTGACCAGGTCGATAAGAGGCTGAAGCAATTGTTGAAGATCAATAGTAACAATGAGTAGTTGGATAATAGATAATGGATCGAAAAATAGGATAACAGGTTAACAGGGCATCAGGGGGCAGGATATCAGTATATCAGGAAGAATTCTTGCCTGATACCCTGATATCCAGAATCCTGTTTCCTGATGATCTGATTTCCTGGTAACCTTTGTTTGGAATTTGAGATTTGGAGTTTTATTCAAATGGATGAGAAGTTTATGTTGAAGGCGATAGAAGAGGCCAGGGCCGGGGCAAGTGGCGGTCACGGAGGGCCTTTCGGGGCAGTGATCGTAAAGAACGGGGAGATCATCGCTTCGGCCTGTAATACGGTCTTAAGGGACAATGACCCTACGCAGCATGCGGAGATACGGGCTATCTCGCTGGCCTCAAAAAGATTAGGAAATTTCGATCTTACCGGGTGCGAAGCCTATTCTACTACCGAACCGTGTCCCATGTGCTTTGCCGCTATTCACTGGGCCCGGATAAGCCGTTTGTTTTACGGCACGGGTATCGAAGATGTAAAAAAACTGGGGTTCAATGAGCTCACTATCCCGGTAAGCCAGATGAAGGAATCCGGGGTTTCGCCTGTAGAGGTCCACGGTGGGTTCATGCGCGAAGAATGCGAAAAACTTCTGAGATTCTGGGAAACCCTCCCCAATAAGCGGGTTTATTAGCAAGCACAGCTAGAGGTAGAGACCTAAGCCCGCAGGGCCGATAAGTAGTGCGAGAGTTATCTACTGCAAAAACAATGAAATTCTTCCCACCAAATTTTTTAACGGCATTTTTCTAACTTTCGAAGGGCGTAAAAGAACTCGCCCCCGCTGCTTTGCAAGGCGAAGCAGCGGGGCTCGGACAGCTTTTACGCTTTTTTCCTTCAAAAGCTATAAAAATACCTAAAATTTGGAATGGGACCCTTTAATTTCATTGTTTTTGCAGGAAGTAGTTCTTGCCCATACCCGAAATTCCCTCCGGAGAGGTTTCGCTTCGCTCCGCACTCTGACGTCTGATTTTTTTTCCTATCTATTTGACACGATAAGTACTTGAGGGTATACTTTCTGTGAAATGAAAAAAGGAGTGAACGTATGCGTAAAATGAACCTGGCGGTAGGTTCTCTGGTGCTATTGGGATTTTTTATGATCATGTTTGGCCTGATCCTGAAAATGGCCGGGCTTAACCTATTGGAGCCGGTATTTTATACCATTGGTGGTTACTTTTCAATGGCCAATACCTGTTTTCTGATAGCGCTGGTTGTCGACCGGTTCGATAAGGTCGGTGAGTAAACTCTTCACTGGTCGTATGTCTCCATTTTTTTTTGCCCGTTTTCCATAAAAGCGGGCAGGTCCTGACGTATTTTTGATCCCTTCTGGAAGATCCAATAAAGCGGGAATTTATTCTGCTGACCTGTCTTGAAAAGCTTCGGATACTGTTGTATATTAATCTTACCATATTATAACCAAACAGGGGGGTATCCGAATGTCTCAGGGAATAACCGCAATAAATGAAAAGATCGAGAAGGAAAGCGTTTTTATCGATGACCTCTTGTCAGAGATAAGGAAAGTCATAGTGGGGCAGGATTATCTCGTGACCCGGTTACTAGTCGGTCTTCTGGCAAACGGTCATATGCTTATCGAAGGGGTTCCCGGCCTGGCAAAGACTATGTCGGTCCGGGTTCTGGCCGCCGCAATAGATACTAAATTCCAGAGGCTGCAATTTACGCCTGATCTTTTGCCGGCTGACCTGATAGGAACTCTGGTATATAATCCGAAAGAAGGCACCTTTACCACGAAGAAAGGGCCCATTTTCGCCAACATCATACTGGCCGATGAGATCAACCGCGCGCCGGCAAAAGTCCAAAGTGCTCTTCTTGAAGCTATGCAGGAACGACAGGTGACTATCGGGGAAAATACCTTCAAGCTGGACGAACCATTCCTGGTCCTGGCCACGCAGAATCCGATAGAACAGGAAGGCACATATCCTTTGCCGGAAGCCCAGATCGACCGTTTCATGATGAAAATAAATATCAGTTATCCCAACCGTGAAGAAGAGCACAAGATATTGAAGCGCATGGCGTTTACCGATAAAGAGATCGAGGTATCCCCGGTGTTAAAGCCTGAGAGGATACTTAAGGTGCGGAAGCTGATAAACGAGATATATCTGGATGAAAAAATAGAAAAGTACATCATAGACATAGTGTTCGCTACCAGGGAGCCTAAGAACTACGGCCTTAAGGATCTGGAGGGACTGATCGAATACGGGGCTTCTCCCAGGGCAAGTATCTATCTGACCGTTGCCGCCAAGGCGTACGCGTTCACCCAGCGGCGAGGATATGTCACGCCTCAGGACATCAAATCCATCGGACCCGATATTTTACGCCACAGGATCATTCCAAGCTATGAAGCGGAAGCGGAAGACAAGACCTCGGAAGATATCATCAAAAGGGTGTTCGAGGAAGTCGAAGTACCGTGATCGTCGGGCGTGGTTTGTGACCCGTAAAATATATTGGAAAATGTTTGTTTTGTTGTAAGCGGGGCTTTAAATTTCCGAGCGGGCACGGTGTCCGAGCGGGAGCGAGGACGAGCGAGGAAATTTTAGAGTACAATTCCCTCGCTGGGGGGAATTGGACGTCCCCGCTGGAAACAGAACAAACATTTTAAATAAGTTATTGAAACGATGATTTTTACGTCGGTTGTTCGATGCAAAAGACATGATACCTAAAGAGATAATACGGAAAATACGCAGGATCCAGATAACCACCTCCCGTAAGGTCACTGATGTGTTCGCGGGGCAGTATCAGAGCGTGTTCAAGGGGCTCGGGATAGAATTCGACGAGGTCCGTGAATATTTCCCGGGGGATGACATAAGGTCTATCGACTGGAACGTGACCGCCAGGACGGGACATCCTTATGTAAAGAAGTTCGTCGAGGAAAGACAGCTCACGATAATGATACTTCTGGATGTCTCTCTTTCATGTCGTTTTGGCACCGTGAACTCCACCAAAAGCGATATTGCCGCCGAGATATGTTCGATCATCGCCTTTTCGGCGATCCAGAACAGCGACAAGGTGGGGATGCTTACCTTTACCGATCGTGTGGAGAAATTCATACCTCCCCGCAAAGGCGTGAGGCATGTTTTGCGCGTGATCCGCGAAGCATTGTATAACACTCCTTCAGGGCGTAAGACCGATATTAATTGTGCCCTTGAGCACTTGAACAGGGTCACTAGCAGGCGGACTATCACTTTTATCATTTCAGATTTTCTGACCGCGGATTTTAAAAAGATGCTATCCATAACGAACAAGCGGCATGACGTCATAGCAGTGACCATAAAGGATCCCGCCGAACTGAAACTGCCTGATGCGGGTATGGTAAAGATGCATGACGCCGAAACCGGCCAGCCTTTTATCGTCGATACTTCCGATCCCGTGGTCCGGCGTTCCTATGAAGCCCATTCAAAGTTCTTGGAAAACAGGCGTAAAGAGCTGTTCCAATCCACCAAAGTCGACAGCATAGGTATACGGACCGACCGGTCTTATATCGAACCCCTCGTGCAGTTTTTCAAGATGAGGGAAAAACGCCTGGTGAGAATGATGAGGTGAGATGGTCCGGAAAAATTTGCTGATCATATTTATAATATTCCTTTCGGTCTGCCCGTTTTCCCTGGCTGAAGCGGAAAATGAAGGCGACATCGAGATTACCGCGGAATCCGATAAGAAAGAGGTTTATATCGGCGACCGCATCAGGCTGGATATTACGGCGAGAAACGTATCCGGGACGGAAGTAATTTTCCCGGATACGCCTAAGACTTTGGCCGAATTTTCCGTTATAGGATCATATCCCATGAAGGAAAAACGGTCCGGCCAGGGGATAAAAGGTCAGGTATACGTGCTCAGCATCTATACCACAGGAACGCACGTGATCCCGCCGGTCGAGGTCAGATACAGGTTCCATGACCAGGATGAATGGCAGGCCAAGCTTAGCCCGCAGGTCCCTGTCGAGGTTTTAAGCGTACTTACCGGTAAAGACACGGACATAAAGGATCTGAAGGGACTGGTGGCTTTCGGCGGGTTCAATCCGTGGCTGGTTTTTATTTTAGCGGCGGCTCTAGTCGGGTTGTTATTATGGCGACTATGGCGGAAAAGGAAAGCCACGGCTGCTTTAGAGGAGGCCGGGCCGAAACCCGCCCATGTGGTCGCCTATAAAGAACTGGAAGAACTCAGGGCCATGGACCTTCCGGAAAAGGGCAGGATAAAAGAATATTATTTTTGCCTGTCCGATATCGTCAGACGTTACCTGGAAAGCAGGTTTTCTTATCGCGCTCCCGAAATGACCACTGAAGAATTCCTGGGCGCCATAAAGGATTCCAGGGAATTCAGCAGTGAACTGAGGGAACTTTTAAAAGAGTTTTTATCGCATTGCGATCTGGTAAAGTTCGCGAAATACGGGCCGACCCCCTTAGAAATACTTGACAGTTTCAAGGCCGCGGAAAACCTGGTCGACCAGACAAAACTGGTCGAGGAAGAGGGAGGCGAAGACGGATGAGATTTGCCGATCCCTGGGTGTTCCTTCTGGTTCTCTTGATGCCTGTTCTGGTATATCTGGCCAGGAAGATCGATTTTAAAAAAGAAAGCACTTTCAGGTTTTCCAGCCAGGAACTGGTAAAAGGGCTGAAACCGACGCTGAGGATAAGGTTTAGCCGGAATCTGGTCTACCTCAGGGCGGCGTGCCTGTTCCTTTTCATAACCGCCGCGGCCCGGCCCCAGTCTTTCATAGAAGAAGCAAGGGTGTACGTGGAAGGGATAGACATCGTCCTGGCCATCGACACCTCGACCAGTATGCGGGCCATGGACTTCGAGATAGGCGGCAAACGGGTTGATCGTCTTGAAGTCGTTAAAAGGGTCGTCGCCGATTTTATCGAAAGAAGAGTAAGCGACAAGATAGGGATCGTGGCTTTTGCTGCGCTTCCCTTTACGGTCTGTCCTCTCACGCTGGACCACGAATGGCTGGAGAAAAACCTTGAGAGGGTGAAGATAGGGATGATAGAGGATGGGACTGCGATAGGTTCGGCTATAAGTTCTTCTCTTAACCGCCTGAAGGATGCCGAAGCCAAAGACAAGATCATCGTCCTGCTTACTGACGGGATAAATAACGCCGGCCGGATCTCGCCGATGCTCGCGGCCGAAATGGCGAAGACCCTGGGAGTAAGGATATATACCATCGGCGCGGGGACTAAAGGGCTGGCCCCTTATCCGGTCCCGGATATGTTCGGCAACACTGTCCTCCGTCCGGTCGAGATAGAAATAGACGATGAGCTCCTGCAAAAGATAGCTGATACGACAGGAGGGAAGTATTACAGGGCCACGGATACGGAATCTCTCCAGGACATTTATAAAGAGATCGATAAGCTTGAAAAAGTTCCGATAGAAGAAACCGGCTACAGAAAATACAATGAACTGTTCGGGATATTTCTTTTGCCGGGGCTGTTATTGCTGCTCTTGGAAATAGTATTATCCAATACGATTTTGAGGAGGATACCTTAGAAATGAAGTTCGGCGCTCCGCATATGGCTATATGGTTGTGGCTGTTGCCGGCGGTTGTGGTCTTCTATTTATGGGCTAACCGTTTGAGGAAAAAGGCCGTCGAGAGATTCGTAAAAAGCAGCCTTCTTCCCAAGATGGCCAGGACATATAACCCCCGGGGGAAAAAAATCAAGAACCTGATGATCGTCCTAGCTGTCTTTCTGCTTCTGGTCTCTCTTCTCCGTCCCCAATGGGGATTCACCTGGCAGGAAGTCAAACGCCAGGGCCTGGACATAATCATCGCCCTTGATACGTCGAACAGCATGCTGGCCCAGGATGTCCTGCCCAACAGGCTGGAAAGGGCGAAACTGGCGATCAAGGATATGGTGCGAAAGCTGCACGGGGACAGGATAGGCCTGGTGGCTTTTTCCGGGACGGCGTTTTTACAGTGCCCCCTTACTGTGGATTATAACGGTTTTCTTCTTTCACTTGATGATGTAGACGTTGATTCGGTCCCCGTAGGAGGGACATCTCTGGCGGGCGCTATATATACCGCTATGAAAGCTTTTGAAGAAGGGGGCAAGCGGAAGAATGACATACTTATCATCATCACCGATGGCGAAGACCTGGAGGGCGGCGTCGACAGGGCGGTAGCAATGGCTGAAGCTGACCGGATCAAGATATACTGCGTCGGCATCGGGACAACGGAAGGCGAGATCATTCCTGTAGTCACCGGGTCAGGCAGAAAAGAGTTCCTCAAGGATGTCGGGGGTAACGTTGTGAAGACCCGCCTTGATGAAGAGATGCTGAAAAGAGTAGCTTTAGATACCGGCGGGGCGTATGTCCGTTCCGCGGGAGCCGAGCTCGGACTCGACCTTATATACGACAAGGAGCTCGCGAAGTTCGAGAAACAGGAATTCAAGGCCAGGATGGAAAAGCGTTATTTTGAAAGGTTCCAGCTGCCGCTGGCGCTGGTCCTGGTGCTTCTGTTTATCGAACCGTTGATAGGGGACAGGAGAAAAGATGTTTAAGGTATTTCTTCCGGGACATGTCTGGAGCTGTTTTCCGCGGGGACGTTCATTTTCCCCACCGAGGAAAATTCACTCGAAATTTTTCCTCGCTCTCCCTCAGGCCTTTAAGGCCTTCGGGAACCATGGCCGCTCGGAAAAATTACGCCCCGCTTCAAACAGCTCCAGACATCTAGCACTCAAGTCTCTGGCCGTAACGGTTGCGATAGTGGTGCTGGTTTGCGGGGAAGCGCGGGCGGGCGCTGCCGGCGACGCAAGGAAGGCCAATAAGTTCTACAGAGAGAAAGATTACGATAAAGCTCTTGAACTGTATGACAAAGCCCTTACCGAGAAACCGGACGACCAGAAGATCCAGTATAATCGGGCGGCTACCCTTTACCGTAAAAAAAAGTTCAACGAGGCTTCACAGGGTTTTTTAAGATCCCTTGCCGGCGAAGACGAGAGTATTGAAGAGAAGGCTATCTATAACGCGGGAAACAGTGAATATCGTATCGGCGAGGCCTCTGAAAAAAAGGATTTGGCTCAGGCCATCGCGGATCACAAGAAAGCACTCGAGTATTATAAAAAGGCGATGGGGGTCTCTCCTGATGATATTGATGCCAAATATAACTATGAGTTCACACTAAAGAAGATCCGGGAACTTGAAAAACAGAAAGAAGAGCAGCAACAGCAAGACCAGCAAAAGGATCAGCAGAAACAACAAGAGCAGCAACAGCAAAAGGACCAACAGCAGCAAGATGAGCAACAGGATCAGCAGAAACAGCAGCAACAAGAGCAGCAGCAGGAACAAAAAGAGAAAGAACGGAAAGAACAGGAACAAAAAGAGCAAGAACAGCAGGAAGAGCAGCAAAAGGAAGAGGAGGAGCGTCAAAGACAGCAGCAGCAAGAGCAGCAGCAAAGAGAGAAAGAGCGGCAGGAAGAGCAGGAGCGTCAGAGGCAACAGGAAGAGCAAGATCGGTTCCCAAAGGAGCAAAAACCTGATAAAATAGATGAATTTGAAGGCGAAATGAGTGAGCGGGAAGCCGAAATGCTTCTCAGGAGCCAGGATGAAGAAGAGTCCCGGATGAGGGCGGAGATGAAAAAAGCCAGGAAGGCCAAAAGGCCACCGGTAGTGAGAGATTGGTAAAACCCCACACTTCCGTGGGGGATGGATACTACAGGCGGTAGCCTGTAGAGAACAAAGAGATGCTAAACCATAAACTACAAATTACAAAAGTATTAGTGGCTGTCACGGTTGCACTATTTTTAGTGTCTGGGACTGTTTCTGCTCAGGAGGATAAGCTCGAGGTCACGCTTGAGATGAATAACATCTCCGTAGGTAATCCCGTATATCTCAACGTCACATTTTATGGCGGTAAAAGCATACCCGCGCCCGTTATTCCGCCTGTAGACGGTCTGAGGATAAAATATGTTGGGCCTACCACGAAGATATCCGTAGTTAACGGCCGGGTTTCCCAATCAATGACCCATTCTTATCTGGTCATACCGATGGAAGAGGGGGATTTCAAGATCGGCCCCGTTTCTGTAAGATACGGCGGTAAAGTATACGAGGCCGAACCCATAGTGCTGATCGCCAGGGAGATTCCCATGCCCTCCGCCAGGAGGACTGTTACACGGGCGGTTACTTCGGCGTCTTCATCGCCCCGGACAGAACCGGAGAGCAGGCCGTATAAAGGCGATAGGATCTTTTTAACGATGGAAGTCGAAAAAGAGAAGGTATATGTGAATGAAGTCGTTCCTGTCATAATAAAATTGTATGTCACTGACCTCCAGCTCAAGGATATAGAGTTCCCGACTTTTGAACACGAGGGTTTTTCAGCCGGGAAACAGGAAAAACCGGAGAGGTCTTTCGGTGTCGTGGGGGGCGTAAGTTACGATGTATTGGTATTCCACAGGGATATTTTCAGCATAAAGGAAGGCGAATACACGCTCGGTCCTGCCCGTCTCAAGTGCGAGGTGGTGGAAAGGCGGCAGACGTCCAGGAGGTCACCATCTTCCAGGAGGAGTATTTTTGACGATGATTTTTTCAGCGGGATGTTCGGGTACCAGACATATCCCCTGGAATTGGAGTCAAAAGCGCTGCCGGTTAAGATATTACCGTTTCCTAAAGCGGGCCGCCCGGAAGATTTTAACGGGGCGGTAGGCGACTTTCGCATGGATGTCAAAATTGAACACGAAAAAGTAAAAGTGGGCGATCCAATACTGCTCCGGATGACAATAAGCGGGAAAGGCAATCTCGATACTGTGACCGCTCCGGTTATAAGCAAGACCGAAGATTTTAAGACATACGAACCACAGGTGACCATAAAGGGTGACAAGAAGATATATGAGCAGGTCATTATTCCCAAGACAGATAAGGTAAAGAGTACCCCGGAGATATCTTTCAGTTTCCTTGATCCGGAGACAGGAGAGTATAAAACGGTCAAAAAGGGCAATATCCCGGTCGAGGTGATGGAACAGCCTCCCGAGGCAGCGGTGAAAGTGATCTCCATGCCGGGGATGGATAAGGTCTTTTACCCACCGGAAAAACTGGGAGAGGATATCGTTCATATCAAGGAAAAACCAGGCCGGCTTCGGCCCAGGGAAAGTTTTCTTTACCAGAACCCGCTCTTCTGGCTGGGGCAGGTCATTCCTGTCGGCGCTTTTCTGATCTTTTACGGCGTGCACAGGAAAAAGGAAAAGATCCGCACCGACAAGGGGTATGCCCGTTTCCTGAGGGCTCCCAAGCAGGCACGTAAAGGAATATCCGAGGCGAAATCTCATCTGGCCAGGGGGAAGACCGAAGAGTTTTACAACGTTATCTTCAGGACATTCCAGGAATATCTCGCCAATAAATTCAATCTGCCGCTGGGAAGCGTTACCATCCAGGTCATTGACGAGAAGCTTCGTCCGGCTGGGCTGGATGAGGACATACTCGAGATGCTCAAGGATGTTTTTTTAAAATGTGATATGGCCAGATATGCTACAGGAGGGCTTACCGGCGAGCAGGAAGCCAGGGCCGTCCTGGACAAGGTCAGGAAAGTAATCGATTATCTTGAGAAAACCAGGTTGTAGGGAAACCCCACACCTCCGCGTGGGGGAATGTATACTACAGGCGTAAGCCTGTAGAGGAATATTTGCTGAACATGAGACGAATAAAAACATATATATTTGCAGGGCTGCTTGTTGCGGTAGCTGTATTCTGCTATGGGCAGGAGGAGACTTCGAATCTGGAACGCCTGTTTTATCGCGGCAACGATTATTATGAAAAAGGCGAGCACCTCAAAGCCATTGAGGAGTATAATAAGATAGTTTCCGCCGGATATGAGAGCGGACCTCTGTTCTATAACCTGGGGAATGCCTATTTCAGGATCGGAGAGTTGGGGGAGGCCTTGCTCAACTATGAAAGGGCCGGACGCCTTATTCCCCGTGATGCTGATCTGAAAGCAAATTCCGGATTTGCCAGGGCCAAGATCATGGGAAGTGTTCTGGAAAAGAAAGGGTTATGGACCTGGAGGCCGCTCAGATTGTATACCGACAACTTTACCGTAAACGAATTGACGTGGATGTCCTCGGCAGTGTGTGTTTTCATTGTACTTCTTTTGGTCATCGCTGTTTCTCGTCTGGATTTAAAGAACCATATGGCCATCCTGGTCCTGTTGTTTTTCCTTTTCGGCATGGGAAATCTGGTGATAAACTGGTATAAGGCGGAATCGATCGGTAAAGAAGCCATAGTTGTCACTCCCGAGATTGATTCCAGATACGGACCATTTGATTCGGCAACGGTCTTTTTTAAATTGCACGAAGGCATGAAGGTCAGGGTATTGAGGGAAAAAGACGATTGGGACAAGGTCAAGCGGGATGACGGCAAGATGGGGTGGGTGAAGAGAGAGGCGATAGAAATAATATAGATAATGGATAATGGATATGAATTTTAGGAAGAAGTTAGAGAAGGATGTTATTTTACTGGATGGGGCGTTCGGGACTTATGTCCAGTCGCTCGACCTCACAGAGGCGGATTTTCACGGAAAAACCGGGTGTATGGAATATCTCACTTTTTCCCGGCCGGACCTTATCGGGAAGATACACAGTGATTATCTTGAAGCGGGGGCGGACGCGGTCGAGACTAATACGTTCGGCGGGAATGCCATAAAGCTTGCCGAATACGGTCTTGAAGACAAAGTTTACGAGATCAACAAGGCCGCGACAGACCTGGCCCGTTCCGCGGCAGACCGATTTTCCAAAGTCTTTCACCCTAAATATGTCATAGGAACGATGGGGCCGACAGGGAAGCTTCCGTCTTCTTCCGACCCGGTCCTGGGAAATATCGGTTATGGCGACCTGAAAAAGGTCTTTTACGATCAGGCTCTTGGCGTAATCGACGGCGGAGCGGACGCGTTACTTATCGAGACCGGGCAGGACCTTCTGGAAATGAAGGCCGCGGTAAACGGAGCCAAGCAGGCGATCGAAGAACGCGGCAGGGACCTTGTCCTCATGGCCCAGTGCACGCTTGCGAATAACGGGAGGATGCTTTTGGGCACTGAGATATCGGCGATGATGACCACGCTTTCTTATCTTGGCGTTGACGTAATAGGCATGAACTGCAGCACGGGTCCGGCGGAAATGGAACAAGCCGTAAAGTACCTGAGCGAAAACTCCCCGACTTTTATTTCCTGCGTTCCAAACGCGGGATTACCGGTTGAATCGCAGGGAAAGACACATTATACGCTCGGTCCGGAAGAGATGGCCGGGATAATGGGCGGATTCCTCAGGGATTACAGGATGGATGTAGTCGGCGGGTGCTGCGGGACGAATCCTGAACATATCCGCAAGATGAGAGAGTCGCTGACCGGCGCCAGGAAACGCAAGCGTGCCGGCAAACGTTATTTTTCTTCTTTTTACAAGGGATATGACCTGGGGAAGATGGTCCGGCCGATAAAGGTGGGAGAGCGTATCAACACCCAGGGGTCGCGCAGGATGAAAGATCTCCTGATGAAAGAGAACTTTGACGAGATAGTGGAAATGGGAAAACAGCAGCAGGCTGCAGGGGCTGAACTCTTGGACGTGTGCGCCGTTCTTTCGGAAAGATCTACGGAGAAAAGGGATATGGTAACCCTGACCGTCCGGTTGGGTGAGAGTGTCCAGGTCCCATTGATGATAGATTCCACGGACGCTGGCGTCATAGAAGCAGCCCTTCAGAAGTATCCGGGAACAGCTTTTATAAATTCAGTTAACCTCGAAGATGGCGGGGAAAAGGCGAGAAGGGTGTTTGCCCTGGCCAAAGAGCACGGAAGTTTTGTCGTGTGCCTTGCGATCGACGAAAAAGGAATGGCCAAAACAGTCAAACATAAGGTCGAGGTAGCCGAACGTCTTTACCGGATGGCGACTGCAGAGTACGGTCTGGAAGGGCACCGCCTGGTTTTTGACCTGCTCACATTTACCCTGGGTACCGGGGAGAAAGAGTACGCGGATTCGGGCGTAAATACGTGCAAAGCTATAACCGAACTCAAAAAGCGTTTTCCGGAAGTTTTGACCGTCCTGGGGGCGAGCAATATCTCCTTCGGCCTGGCCAAAGAGGGCAGGAAGATACTGAACGCTGTCTTTTTACATCATGCCGCATGTGCCGGGTTGGATATGGCGATCGTGAACCCGGCCGAAAGCGTCAAATATGACGGAATTCCCGATAACGAAAAGGCCCTTGCCGAAGATCTTTTACTGGGAAGAAACACTGCCGCCCTGGAAAGGTTCGTTGATCATTTCGCTAAAAAGGGGCCGGTGAAAAAAGAAAAACCGGAAAAAGAGATCAGTATGACCGTGGAGGGGAAGATACAGAAGTGCGTCATGGACCGGAACAAGGCGGGGATCATACCTCTGGTAGACGAAGCCCTGAAGACGCGCAAGCCGGAAGATATCATAAACAATATTCTCATGGAAGCGATGAAAAAGGTCGGGGAGAAACTTGATTCCGGGGAGATGGTCCTTCCTTATGTGTTGCAGTCAGCCGAGGTGATGAGGAAGGCCCTGGAACATCTGAACAGGATCATACCCGCGCACAAAGCGTATAAGGGGGGTAAAGTCCTCCTGGCGACTGTCTTTGGAGATGTCCATGATATCGGTAAAAATCTGGTCAAGATGATACTTCAGAACAACGGCTTTGAGGTCATCGACCTGGGGAAACAGGTTCCCGTGGAAAAGATAATAGAAGAAGCGAAAAAGAACGACGTGGATGCGGTGGGATTGAGCGCTCTTTTGGTATCGACAGCGCGTCATATGAAGACCTGTGTCCAGGAGATGCACGAGGCCGGCCTGAGTTATCCTGTCATAATCGGAGGTTCGCCGGTAAGCGAGAAATTCGCGAAAGAGGTTGCGCATCTCAAGGACGACAGTGTTTACCGGGGAGGGGTATTTTACGCCCGCGACGCTTTTATGGGCCTCAAGGTCGTCCAGGCTCTCATAGAGCCGAAAACGAGAGAGAAAGCGATAGAGGAATACCTGAGGAAGTCCGGGGAGAAACCGCGGGGCGCAAAAGAAGTGGAACGGAAGCGCGTTCCCGCTCCGGTCAAAAAGCTCGAGAGGAAAGAGAAGGTCCCGGCGCCGCCGTTTTACGGCGCGAGAGCCATTTCCAACATCCCAGCCGACGAGATCTTCGGTTATCTGAATGAACGCGCGCTTTTCGATCATTCCTGGGCGGCCGGAAAAGCCCGGGAAGAAAAGGAACGTCTTATTAACGAGGAATTCCGTCCGCTTTTAAAAGAGCTGAAAGAGGAGTCCCTCCGCAAAAACTGGCTGGATTTTAAAGCCGCGTACGGTTACTTCAAGTGTCGCGCTGAGAATGAAATTTTGGAAGTCCTTGATGAAAAAGGGAAGGTATTAGAAGAGATCCGCTTTGAGCGGGTCAGGGAAGGCGCCGGCGGGTCACTGGCCGACTATTTTATATCCGGGCCGGAAGGGTACGATATTGTAGCCTTCCAGGCGGTGACGGTGGGGGGGGAGATCGGTGAGGCGATAACTTCCCTGATAGATAAAAAGGAATATTCAAAAGGTTTCTTCCTTCACGGGTTCAGCGTCCATCTCGCCGAGGCCCTTGCTTCTTACACGCATGACCGTATCCGGAAAGAGTTGAGTATAAAAGGCGATCAAGGCAGGCGCTACAGCCCCGGGTATCCCCTTTGGAAGAACATGGAAGACCAGAGGAAGATATTCAAACTGCTCGAGTGCGAGAAACGTCTGGGGCTGACGTTGACCGAAGGGTTCCAGATCGTTCCCGAGCAATCGACGACTGCTATGATCGTGTACAACGATCTCGCTGAGTATTAAAGGAATCCCGGGGGTGTATTCCGTGCTCAGACAGTCCGAAAAAAAACGACCTAAAATCGCTTTTTTTCGGAAACTCGCACTGAACACACCCCCGGAACTCCTTTAAAAACAGCTCGAAGCGGTGGCCGGGGAGATAGCGATGAGAGATATTTTCAGCCAAAAACAGCTCGAAGCGGTGGCTGGGGAAAGATTTTCCGGTTTTTGGTGGGAGAACCGGTTGAGGCAAAGGTCGAGGCTGTGAGTTGCACAGGGAGGCACGGATGGGCGAATGTAAGATAAATGCGAACAAGAAGAAGTGTAACTGTACCTACGAACCATGCTCGAGGAAAGGTGTTTGCTGCGACTGCCTGCAGTATCATCTGGGCATGGGCGAGTTCCCGGCATGTTTGTTCCCGGATGACGTGGAACGTACGTTTGACCGGAGTATTGAAAATTTTGTGAAGACGTTTCAGGAACGGGGCAGCTGGTTCTGAGGCAATGTTTGTCCTGTCGAAGTTGTGGAAAGACCCGGGGTGTATTCCGTGCTCAGACAGTCCGAAAAAAAGCGACCTAAAATCGCTTTTTTTCGGAAACTCGCACTGAACACACCCCCGGAACTCCTTTAAAAACAGCTCGAAGCGGTGGCCGGGGAGATAGCGATGAG
>JBARQV010000024.1:0-1543 GCA_049643885.1 Candidatus Omnitrophota bacterium | reverse complement strand
CATCCTATTCATTTTTTCGTCTTATTTGCTGTTCAAAAGAAACCACTGGGGATACAAAATACCCGTTATTTCACTACTACTGTTATGCGCGGCTTTCTGGAGTTTTCTTATTGTGATACCGGTACATTTTATCTATTTCATGCGATCGGGCGTAAAGAAACAATTTTTCAGGGCAGGTTAAGCCAGTTTTTTGCGAGGTAAAAATGCTGATCAGGATAATAATCGGAGCTGTCATCGGCGCTCTTATAGGTCTGGGCGGTAATTACCTGTGCATGCTGACCGGAGGGGCATGCCCGCTGATGAACAATAGAATAGTCGCTGTTGTTCTCTGGACGCTTATAGGCGCCATGTTCGGTGCAAGTTTAGGGAAACTCAAGTAAAAGTTATGAAATATTCAATAGAATTCGTTTTAAAAGTTAATGAGATCTACCATGATATTGAAGAAAGTGAATATGAAGAGAAGCATCCTGAAATTTTTCAAAATGAGCCAAGCCGATGGCAAAAAATCGGGACGGCATTTATTGCGAACAATCCTGAAAAAATTTGCTTATTAGATATAGGTTCTGGGACTGGATTCGTTCCGATTCAAATTGGAAATTTTCTCAAAAAAGGAGATTTGTTCGTTTGCTCGGATATATCAGCTAACATTTTAAACGCTTGCAAAGCAAATATATCGGATGAAAAATTTAAATGTCATTTCAAATATCTTAAATTAGATGGAAAGAAAATTGATTTAGAATCAAATACATTTGATTACATAACATTAAATTCAGTTCTTCACCACATTCCCGACCTACCCATTTTTTTTAAAGAAATCAACAAGTTGCTAAAAACAAATGGTCGGTTAATCATCGGCCATGAACCCAATAAGCTTTTTTATACACATAAATTTTTATGGAACAATTATAGACTTGTTTCGTATATATTTGATCGAAAACAATTTACTGCAGCAATTTTAAGAAAACTTAAACTGCATAAAATTGCAGGGAGGATTTACAAAGGTTTCAACCAAGAAGTTAAGCCCCGCGACAGAGTGGTTGAAGATGCAAACAAACGCCTTTTAAGAGAAGGAATCATTAAAACTCCCTTAACAGCTGATCAAATGTGTGAAATTGTTGATATCCATTCACCTACCGCAGGAGGGTATCATAAAGACAGAGGTATTGATATAGCGGAAATTTTAAGGGACTACTTGCCGGGATTTGAGATAGAGTACTTGGAAACCTATAATCATCTTTGCAAGATAAGCTCTAAAAATAGATTTACGAAATGGTACAACTCAGTTCTTGGAAAGATATTCCATGGAACAGGTTCGACTTTTTTAATGGTTTTAAAGAAGGGCACTCCCTTGCGTGATGAGGCAGGAGAAGTTTTCTAAAGAGAGAATGCTAACATCTTTTCGCTTTTGTTTCCGGACGGAACCTGTATAATATTATTCATGAGTAAGTCCGTCATTTCCATCCTGTTAGCTATCGCTATATGCCTTTCTGTGTGCGTGGGGGCACAGGAGGATGAAGGGATCATAAGTTTCACGGGGCGCGTC
>JBARQV010000023.1:0-39429 GCA_049643885.1 Candidatus Omnitrophota bacterium | reverse complement strand
CCCGTTCAAAAATTTCAAGCCCCGCTCCAGAAGGGTTGATCATCCGCTAGTAACAACAAAGCTCGTGATTCTTATTGCCTGGTCTGTTCCGTACAGGGCTTTAAATTTCCGAGCGGGCACGGTTCGCCCGTGTCTTAACTTCCGGCGAGAGCGAGGAAATTTTAGAGTCCGGTTTTCTCGCTGGGAAAAGCGGACGTCCCTGGTAGGAACGGACCAGGCAATAAATAACTCGACTTCGACCGACGACATACCGCTGTCGACCGACGGAAATCCTGAGTGAAGCGAAGGATTATCCGGGACCGAATAAAATTATTATATGATCCCGGGTCTCGGCCTGCGGCCTCGCCCGGGATGACATACAAACCGACGACCGACGAGATATGCTAATTATTGACAGGGGGGTATTATGTATGCTATAAACAATACTCTGGTCCAAGACTAAGGGGGAAAAATGATAGACCGCTACACACGACCCGAAATGTCCAGGATATGGAACGAGGAAAACAAGTTCCAAAAGATGCTGGAAGTCGAAATCCTTTCCTGTGAAGCATTTGCTAAACTTGGGCTCATTCCCAAAGAAGCCGTTAAAGTGATAAGGGAAAAAGCCGCGTTCGATGTCCAAAGAATAAATGAGTTAGAGAGCCAGACCCACCATGACGTCGTCGCTTTCATCAAGAGCGTGTCGGAAAATGTCGGCGTGGAAGCGAAATACTTCCATTTCGGGCTTACTTCAAGCGATGTTCTGGATACAGTTCTTTCCGTTATGATGGTGGAAGCCATTGACCTGATCATAAAAAACGCTAAAGAGTTTTGCGAGATCCTTAAGGAAAAAGCGATAAAGTACAAGAAAACACCGATGATGGGCCGTTCTCACGGCGTTCACGCCGAGCCTATCTCGTTCGGTTTGAAAATGGCGATCTATTACCGTGAAATGGAGAGGGATCTTAAAAGACTGGAAAGCGCCAGGGAGACCGTGGCGGTCGGCAAGATCTCCGGTTCAGTAGGGACCTTTGCTAACGTCGATCCTTACGTGGAAGAATACGTATGCAAAAAACTCGGCCTTGAGCCGTCCCGTGTTTCAAGCCAGGTCCTTCAGCGTGACAGGCATGCCTATTATCTTAACGTTATAGCCCTTGTCGGAGCGACACTTGAGAAGATCGCTCTTGAGGTCAGGGGCCTCCAGAAAACAGAGATCGGGGAAGTGCAGGAATATTTCGCCAAGGGCCAGACAGGTTCTTCGAGCATGCCCCACAAGAAGAACCCTATCATCTGCGAGCGCATATGCGGCCTTGCCCGGGTCCTCAGGGGCAACGCCATGGCGGCTATCGAGAATGTGGCTTTGTGGCACGAGCGCGATATCTCCCATTCTTCTGTAGAGCGCATAATTGTCCCGGACTCGACCATCCTGTTAGATTACATGCTGGACAAAGCAAAGACCTTGATATCCAAGCTCGTAGTGCACGAGGATAAAATGATGGAGAACCTTGCCATTTCAAAAGGATTGGTTTATTCCCAGCACGTTATGATGGAGATTATCAAGAAAGGTGCTACCCGCATGGAGGCTTATGATATTGTGCAGGAATCGGCGCTGGGTGCGCATAGCACGGGACGGGATTTCAAGGGCATTCTGCTTGAAAACGGAAAAATAGGCGCTTACATGTCACGGGAAGAGATCGAAGATTGTTTCAGCCTTGAATACCACCTCAGGCATATCGACAAGATCTTCAAGAATATCGGATTATGACAAAAAAACTCACATACAGGCAAGCAGGCGTAGATATCGATAAAGCTAATCGTCTGGTGAAGGATATAAAGAAGCTTATCGGCACCACCAGGGTAAAGGGGAGCGTCGGTTCAATAGGCGGCTTCGGTGGCGTCTTTGACCTTGCCAAGTCCGGCGGTAAAGGTCCTCTCCTGGTCGCTTCCACTGATGGCGTGGGGACAAAGCTTAAGATCGCTCATATCACGGGGAAACACGACACGATAGGGATAGATCTGGTGGCCATGTGCGTGAACGATATCCTTTGCTCCGGCGCGCGCCCGCTTTTCTTTCTTGATTATTTCGCGACAGGGAAACTGGAAGGAAAAATATGGAAAGCAGTCCTAAAAGGTATCGCGAATGGCTGCAAGCAGGCAGGATGCTCGCTTTTGGGCGGTGAAACGGCGGAGATGCCTGGGATGTATGCCAAAGGCGAGTATGACCTGGCGGGCTTCAGCGTGGGCGTCGTGGAGAAAAACAGGATCATCGACGGGAGCAGGATCAAACCCGGTGATCACATTCTGGGCGTAGCTTCCAGTGGCCTTCATTCCAACGGTTATTCCCTGGTCAGGAAGATCTTTTCCGAAAGGGAAATAAAAAGAAACAAGACGGTGCTCTTAAAGCCTACTTTTATATACGTCCGGCCGATATTGGAGACGATGAAGAAAGTCAACATAAAAGGGATAGCCAACATCACCGGCGGCGGTTTCTACGATAATATCGAAAGGATATTACCGGCCGGTACCCGGGCGGTAATCCGGAAAAACAGCTGGAAACAGCCAAAGATATTCTCGCTTATCCGGGAAAAAGCGGATATCAGCGACAGGGAAATGTACAGGACTTTTAACATGGGGATCGGGATGGTCATGGTGCTTTCACGCAAAGACGTGACAAAAGCAGAGCAGCTGCTGAGAAAGAAATATAAGTTAAAGAGCTGGACGATCGGCGATATCGTCAAAGGGAAAAGGGGTGTGGTAGTTTCATGAAGATACTGGTTATCGGATCGGGGGGACGTGAACATGCCTTGTGCTGGAAGATCAGCCAGAGCCCGATGACCGAAGAGCTGTATTGTTCTCCGGGGAACGGCGGGACCCGGAAGACCGCCGTTAATGTAGAACTGGACGTTTCCGCTCACCAGAGCGTAAAGGATTTCTGCAAAGAGAAGAATATCGACCTGGTCGTTGTAGGGCCGGAAGCGCCTTTGGCCACCGGATTAGCCGATGCCCTGGAAAGTGAAGGGGTAAAGGTTTTCGGTCCTTCATATGCCGCGGCGAGGCTTGAGTCCAGCAAGATATTCGCAAAAGAGCTCATGGGTAAGCACAGCATCCCCACCGCCGAGTTCAGGATATTCGATAACATAGACAAGGCCGAGGGATATATCCGTTCAGTGGGTGCGCCTGTAGTAGTGAAAGCCGACGGCCTCGCGGCAGGAAAAGGTGTTATCGTTGCTGATACCAAGGAAGAAGCGATAGAAGCCGCCAAAAGCATGCTGGTGGAAAAGAAATTCGGTTCAGCGGGCAACAAGATAATAGTCGAGGAATGCCTGAAAGGCGAGGAAGCTTCGATCCTGGTGATCACAGACGGGCAGAACATCCTGCCCCTGGCTTCAAGCCAGGACCACAAACGCGTTTTAGACGGGGACCAGGGGCCGAATACCGGTGGCATGGGGGCTTATTCGCCCACGCCTGTTGTCGACAAGGAGATGTTCCAAAAAGTGATCGAGACGATCGTGCGTCCTACGATCGACGGGTTGCGCAACGATGGCATCCTTTACAAGGGCGTGCTTTACACGGGGATAATGATAACGGATGCCGGGCCGAAAGTCCTTGAATATAATGTGCGATTCGGCGATCCCGAGACACAGGTCATTTTGCCCAGGATGAGATCCGACCTGGTGGATGTGCTCGCGGCAGCAGCCGGCGGCGGACTTTCCGGGAAAAAAGTAAAATGGGACGAACGGGAGTGCGTATGCGTAGTGCTTGTTTCTGGCGGCTACCCGGGAAGCTACGAAAAAGGAAAACGGATCACGGGTCTCGAAGAAGCAAAAAAAGAAGGAGCTTTTGTTTTCCACGCGGGGACTCGTTCCGATAACAATGAACTTTTTACCGCAGGCGGAAGGGTCCTGAACGTGGTCGGCCTGGGGCAGGATATCAAAGAAGCCGTGGCGAATACTTACAGGGCTGTTGAGAAGATCCACTTTGAAGGGATGCATTATCGCAGGGATATAGGGTACAGGGCGATACAGAGAGTTAAGGCGTAATTTTTAATTGATCCCGGATATCGGCCTGCGGCCGATTCCGGGATGACATGACAAGGGGAGAGGCAATATGGCGAAGAAAGCAATGGTCAGCATAGTAATGGGGAGCGATTCTGACATGCCGGTCATGAAAGAGGCGAGCCTGACCCTGAAAAAGTTCGGTATCTCCCACGAGATCAAGATCCTTTCGGCCCACCGTTCGCCGGAACTGACTGCGGATTACGCCCGGGGAGCGAAAAAGACAGGAATAAAAGTGATTATAGCCGGAGCGGGGGGAGCTGCCCACCTGGCCGGGGTGATCGCGGCGCATACCACGCTTCCGGTAATAGGTGTTCCGATGGAAAGCAAGCTGGAAGGCCTTGATTCGCTTCTTTCTATGGTCCAGATGCCGTCCGGGGTCCCGGTGGCCACGGTCGCCATAGGGAAAACGGGTGCGATCAACGCTGCGATACTTGCCGCGCAGATCATCGGGATCGATAACGCGGCGATAAGTAAGAAGATACAGGAGCACAAGAAGGAACTGGTCCGCAAAATACAAGCGAAGAACCGCAGATTAAAAAAGTAATTTTTATTTGACCCCGGATATCGGCCTCCCGCCTTCGCTAAAGTTTCGGCGGACAGGTCGGCCGATTCCGGGATGACACGGAAATGCAGAAATGAAAGACATCAGTAGGATACTTTTCGTATGCACCGGCAACAGTTGCAGGAGCATTATGGCCGAGGCATATATGACAAAGCGCCTTGAAGAAGAAGGCATGCAGATAGAAGTGAGATCGGCGGGGACCCTGGGGGTGAACGGCGTGCCTCCTTCCATCGGAGCGATAAAGGTCCTTAAAAGTGAAAAGATCCCTTCGGAAGGGTTAAAATCCAAGAACCTGGCGGACGATCTTTTGAAGTGGGCCGATATGATAGTGGTCATGGAACCCATGCATAAAGAAATGATCATCATGGCCGATCCGGGACTGTCGGATAGAGTACATTTCCTGAGAGAATTCGGCGATGATACCGGGAACCTGGTCATCCCGGATCCCATAGGACGGCCTATCGCTTTTTACAAAGTTTCGTTTAAGATCATACAAAAATCAATAGAAGGGCTGATAAAATGGCTAAAGGAAGAATAGCTATAGGCGCCGATCACGGTGGTTTTTACCTCAAAGAAGAGATCAAAAAAAAACTTACTAAGGCGGGGTACAAGGTGGAGGACTTGGGCACTCGTTCGGAGAGGCCCTGCGACTATCCGGAGTACGGATATGCCGTAGCTAAAAAAGTTTCCGGTAAAAAAGCCGCAAGAGGCATAGTGATCTGTAAGTCGGGTATCGGCATGGCTATAGTCGCCAATAAGGTTCCCGGGGTGAGGGCAGGGGCATGTTATTCCAGGGCCGATGCTGTTTCTTCGCGGGAACACAATGATACCAATGTGCTTGTCCTGGCTGCGTCAAGGGTCAGCGACAGGAAGAACCTTGATATTCTCAGCGCCTGGTTGAGGACGAAGTCTCTCGGGGGACGTCACGCCAGGCGGGTAAGGCAGATAAAGGCCATAGAAAAAAAAGAATTTAAGAAAGATAAAAAAGGAAGACGATGAGACATTTACGAAATACTGATCCGGACATATTCAAAGCCGTTCTTGGTGAAACAAAACGCGAAAGCGAAGGCATCGAACTTATCGCCAGCGAAAATTTTACCAGCCGGGCGGTCATGGAAGCGGTTTCATCGGCCATGACCAATAAATACGCTGAAGGGTATTCCCACGCCAGGTATTACGGTGGTTGCGAATTCGTTGATGTGGCGGAGGACCTGGCGATCAAGAGGGCCAAGAAACTTTTCGGGGCGGAACACGTGAATGTCCAGCCCCATTCAGGTTCGCAGGCCAACCAGGCGGTCTTTTTTTCCACAGTAGGGATAGGTGAGCCGGTCCTGGCCATGGACCTGGCTTGTGGAGGGCATCTTACTCACGGGCACCGCAAGAACTACTCGGGTAAGTATTTCAACATGGCCTTTTACGGTGTTGGCAGGAAAACCGAGATGCTGGACTTCGGTGAAATACGGGAAAAAGCCCTTGGTCATAAACCAAAGATGATAATAGCCGGTGCTTCTGCTTACCCGAGGTCGATAGATTTCGGGAAGTTCAGGGAGATATGCGACGAGGTAGGAGCCGTTCTTATGGTCGACATGGCCCACATTGCGGGGTTGGTCGCCGCCAAACTTCATCCAGATCCGGTTCAGATATCCGAATTCGTCACCACAACTACGCATAAGACGTTGAGGGGGCCCAGGGGCGGGATGATATTGTGCAAACAAGAGTTCGCGAAAAAGATCGATTCCGAGGTTTTTCCGGGAGTCCAGGGCGGGCCACTCATGCACGTGATCGCGGGAAAAGCAGTGGCTTTCGCAGAGGCCCTTAAACCGGAGTTCAAGACATACCAGGGAAAAGTCGTAAAGAACGGCAAGCGCCTGTCGGACGAGCTGACTGCCAGGGGATACAGGATCGTTTCCGGCGGGACGGACAACCACCTGCTTCTGATCGATCTTAACAACAAGGGCATTACCGGAAAGGACGCGGAGACCTGTCTGGACAAGGCGGGCATAACGGTCAACAAGAACCTTATCCCGTTTGATGAAAAAAGTCCTTTTGTAACCAGCGGCATACGTATTGGCACTCCCGCGGCGACGACCAGGGGTATGGGTGAAGAAGAGATGGAGAAGATAGCGGGATTCATTGATACAGCTTTACAGTCTTGCGAAGACGAAAAGAAACTGGCGGCTATCCGGCAGGAAGTGAAAGAGTTTCTAAAAAGTTTCCCGTTGTATCAGAAAATAATCGACGAGATGGAGGCCTTGTGAAGAAGAGCAGGACCAAAACCAAAAACGACCGACGACCGACGACCGACGACCGACGAAACCGCCCTAGCTGGGACGAGTATTTTCTGAGCATAGCTAAACTGGTCGCGACCCGTTCGACATGTCTGCGCAGGAACGTCGGAGCCGTAGTGGTCAAAAACAAGCAGGTACTGGCCACCGGTTATAACGGGGCTCCTTCCGGGATCGTACATTGCGATGAAGTAGGGTGTATGAGAGAAAAACTCGGCGTGCCTTCCGGCCAGCGGCATGAACTTTGCCGCGCCCTTCATGCCGAGCAGAACGCTTTTCTTCAGGCCGCCCGTCACGGTATCAGCCTTGGAGGGGGGACATTGTATATCACGACCCAGCCTTGCAGTATATGCGCGAAGATGATCATCAATGTCGGGATCAAAAAAGTGGTCATCAAGGGCGCTTATCCCGATGAAATGGCGCTGGAATTCCTGGATGAAGGCGGAGTCGAACTGGTGGTGGTGAAAAGGTGAAGTGCCCGTTTTGCAGTTCCATGGATGACAAGGTGATCGATTCCCGGATCAGCGGGGAGGGGACAAGCATAAGGAGGCGTCGGGAATGCCTGAAGTGCGGCAAAAGATTTACCACTTACGAATATGTGGAAGAAGCTCCCCTTATGGTCGTCAAACGGGACGGGTCAAGACAGAGATTCGACAGGGAAAAGATAAAGACAGGGATCATCAAGGCCTGCGAGAAATGCCCTGTAAGCATGGACAAGATCGAAGAGATAGTCGACGAGATCGAGAGGGAGACCCACAGGAAGACGGAAAGAGAGATCAAGTCTACGGCTATCGGGAAAATGATCATGGACAGGCTGTATAACCTCGATGAAGTCGCCTATGTTCGTTTTGCTTCAGTTTACCGCAGGTTCAAGGATATATCTCATTTCAAAAAGGAACTGGAAAAATTCTTCGACTAAATCTCGTCTAAAGGTATCTTCAGTCTGATTTTTGACGAGTTCTCTTCCATCCACTTGTCTATGGCAGCCATCTGTTTCCGGGCCAGGAGCTCCTGGCGCAGCGGTTCCTTCTGTTTTTCAAAATTTTCCTCGCTGACCGGTATTATTTTATCTACCCTGATGAGAAGAACGCCTTTTTCCTTGACGGTCATGGGAGGCAAGACCGCACCCGCGCCGCTTTTAAGCGCACGGGCGACGACCGCACCAGCGGGGCCTACATCCTGGATGTAATCTCCGGGACCGATCCCTGAAGCGGTTTTTGAGACCTGGCCATGTATCTTGCCCGCCTCTTCCAGCGGCATCCCGCCTTTTGTGATTCTCTCGTGAAGCTGACTGGCTTTTTCTTCGGCCAGGCCGAGGCATTTAGAATCCAGGATGATATCCCGGATATTATCACGGACTTCTTCGAACTGCAGGGGAGCAGGGGGGACATGTTTAAGTTTACGAAGGATGTAGACTTTCCCCTTGTCAGATTCGGAAAACACAGGAGGGCTTATCTCATCTACTTTCATGGAGAAAGCCAGGTCATGTATCGTTTTGGTCGATTGTATCCCTGGGATCAGTTCATTTTGGGAGAAGAGCCCCGTTCTGCCGTAGCGAAAGCCGTTTTTTTCAGCTATAGTGCTGAATTTATTGGGCGAGGCCTGGAGCTCTGGATACATTTTTCTTATTGTTTCCGTTGCCGTAGTTCTTTTCTCCTCGTCATAAGGGATCTCCACATATTCTATGTCTATTTCCGCCGGGGAAAGAAACGCGTTTTTATTGTTCGCGTAAAATGTCCTGATCTCTTCCGGTTCGACATTTATTTTATCGATGAACAGGCTCTTGCCGATCAGTACGTAGGATATATCCACTTTATCATTGGCCGCCTTGTAAAACGAAAGGAGATCATCGTCATCGATGGTGATATTCCCAAGGAGGTTCTGACGGAACTTTCTTACCTCGAGGTTCTCCTTGACGAGTTTTTCAAACTGCGCCGGATTTATTGATAACATATTTCGCAGTATGTAAGTGTAGATCTTCATATCGAAGATGCCGTTCTTTTGGAAAAGCGGATGCTGTGAAATAAAGGTCATGACTTCCCTGTCGTTGACTTTGATGCGGTTTTTGCGCGCGGCATTCAGGAAAATCAGTCTTTCCCAGGCCATGAAGTTGGTAATGGTCCGGTTCTGCAGTATACGGTTCAGGGTCTCGGGGTCGTTAAAATAAGTAAGGAGGATCTGGATCCGTACTCCCTGAGCGCTTTTGGCCAGGTCGGTGGCCTGTATTTTCTGCCCGCCTATCTGGCCGATCAGAGGCGGCCTCTGTGAAATGTTTCCTACTCCCCACAGGACGAATGCGGGTATGATGAGGACCAGGAGCGCGAAAAGCACTCTCTTGGCGAATTTTTTACTTCGAAGAATACTCAGTACCATATGACATCAGCTCCTTAGTTAGATCATAGCCCTATATTATAAGGTTTTTCGCATGATAGACAAGCATTTATTCGTCATTCGCGGCGCAATTAGCTTTGCAAAAACAATAAAATCCTTCCCATCAAAATTAAATGTCTTTTCCGGTGAATGCATGCCTTCCGGCCCGACAAAAATTCTTAACGCTTTTCGGGACATTTTAAGCTGACATGGCAAAACTCGCCCCTCGTTACAGGAATACTCGGGGCTCGGACAGTTGTCATGCCTACGCATGTTTAATAGCCATGACAACTTCAGCTTAAAATGCCCGGGAAAAGCTAAATTTTTGTAATGGTCCGTCAGGCATACATTCGCCGTCATGCCCATTTAAACAAAACAACCATGTATCGCATGAAATGAGCTAAAGGATTGTTGTTTTTATTGCCTGGCCTGTTTCGTACAGGGCTTTAAATTTCCGAGCGGGTACGGTTCGCCCGTGTCTTAACTTCCGGCGAGAGCGAGGAAATTTTAGAGTCCGATTTTCTCGCTGGGGAAATCGGACGTCCCTGGCAGGAACTGGCCAGGCAATAAAAAACTCCTGTCGTTTGAACTGATTGACTGTAAATGGCGCCTGTGATAGACTACTCACGCTATGGACAAAAGGGAAGAAGCGGCGAAATATGGCAGATTGATCCATGAAAAAGGCCTGGTTATAGGCGCTGGCGGGAATATCAGCGTAAGAGACGGGGATTTTTTTGTGATAAAAAAGCAGGGCGCTGACATGTCTGACTGTGCAGCCGGCGGGTACGCCCGCATCCCGTTCGATAAAGTCGAAGAAAACAAAGAGACACTCAGCACCGAAACGCCGCTTCATATAGCCTGTTACAGGGCAAGCCGCGAGGTAAATGCGATTTTACATGTCCATTCTCCCTTAATGATCGCGGCCGCTGAAAAGACCGACAGACTGGTGAGCACTTCCTACGAATTTGATTGTATCCTTAAAAAGGCGGTCCCCATCATCGATTATATCCAGCCGGGGTCCGCCCTGCTGGCTAAAGCGGTGGCGGAAAAAGTCGCCTCCGGGGCCACCGCGGTAATGATGCGCAGGCATGGTTCAATATGCGTGGGTAAGGACCTGGAAGAGGCATACTTACGGGTCCTTGCTTTAGAGCGAGCGTGCCTGACCCGCCTTCATACTTCTTGACATCTATAATAATATTGATATACAATGGCTCACAAATATATAAGGGATTTTTGTGCCTGGATAAGATGAAAGGACAACAAAAAAGAAGGTAGATCATGGGCAAAAAATTATTGCGATTAGGACTTCCGAAGGGAAGTTTGCAGGAATCGACGATCAGGCTGTTCGGGAAAGCGGGTTTCAAGATCAGGGTCGCGGAAAGGTCCTATTTTCCTTCCATAGATGATGAAGAGGTAGACGCGGTGATGTTCAGGGCCCAGGAGATATCCCGCTACGTGGAGGACGGCATTATTGACTGCGGCATCACGGGCAACGACTGGATCGAAGAGAACGGGTCATCAGTGAAAAGGGTCGCGGACCTGATATATGCCAAGCAGAGCATGCGCCCGGTAAGGTGGGTCCTGGCCGTTCCTAATAGTTCTAAGGTCAGAAGCGTAAAGGATTTGCGCGGTAAAAGGATCGCCACAGAACTGGTAAAGGTCACGAAAAAGTATCTCAAGGATAAAAATGTGAACGCCGAAGTGGAATTCAGCTGGGGCGCCACGGAAGTAAAGACCAAGATGGGCATCGACGCGATCGTGGAGATCACCGAGACCGGGTCGAGTCTCAGGGCCAACGATCTAAGAATAGTCGATACGGTCTGTAATTCCACCACCCAGTTCATCGCCAACCACGATTCCTGGAAAGACTCCTGGAAAAAGGACAAGATCGAGCAGATGGTCATGCTTCTCAAGGGAGCTATACTTGCTGAAGGAAAAGTGGGACTGAAGCTGAACGTGCGGAGCAAAGATCTCAAGAAAGTACTGGCCCTCTTGCCGTCGATGAAAGCTCCGACAGTTTCGCAGCTCGCGGACGGGGACTGGGTCGATATAGATACTGTTGTCGACGAGGAAGACGTAAAAAAGCTTATTCCCAAGCTTATAAAAGCAGGCGGGCAAGGGATTGTCGAGTACCCCCTGAACAAGGTGATATATTAGATTAGGGTCAAGAAGGAGGTGTGGACGAAAATGCCCTGTGGTAGAAAGAGAAAGCTGAAGAAAGTAAAGAGGCACAAGAGAAAAAAAAGAATGCGCAGAGACAGGCACAAGAAGAGGAAAGTATGACGTTTGCCCGTGTAGTTTTTTCCATTTTTTGTTACTCCTGCTTTTTTTTATTCATTTGCGCCTCGGAAGCGTTTCCCACCGGTGAACCGATAGGAGCGCTTATCGATTCCACTAGGATCGACGATCCGGGTGTAAGGACCATTTCAAACGCTCTGGCCCATTACATAATGGGGATCCTTTATGATAATTCCGGGAATACAGGATCGGCTTTGGACGAATATAAAAAAGCTCTTTCTTACAGGGAGGATATGGGCGAAATATATGTCAGGTTCGGCACCGGCCTTTTGACAATGGGAAAGCTTGACGAAGCGGTCGAGTACCTGGAAAAGGCGGCGGAAATAGAGCCTGATAACATCAAGCCTTACCTCTTTTTGGCGATCATTCATACATCCAAAGGTGAGTACGGAAAAGCCGAGGAGCGGTACGCGGAAGCTTTAAAACATGACCCCGAAAATCTCAGGGCCCTGATGTTCCTGTCGGACCTTTACGTGATCGAGCAGAAGTTTGATGAAGCGGCGGAAGTATACGAAAACATAATCAAGATAAGGGGCGACGACGCGTTCACCTATTTTAACCTCGGAGTGATCTACAGCAAGATCGACCGGCTGGACAAAGCCGTTGAGAACCTGAAAAAGGCCGTGAAAGTAGACGAGAATTATCTTGAGGCTCATCTGGTCCTTGGCTTTGTCTATGAGATAGAAGGAAAATTCGACGAAGCCATAAAACAATACGAGACAGTGGTAGTCATGGATCCCCTGAACAGGGATGCATACGCCAGGCTGGGGCAGGTATATTACCAAACAGGAGATACGGACAAGGCAATAGAGCAGAACCGGATATTGATGCGGTTGGACATATATTCCCCGGAGCCGTATCTGAAGACATTCAGCATCTATGTGAGCGAAAAGAAATACGGCGAAGCGGAAAAGGTCCTGAAGGAAGCACTGGAGAAGGGGATAACAGGCGCGAGCATATATGTCAGCCTGGGGTACCTGGCCGCGCTTAAAAAAGAGTACGGGGAAGCAGTTAAAAATTACGAAGTAGCGGTAAAAAAAGATCCGAAGAACGAATTGTACAGGTTTTATCTGGGCGCCGCGCTTGACAGGCTCGGGAGAAAGGAAGAAGCTGTCAAGATACTCGAGGAAATAGTATCCGCCTACCCTGATTTCCCGGAAGCCTATAATTATCTGGGATATTTGTACGCCGAAGAGGGAATAAATCCGGACAGGGCCATAACACTGGTCAAAAAAGCCCTTGAATTTGAACCGGAAAACGGGGCTTATATCGACAGTCTGGGCTGGGCGTACTATAAAAAGGGGATGTTGGACGAAGCCCTGGAGCAGCTGATAAAGGCGGTTGCCTATATACCGGATGACTCTATCATCAGGGTGCATCTGGGGGACGTGTATTTCGCGAAAGGCGAACTGGGAAAAGCCGTTATTGAATGGAAAAAATCCCTGCAACTGGACCCTGGAAATCAGGAAGTAATAGACAAACTGGAAAAGGCGAAGCAAGAGCAACGGCAGAGGTAAATGAAAAGAGTAGATGATATTAAAGCTCTAAAGAAAAAGGCGATAGATCTAAGACGTGACATATTAAAAATGCTGGAGAAGGCCGGCAGCGGCCATACCGGCGGTTCCCTGTCGATGGTGGAGATACTCATATCCCTGTATTACAGGAGATTGAACATCGATCCTAAAAATCCTGCTTTGAAAGAAAGAGATAAATTCGTTCTTTCCAAGGGACACGGTTGCCCGGCTTTATACGCGGTCCTGGCAGACCTGGGATTTTTCCCGAAGGACGAGCTCTGGACATTGAGAAAACTCGGATCGCGTCTTCAGGGGCACCCCCAACTGGGGCTGCCGGGCCTTGAGATATCGAGCGGTTCGTTGGGGCAAGGGTTATCCATAGCAGTGGGATTCGCTTTGGCTAACAGGATGGACCATTTGAAGTCCAGGGTTTATTGTCTTATGGGAGATGGGGAGACTAATGAGGGCCAGGTCTGGGAAGCGGCTATGACAGCAGCCCATTATAAACTCGATAACCTGTGCGGTATCATAGATTTCAATAAACTCCAGATAGACGGGTTGTGCTGCGAGGTGAAAGACCTCGGCGCTTATAAAGAAAAATGGCATTATTTCGGGTGGCATGCCGTTGAAGTCGACGGGCATGATCTTGAACAATTGGACAAGGTCTTTGGCGAATGCGAGAAGGTCAAAAACAAGCCGCAGCTTGTAATAGCACATACCATAAAGGGAAAAGGGATATCTTTTATCGAGAACAAGGTCGAATGGCACGGGATAGCTCCTAAAAAAGATGAATTGGAAAGGGCTTTGGCCGAACTGGACGAGCAGGAGAAAGCATTAGGGTAGAACCGTGAATAAGTCGCATCATATAATGTGATTGAGGACAAAAACAAGGAGATGAGGCTATGTTGAACAGAAAACTGGGCATGTACTTCAGGCAGCATAAGACCATGATCATCATTTCTGTCGTGCTATTCGTGCTGATAATACTTTCGATCATAGGGCTCATGTCACTGGAGTCTTTTTATCGTAAGATGACCTTGGCGACGATGCCCGTGCAGTTCATCATGGCTGGTATACATGCCGGCATATTCGTGTTCATGTACCTCACCTTCATGCGCGGAGGGTTCGCCAAGCTGGATAAAGCTCCCATCAAGGGTAAGGACGTAAGCATCACATGGGATGACGTCATAGGCATGCATGACGTCAAGCTGGAGGCTAAGGAAGTGGTCCAGCTCATTAAAGACAGGGCCAAGGTGCAGAAAATTGGAGGAAGCATGGTAAAAGGCCTTATCATGCTGGGACCTCCCGGATGCGGCAAGACATATCTGGCCAAAGCGATAGCCACCGAAGCCGATATGCCTTTCATTTCCATGTCGGGAAGTGAATTTGTCGAGGTCTTTGTCGGCGTAGGCGCTTCGCGGGTCCGGAAACTTTTCAAGAAAGCCAGGGACCTTGCTTATGGATACGGGGGATGCATTTTGTTCATAGATGAGGTCGACGCTATCGGGAGGTCCAGGACTTTCAGTTTTGGGGGAGGGCAGGAGACCAATAGTACCCTTAACCAGCTTCTTGCGGAGATGGATGGACTTAAGGGTAAAGAGCAGAACATTGTCGTCATCGGCGCTACCAACGCGCCTGAAGAGCACCTTGACCAGGCTCTGCTCCGTCCGGGAAGATTTGACAGGAAGATCATAGTCACCAAGCCCTCCCAGGATGACCGTGAGGAACTCTTCAAGTATTACCTGGACAAGGTCAAGGCCGAAGAGGGCCTTGACCTTGGAAGACTTGCCCGCCGTGCTGTAGGTAAAAGTCCCGCTGATATCGCTAACATCGTCCAGGAATCGGCTTTGATCGCCACCCGGCACAAGAAAGAAGCGATCGGGCTGAAAGAGATCAGTGAAGCTTTTGAGCGGGTTGACCTGGGGATAAAACATAGGCTGACCGTTACCCCCAGGGAAAAGGAGATGACCGCCTATCACGAGTCAGGGCACTTGATTGTTACCTTCCTAAAGGCTCCTTCGAAGAGCGTTTTTAAAGCCAGCATAATACCAAGGAGAGGGACCCTGGGAGTGGTCTGGTCGCCCGAAAAAGAGGAACTTTACTCCAGGAGCAAAGAGCAGCTTCTGGCGGAGATCAAGATCAGTCTTGGAGGGTATGTCGCGGAAAAGATAAGATACGGCACGACCTCAAGCGGCGTCTCAGGCGATTTCCAGAGCGCCATGGGCGTAGCCCACTCCATGGTCTGGCGGCTGGGCATGGGAGAGTCCGAATTTTTAGGGGATTATACCGTAATACCAAAAGAACAGCTTTCCGAGGACGTAAAGTTGACGCTCAATAAAGACACTCAAGTTATATTTCAGCAATGCCTGAAAGAAGTGCAGAAAACGCTGAACGATAAGAAGGAGATCCTGAAAAGGTTCGCCAAGGAGCTCCTGAAACGCGAAGAGCTGGAATATGACGAGATTATAGCTATCTTTGAAGAATATGGAATCAAGGAGACCGTTATTGAAGAAGGTCCGACCGAGGACAGGGACTGGGACCGCTCAGTTTGATGTTCCCATAAAAAGAGCATATATTCTGTTAGCCGGTGCGGCGATTCTGGCGTGCGCTTTAGTGTTTCTGTCTTCCTGCACGCCTACCTATCCCAAGGAAAAACTTCCCGATGCCGTCAAGACTGTGTGTAAGCTTGAGTATGGCATGGACGTGGATGTCGTGGTAACGGGTTCGACCATGGGCATATATTATCCCATGAAGGGCCTGCTTGACGCGGAACTGGGCATAAGCAAGGAAGCCTGGGATATTATAAGCAACCTTGTCCTGGTCGCGTCACGCATTGTATTGAGCACTGACGCCGACATAAAGTTTTATTGCGTGATAACCCAGGATGCCAGGCTCCCGGAACTGCAGGTGATCATCATAAAGTACGTTGAAGATGTCAAACGGGGGATGTACAGGAACATATCGCGCAATGAATCTTATAAACGCACGCTTTTCAGCATCAACCTTACTCCCCAGGCTAAAAAAGAACGCTCGATAGAAAAAGTTTTCGACAATCTGAACGTAGAGGACGCGACCAGGGAAAAGGTCCTGGATGAGTTTTTTAGGGCTCCTCCCACCAGGCTGTCCGATATAGGTTACTGGAGGGAAAAGTTCTATCTGAAAAACATAACCATGGAAGAATTTCTGGCGGCCCAGATAGCTAACAGGATAAAAATAGATTTCAGGACAGAGAAAAATCTTACCGAAAAATACGATTACAAATCCGCCGAAGGCTCTTTTATGGCTTCCGGAGGCGAAAGATTCTTTTTGATCAAGTTCAAAATAGTCGACAAGGTCGCACCCGGTGCGGCTTTTGATCCCAGGGTGGAGAAGATAAAAGAGATCATAAAGATCTCGAACACCGTGGTATACGGATATAAATTCGAAGACTTTGAGTTTATGGAAATGATCGACCAGATCGAGAATGCCCGGCTCAAGATAAGCGAGAAGGATCTCTATGATTTTGACAAGAGAGCCCCTGTCCAGGAAATAGTGGAAGCCCCGACGGGATATCTTTAATAAGTAGCGTATAGCATATAGCGGATAGTAAGGAGTGATGTATGCCTGAGGAAAAAGTTGAAAAAAAATCTACCAGAGACGGTTTTGGTGAGGCCTTGCTGGACCTGGGGAAGACGAACAAGGATGTAGTGGTTCTATCTGCTGATCTCACTGAATCGGTAAGAGCCCACTGGTTCCGCGACCAGTTCCCGGAAAGATTTATAAGTCACGGCGTCGCGGAACAGGACATGATAGGCGCGGCCGCCGGTCTGGCTCTTTCAGGCAAGATCGCTTTTGCCTGCACCTTTGGCGCTTTTGCCAGCGGCCGGGCATGGGACCAGGTCAGGGTTTCGGTTGCGTATATGAATCTGAACGTGAACATTGCCGGTACCCACGGCGGGATCTCGGTAGGAGGCGACGGGGCCACTCACCAGGCGCTGGAAGAGATAGCGCTCATGCGCCTTCTCCCTAACATGACCGTGGTAGTCCCGGCCGATGCCGAAGAGGCCTATATGGCCACCAAACAGGCGGCTGACATCCCCGGACCTGTTTATTTAAGACTGGGAAGGACAAATGTCCCTATCATCAAGGATAAACCTGAATTTAAGATCGGCAGGGCCAGCTTCTTGCGCGATGGAAGCGATATTACCATTATCGCCTGCGGGTGCATGGTGGAGAAATCACTTAAAGCGGCCGAGATTCTTGCGTCAAAAGGCATCAGCGCAAGGATTATCAATTTACATACCCCAAAACCGATCGACAAGGAAGCGATATTAAAAGCGGCCAAGGAGACAGGGGCGATACTGACGGCCGAGGAACATACTGTTTCCGGGGGCATGGGCAGTGCCGTTGCCGAAGTGGTGGTGGAATCTTGCCCAGTTCCCATGAAAATAATGGGGATTGAAGATGTATTTGGGGCCAGCGGGGAACCCGATGATCTATTTGAATTTTATGGTCTGACCACGGAGCGTATCGTCAAAAGAGCCGAAGAATTGCTTGCAAGGAAAAAATGAAATATTAGGGCGGGGGCTTTGCCCTGTCCATTACGGACGGATCATCATGGAATTTACTGCACCTGCCAAGATAAACCTTTACCTCAAAGTCCTTTCTAAGAGAGATGACGGATATCACGAGATCGAGACTTTATTTGAAAGGGTATCACTGTTTGACAGGCTGTCCGTAGAGCCATCTGCGGGAGGCACGGTCATCACCTGCGCCGATCCCTCCATTCCGGTAGGCAATGAGAGTTTACTCGGCAGGACGGTCGAATCATTCCGGGAAGCGGTAGGCAAAGACCTTCATTTTAAAGTAAAACTGGAGAAAAATATTCCCATAGGCGCGGGCCTTGGAGGAGGATCGAGTGATGCGGCCGCTCTTTTAAAGGGGATGAATGAGCTGTCAGGGGCGCCTTTAGGCAGGGACGTCCTTCTTGATATTTCCGGCAGCCTTGGGGCGGACATCCCGTTTTTTATAAGCGACTGCCGTTTCGCGTACGGCAGAAACAGGGGGGATATTATAAGAAAAATAGATTCTTCCCTGGAGATCTCTCATGTCCTGATCACCCCTCCTTTTGAGGTATCGACAAGGGAGGTTTACGACCGGGTATCTGCTTTTGGCTTGACAAAAGAAAAGGGCGTTGATACAATGTTCACCTCTTTTTTGAATGATGACAACATAAGTGGTTTATCGGAAAACCTTTGCAATGATTTACAGGCTATCGCCCTGGAGAGTTTTCCGGTCCTGAAGAAGGCATTTTCAGAGCTTGAAAATGAGGGCGCCCTGGGGACTCTTATGTCCGGGAGCGGCCCTACCGTGTTCGGCGTTTTTGCACGCGAAAAAGCCGAAAAAGCAGGCGAAAAGCTGCGGCGTAAATTTTCAAAGAAAAACTGGAGAGTCTTTGTTGTCAAGACGTGCTGACGAAGCGGTGAAAGTAAAGGCATCTGAAGAAAGGAGAAAAGGATGAAGATCAGTGAAGTCAGAGTTTTTCCCGTTGAGAGTAAAGACGGCAAATTGAAGGCTTTTGCGACCATGACGTTCGATGACTGGTTTGTGGTCCGAAATGTTAAGGTCATCCAGGGAAACAGCGGTCTGTTCGTGGCCATGCCTTCAAGGAAAGCCATGGATTCCTGTCCGAAGTGCAGGTTCAAGAACGTCAGAGGGAGCCGCTACTGCAACCAGTGCGGATCCGGCATAGGGAGGCAGCCCGCCCCGGTGGATGAGAAGACCCCTGCTGAACATATGGATATCGCCCACCCGATAAAACAGGAATGCAGAATGTATATCCAGGAACAGGTGCTGAGTGCTTACGAGCGAGAAACAAAGAAACAGAAAAGAGAAGGCGGATCGTATAAACTCCGGACAATAGAAGACCTTGACGTGTTTTCTGGGGAAGACCTGCGGAAGAACGCGCGGGAAGATGTAGCTCAGACGAGTCAGGTAGAAGTTTCCGGTGGAGAAGGATCTAAAGACATCGAACTGTGACCTTTCTACCTGTAATTGGCGGGTAGTGTAATGGTAGCACAGCAGCTTTTGGAGCTGCGCGTCAAGGTTCGAATCCTTGCCCGCCAGCCATGTAAACATGTCATCCCGGGCGACTGAGCCGAAGGCGAGGGAGACCCGGGATCACATAAAAATATCATTGGATCCCGGATATCCGCCTTTGGCGAATTCCGGGATGGCATACTTCTATGAACAACGTTACAGCTGTCATCCTTGCTGCCGGTTTGGGCACGAGGATGAAGACAAATATACCCAAAGTACTCCACAAGATCGGTTCAAAGACGATCCTGGGGAGGATCATAGCCAGCCTGAGACAGGCCGGTGCCGACGACATCATCGTAGTCGTCGGTTATAAAGCCGAAAAGGTCGAAGAAAGTTTCGGGAGCGGTATCCGGTTTGTAAGACAGCCGGAACTTCTTGGCAGCGCTGATGCGCTGGCCCGTGCCGTTGAAGAGATGGAAAAGTGCGAAGGCACTATCCTGGTTACGTGCGGGGATACCCCGCTGATATTGGGCGCGACGTACAAGGATCTGGTCCAGGTGCAGAAAAAAGAAGGAGTTTCTTGTGCACTTTTGACCTGCAAGGTAGAAGACCCGGCTTCTTATGGCAGGGTGATAAGTTGCGGTAAAGGTTACGTTGAAAAGATAGTCGAAGAAAAAGACGCTTCTCCGGAAGAAAAGAAAATAAAAGAAATAAACGTCGGAACCTATTGTTTCCGGGGATCCGATCTTAAGGAATATATCCGGAACATCAAGATAAACGAAAAGAAAAAAGAATTTTATCTCACTGATATCGTGGAGGTCCTTAACAAGAGCGGGAAGAAAGTCGCTTCGAAGGAGTGCAGTGAGGCGGAATCCCTGGGGATAAATTCAAGAAAAGACCTGGCTATGGCGGGCAAGATGCTTAATAGAAAGACGATTGAACGATTAATGGATTCGGGAGTCACCGTTATCGATCCCGATAATACCTATATCGATGAGGCCGCCGAGATAGGGAAAGATACGGTCATTTTTCCTGGGACGGTCATCGAAGCTGACGTAAAAATAGCGGAAAACTGTACTATAGGCCCTTTCGCGCGGCTGCGGCCTGGGACCAGGATCTCCAGCGGAGCGGGGATCGGAAATTACGCGGAACTTTGCCGGACAGAGATAGGGGAAGGCACGAAAGTGAAACACCAGTGTTATCTCGGAGACACCGTGGTCGGCCGCAACGTGAATATCGGAGCAGGGACGATCACCGCAAATTATGACGGCAGGAACAAGTACCGGACGGTAATAGGCGATGGAGCCTTTATAGGAGTAGGCGTGATATTGATCGCGCCGGTGAAGATCGGCGAGAACGCGAAAGTCGGAGCCGGCAGCGTGGTAACGAAAAATAAAGATGTCCGGGCCGGAGAGACGGTTGTGGGTGTCCCGGCTAGACCTCTTGTAAAATAACTGTGCCAGGAAGGAGAGATCATGGATAAATTGACGATTTTTACCGGGAACGCGAATCCCAAGCTTGGCAAGGATATATGTGAATTTCTGGAAAAACCCCTCGGGGACTGTAAAGTCAGCCGGTTCAGTGACGGAGAAATACGGGTCAAAATAAACCAGAATATCCGTGGTACTGACGTGTTCATCATACAACCTACTTGTTATCCCGCTGAGGCGAACCTGATGGAGCTTCTGATAATGATAGACGCGGCCAGGAGGGCATCGGCACAAAGGATCACCGCGGTTTTGCCGTATTTTGGATATGCCCGCCAGGACAGAAAAGACCAGCCCCGCGTTCCGATAACGGCCAAACTGATCGCCAACTTGCTGGACCGGGCAGGAGCGGACAGGGTCATAACCATAGACCTGCATGCCGGACAGATCCAGGGTTTCTTCGATATCCCGCTGGATCACCTTTACGCGGTCAAGATATTCGAAGAGTATTTTATGGAAAAAGGGCTGAAGGACCTGGCTGTGGTTTCTCCGGATGTCGGCGGCATAAAAACCGCCCGGTCTTATGCCAAGAGATTCCAGGCGGGGCTCGCTATAGTGGACAAGCGGCGCATCAATGATGCAGAAGCGGAAGTCATGCATATCATGGGAGACGTAAAAGACAAAAATGTTGTCATTGTCGATGACATCGTAGCCACTGCTGGTAGCGTAGTGGAAGCTGCAAACGCGCTGAAAAACAGCGGAGCCAAGGACATATATGTCGCTATCACGCACCCGGTGTTATGCGGCCCGGCGATCGAGAGGCTGAAGAAGGCCCCTATAAAGGAAGTGGTATTGACCGATACGATCCCTTTGCCGAAAGAAAAGAAGTTGAAAAATATCGTCCAGTTATCCGTGGCTTCTCTTTTAGCGGAAGCCATAAGGCGCATACATAATGAGGAGACGATCAGCGCGCTGTTTGAGTAAATGCGCCGTGAGGCGCGCTAATGACGAACCACGAAAGACGGATCACGAACGACGATAATAAAAAAGGAGAGCATAAAAATGGAAAAGATAATCTTGAATGCTTCTGTGAGAGGAGACCTTGGTAAAAGTGCCAGCAAGCACTTAAGGAAGGAGGGGGGAGTCCCCGGAGTTGTATATAGAGGCGGGAAAAAAGGGATAAACATCAAGGTAGACAATAAAGCCCTGGGGCATGTCCTCCACACCGAAGCCGGAGAAAACGCCATAATTACCATGACCATTACCGGGGGTGAAAAACCGGTAGAAAAGACCGTTATGGTGAAAGAACTGCAGGCCCATCCCCTGAGCGAAGAGTTTTTGCACGTGGATTTTTACGAGATCTCGCTGAAGGAAAAAATACACGTAAAAGTTCCGCTTGAGGTAAAAGGCGAAGCGGTGGGGGCAAGGGAAGATGAGGGGCTTATGGCCCAGCTGGTCTGGGAGCTTGAGGTCGAGTGTCTTCCCACTGCTATACCCGAGAGCATAGACATCCATGTAGATGATCTCAGGATCGGTGATGCCATTCATATAAAGGATATCACTCCTCCCGAGGGAGTGGCCTTTTTGGGGGATCCGGAACAACCCGTGGTTACGGTAAGCCCGCCGCAGGCAGAAGAGGAAGTTGTGGCTGAAGAAGCGGCCGGTGAAGAAGGGGCTGAAGCCGAACCGGAAATCATCAAGAAAGGCAAGAAAGAAGAGGAAGAAACCCCCGAAGGCGAAGAGGCTCCTCCCGCCGAAAAATAATTCGTCGGTTGTCGGTCATAAAATGAAGATCATAGTCGGCCTGGGGAATCCGGGTTTAAAATACAGGAACACGAAACATAACGTCGGGTTTAAGGTCGTGGACCTGCTTGCCAAGAAGCACAGGTGCGGGATAAGGAAAAAAGGGTTTCACGGCGCTTACGGGACCGGCCGTATCGCCGGGCAGGAAGTGATATTATTCAAACCCCTGACGTTCATCAATCTTTCCGGTGAAGCTGTAGAGGCCATCTGCACTTCCAGGCTGGAGGATATAAAAGACCTTCTGGTCATAAGTGACGATATAAATCTTTCCCTTGGAAATATAAGGCTCAGGGAGAAGGGTTCTTCCGGGGGGCACAACGGTCTGCAATCGATAATCGAAAGGGTGGGTTCGAATTTCGCCAGGTTAAGGGTCGGGATAGAGGCTGGCGAGATTATCGAAGATGCGGCAGCATATGTTCTTTCTCCGTTTCCCAGACGCGTGCGCTCCGGCCTTGGCGATGTTCTGGAAAAGTCCGCGGAATGCGCCGAAGCATGGCTGGCCAAAGGGGTTAGGGCGGCCATGAATAATTATAATAAATAAAATCAATCCCGCGCCGGATACTGAGCGATACGTTCATTAAAATGCCTTGATTATGGTCGGGATGTATGTTATCATCTAACAATTAAAATTGGCGGTAAACTATGGAAAACGTAAATTCTTACTCAGGACTTTTCATTATCACCCCGGAAAAAGTCGATTCGGTAGAGGATGTAAAGAAAAGCATCCATTCTGTGATCACCGAAAATTCCGGGAATATTGTTAAGACCAATATGCTCGGGAAAAAGACCCTGGCTTATCCTATCAATAAAAAGACGGAGGGAGTGTATTGCGAGGTCATTTTCGATGCGCCCCCGGAGGCTGTAGCGGCAATGAACCGTCTTTTTCAGATAAATAATGACCTGTTGCGGGCTCTAATAACCAGGCAGAAGTAAGCAAAGATATTTCGGCGGGAGGCGATATTTCTATGGCGGCAAGCTTGAATAAAGTTTTTCTGATGGGAAATCTTACCAGGGATCCGGAGCTTAGGTATGTCCCGAGCGGGTCAGCGGTCGCGACCTTCACTGTCGCGGTCAATCGTTCGTACAAGGACTCTACGGGGGGCAAGAAAGAAGAGGTCTCGTTCATACGCGTAGTTGTCTGGGGCAAGATGGCTGAGGTTTGCGGGGAATATCTGACCAAAGGACGCCCGGTTCTTGTGGAGGGGCGCTTGAAGTCACGATCATGGGAAGATCAGTCCGGGCAGAAGAAGAGTGCCCTGGAAGTGGTCGCCAATAGCGTCCAGTTTATCGGGTCTCGCGCTTCCCGGCAGGAAGCGGGCCCCAAAGATGTTGAAAGCATCGATGTCGACCAGGAATATGACAGCAGCACCGGGTCTCTCGAAGGAAATGGTAAAACAGGAGGGGAAGAGATCCCCTTTTAAATGAGGCCATAACTTACGGAGCGTAAGCGACGTAAGTTATATGGCCGAATTTACCCCGGCCGACATAAAAACGCCCCAAGAGGCGTCGACGATAATAACGGACGGGGTAGATAAGGATTGAATAAGTCATAGGTGAAAGATATGGTAAAGAAGAAAGAAAAAAGAAAAATCCAAAGAATCCTGAGAAAAAAACCTTGCCGTCTGTGCAGGGACAAGGTAAAGGCGATCGATTATAAAGATGTGGGTATTCTCTCCAGATTCACATCTGACCGGGGCAGGATCCTGCCCTCCCGGATTTCGGGGAATTGTGCCAAGCACCAGCGGATGGTCGCTACCCAGGTCAAAAAGGCGAGGATAGCCGCTCTTCTTCCGTTTGTAAAAGTGGGAGTGGCGGCAAGGCCTACTTTTTCCAGGTTTAGAAAAAGAGGATAACCGTGAAGATCATCTTGATGAAGGATGTCGAGAAGCTCGGTGTAGTCGGGGATGAGAAAGAAGTCAAAGACGGCCACGCCAGGAATTATCTGATACCCAGGGGATTGGCCGCAGAAGCCACTCCCGGAGCCTTGCGTCTCCTTGAACAGAAAAAACATAAGAGACAGCGCGAGGAACAGAAAAGAAGAGAAGAGAGCGAAAAGCTTGCGGAAAGGCTCAAAGACATTTCCTGCACCATCGCCGTGGAAACGGGAGAGGAAGACAAGCTTTTCGGTTCGGTAACAGCGGAATTAATAGCCCAGAGCCTTCAACAGGAAGGGATCGAGATCGACAAAAAGAAGATCGCCCTGCCTGAGCCGATAAAATCTCTGGGTGTCTATAACGTAGATGTTAAGTTGCATCCGGAAGTAAAAACTCAGGTAAGGATTTGGGTTGTCAAGAAATAATGGCGCCCCCTGACCATAATCGTCGAAATGATCCCAAAAACTCTTATCGAAAAGGTTCCTCCCCAGAATACTGAGGCCGAGATAGCAGTATTAGGGTCTATGCTTCTCGACCGGGAAGCGATCGCCACAACCGTAGAACTTCTGGATGAGGCCGCTTTTTACAGCGAAGCCAACCGTAGGATTTTCAAGGCTATCGTCAAGCTATACGACGAGAACGATGTCGTAGATATAGTCACCCTGATCGAAGAACTGAAGAAAAGAAATATCCTTAATGAAACAGGCGGCCCGACATATATCACAGAGCTGGCCAACAGTATTCCCACCTCGGCTAATGTGGAACATTACGCCAAGATCGTCCGCGAGAAATACCTTCTCCGGAATCTTATCAAGACCGCCACCCAGATAGTTTCGGAAAGTTTCGAACCCTCAAGCGAGGTGGAAGAACTCCTGGACAGGGCCGAGAAGCTTATTTTCGACGTCACCTCCGATAAAAAACGGGAGATGCATGTCTATTCGATGAAAGATGTGGTCAAGGAAAGCATCGAAACGATCGATCGCCTGTATCAGAGAAAAGAGAACATCACCGGTATTCCCACGGGATTTCACGATCTGGACGTCATGACCGCCGGGCTGCAAAAGTCGGATTTTATCGTCCTCGCCGGCAGGCCTTCAATGGGTAAAAGCGCTCTCGGCGCTAACGTCCTGGAATACGCCGGTCTGATAGCGAAAGTTCCTTGCGCGTTCTTCAGTCTCGAGATGTCCAAGGAGCAGCTGGCCCAGAGAATACTTTGCTCAATAGCGCGGGTCAATGCCCATAAGGTAAGGACGGGATTTTTCTCCCAGTCCGACTGGCAAAAACTTATCGAAGCGGCTGATAAGTTGTCCAAGGCGCCCATTTACATTGACGACACTCCTTCTATATCAGCTCTTGAGTTGAGGGCGAAGGCCAGGAGACTGAAAGCCAAACATGATATCCAGCTCCTGCTCGTTGACTACATGCAGCTGATGAGGGGCATATCCCGGGCCGAAAACCGCCAGCAGGAGATATCCCAGATATCGAGGTCGCTGAAGGCCCTGGCCCGCGAACTGAGCGTGCCGATAATAGCCATAAGCCAGCTTTCAAGGGCCGTGGAACAAAGGGCGGATCATCGCCCACAACTTTCAGACCTCAGAGAATCAGGAGCGATAGAACAGGATGCAGATGTAGTAATCCTTCTGCTCAGGGAGGAATATTATAATCCGACAGGAGAGAACAAGGGCTTGGCCGAGCTTATTGTGGCAAAACAAAGACACGGACCGACCGGGACCATAAAACTGGCCTTCTTATCCGAATACATGATGTTCAGCAACCTTTCAAGAACGGAAGAAGAGGAAGGATTTTAATGTTTAAAAGATCTTTTATCGTGGTTTTGGCTTTTGCTTTATTTGTTGTTTTTTCCGCCAGCGTCTTGAATGCCCAGCAGTACGATCCCGGTAAAAAACGGATAATCGAGATACGCATCAAAGGCAATTATGCTATAAGCACCGCGACCATATTGAACAGGTTGAAGATAAAACCGGGTGATGTGTTCGAAGAGGCCGCGCTTAACAAGGAATTGAAACGCCTTTACGCGCTTGGATATTTCAGCGACGTTTTCGTTGAAACTGAAGACCTGCCCGAGGGAGTCGTCATAACTTTTACCGTTGTTGAAAAACCTGTCATAAAAGAGATCATTTTCCGCGGAAACACCAAGATATCGAGTAATAAACTTGTCAAAAAGTTGACTATCCAGAAGGGCGATCTCCTTGATTTTAGCCGCCTTTCTCAGGATATCGCCGAGATAAGGTCGTTTTACATAGAGCAGGGATATTACCAGGTCTCGGTTGATTACAAGATAGAGACCGATCCCGAGACAGGCCAGGCCGATGTCATATTCCTGGTCAACGAGGGACAGTCGGTAAAGGTAAGGGCTATAAAATTCGAAGGTAACGAGAACATATCTAAGGGAGAATTGGAAAAATTGATGACAACCAAGACAGCTTGGTGGTTCATACGGAAAGGAGCTTTTGATGAAGAAAAGTTCCAGGCTGACCTTGACAGAATAGCGTCGTATTACCGGAGCAAGGGTTATCTCGACGCCAGGGCGACCAGTAAAGCGGAATATTCCGAAGACGGGAAAGACCTGTTCCTTACGGTAGTTGTAAGCGAAGGAAAACTTTATTCGATAGGAGACATAAAAATAGAGGGCAAACTGGCATTTCCGGAAAAAGAAATACGCGACCTGATAAAGATGAAGTCCGGCGATGCTCTTGATTACCAGGAAATGAAAGATGACGTAGAAAAGATCCGCGTGTATTACTACGACAAGGGCTACATGGATGCGGATATAGATGTCCAGCAGAAATATAACCCCTCGACCGACAGGATGGACCTGACCTATGTAATAGATTCCCATGATGAGATCTACGTGGGAAAGATCAATATCGTCGGAAATACCAAGACCAGGGACAAGGTGATAAGGCGGGAGGTGCGCCTTTATCCGGGCGAAAAATACGACGGCAACCAACTAAAGACCAGCAAGGAAAAGATATATGACCTGGGCTTTTTTGAAGACGTCTATTTCGAAACAGTTCCCACTGATAAGAAAGACGTCAAGGACCTGAACGTTACCGTCAAGGAAACGAAAACCGGAGAATTTTCGTTCGGCGGCGGTTACAGTTCGGTCGATGCCTGGCTGGGGTTTGTCCAGATAGAACAGAAAAATTTCGATATACTTAATTTCCCCACTTTCACCGGCGGAGGGCAGGATCTCATTGTCAGGGCCGAGCTCGGGACGACAAGGGTGAACTATCAGCTGAGCTGGACGGACCCGTGGATATTCGATTTGCCATACTTATTCGGATTTGACGTCTACCGGCAGGAATATAAACGGTCCGGGATCTCCGGGTACGGCTACGACGAGATCCGTACCGGCGGGGATCTGAAACTGGGAAAACAGCTGACCGATTGGTTGGGGACCGGCCTGATATACACGCTTGAGGAAGTCGACATCGACAACATCCCCGGGGATGCTACGGGAGATCTCAAGAAGGAGGAAGGCGCCAACTGGATCAGCCGTCTTACATGGAATAACGCCCTGGATACCAGGGATAACAAATATTCCCCGACAAAAGGCTTTTATGCTACATTTTCGCTGGAAAATGCCGGAGGGTTTCTCGGGGGAGATAAAGATTTCCTGAAGGGATGGTCCAGGATCAGTTATTACCATCCTCTCATATTAAAAGACATCGTCCTTGAATTAAAACTGAGCGGAGGACTGGCAAAAGCTTATGCCGATTCGGATGAAGTGCCCATCTACGAACGTTTTTTTGCGGGTGGCGCTGATACGATACGCGGATATAAGGAACGCGCTGTGGGTCCCTACGACGAGGGAGCTAATACCGCGCTCGGCGGCGAAGCCATGGCCCTCGGGAACATCGAGACGACTTTTCCCATATTCAAAAAGATCGTAAAAGGAGCGGTCTTTTACGACGCGGGTACGATCTGGGAAAGAGTAGGCGATGTTTTTGACAGCGAAACTATGCTGAAACAGGGCGCCGGTATCGGTGTACGCGTAAAGACACCGATCGGTCCCGTAAAACTGGATTGGGGCTATCCGCTTAACAAGAACCGCAATGACAAACAGGAAGGGCGCTTTTATTTTAGTGTAAGTCACGGGTTTTAAATGAGGCCATAACTTACGGAGCGTTAGCGACGTAAGTTATATGGCCGAATTTATCCCGTCCGATGTAAAAATGCCCCAAGTGGTGCCGGCGATAATAACGGACGGGATGAATGAGGGCTGCGTAGATCATAGGTGTGAATTTATCCCGTCCGATGTAAAAATGCCCCAAGTGGTGCCGGCGATAATAACGGACGGGATGAATGAGAGAATAATAAGGAGGAGAAGATGTTAAAAAAGATAAGTGTTATAATGGCAACTTTACTGGTTATCGGCGTTCTGGCTTTGCCTGTGATGGCCGCCCAGGAAGGGAAGATAGGATATGTCGATCTCAGGAAAGCCTTCTATGAATACGAGAAGACCAAGACTTTTGAGGACGAGCTCAATAAGATAACCGACGACCGGCAAAAAGACAGAAACACGAAAGTCGAAAAGGTCACCAAACTGAGGGACGAGATGGAACTTTCCTCGGGTAGCGCCAGGAACAATAAACAAAAGCAGGTAGAAGATGCCATAACCGATCTTAATGAATTTGACCTGGAAACCCGGCAGATGCTCCTGAACAAAAAGAACGACATGTTCCGCCAAGTCATCGATGATATTCAGAAGGTGGTTGAAGATATCGGGAAGAAGGGGAATTACGACTTTGTTCTCGATTCGCGCAATATCATGTACAGCCAGGAAAAGTTCGACCTGACGGAGGAAGTCATTAAAAGGCTTAATAAGTAGTGTATAGCGTATAGCATACAGCGTGTAGGACAGGCGTAGGCCGGGGTCGCCCCCGGCCTATGAGTTTTAAAAGATGAATAGAGGCAATAAAAAGACGATTGGGAAAGAGGTTTTTTTTTCCGGCAGGGCCCTGCAGACAGGGCAGGAAGTAAGTGTGACCTGTAAACCTGCCGGGAGCAATGCGGGTATAGTATTCCGCCGCATGGACCTGGAGGACAAACCCGAAATAATGTTGATGAGCGCCGCATTCAGCGATGCCGGACAGAGGAGAAGCGTAATAAGCGAGGGAAGCGCTTCTGTCCAGACAGTCGAGCATTTTCTGGCCGCATTATGGGGGCTGGGGGTCGACAACATCCTTGTCGAGCTGCACGGAGGTGAGCTCCCGGCGATGGATGGAAGCGCGCTGGAGTTTATAGAACAGCTCAGGGAAGCGGGCCTTTCCGAACAGGCCGAACCCAGGGAGTTTATAGAAATAACCGAACCGGAGGAGATCAGAGCAGGGGATTCTTCAATAACGATACTACCGGAAAAGGAGTTCAGGGTATCTTATCTTATTGATTACAAGGTCAGGTCTATCGGGCACCAGGTCTTTGATATCAGTCTGGACGGAAGTTCATTTGAAAAGGAGATAGCCCCGGCAAGGACTTTTTGTCTGAAAGAAGAAGCTGAAGCTTTGCTGAAGGCGGGGCTGGGGCAGGGTGCGACACTGGAGAACACTCTGGTGATGGGCGAAGATGGCCCGGTGGGAACGACTTTGCGTTTTCCGGATGAACCCGTAAGGCACAAGATACTTGATCTTGTCGGGGATTTTTATCTCTTAGGACGTCCGGTCCTTTGCAGGGTCGTGGCAGAGAGGTCCGGTCACAGGCTTAACGCGATGATGGCGAAAAGGATATATGAAAAATACATCAGAAAAGGAGCGTGTTTATGAGCGATAAAGTAGTCGATATCAAAGGTATTATGGAGCGTATTCCTCAACGGTATCCGTTTCTGCTGGTCGACAGGGTCATTGATTACGAGAGGGGGAAATGGATAAAAGCGGTCAAGAATGTGACCATGAACGAGTTTTTCTTTCAGGGGCATTTCCCCGGAGAACCGATCATGCCGGGAGTATTGATGATAGAAGCCCTGGCGCAGGCCGGCGGTATCCTGGCCATGATGGAAACAGATGAGGAAGACAAATTGGCCTTTTTTATGACGATCAATAACGCCAAGTTCAGGAAACCGGTTGTCCCCGGTGATCAGCTTATTCTTCATGTGGCCGCTACTAAAAGAGTCCGCAAAACAATAGTCCAGACTCACGGGGAGGCATCTGTTGACGGCCAGGTTGTCTGCGAAGCGGATCTCATGTTCAGCATTGTGGAAAAAAAATAACTGTAGTTGCTCGATTTATCGAGCAAAAGCACGCAGGAATTAAACAATGGGAAAAATAGGATTAGTAGCCGGAAAAGGGGTTCTTCCTCTTGAGTTTATCCGTTCGGCCAGGGAGAAAGGCGACAAGGTCGTGGTGTTCGCTATTCAAAAGATGGCTTCCCCTGAATTGGATAAGACCGCTGACAGGGTGTACTGGCTGGACGTGGGACAGTACAAAAAGTTCGTTTTTCTGCTTCTCAAGGAAATGATACGGAAACTTGCTTTTGCCGGAAAGATCGAGAAAAATCTTATATATAGTAAGGAAAGCTACGATGAAAAAGGAAAGGGCCTTTTAGAAGGGCTTAAGGATAAAAAAGACACTTCTATTTTTGAAGAACTTACCAAACGCTTGAGGTTGATGGGAGTCGAAGTCATCGAAGAGACGCGGTATCTTTCGCATCTCTTGCCCAAAAAGGGAGTCATAAGCAATACCGTCCCTGACGACCGGGTGAAGGCTGACATTTCTTTCGGGTACAATACGGCAAAAAAACTCGCTGACATGGACATCGGGCAGACGGTTGTCGTCAAGGATAGGTCGGTTGTAGCGGTCGAGGCCATGGAGGGGACCGATGCGGCGATATTGCGGGCGAAAGAACTTGCAGGCGACGGTTGCGTAATGGTGAAGGTGAGCCGGCCCGGACAGGATATGAGATGGGACGTTCCCGTGGTAGGGCCGAAGACGATGGCCATGCTTATCGAGAACGGGTTCAGTGCCATGGCTATAGAGAGCGGGAAGATGTTTTTGATCGAAAAGGAAAAGATATTGAAGATGGCCGATGAAGCCAAAATAGCGGTGGAGGTCTTATGAATAAAGAAAATGATGCCCTGAAAATAGATCCGGCCCGCAAGACCGAAGCGATAATTTCATCCATCAGTAAGGTTTTCAAGGATAAGGGTTTTTCAATAGCGGTTGTCGGGGTCTCCGGAGGATTGGATTCTGCGGTCGTCGCCTTTTTGCTAGTCAGGTCTTTAGGGAAAGAGAGCGTGACCGCGCTGGTGATGCCTTATGGGAAACAGGAAACATCCGATGCCGAAGAAGTCGTCCGCCTGCTGGGAATAAAAGTGGAAAAGGTCGACATAGCCCCTATGGTCGACGCGTATTTTTCAAATTTTCCCGCAGCCGATAAAGTCCGCCGGGGCAATAAGGTGGCCAGGGAACGCATGTCCATACTGTATGATAGGTCAAATGAGCTCGGGGCTCTGGTGGTCGGGACAGGGAACAGGACCGAACTCGATCTGGGATACTTTACCCTGCACGGTGACGGGGCCTGCGCCGTTGCCCCTCTAGCCTCTTTATACAAGACCCAGGTCAGGCAGATAGCAAAGTATCTGGGGATCCCCGAAAAGATCATACTGAAAAAACCCTCCGCCGACCTCTGGGAAGGTCAGACCGATGAGGATGAACTGGGGGCCTCGTATTTGGAAATGGACGCCGTGCTCTATTATCTTGACCAGGGTCTCGGCATTGACGATATTGCCGCGAAAGGGCATGAACGTTCTGTGGTCGAGAAGCTCTTGAAACGTATCGAAAATAACAGGTTCAAACGGGAAGGCCCCTGTTTTTTATGAGATCATAGATCGCGCCGGCGGCTTTACTGCTGGCGCCTTTCTCGCCCAAAGCAGTCTTGACTTTTTTCAACTCCTCTTTTATTTCCAACATCCGCTTATCGTCATTTATGATCTCCAGGACTTTTCGTGAAAGGCTTTCCGGCGAGAGTTTTTCCTGCAGGATCTCGGGGACGACTTCTTTACCGGCGATGATGTTGACCAGCCCTATATGCGGGGCCTTCACGAAAAGGTGGAAAAGAAACGCGGTCATGAAGGAAGTCCGGTAAGAGATGACCATCGGTTTTTCCATTACTGCGGTTTCCAGCGTGGCTGTCCCGGAAGTGACGATAGCGAAATCACTCTGGTCAAGACATTTAAAAGTATTATCTTTAACGCGCCGGACATCAAGAGAGCGATGACCGGAAAGGGCTGAATCGTACAATTTTGCATCGATATTGGAATTCTCCGCGACGACAAAGCCGACGTCCTTGCGCTTTTGGCATATTTTTTCCGCTGTATCGAGCATGACCGGGAACATGCTGAGTATCTCGCTTTTTCTGGAACCCGGTAAGAGTGCGATCGTGAAGATCCCTGCCCTGCCTGCCTGCTCGTTTTGAGCGGGGATGCCGTCCAACAGGGGGTGTCCCACGAATTCGCAGTCGATCCCGTAGCTTTTAAGGAGCTTTTCTTCAAAATCGAAAAGAACGAGCGCTTTATCCACGTATTGTTTCAATAACTTTATCCTGCCCTGCCCCCATGCCCATACCTGGGGGATGATATAATAAACAACCGGTATGTTTTCGCTGTGCAGGAAAGCGGCGGTCTTGAGGTTAAATCCGGGATAATCGACCAGTATGGCAAGAGCGGGTTTCCTTGTCCGGATGTTCTCTACGACGTTTTGATACTGCCTGTGGATAGTAGGAAGTTTTTTTATTGCTTCCCATACTCCTACTATGGAGAGCCGGCGCACGTGCTCTATGAGCTCTACTCCTTGTTCCTCCATGGAATCGCCGCCTATTCCCCAGAAAGAGGTCCCGGGAAGGAGTTTTTTAAGCTCTTTTACGACTTCTCCTGCGCGGATATCGCCGGATGGTTCTCCGGCTATTATCAGGATGTTTTTCGCCATGGCGAGATCGGGGTTAGAGTTTGCTTTTATAATTGGAATTGATCCTGTCCAGAATATCCAGGGCGACGCGCAAAGCTTGTCTGCCCTCGTGTCCCGAGACAACGGGTTTTTTGTTTTTTCTGACGCAGTCAATAAAGGATCTGAGCTCGACTTTTAAAGGTTCCTTTTTCCTGATCCTTATTTTGGTCTTTTGCAGGCCCTTGCTTGAATTTTTAAATAGCTGTGCTTCCTGGTGCAGGTAGTCCAGAAGTATGTACGAGTTTTCCTGGAATATCCTGATCTTGCGGGTCTCCTCTTTGGTCACCCGGCTGGAGGTGATATCAGCGATGACGTTGTTCTGGAATGTCAACCGGACGTTGGCGATGTCTTCATGGTCCGACACGGTGCTGATGCCTACCGCTTCGATGTGCTTCACGGTAGAATTTACAAGGCCGAGTATGATATCTATGTCGTGGATCATAAGGTCCAGCACTACACCGACGTCTTTGACCCTTTTTTTCTGTTTGATCGACCCCAGCCGCTGGCATTCGATGAACTTAGGTTTTTTAAGATACGGTTCAACGGCCCTGACCGCGGAGTTGAATCTTTCTATGTGTCCGACCTGGAGGATCAGCTCCTTTTTATCGGCCAGGTTCACGAGCGCATCCGCCTCGTGCAGGGTCCTGGTCATGGGTTTTTCTATCAGGACGTGTTTTCCGGCATTGAGGAAATCCTTGGCTATAGAGTAATGTAGGCTGGTGGGGACGACTATACTGACAGCGTCGACGCTGTCGATCATGTCATGGTAGTCGGTGAAGTAGTCTGTTTTATAATTCTTGGCCGTTTTTTCGGCAACATCTTTCCTGATATCGCAGACCCCTACCAGGGATATTCCGGCTTTTTTAGCTATTGACGCATATATCCTGGCATGGAAAGATCCTAAATGGCCGGTTCCTATCACACCTATACGAAGTTTATCCAAAGGTTATCCTCTCAGCATATATTTTGAATGATAATTATAGCATTATTGACTAGGTAGGGCAAGGGGGTATTCATTTTTAAACCATGTCCTCGACAAAAATGGGTATCTATGTTAAAATCTTTAACTTACGTATGAAGAATTACAGTAAATTTATAAAATTGATCTTGCCCCATAACAGGGTTTTTGCCATGGCGGTCGTGTGCATGTTCCTGTCCTCGCTCCTGGAGGCATCTCCTTTGGGGCTGATCATCCCGCTCGTGGATAAGGTCATAACGGGCAGGGATATGCTGATCCCGTCCGGGGTAAATGCGCCCCAGTTTTTGGTCGATATCGTCAGCAGGGTCAACGCGCTTCCACCTTTAAAACTGCTTAACATAATGACTCTCATGGTGGTCGTATTCTTTCTTTTGAAAGGCGTGTTCGAGTTTTTAAAGACCTATCTGATGTGCGATGTGAGCGAAAGGGTGATCAAGGACGTAAAGAACATGATATACAAGAAACTCCAGGAGCTGTCCATGGATTTCTACAGCCACAATCCGACCGGGCAGCTTATGTCCCGTATCACGTATGACGCGGCAGTGATCAGGGACGCGATAAGTTCCGGGGTAGCGGATACGTTCTACCAGCCGATACAGGTCGTCTGTTATGCGGCCGTGCTTATCGGGGTGAAGATATTTTTTGGTATTCCCTGGAGCCTCATCCTGGTAAGCTTGGTCCTTTTCCCCCTGATCCTTTATCCCGTAATGAAGATAGGCAAAAGACTGAGGAAGATCAGTAAACATTCTCAGGAAAAGATAGGGGATATAAATAACACGCTACTTGAGACCATATCCGGGATAAAACTGGTAAAGTCTTTCTCCATGGAAGAGTACGAACAGAAACGGTTCGGGGAGCAGAACCAGGCTTTTTACAATTTGAACATGAAAACGGTCAAAAGGATGAAGATAGTCAGCCCGCTGACCGAGGCGATCGGCGTGATCTGTGTAGCGGTGATATTGTGGATGGCGGGTAAAAGCATAGTCACGGGGGCGCTTTCGGCAGGGGTATTCTGCGCTTTTATAGCGGCGATCTTTTCCCTGATGAAGCCGGTCAAGAAACTAAGTAACGTCTACGGGATAAACCAGCACGCCATGGCGGCTACGGAGAGGATATTTCAGCTCCTGGAGGAGCCCGTGACTATCAGGGAAAAACCGGACGCCAAAGACCTCAAAAGCTTCGAGAAGGGGATAACTCTTGAAAATATCACCTTTAGATATGAAAAGGATATCGTTCTTGAGGGCATCGATCTTACGATAAATAAAGGCGAGATCGTGGCACTGGTCGGGCCCTCGGGTGGAGGCAAAACCACCCTGGTCAATCTCATCCCGAGATTTTACGATCCTGAAAAAGGTTCGGTCCGTATCGACGGTATAGATATCCGCGATATTTCCATAAAATCCCTGAGGGACAAGATCGGTATGGTGACACAGGAGACGCTTCTTTTCAACGATACCGTAAAAGCCAATCTGAGTTACGGGGACGAGAATTTCAGCGAAGAAAAGCTGGCCCGCGCGGCGGAAGCCGCGTATGCCCGCCAATTCATAAAAGATATGCCCGACGGGTATGATACTATGATCGGCGAGAGGGGTGTAAAACTTTCCGGAGGACAGAGGCAGAGGATCGCCATCGCCCGTGCCGTTTACAAGGACCCGCCTATACTTATCCTCGATGAAGCAACTTCCCAGCTTGATTCTGAAAGCGAAAGGATAGTTCAAGAGGCGATAAACAATCTTATGGAAGGGCGCACGACCATAGTCATAGCTCACCGCCTGAGCACGGTCATGCACGCTGATAAGATCGGGGTCATGGATAAAGGCAGGATCGTGGACATGGGCCAGCATAAAGAGCTGCTTGACAGAAATCCTTTATATAAAAAGCTTTACGAGATGCAGTTCGCTGCCGAGGTCCTGTAACTGTTCATCGATGCTCTGAAAAAATACTTGAATTTGATTTTTTTTTCTATATAATAAACGTTCAGTATCTTTGATTTTTTAAACATGGACCCGGCTAAGCTTGTAGCGCGCAATGCCTTTTGGCAGGGTTTTGAATTGCGCAATGTGCTAAGGTTAGTCGGCGAAACAAAAAGGAGGAGAAATGCCGGTAACATCGGAGCTGATCAGAGAACTTTTAGAAAACGGAGTCCACTTCGGCCACCAGACCAACAAGTGGAACCCAAAGATGGGAAAGTACATCTTTGGCGAGAAGAGCGGGATCTATATCATCGACCTGGAAAAGACAGAGAAGGCGCTGATAGAGGCCATAGATTTTTTGTATGAGATCACCGCGGTGGGCAAGAAGGTCCTTTTCGTCGGGACAAAGAAGCAGGCAAAACAGATCATTAGAGACCAGGCCGCGCGTTGCGAGATGTATTATATCGATGAACGCTGGCTCGGCGGGACCCTTACCAATTTCAGCACCATCCGTAAGAGTGTGGACCGGTTGAAGCATCTCGAAGAACTCAAGTCCACTGAAGACTACCAGTATTTTACTAAAAAGGAAAAAGCCCGTCTTGATAAGGAAGAGCAGAAACTTCTCAAGCATCTCGGGGGAATACGCGAGATGAGCGTCCTGCCCGACGCGCTTATAGTCGTTGATGCGGAAATCGGAGATATCGCGATAAGAGAGGCCTATAAGATAGGGATACCTATAGTAGCCCTCATAGACACTAACTGTGATCCGGATAAGATAGATTATCCCATACCCGGTAATGACGATGCCATCAGGTCCATACAATACATTGTCACGAAGCTGGCCGATGCCGTTGATAAGGGCCGCCTGGAATACGCAGGAGCAAAAATACCCGAAGCCGTCGAAAAGAAAGAAGAGCAGGCAACTGAAGAAACAAAAGAGGAAGAAGCCCCTGAAGAAAAAAAAGAGATAGAGGAAGCAGAAAAACCAACAGAGAAGGAAGAAGCCGAAGCGGAAGCCGCCCCAGCTTTTTCGGATGAATCGATCGAAGGGGACATAAAACTTGATGACACCGAGGAAGAAACAGAGGAAACAGAGGAAACGGAGGAAAAGGACAGATGAACATTATGGACAACATAAAAAAGCTGAGATTTAAGACGTCCGCCGGCGTGATGGAGTGCAAGGAAGCGCTGAAAGAATCCAAGGGCGATATTGAAAAAGCGGTAGAGATACTGAGGAAAAAGGGGATAGCGAAAGCTGCGAAGAAGGCCTCTAGAGAGGCCAAACAGGGCGTTATCGAAAGTTACGTGCACATGGGTAACCGTATCGGCGTCCTGGTCGAGCTGAACTGCGAGACCGACTTTGTTGCCAGGAATCATGAGTTCCGAAAAGTGGCAAAGGAACTGGCCATGCAGGTGGCCGCGGCGAACCCGCTTTATGTTACAAAAGAAGATGTCGCTCCGGAAGCGATCGAAAAGGAAAAGGAGATATTCCGGAGCCAGATCACCGGCAAGCCCGAGAACGTGATGGAAAAGATCGTGGAGGGGAAGGTAGGGAAATATTTCTCCGAAGTGTGTCTTCTTGAACAGCCTTTTATCAGGGATCCCAACGTAAAGATAAAGGATCTGATCACACAGCTTATCGCCAAGATAGGCGAGAACATCGTAGTTAAAAGATTCGCGCGTTTCGAACTTGGAGAAGAAGCGTAAATGCCCCGGAAGAAAACGAAGGTCAAACGAGTTGTTCTCAAGATAAGCGGCGAGGCTCTCATGGGAGGTCAGGGGTTCGGGATAGACCCCGATGTCAATGCCTCTATAGCCTCTGAAATAAAATCAGCCAGGAGCAGCGGGAGACAAATCGCGATAGTTATAGGCGGAGGGAACATATTCAGGGGGCTTAAGGCGGCCAGTGAAGGCATGGACCGCTCCACAGCGGATTACATGGGTATGTTGGCCACGATGCTGAACGGGTTGGCTTTGCAGGACGCTCTCGAAAATGCCGGAGTTTTTACCCGGGTCATGACGGCAATAGATATAAGAGAACTCGCGGAACCATATATCCGCCGCAGGGCGGTAAGGCATCTCGAGAAAGGCCGGGTCGTTATTTTTGTCTGCGGTACGGGTAATCCTTATTTTACCACCGATACCGCCGCGGCCCTGAGGGCAATAGAAATAGGGGCGGACATGATCCTGAAGGCCACAAAAGTGGACGGGGTGTATTCGAAAGACCCCGTCAAATACAAGAATGCCAGGAAATTTGATAAACTTTCTTATATCGAAGTCCTCAAAAGAAGGTTGAAAGTCATGGACGCGACGGCAATAAGTCTTTGCATGGATAACAACTTACCGATCGTTGTTTTTAACCTGAAGAAAAAAGGCAACATAAGACGCGCCGTCAGGGGCGAAAAAGTAGGGACAATTATAAGCTGAGGTGGCCGAAATGATTATTACCGAAGTTGAAAAACTCAAAAAAGAAGCTGAAACCAAGATGAAAGCCGCGCTGGAGGCGATCCAGAAACAGTTCCTGACCATAAGGACAGGAAGGGCTCATCCCAGTCTGGTCGAGAACGTCAAGGTAGACTACTATGGGCAAAAGACGCTCCTGAAACAACTCGCGAACATCAATGCCCCGGAACCGCGTCTCATAGTCATCCAGCCATGGGATAAGAATTCCATAAACGATATTGAAAAAGCGATTCTCGCCTCCGAAGTCGGGATCACGCCGATAAATGACGGCAAGTTGATACGCTTGACCATGCCCCAGCTTACTCACGAAAGGCGGGATGAGCTTAAGAAGGTCCTTCATAGGATCGCGGAAGAAGGCAGGATATCCGTTCGCAATGTCAGGCACAGGGCAATAGAGGAAGCCGAGAAAATGGAAAAAGATAACAGGATGACCGAAGACGACCGGTACCTGACCAAGGATAAGATGCAGGAATTGACCACTGTGTATATCAAGAAGATCGACGACGCCCTTGGTGCCAAAGAAAACGAGATAATGCAATAACATGGGCCGCTAGCTCATCCGGTAGAGCAACGCCCTTTTAAGGCGTGGGTGCTTGGTTCGAGTCCAAGGCGGCTCACCACTTCAAACTCTCCCAGGGTACCCTGGGAGAGTTTTTTATTCCTGACGGACGACCGCCGGCCAGCGGCCGCCCCCGCCCGGCCGCTGGCCGGGCTTTGGGTTTCTTCCCCCTCGCACGCCTTTTTACAATAAAGACTTAGTGCGATTTCTTCCTTGGAATATGTGATGCTTTTGATGTGTTTTTTGACGATCAATACCTTCTCGATGCCCCTGCTTTTAGTGAGGTCTTTGACGAAGGTTTGGAGCGTGTTTCTGAAGATTTCTGGGTCGAATAGGGGTGGTTTTTCGCATGGTTCGTGTCCAGGGC
>JBARQV010000022.1:0-14393 GCA_049643885.1 Candidatus Omnitrophota bacterium | reverse complement strand
ATATTAGGCTCGATCTGCTTCATCCCTTTCATGGCATCTCCGATTGATAAAGTTTTTTTGAAATGTATACCTATTTCGTCCGTTCCCTCTTCTAAACGACTTGATTCGATAATAAACCCACCGGGCTTAAGATGATCAATAAGATAGCCAAGAAGGACCTGGTAATCCGGAACATGCTCCAGGATATCCTGTAAAACAATTGCACCATACATATTTTTTATGCATTTTATTGGATCCACTTTTCCAGCAACAATTGGGGAAATGAAATTGATATTCTCAAGCCCCCGGCGCTCAGCCCGGGAACGGGTAAATGCCTCTTGAATGATATTAATCTCGAGATAATCAACTTCAAAACCGCGTGTAGCAAGTTCTATAACATTATTGCCGACACCAGCAGCATAATCTAAAACTCTTCCTACGTCCGGAGTAAGAAAGTCGAGCTTTGTCCAATACGGATGGGATGCGTTACAAAATAAATGACTATAGCTGCATCTATAAAACCAGGCTAGCTCATTTATGTCTTTAGGGGCATGCCACTTAAATTCGCTTCTATAATGAGTCATCGTCCTTGGCTTCCTGACCAATCTGTCATAAAGATGTTCTCTTGATAGACCGGTAAAAACCAATAAATCATCAATGACCGAATTATACCCCGGATCCGAAACCATCTTTTCAGGAAGCCCCTCGTCTAGAACCCAATCATCAAGTACTATTATGCGGAGGTTTCTAAAAGAAAAAACAGATTTTAAAAAACGCCAGAAATTATGCGAAATTTTATACACAAAAGGATAAGGTCGTAAAATTGATTTCATCTTTTTTACAACTGACATGATCACTCCTAACTTATAAAAATCATACCTTCCCCTTCTTCAAAAGGGCTTCGGTGAGAATGATTATACCTATCATAATGCCGCAAAAAACGACGAAAACGTCGCCGTATTTGGTGTAAACCGACCTCATATGGGTCACCCTTATCCGGTCGGTAGCAAAACCCTTCACGAAAACGTCCTTTCCGCCCTCTTCGACCCTGGAGAGTACAGCCCCGGTCGAATCAACAAAGCCGGATACCCCTGTGTTAGCGGCTCTTACCACGGGAACTCTGTTCTCCACGGCCCTGAAAACAGAGGCCTGAAGATGCTGCTCGGGTGCCGCAGAACGCCCGAACCAGGCGTCATTCGTCATATTCACCAGAAAATCGGCACCCCTTTTGACGAACTCCCGGGAGATCTCCGAAAAAATATCTTCAAAACAGATAAGCACCCCGAACTTATAAAACGAGGTCCTACGCGTTATCGTCCCCTTGGCAGTGTTCGAAGAACTGAAAGAACTCATCGGGAAAAGCGTGTATTTCGTGCCTTCTTTAAAGTCCCCCATCGGTTTGTCTATATACCCGCGGATAAATTCAAGCTTATCTCCGAAGGGAACATATTCCCCGAAGGGGACAAGATGAAGCTTTAAGTATTTTTCAGCGAACTCGCCTTTCTCCGAAAAAAGGATGGCAGTATTGTAATAATCCTTACCGTCGTCATACACCGCCCCTATCAGGATGGGACTACCAATTTCCGCGGCAAGCTCCTTCACTTCAGCGGCATCCCTTTTCTCATTCTCAACAAGAAAAGGATACGCGGTCTCCGGCCATATTATCATATCAGAACGGTCAGCGCCGGCATCCCGGGTAAGCGTAATATATTCGTCCATGATCTCGTCCGCGTATGCCGCATCCCACTTAAGCTGCTGGGGAATGTTACCCTGGACAACACTGATGGTGGGGCTTCCCCAGATACTGAAGTTGTCCAGCCTGTATTTCCCGTACATCGTGGACGCCAGGATAAAGAAAAGGGCTATCATCATGTAGCCGATCCTTCTTTCCATCCGGCCCAAAACGGCCAGCATGGCCACGTTGAACATGACGACCAAGAAGGAAACCCCGTACGCGCCCGCCAAGTCAGCGATCTGGATCAGGTTCAGGTTCAGGTACTGGGAATATGCTGCGAGCCCCCAGGGAAATCCCGTGAAAAGATGGCACCTTATGTATTCCAGTGCGACCCAGAAAAAGGGCAGGATCAGGATATCCGCTGAATACTTTAATATGATGCTCGCGGCGGCTCCGAATAATCCGAAGAACAAAGAAAGGGCAAGAACGAGGATTATCGTGCCCGGGACGCTCACGTTGACCAGCCAGTAAAGAAGACACCCGAAAAAGACCAGGCCGGAAAGATACGAAAACAGAAAACTTTCTCTCTTGCCCCTGCTGCGGCGGACGACGAAAAGAAGCGGGACAAGGAATATCCAGGCCAGCAGTGAAAAATTGAACGGAGGGAACGAAAGGAACCCCAGTATGCCGGTAGAAACCGCCAAAGACGTGTTTACAAGAATATCCTTTAAAGGTTTCTGCCGCAACATTTTTTGTATTTCTTGCCGCTTCCGCACGGGCAAGGGTCGTTCCGTCCCACTTTTGGCGCCTCGCGCTTGTAGGTGCCTGCCTTCGGCGCGGCAGTCCCCAAAAGTTCTTCAGGCATTCCCAGCTCACCGGGGCGGCTTTTGTCGTAAACCTCGTCCTGGCCCGCCGAAGAAACTCCGATCGCCGAATATCCCCTGTGTTCCAAAACCTCCTCTTCCGGTTTGAACACGGCCCTCTTATATTGTTCTTCCATAGCGGATATCTTGATCACGCGCTCGGCGATCTCTTCATCTATTTTTGACATAAGGTCCTTGAACATCCTGAAGGCCTCGTGCTGGAACTCGACAAACGGATCTTTCTGGGCGTACGCCTGCCAGTAAATACCTTCTCTCATCTCGTCAAGTTCCCTGAGATATTCTTTCCAGTTGGAATCTATCACCGAAAGCATGACCATCTTTTCAAGATGCCGCATCCTTTCTTCCCCGATGAACTTCTCCCTCATCGAGTAACCTTGACCGGCGATATCCTTTACCAGGTCGACGACTTCTTGGGCGTCTTTATCCTCAAACGTTTCCGGCTTGATACTGATCGCGTATTTGTACATCAGATTCTTGGCCAGGGATTCCGGATCCGGATTTTCTTCCCATCCTTCCAGGAGCGCTTCAAGGCCGGACATGAGGCATTCCTGGAACTCGCTCCTGAGATCGGCCTCCCCGAGGACCATCCTCCGCCTCTTGTAGAGGACTTCCCTTTGCTGGTTCATCACGTTGTCAAACCTGAGAAGATGTTTCCTTACTTCGAAATTCTGGGACTCTACCCTTTTCTGCGCGGTCTGGATGGCTCTGGTGACAAGCGGATTCTCGATGACCTCGCCTTCTTCCATTCCCAGGCGGTCCATGATCGATTTGATCCTGTCGGAACCGAATATCCTCATAAGATCGTCTTCCAGCGAAAGATAGAACCGGCTGGACCCCGGGTCTCCCTGCCTTCCGGAGCGACCCCTGAGCTGGTTATCTATCCTGCGGGCCTCGTGCCGTTCGGTCCCTATAACGTGAAGGCCTCCCCGGCCAATGACTTTCTCATGTTCCTGTCGGGTCTTCACCCTGCATTCCTCCAGGAACTTCTGGAACGCCTTCTCTCTTTCAGGCTCTTCTTCTATCTCCAGCCTGGCTACAGCGTCATTTGCCAGGTACTCGGCATTGCCCCCGAGCAGTATGTCAGTTCCCCTCCCGGCCATGTTGGTAGCGATCGTGACGGCGCCGTAACCGCCGGCCTGCGCGATGATGTGCGCTTCCTTTTCGTGGTATTTCGCGTTTAAAACGTTATGTTTTATCCCGCGCGCGTTAAGAAATTTGCTGAGACGCTCGGACTTTTCGATCGATACCGTACCGACCAGAAGCGGCCTTCCCTCTTTATGAAATTCTTCGATCTCATTCACGACCGCGTCGAACTTCTCTTTCTCTGTCTTGTATATCCTGTCCGCCATGTTGTCCCGCCTCAATTGTTTATTGGGAGGGATCTGGAGAACCGGCAACAGATAAATACTCTCGAACTCCGTCTCTTCCGTCTTGGCCGTCCCGGTCATGCCTGCCAACTTGTCATACATCCTGAAATAATTCTGGAGCGTTATGGTTGCCAGCGTCTGGCTTTCCTTCTGGACTTCGACCTTTTCCTTGGCTTCCAGCGCTTCATGGATGCCGTCCGAAAAGCGCCTGCCGGGCATCATCCTGCCCGTGAACTCGTCCACTATCATGATCTTGTTGTCCTTGACCACGTAATCCACGTCACGGTGAAAAAGGATATAAGCTTTCAGGAGTTGTTTAACGCCTTCCACATTCTTCTGCTGCTGGGTATAGGCCTGGGTGAGTTCGGTCTCGCGGGTCATTTTATCTTCACTAGGTATTTCTTCATCAGCCAGTTCCGCGAGTTTTGCTTCGATATCCTCAAGCATGAACTCGAGGTTGAACCTTTCCTTCATGAGCTTCTGCCCGCGGGAGCTGAAAGTCGCCTCCCTGGTCTTCTCGTCATAGACGTAATAAAGCTCTTCCAATAGTTCGCTCTTTTCTTTCTCCATGACCTTGCTGTCCAGCAGGCCCTGCGCCTTATCCAGCATGCTTTTCGCGTTACGTTCCTTCAGGACGATATCAAGGAACTCCCTGTTTTTCGGATCGCCCTTATGAATAAGATATAACAGATTCCCCGCTTCTTCCTTCTTTTCTTCCCGCATGGCTGTCCTGAGTTGGGACAGGTAATCGCCCGCGAGCCTTCTCTGCGCCCTTACGACTTCGTCCACCACCGGGCGCATGTTGTTGTAGGCCTCGTTCGGTTCATCCACCGGACCGGAGATGATGAGCGGGGTCCTCGCTTCGTCTACCAGTATACTGTCGACCTCGTCGACGATCGCGTAATCAAGCCTGCCCTGGACCATGTCTTCTTTATCCGCTATCATGTTGTCCCTTAGATAATCAAAACCGAATTCATTGTTGGTCCCGCAGACTATATCGGCACTGTAGGCTTTTTTACGTTCTTCCGGCCTCATGTCGTGCTGTATAACACCGACCGTAAGGCCCATGAACTTGTACACCGGCCCCATCCATTCATAATCCCTTTTTGCCAGGTAGTCGTTGACGGTGATAACGTGGACTTTCGCCCCGGAAAGAGCATTGAGCGCCGCGGGCAAAGTCGCGACCAGTGTCTTCCCTTCACCGGTAGCCATCTCGGAGATCTTTCCCTGGTGCAGCACTATGCCGCCCACGAGCTGGGAGTCAAAATGCCTGAGACCGATCGTCCTCCTCGCCGCTTCCCTGACCACGGCGAAGACTTCGGGCAGAAGTTCTTCCATTACACTGTTTTTGATCTCTTTCAGGCGCTTCTTGTGTTTGTTCCTCTCTTGGTCGGAAGTAGAGAGGGCTACAGACTCGCGCGCCTTTTCTATCTCGGGCATCTTTTCTTCCATGGCCCGGCGCAAAGTCTCTTTGAAACCCTCAGCCTTCTTCTTGAGCTCCTCGTCAGAAAGCCCGGAGATGCCGGCATCCAGCGCGTTTATCTTGTCCACTATCGGCTGGAGCCTGTTCAATTCCCTTTCGTTCTGGGTGCCGAATATCTTCCTCAATAAGTTCGTGATAAATTTAAACATGTTACTTCTCTTTTTTCGCCATCTGTTTCAAGTACGACTCTATGAACATATCCAGTTCACCTTCCAGGACTTTTTCCGCGTTAGACGTCTGCTCGCCCGTCCGGTGGTCTTTCACCATCTTGTAGGGATGCAGAACATAAGAACGTATCTGGCTGCCCCACTCGATCCTTTTCTTGCTGCCGTAAGCACGCACCGATTTTTCTTCCCTCTCGCGCCGTTCTTTCTCGTACAACTTCGCCCTTAGGAGCTTCATTGCCGTAGCCTTGTTCTTGTGCTGTGACCGCTCCTTCTGGCACTGGACGACTATACCCGTGGGATTATGCACGATCCTCACCGCCGAATCCGTGACGTTGACATGCTGGCCGCCCGCCCCCGAAGAACGGAAAGTGTCGATCCTGAGATCGTTCTCATTTATCTCCACCTTTATGTCATCCCCTATGTCGGGAGTGACATCGACCGAAGCGAAAGAAGTGTGCCTTCTCTTGTTGGCGTCGAACGGCGATATCCTCACCAGGCGGTGGACGCCCGATTCGGCTTTCAGGTACCCGAAAGCGAAATTCCCGCGGATCTCGATGGTGACGTTCTTTACGCCGGCTTCCTCGCCGTTGAGCTGGTCGATGATCTCGGTCTTGTAGGCGTGGATATCGGCCCAGCGCATGTACATCCTCATGAGCATGGACGTCCAGTCACACGATTCAGTCCCCCCGGCTCCCGCGTTTATGCTCAATATAGCGCTGCACTTGTCGGCTTCGTCACCGAGAAGGCTCTTGAACTCAAGCACATCGATCTGCTTCTGAATAGCCAAAGCCTCTTCCATAAGGGTGTTGATAGATTCAAGATCGTCAGGATCCACGATCTCGGCGAGTTCTTTGGTGGCGTCATGCCGGTCTTTTATATCGTCATAAGGCCCGATCAGGGCCCTGATGGATTGGAGTTCACGTGAAAGCCGGTTTGCCTTTTGCTGGTTGCGCCATATCTCGGGCTCGTTCAGCTGTGCTTCAAGTTCTTTTATCTTCTCCCGGTTTTTAGCCAGGTCAAAGATACCCCCTGAGTTCGTCGAACTTTTGATCCATATCCTTTATCGCGGTCTTCAATTCATCAAGCATATATATTACCTCCTAATAATGGACTTATATTATACTATTTTTTACTAAAATGGTCTACTATCGCTTTAGCCGTGCGTTCGTCTATACCGGCCTCTTTTAATGCTTCCAGGGAAGCGCTCCGGACATTATTGATGCTGCCGAATTTTTCAATAAGGATCTTTTCCTTAACAGGGCCGATCCCTTTTATCGCCTTTAGCTCCGTTAAGAACTTTTCGCCGCGCCTGAGCTTGCGGTGATATTCGATAGCGAACCGGTGGGCTTCGTCCCTGATACGCTGGATCAGCAGCAGCAGACGTGACCCCGGTGAGAGCCTTATCGGGTGGCTGCGTCCCTCCGTATAAAGATGATTATGGACCTTGGCTATACTCGCCGCGGGAAGGCCAGCCAACCCCAGTTCCCGCAGCTCGGCCCTGGCCACGGAAAGGTGCCCTTTGCCGCCGTCGAGCAAAACCAGGTCGGGAAGCGGCTTGCCCTCGCCGACAAGCCTGGAATACCGCCTGCGGACGACTTCCCGGATCATCGCGTAATCGTCCATTCCTTCGACATTTTTAACACGGAACTTCCGGTAACCGGCTTTCATGGGCTTTCCGCCGACAAAAGTCACCATCGATCCCACTGCTTGTTCTCCTCCTATATCGGATATGTCAAAACACTCGATAGTTACCGGCAAGGCAGGAAGGTCCAGGGCATTCTGCAGCTCGTCAAGCTCGCCGTAGATCGGATGCTGCGCCCGGTCGTGCAGCTGTTGTATAGCGGTCAGGGCCTCAATGCGTTTCTTGACCGCCAAAGCCTTTTCGTATTGCCTTTTCCGGGAGAGTTTTTTCATATTCTCCCCCAGCCTGCGGATAAGGTCATCCTTGCGGCCCTCCAGAAAAGCCTTGAGCTGTTTCACCATGTCACGGTATTCAGCGTCTGAAACCTTGCCTTCGCACGGCCCCAGGCACTGGCCGATATCATGCTCCAGGCAGATCTTTTTAGGCATCCTGCGGCAGGTCCTCAAAGGGAAAACTTTTTTCATGAAAGATACGGCTTCCTTGAGGAGCTTTACGTTCACGTAAGGACCGTAATACGCCGCGGCGTCGTTGATCCTTCTCCGCGTGATAATAAGGCGCGGGTATTTTTCGTTCACAGTAAGCTTCAGGTACGGATAGGATTTATCGTCTTTAAGTTCGATATTGAACCTCGGGGAATGGTCTTTTATGAGCCCGGCTTCGTATATCAGGGCCTCGGCTTCTGAAGACGTCCTGATGAACTTTATGTCACGCGCTTCGTTTACCAGAAGCTCCAGGCGCGAGTCACGCGCCCGTCCCGCCTGAAAATACGAGGCTACCCGCTTTTTAAGGCGCACTGCCTTGCCGACGTAAATGATCCTCCCTTTCGGATCCAGGAACATGTACACCCCGGGAGAATCGGGAAGGTCTTTTATCTTCTCCGTAAGTTTTTTACCCATGATATTTCAAGCGCTAATATGTCATCCCGGGCGAGGCTGTAGGCCGAGACCCGGGATCATATAATAATTTTATTTGGTCCCGGATCGAGCCCTTCGGGCTCGTCCGGGATGACATGCTTTTATTTTCGTTCGCTCGGGATGACATGCTTTTATTTTCGTTCGCTCGGGATGACATTGAAGCTTCACTTCGTTCGCTCGCCCGGGATGACATAATAAAGCAGGCGACGGATGCCTTCGACCCCGGCGGCGAACGCCGCAGCAAGATAAACGGCGCCGCTTACCAGCACGATCACAAAAATTTTCACAAAACCCGTTATCCCCGCGGAATCGGACGGCTGGAGCAGGATCTGTCTGAGTATAAACGTAAAAACACCCATAACGCACGTAGCGATGCAGATCCTTCCAAGAGACAAAAGTATCGAAGAAGTCCCTATGTCGCCTATGCGCCGCATCAGTATCGAATATAAGATAACGAAATTGCACGTGGCCGCGATAGAAGTAGCCAGGGCCAGCCCCCCGATCTTCAAAGGCCACATCAGGATAAGGTTGAGGACCAGGTTCACGAAAAGCGACACCATGGCCGTTTTCACCGGAGTCCTGGTATCGCCCATCGAATAATACGTGCTCACCAGGATCTTTATCCCGGCATAGGCGAACAGGCCGAAAGAATAAAAGAAAAGAGCGCTCGAGGTGATATAAGTGGAATAAGCGGTAAACTCTCCCCTTTGGAAAAGTATCCTTACGATCGGCCCGGCAAGTATCATGAGCCCCATCGCTGCCGGGACCATTATCGTGAACACCGTCTTCAGCGAAAAAGATACCGTATTCTTAAGCTTGCCGATGTCCTTTTCCGCGACTTCTTTGCTCATCTTCGGGAGAGCGGCAGTCGCGAGCGATATCCCGAAAACGGCAAGCGGCAGCTGGACCAGGCGGTTGGAATAATACAGGGCCGCGACGCCTCCCTTTCCTACTATCCATGCCAGCGACGCCAGGATGGTATCGATAAGAACGCTGAACTGGTAGACCGTCGTCCCCAGCATCCTCGGCAAAAGAAGTTTTCCTATCCTTTTGGCCACGGGATGCGCGAGGCGGAATCCTTTCTCCAGCCTGAAACCCCTGGCATAAAGCGATGGGATCTGCATGAGAACCTGAAAAACACCGCCCACCAGGATGCCTATGACCACGCCCTTTATCCCCATTACCGGGACCAGGAATAAAAGCGCCAGGATGATCGTCAGGTTCAAAACCACGGGCGCCAACGCCGGGGTGGTGAAATAATGGAGCGAGTTCAAAACGCCTTTACTGTAGGCAACTAGCCCCAGGAAAATGATATAAGGAAAAACCCAGCGAGTAAGCTGAACGGCGGCCTGGAACTTCTCAGGGTCCCTCAAAAAACCGGGAGCAAGCACCCTCACTATGACCGGGGCGAACAGCACGCCTAAAACCGAGACCACCACAAGCACCGTGAGCATCAGGTTCAAAATGACCCGGGCAACCAACCAGTATTCTTCCTCGGAACGGATATGGCGGTATTCGGTCAGGATCGGCACTATAGCCGCGTCGGTTGCCCCTTCCCCGACCATGTCCCGCAGCATGTTCGGTATGCGGTAAGCGACAACAAAAGCCTGGGCGAATATGTCCGTCCCGAACCACCTGGCGAATATGATGTCCCTGACGAACCCCATCACACGGCTGCTGGTAATGGCGGAACCTATGATACCCGTTGATTTTATGAGCTTTTTGTTCGTAGTCATGATCCTAGCGTATAGCGTATAGCGTATAGCATATAGTTTAAGGTAATATATAATAGCATTTACGAGCAACCCCTGCAAGTTGAGAAGTGCAGTATGTTCCCTACCAGGGCCCCTCCGCCCAGTGTGGATCCTCCTGCTCGGGTGCAAGCTGTATAGTGCAGTATGTTCCCTACCAGGGCCCCTCCGCCCGGTGTGGATCCTCCCTGTACGGGAACATACTGCACTATATTCTTTGCCTCTTTACTTCTTTATACGCTATATGCGATGTGCTATTAGAAGTTGACAAAAACAAGCCCCTATGTTAAATTAAGGCTCGCACTTACGTAAATTTTAAGGAGAATGATATGCCGATAAAAAAATCCGGCTTTAAAAGGCTGAGACAAGACAATAAAAAACACGAGCACAACAAGGCGATTCTTTCCGAATTAAAGAGCCTCAAGAAAAAGGCCCTGACTTCGATAGCGTCGAAAAACCGCGAAGAAGCCGACACCCTTCTTAAAAAGCTCGAGTCCAAGATGGACAGAGCCGCGAGGAAGAACATCATCAAGAAGAACAACGCTGCCCGCAACATCGCCCGCATGCGGAAGCAGTGGGCCGCGATCGAAAAGTGATCTAACCTTTCAGAAACGTCGCAATAAGCTCCTCAACGGCCAGAACGGCCTCTTTCCTGCCGGTCTTAATATTACGGTCCGTATCCAGCAAGAGCTTTATCCACCTGGCTACCTTTTCCGCGGAATATCCCCTGGCCTGCTGCATAAGCCTTTTCACATAACCCGGAGAATATCCCACTTCTGAAGCTATTGTCTTTGCCTGGGCGCCTTTTGAGGAAAGAAAGATTATTTTCTGGATGGTCTTGAAGTACCAGCCGAGATACCCTATGATCTCGTGAGGCTGTTTTTTCTGGTCGTAAAGATCGCTCAAAATGCGGAAGGCCCACTTCGAGTCCCCGGTGTTGATAGCGTCCACTAATTTATAGATCGTCTCGGTAACGCTCCGCCCCACCAGTTCTTCCACGTCCGCGGCTTCTATTTTCTTGCCGCCGGAAAAGCCGGCCAGTTTATCCAGTTCGGTCTTGACCCCCACGGTATCCTCGCCTTTAAGCTCCACGATAAGATCCACGGCTTCGCGGGATATCTCTATCCCCTCGTTCTTGAAAAAAGCCTGTATCCATTTTTTTACGGTCGCGGGATCAGGCTTATCCGCTTTTATCGTCTTTACCAGCGACGAAAGCTTCTGATAGGCCTTATTGTCGGTCAGGGGGCCGGCAGATGAAAGGACAAGGACATTCACAGGGGAAGGCTTTTCCATGTAAGATATGATGGACTGCAGGGCTTCAGGTGAAAGCTGGTGCGCGTCTTTTACCAGGACCACCCTCTTTTCGCCCATAAAAGGCACGGTGTTCAGTGAATCCAGGATATTATCGATCTGCGGGGCCTCATATACGGAATAATTGAGGTCTATTTCTTCCGGGGAAAGGAAACTCTCTTTTATCTTTGTTTCCTCACGCTCTCTGAGGTATTGATCATCTCCGATAATAAGGTAATTATTCTTCACCAGGATTCCACAGTCCGCTCAACGATCCTCTTGGCAAGGTCCTTGATCGCGCCCTTGATCGCCGCGGCCTCGGGTACAGTGGTCGGGCCTGAAATGTCAAAATCGAACTGTCCCATAAAGCTGTCCTCTTTCCATAAAAGGTCTCCGGAACGGTTATCATAGACTTTGATGTCGACGAACACTTCTACACGCGACTCCGTGATGCTTCCGCCGCCCGAACTGTAGCTCAAGGGATACTCCTGCAGGTCCACGAGCTGCCCTTCCATCAAAAGATCCGCTTGCTTGGGGGGCATAATATCCAGATGGCGGTCAAAGATAAATTCGTCGATAACGGCCTTGGTGATCTCGGTCTCCATGCCGGGCCGGTAGAAGAAAGCCGACCTTTTGTCGGAGACTTCCTGTGCGGGGTCGATCTTGTTGGCGAAATTGGCCACGTATATGGATTTCACGTCCGGAGGAAGAAGAGTAGTGGCCGTGTAGCCGCAGCCGCCGGCTACAATGAGGAAAACTGACAGGACAAAAAAGGTAAAGGCGCGTTTCACTTCTTTGCTTTCATTTGTAAATATTCAATTTTAAGGCCAGCGATCTCCGCGGCTTCTGTTCCGGGATACTCATCGACGATATCCCGGCAATAGTAAAGTGCGCTCGTATGCTTGCCTCTTTTTTCGTAGAATTCCGCTACTTTCAAAAGACTTTCCGCCTTCTTGTTCTTCAGGTGATAGAGAGCCTTATCAGCCTCTGCCGCGATCGCCGGGATAGGAGTCGTCGTCATGATCTTCTCGAACTTTTTAAGAGCTTCATCTGTATGTTCCTGGTCGTACTCCGGATCCCGTGAAGCCTCGTATATAGTGTAAGCCAGCTGGTACTTCGCTTCCTGGACAAGCTTGCTGTCGGGATAATCGCTTATCAGCTTCTCATACGCGTCCATTGCTTCGTTATACTTTAGAAGCCTGCGATAACTTTCGGCCATCTTATACAGCGCCTTGTCGGCGTATTCCCCGAAAGGCATGTTCTCGACCACCTTCTGGTATATAGCGACCGACCTTTCAAGGGAAAGCGAAAGCTCAAGTGCCATCAGTTTCGGCGATTCCATGGTCTGGAATATATTGCCTATATTGTATTCTCTTTCGACGACCTCATCCAGCCGTTTCGTGTAAGGATAATTGTCCACCATTTTCTGGTAGTTCTCGTAAGCGAACCAGTACTTGCCCAGCTCTTCATAAGACCGGCCGGCATAGTACTGGGCCTCGGGGGCCTGCGTGGAATCTTTGTAATCTTTGGCAAGACGTTCGAATTCTTCCGCGGCGCGCTGGAACTCTTTTTTCTCAAAAAAACTCATCGCCCAGTTGAACTGTTCCTGGGGCGTGTCTTTAGAAGCCCATTTGGGGTTCTGGAATTTCTCGTCCTTCGGGGTCCATATCCAGAAAGCAAAAGAAGTGCTTACAAAGGACACAAGAAGTGCGATAAGGATGACCGGGGTAAGAATATACTTTTTCATCGATACTTTGCTCGTTTTCGGAACTGAAAAAGGTTTTATTAATCAGTGGTCTCTGCCGTCTCTGTATCAGTTTTCTCTGTCTTTTTCGCCGCCTCGGAACCGGAGGTTTCAGCTCCGGATTCGTTGTACATGGTGAGGCTGTTTACATACTCCGAGATCAGCTCTTTGTCTTTCTTGGACATTTCGAGAAACTGATTGCCCACCTCGTAGTCATTACCGGAATCGGTTTTCTTGATCCAGGCGACCTTGGAGATGGCTTTGACGGGTTTGACGAACATGGGTATGTCCAGTTCCAGTATCAGACGGCATGCCATTGATATGAACTCGGCTGTCCGAAAGCGGATGCCTCCCTGGCTCAGATTCTTACTAAGAGAACTGAACCCGGAAACACCTGCCCCATCGCGCAATTTGCGATACCTGACAGGAATATGGGTTTTCACCCGTTCAGATTTTCTTCGTTCTGATTTGTCTCCCACGTCTTTTACCTCCATTTATTTTAATTAATATACCATATTTTTATACGCTTTACAACAATAATAACTAACTTTTATTCTAACAACCTCTTGTATTGCTCTGTCTCATCTATGATCGAATATCCGGTAAATTCGGACCTGTTCTCGCGCTCAACTTCCTGCTTCGAAACGACTTCATCTATGTTTACGCCTTTTATCTCCTGTCCGGGTTTCTTTAGCGGCATATCCTTAAGCGCAAGCGTGTCATACCCCTTATAACCCGCTTCATCCTTGGTTTTCCCGGCAGAGAGCATCCAAAGCTCCTGCAAGACGTCTTCTGTGGTCATTTCCGGGTCTTCCGAGAGCATCAGGGCCACTACGCCCGATATAAAAGCGGCTGAATACGACGTTCCCGCCTCTTCTTTCGCATCATCAAGCGTGACCACGTCCCACGGGGCCAGTATATCCAAGGCACTTCCGTAATTGCTCCACGAAGAAAGCTTCCCGTCATCGTCATAGGAGCCTACGGTAATAACTTTATCATTGGCCGCGAGGCTGTCGTCCTGGACCTCACAGCCCTCGTTGCCTGCCGCGGCTATAAGTATGGCTCCCTTGTCTACCGCGTAGTCTATCGCTGCCTGCAGGTCGTTATATACAGGGAACAAACTCAAGGGCATGGCTAGCACTCTGGCTCCCGAATCTACCGCGTACTTAATGGCACTGGCCAGAATGCTCGAAGTCGTCCTTCCCTCGTCGTCGAATACCTTAACCGCTAGGATATCCGCCTCGGGGGCGACGCCTTCGCCATTCTCCCCTACTATGACACTGGCCGTCGCGGTGCCATGCCCTATTACATCAGAATAGTCTTCATCCGTCAAGCCGTCATTCCGGTCCTGACCCGCGAAATCGTATCCGCCGGCTATATCTATATCCAGCCTATTGGTATCGATACCAGAGTCCAGTATGGCTATGGTGACTCCTTCGCCGGCAGTCTTATTTTTAAGCTCGTCATACTTCTGGAGGAACGTCTCCAGGTCTTCCT
>JBARQV010000021.1:0-44937 GCA_049643885.1 Candidatus Omnitrophota bacterium | reverse complement strand
GCAGAATCCCGAGCTTTTCGCGATATTGATCTCCATCTCAACTTAACTTTTTTTTGAGTGTCTTTGTTTTTGAGAAGAAATCCCGGATGAACTGTTTCAGCTCCGCTTTAGGTCCGGGTTTCATGTCCAGCTCCGAGCAAAGCAAGTCCGCTTCCCTGAAGGATGACTCGACCTTTTTAAGGCAGTAGGTATGCGCGCCTGATTTCACGATCAGCTTCCGGAATGTCATAAGGTCGGCGTAGGTCTTATTGTCTTTTTCGAGAAAATATTTAAGTTTCTTTTTATCTTTCCGGCCTAACTTATTGTACGCTTTCCACACGAGCAGTGTCTTTTTGGATTCACTGAGGTCCGAAAGAACAGGCTTTCCGATCTCTTTGCTTGTTGAGAACATGTCAAGGAGGTCGTCCTGCATTTGAAAGGCCTGGCCCAGAATGATCCCCATCCTTGAAAGCTTATCAAGTTCTTTTTTGCCCGCCCCCGCGAGGGTGGCGCCTATGAGCATAGGACCCTCAAAAGTGTATTTCGCGGTCTTTAAGGTATAAATGCGGAATACATCCTTTTGGGATATTTTTTCTATTTTCCTGGCGCTGTCGATGATATCTAGAAATTCGCCGGATCCCGTGAATATGGCGGCTTCCGCGAGTTTTTTCATGGCCATTTCCTTGCGCGAGAAATCCTCGTCAAAAGAAAGAAAAACGTTTATCGCGAGGGCGAAGATTATGTCTCCCGCAGCGATGCTCAGGTTGGAACCAAGTTCGCTGTCTGCGGGGAAGGAGAGAGCTTTATTGAATACCCTGTGGAGCGTGGGTTTACCCCGGCGCAGGTCCGATCTGTCGATAACGTCGTCATGGACGAGCATGAAATTGTGAAGAAGCTCCAGCGAGAGCGAGCAGCGGACGAGTTTCTTGTAAGGCACGTTTTTCCTTTTTGTGTAGCCCTTATAACATATAAGGAAAAGAAGCGGTCGTATCCTTTTACCTTCGCGCAGGAAAAAATCCTTTATACCGCCGTAAAGCGGGGGTGAGATGCGGTGAAGGCCGTATTCACTTTTCAGATCACCCAGAAGTGACTTTAGGCTGTTATCTACATCTTTTCTTAGTTTATCCATCATAGTGCTATTACTTTAACACAATTGTCTTCGTCAGGCAACTGTCGTGGTTCGTGCAATTTAGCAGTGCAGTATGTTCCCTACCAGGGCCCCTCCGCCCGGTGTGGATCCTCCCTGTACGGGAACATACTGCACTGCGCAACTTGCACCGAATGAAAAATAGCTTCTGCGAAAACAATAAGATCTTTCCCATCCAAATTTTTTAACCCCGTTACAAATTTAATCGTAAATTTGTAACGGGGTTAACGCTATTTTTCTAACTTTCGAAGGGCGTAAAAGAACTCGCCCCCGCTTTCCTCTTTGCTTCGCAACGCAGCGGGGGCTCGAACAGCTTTTACGCTTTTTTCCTTCGAAAGTTATAAAAATACCTAAAATTTGGCAATGGGTCCCTTTGATCTTATTGTTTTCGCGGAATGTATTTCTCCGACATATCAGTTGCAAAAGAGCGCTATTCATGTATAATATCCCTGTTTTAAAAAGGAGAAGATCATAATGAAACCCCGTAAAAATTTCCGGACCCGCCCGAAAAAAAGCGGAAGCAAAAAGAGATACAGGATCAAGACCCAGAAGAAAAGGCTTGTCGCCGCAGGGCTTGATGAGGAGTATGTCCGTCGCCTGACGGAAAGAGAGATCAGGGATAAGCTCCAAAAGGTCTCCAGGAAGAAGAAGCCGGCCAAAAAAGAAGCCCCGAAAAAGACGGTCAAGAAGGCCAAAAAGAAGACAATAAAGAAAAAAGCCGCGAAAAAGTCATAAAAAAGGTTATTCGTGAGGCCTTTTCAGTCTTTCATTCATTCTCCCTACAGTAAGCTCTTGCTTGTATTAGCAGTCTACCTTGTTTTGGCCCTGCCCGGTATAAACCAGCCTGTGACTGACGACGAGATCTATGAGATACAGAACGCGGAGAAGTTAGTCGCCGGCGAAAGTATACAGGTTTTTGTTCCCCCTCTTTACGATTGTGTTTTAACGGCTTGCATAAGGACCCTGGGGACTTCTCCGTGGGTTTTCAGGGTTCCCGGAATACTTAGCGCGGTATTGACCTTGCTTCTTTTGTTCCTTATCGGGAGAACGATCTTTCCCGGGCAAGGCGGCGTTCCGGCCATGCTTTCCGCGCTTATCCTGGCGGCCAGCCCCGCTTTTATTCAAGGGTCTCTCCTGGTCCACATAGACAACACTATCCTCGTTCCCCTGATCTTACTCTGGCTTTATTTTGTTTTCATGTATTGCAGGGAAGGTTCTATTGTTTATTTGAGCCTTTCAGGGGCCTTTTTTGTAATCGCCCTATTGGCAAAGTTCAGCACCCCGGTGATAATATTCCCGGCGACGCTTTATTACGTTCATAAGCGCAGAAGGGAACTCTTTTTTCCTTATTTTCTGATACTGCTCTTGTCGGCGTGTGCTTTCTTCGCGCTCTGGATGCTGGCGGCCAGGGTGATGGGTCTTTCTTTCTGGCAACCCTTTGTCGGCGCCCTGGAAAGATGGGATATCAACATGGCAAACATCGGATTGAGATCTTTGGCGAAAAGTATACTGGCGCTTGGGATCTGGTTTTCCCCGTATTTATTGCTCGGGGTGATCATGAGGACCCGCAGAATATGGCGGGGGTTTCTTGACGATGAGGATGATATCTCCCTGTTTTCTCTTTCCGCATGTCTGTTCCTGGTATATTTAGTGATATCTATCGTCGGTTACGGTTTCCCCAAGTATTACATTCCGGTCTTGCCGATGGCCATCCTTGTGCTGGTGGGGTATCTTTTCAAGAACGGCGAAGAACAGGTGCCGGTGCTGAAGCAAGTCACGCTTGGCGCAGTTTTTATGTTTGCGTATTTTCTTATTTTCACGAAAGACCCCGCGTATATTTACCGGTACAGCTTGCGGGAGGTTTTAATGACCGGTTCAGGCGGACCGGAACTTACTAAGACCATTCTGATGCAGCTCGCGGTCTATACATTTCCGCTCGTGGTATTTGCTGTTTCCAGGATGTTAAAAGGAAGATCGTATCTGTTTAAAAATTATAGTTTCCATGCTTTCATCCTGGTCCTTATGTTTTCTTATGGAGCTTCCCTCAGCGTCAAGCAGCTTTACGCTGATTACCAGACCAATTACAGTTATGGAGAGAAGGGGACGCTGGAGCTGGACCGCTATCTCAAAGAGAATGCAAAAACACGGGACAGGGTCTTGGCTACAAAAGATGTTTTGTACCGTCTGGGACGGAAAGGATCATACCTTTCGGTTGCTTTCTGGAAAGACAAGGGAGCTGTTCTAAGAACACTGCAGGAGAGAAGGACCCGTTTTCTTGTTGTAAGCGTCCCTTCGCAAAGCGGCATGTTTTACAAAAAGATATTATTGTCCCCGGAAGCCCGGTCCATCCTTGAGAAAAATTTCAACAGGAAAGAGGTAGGAACGTATACAGTGTACGAAAGAAAGTGACGAGCAAACCCGGTGTCGGGAACACCGGGCGTTGTCAGAGGGTCTTGTAATAAAAATCCAGGCTTTTCTCGGCGACTTTTTCCCAGCAGCACTTTTCCCTTACCAGGCGCATCCCGTTTTTTCGTATCTTGTCGCGGAAACTTTCATTTTTGTAGAGTATCCTGAACGCCCAGCTGAGGTCTTTTTTGTTGGAGGGGTTCACCAGCAGGCAATTCTTTTTGTTCGTCAGGTATTTTCTTATTCCCGCCCTTTTGCTTATTATCACGGCGGTCCCGCAAGCCATCGCCTCGGCGGCCGACATGCCGAAAGGTTCGAACTTGGACGGCAGGACAAAGAATTTTGCTTTCCTGTAATAAGCCGGCATCATGCCGTTCTTGATGTGGCTGGTGAAAAAGACCCTGTTCTTCATCTGGTGCCTGTTGATTATTTTCAACATCTCCTTTTTTATCGTCCGCTCTTCATGCTGGGGGATTTTGGAGCCGCCGCCGATGATAAGGAATATATCTTTGATCTTCGGGACGGTCTCGGCGAAGGCGTTCAGAAGATAATCCAGTCCCTTGTTTGAAGCGAATCTTCCTACCCAGAATATATAGTTTTGGGGCACGTCGATATGTTTTTCTTTTTCCCCTTTTTTGAGGGGACGGAGATAGTCGATGTTGACTCCGGCAGGCAGGACCATGTAGTTTTTTGAGTCGTATTGGTAAAATCTTTTCGACTGTTTTACCATCTCGCTGCTCGTCATGATCAGGGCCCTGGCTTTTTTAAATATTACTTTTTCCCATTTTACGCGGTCCTTAAAATTGTATAACCGTTCCATCTTCCCGGGATCGCCGCCCATCTGTTCTTTTTTCCAAGCCCCAAGGGAATGAAAGGTATGGATGAAGAAATAGCTGAAACGCTCTGTCAGTTTCATCGCGGCGTAGCCGGCGTCCCAGTAGTGGGAATGGAATATGTCATATTTTAACCCTTCTTTTTTGATAAAGCGTTCCATGTTGTTGACGTAGGCGTCAAGACAGGGCAGGAGCCTCTCTTTCGGTATGAATTTGTCTCCCCCGCAGGGGATCCGGATAATCCTCACGTTCCTTGATACTTTTTCGGTCATTTTTTTGTGCTGGAACTGCCTGGTATATATGTCGACTTTTATGTTGCTCTGCGCGAGAGCCTTGGCCAGTTCCAGGACATAGGTCACCTGGCCGCCGGTATCCGTCTTTCCCAAAATAGGTTTGGAGCCCACGTATCCATGGATGGAAAGCATGCAGATCCTTTTTATCTCTTTGTCTGCCAGGGATCTCTTGTCCAGGGAGTAATTCTTTTTCACGATGATGTCGGCCTGGTCCCTGTGCCCGGAGATGATCACGTGCTCTATCGCCAGTATCTTCCTGTCGAACTTGTCGATTTTTTCCCTTTTCCTGGCCTGCCTGGCCCTGAGGGTATCTTTATAGGTAGGGGAAAGGAATATCTTTTTATCGATGTTCTTGAGGAGCGTGGTGTAAGTCCCTTCGATGATAAGGACTTTGGCCGTTTTGCATTTTATTGTCTCTCGCGTTATCATATCCCGGTCAAAGTTGACCAGAGGTTTCCGGAACCTGGCGGTTTCCGGGTTTTTAAACTCTTTGATGTTCTTATTCAGGATCGGCAGCTTGACTTCTGATGATCCGACAAGGGATATATTGGAACGCCGCATCCTGTAATTTGTCTTTGGAGGATAACGGAAGTAATCGTCCTGCTGGAGGGTTATGGTCTTGATATTGTTCTTGTTCAGGATGTTCGAAAGAACAGAGGCGATCTCGCTTTTTCCTGAGCCCGATTCGCCGGCGATGGTTATGACGTATTTCGCGGACGTGAGAAGGATATCCGGGATCAGTTGTTTAGCGAGCTTTTCCGCAGCTCTAATATGGTATTTGCGTATAAGTAGTTTATCGCCACGCATAAATGTGATAAAAGGGTTGAAGTACCATAGAAAATTTTGCTTTTATTGTAACATGCCGCGCTATATTTTTGCTAAAAAATTATTTTAATTGCCAGAACAGGCATATTCGTATAATATATACATACGCTTTTTCCCGAAAAGGAGGGTAAATGAAAATAGCCATGATGGGAGCCTGGAACACAGATTCCGGTGCTTCGATCCATGCCGAGCTGGTCGGCAGGGCCTGGGTCGAAAAGGGCATAGACCTGAAGGTCTTTACCTTTTTCAAGCATGCTTTTCACGGGACGGCACTCACCAAGAAAGAAGACGAGCCGTATGTAACGAGATGTTTTGCCCCCTACGGGTTCCGGAACCTGCCCATGAATACGACCTCTCTTTTGGAAGAAGATTATGATATTTTTGTCGCGCAGGACCTGGGCATGCTCCCCATGGCCCACCTTTTGAATATCTTCCCGCAGATAAAGAAAAAAGCCAAGACAGTGAACGTCGTTCATGACGGCGCGCTCTCAAAAAAACCCGAGTATTTCCAGTTTGACTGGGACCATGTGGTATGTTTTGACGAAAGGTACCGTAGTTTTCTCAAGGAGGCGTACTCGGAAGGCATGGTTAGTATTATCCCGTATCCGTGTTATCCCATGAGACGCGGGGATATGGCGGCAGCCAGGGATGAACTGGGCCTTCCTCATGATAAAAAGATCATCATCCTTTTCGGCCAAGCCGCGGAACACGCTCTTAACACCACGATCGTCCTCGACAGGCTGGTGGACAGGTACAATATGCTGCTTATTCTGGTCACGGAGATCGAGGAGATACTTGAGGAGTTCAGGCGTATCCAGGACAGGGTAAAGTTCGATTTCAAGATCGTGGAGCGTTCTCCGGACATGGAGCTTCTTTACAAGTATCTTTACGCGTCCGACTGCATGGTCTATAACAAACATTCTTCGCCGGTCGTGGTGGTCGGAAGCACGATGTTCCAGTGTCTTGGCTCAGGGTGTCCTATTCTTGCGCGCGAATCGAATTTCGTCGACTCATTTAACAGGGAAGTTCTCAAGCATCGGCTTTATTACGATCTGGAAGACAACCTGATCGATGTTTTTGACAAAGGAAAGAAATACCAGATGCAGCAAAGGGCGGTCGAAGATTACCTGGAAGAGAATTCCGCCCATCCGACAGCCGAAAAGTTTCTGGCTTTGTTTGATGATCTTTTGAAAAGGGAATCATAATTGAAAGGAGTTTATGATGGTATTAAAGAGGTATCGAGATAACCCCATACTTGCCCCCAGGGGTGACGGGTGGGAATCTGTCATGGTATATAACTGCGCCGCTATATATGAAGGCGGAAAGGTCCATATACTTTACAGGGCGCAGGGAGCCAAGCCGGGTGTTTCAAGGATCGGGTATGCTTCGAGCAAAGACGGTTTCCATATTGATGAAAGGCTGGACCACCCGGTTTTCGGCCCTGATCCGTCGAGTGATCTCGAGCGTTATGGTATCGAAGACCCGCGGCTTACCAGGGTGGACGACAGGATATATCTGAATTATTCTGCTTATGGTTCTAACATGGGGATGGTCATTCCGCTGGACCGCGTCCAGATCGGTATCGCCTCTATCTCAGTGGATGATTTTCTGAACAAAAAGTGGAACTGGGGAAAGAGGATATACCCGTTTTATATGGTCGACAACAAGAATTCGTTCCTTTTTCCGGAAAAATACAACGGCAGGTTCGTCCTTGTCCACAGGATCCCGCCGCACATATGGATCGGTTATTCCGATGACCTCAAGCACTGGGAAAACCAGAAGATCATCATGAGCCCTGAATTCGAATGGGAATATTTCAAGCTCGGGGGTGGAGCGCCGCCGATCAAGACGGAAAAGGGATGGATACTGATCTACCATGCGGTGGACAGGAAGATGCAGTACCGTTTGGGTCTCGCGCTTCTTGACCTTAAAGATCCCGGTAAGGTCATAGCGAGATATGACAAGCCGTTTATGGAACCGGAGACGGATTACGAGAAGAATGGCGTCGTGCCGAACGTGACCTTTTCCTGCGGGGCTGTCGTGATAGACGATACCCTGTTTGTCTATTACGGCGGTGCCGATACCGTCGTCTGTGTGGCCACGGCCAAAATAAAAGACGTTTTAAACCTTCTGAAAGTATAATAGGATCCTGCAGACTTATGGGTGAAAAGCATTCCAAAGGCAAGCAAACAGTTGCAGGAAGGAAAAAGACGATCGAAAGCCTCAAGCACGACTTTCTGCATAACCGCAAGTACGCTCTCGCCAAGGACCATTACAGCGCTACCGACTATGATAATTTCCAGTCGTTAGCCATGACCATTCGCGACCGGCTGATCGAAAGGTGGATGCTTACCCAGCAGCGCTATCACGATGAGAACCGTAAAAGGGTCTATTATCTTTCACTGGAGTTCCTGTTGGGGCGCCTTCTCGACAGTAACATCATAAATCTCGGCTTGCTCGAGGAAAGCAAAAAAGCCGTCGCGGCAATGGGGCTGAGCCTGGAAAACCTCTCGGAAGAAGAGGTCGACGCGGGGTTGGGCAACGGTGGCCTGGGCCGCCTGGCGGCGTGTTTCCTGGACTCTATGGCCACTCTCGGCATAGCGGCTTCCGGTTACGGCATAAGATATGATTACGGGATCTTCAAACAGAAAATAGTCAACGGCTACCAGGTGGAATTCCCGGAAGAGTGGTTAAAACTGGGCAATCCTTGGGAATTCGAACGCCCCGAATACATGGTCAAAGTGAAATTTTACGGGAGAACGGTTGACTACGTGGATAAACGGGGAAAGTTGTGTGTTGACTGGGCGAATACCAAAGACGTCCTTGCCGTGGCGTATGACATACCCGTGCCGGGTTATAAAAATGACGTGGTGAACAACCTCAGGCTGTGGTCCGCGCGCAGCGCCGAGGAATTCGACCTTGATTATTTTCATGACGGGGATTATATAAAAGCGTGCCAGGATAAGATCATTTCCGAGAATATCTCGCGCGTCCTTTATCCCAGCGATGACGTGTTCAAGGGCCTCGAATTGAGATTAAAACAGGAGTATTTCTTCACCTGTGCTTCTATACACGATATAGTTCGCAGGTTCAAGATGCACAATGACGATTTCAGGACTTTCCCCGATAAAGTCGTCATCCAGCTTAATGATACCCATCCGGCGGTAGCCATCGTGGAGCTTTTGCGCGTCCTTATCGACGAGGAGGAGCTTGATTGGGCGCTGGCGTGGGATATAACAGCCAGGACTTTCGCTTACACGAACCATACCACCATGCCGGAAGCGTTGGAGAAATGGCCGGCCTCGCTGTTCGGCGAACTGCTCCCCAGGCATCTTGAGCTTGTCTATGAGATCAACATGCGTTTCTTGCGCGATGTAGCGAACCATTATCCTCACGATCATGACAGGTTGAGCCGCATGTCACTCGTGGAAGAAGGGGCCGACAAGAAGATCAGGATGAGCCACCTCTGCATCGTGGGAAGTTTCTCCGTTAACGGTGTTTCGGAACTTCATACTGAACTGCTAAAAAAGGACCTGTTCCGGGATTTTTACGAGATGTATCCCGAAAAGTTCAACAGCAAGACCAACGGGATAACCCAGAGAAGGTGGCTTAATAAAGCCAATCCGGGTTTGGCCGATATTATCACGGGAGCGATCGGGAACGGCTGGACAACCGAGCTGGACGAGCTCAAAAAACTCCAGGGCCTTGTCTCGGATACGGCGTTCAAGAAAAAGTGGCGAGACGTAAAAAAAGAGAACAAGATAAGCCTGGCAAAATACATCGAAGAAAAGAACGGCGTGATCGTGGACCCCAAGTCGATATTCGACGTCCAGGTAAAAAGGATCCACGAATACAAGAGACAGATCCTTTTTGCGTTTTATTTGATATCGCAATATTTGAAGATAAAGAACGCCCCGAATGCTGATCATTATCCCCGGACCGCCATAATCGCCGGCAAGGCCGCGCCCAGTTACGATATGGCGAAAATGGTGATAAAGTTCGTGAACAATATAGCCGGTGTTATAAATAAGGATCCTGCCGTCAATGATAAGCTTAAGGTGGTTTTCCTTGAAAATTACTGTGTTTCCCTTGCCGAGAAGATATTTCCGGCGAGCGATCTTTCGGAACAGATATCAACCGCTGGCAGAGAAGCCTCGGGGACCGGCAATATGAAGTTCATGCTTAACGGAGCTGTCACTATCGGCACATGGGACGGGGCGAATATCGAGATCGCCAAGGAAGTGGGAGACGATAATATCTTCATTTTCGGCCTGAAGGAGAACGAGATCAATGAGCTGAAAAAGAAGGGTTATAACCCCAGGGAATACATAAAGAAGAATGCATTGCTGGAGGAGATATTTGAACTAGTCCGGGAGGATTTCTTCTCACAGATAGAGCCGGGCATATTCAAAGGTATCCATGATTCATTGTTCGATCATGACGAGTATATGGTCTGCGCTGATTTCGCGGATTATATCGCCGCCCAGGACAGGGCCACGGAAGCTTACCGGGACCGTGATGGATGGGTAAAGAAGTCTATAATAAACGTGGCCAATTCCGGGAGGTTTTCCAGCGACAGGACTGTCAGGGAATACGCGAGGGACATCTGGAAGGTGTGATGGGAAGAAGCAAGGGAGTGACATTTTTTGGTTTCGCTATCGTGGCGTACGGCATATATAACCTGCTTGGCGCCGGAAGTTTCAAACAGTTTTCCATAATGTTCAAAGGCATGCCCGGTCTGGGGATAGTAGGGCTTTACGCTTTCACGCTTTTTTACGGCATATGCTGCGTTTATTGCGGGATAAAGGCATTAAAACTCGAAGACTGGGCCAGAAAGACGATAGTCGTCCTTGCTTCGATCAGCGTTATTCTGGGATTTTTCTTGAACAGGATGGTGATAAGAAATTTCAAGGAATTTATTCTTTCAGACCAGTCCGGGATAACCTCGGGCATGATGAACGGGGTCTATAACTATACCATAATCATTATCGTCCTAGCGACTTTATTTGAAATATCGGTTATTTTTTATTTTACCCGCCCGGGTGTCGTCCGCCAGTTCCGGCCTGCGCAACATGGATCATGAAAAAATACATACTCCACGAACCCACAGGAAAAATAGAGACACATATCGATTTTAAAGGTAACCTGAACCAGCAGCAGTATGAAGTGGTGACCGGCGCTGAAGGACCTTGCCTGGTCCTTGCCGGGGCCGGCAGCGGGAAGACCAGGACTCTTATTTACCGCCTGGCATATCTCCTGGAGCGGGGAGTCCCGGCTAAGAACATACTCCTTATGACCTTTACCAACAAGGCCGCCCGGGAAATGAAAGACCGCGCAGAGATGCTGCTAAGGTATAAACCCAAGGGGCAGTGGAGCGGGACTTTCCATCACATCGGGAACAGGTCCCTGAGGCTGTACGCGGAACACCTGGGGTACAAAAAAGATTTCGGCATACTTGACGAGCATGATTCGCGCGACCTGATAAAGGCGTGCATGGGAAAACAGAAAGACAGGGTGAGAGAGGAGAGGTTTCCGAAGCCTTCGATCGTCCAGTCCATTATAAGCTTTTCGGTGAACACCAAGAAGTCCATAGAGGATGTCCTGGACGAGAAATACCCTTATTTTTCCATGTTCACCCGGGACATTGAAGAAATAAAGAACCTTTACAACCGGAAGAAAAAGGAATCCAACAACATGGATTATGACGACCTCCTGGTGAACTGGAAGTATCTTCTGGAGAACGTGCCCGCCGCCAGGAAGAGGTTTACCGACCAGTTCAGCTATGTCCTGGTCGATGAGTACCAGGATACCAATTTTTTACAGGCCGATATCATCGATATACTTGCCGAACGGAACCGGAACGTCCTGGTCGTGGGAGACGATGCCCAGGCCATTTATTCTTTCCGGGGGGCAAGGGTGGATAATATCCTCCAGTTCCCGGAAAGATTCAAAGATGCCAGAATATTCAAACTGGAGACGAATTACCGCTCGACGCCGGAAATACTGCACCTGGCAAATCATTCACTGAAGAACAATGAAAGGCAGTTTTACAAGGAACTGAAAGCGGTAAACGAATCCCTGGAAAAACCCGCCCTGGTGGAAGTAAAAGACCTTTATTCCCAGGCCTCTTTCGTGGCGCAAAGGATCCTGGAGATGAGGGAGGAAGGCCTGGATCTTAAGGATATCGCGGTTCTTTTTCGGGCGCATTACCAGTCCGCCGAGCTGCAGATGGAACTGGTTAAACGGAGTATCCCGTATATCGTGCGCGGCGGGATACGCTTTTTTGAGCAGGCGCATATAAAAGACGTCCTTTCGTACATGAAGATCGTCGTAAACCCCATGGACGAGATATCATGGATGCGCGCCCTTACCCTGTGTCCGGGAATAGGGCCGGGTTACGCCACGAAGATATTCGACCATTTCCGCAAGGGCAGCGGCGACATCAAAAGTTTTTTGAATAGGGATCTCTCTTTGGGCATTCCGAAGAGAGCGCTGGGCGGGTTCAAGCGCTTTCTCAAGATAATGCGGGCGGTCATCCGCAAAGGTGAGAGCAAAGAACCGGGGGAGATGCTGAAAGAGATAATGGAAGCGGGTTACGAGACACATATCCTGGCGAATTTCGAGAACGCTAAAGACAGGATCGACGATATCCATGAGCTGATAAACTTTTCCCATGATTATACATCTTTACAGGATTTTCTGAACGACATAACCTTGAGAGAAAGTTTTAAGGGTGAGACCGTTACGGGCGCGCGTGAAGAGGAAGAGTACCTGGTCATATCCACCATCCACCAGGCCAAGGGCCTGGAATGGGACGCTGTTATGATAATAGGGCTTTGTGAGGGACAGTTCCCGCATCCTAAAGCCCTAAGGGAATCAGCGGAGATAGAGGAAGAGCGGCGCCTGTTTTATGTGGCTTCTACCAGGGCGAAAAAATTCCTGTATCTGGTACACCCGGCGACCCGTTTCGATTACCAGATGGGGACGGTCGTGTCCAGGCGCAGCAGGTTCCTGGAGGAGTTGTCTCCCGATGACTACGAGGTCTGGGAAGTATCTTCCGGAAAGTCCCGGGAAATCGACACTAGGATAACTTACCAGGATGAAGACTCAATAATCGAACTTGATTAGCTTGGAGGGGCATGGAGAGACAGTTTGCGTCCGGCGGCGTGGTGATCAAGAAAGAGAGAGGAGAGCCCCGTGTTCTCCTTATAAAGGACAGCTACGGGCACTGGACTTGGGCTAAGGGCCACATTGAAAAAGGCGAATCCGTCGAGGCTGCGGGGGTGAGAGAGATATCGGAAGAAACAGGTATCACTAAACTCCAGGTAGTGGAAAGGCTCGGGACGCAGCAATATTTTTTCACCCTGAAAGGAAAACGTATTTTCAAGACCGTTTACGTTTTACTGGTAAAAGCGTCGGCCAGGGAAAAGTTGCGCATCCAGAGATCCGAGATAGAAGCCGGCCGGTGGTTCTGGCCGGAAGAGGCTGTAAAGAAGGTGGAATATAAGGGACAGGATGTTTTCCTCAAGAAGGCCATAAGAATATTCCGCAAAAAGTACTGTTAGCACCCCACACTTCCGTGTGGGGAATGGATGCTACAGGCGGAAGCCTGTAGAGGAGAAAAACGTGAGAGACATACATGCAATTTTGCTGGATCTGGGCAATGTAGTGATCAAGCTTAATCCCTCTGCCCTGGAAACCGGCTACGGGGCCTATTCGAAAACAGCAGAGAAGGAAATAGAGGAATACATACTGGATTCGGACGATATGAACCGGTACATGGAAGGTAAACTTTCATCTAGACAGTTTTATGGGAAGGTCCGCCGCCGCTTTAAAATGAACATCGACTATGATGAATTCTACGGGATATGGAACAGCATGTTCCTTGGTTACCCGGAAATGGAAGAGATCATCAGAGCGCTTAAAGAAAAATATCCCGAGATCAAGCTGATCCTGATATCCAACACCAACGAGGCTCATTACGATTTCATAAAAGATAAGTTCGATATCCTTGAACTTCTTGACGGGCACATCGTCTCGCATGAACTCGGCGTGCAGAAGCCTGACCCGAAGATCTTCAGCGAGGCGATGAAGCTTGCCGGGAGCATACCGAAGACCACTTTTTATACCGATGACAGGGAGGACTTGATCTCCGCGGCCAGGGCCATGGGAATAAAGGCTTTCCAGTTTACCGGCCACGGGGGATTCAGGAGCCAACTGGCCAAATACGGGATCGAAGTTTAATCCGAATATCCCATTTCCCGCAGGGCCTGCGGGTCTTTTTTCCACTTTTCGTAGACTTTCACCCACGTTTCAAGGCGGATATGCCTTGAGAGGAATTGTTCGATGTCCGCGCGGGCAAGCTCACCGATCTTTTTTATCATGGAACCGTTCTTCCCGATGATGATGGATTTCTGGGAGTCCCGTTCCACGTAGATCGTGGCGTAGATATGCAGGACGCCTTTTTCATTTTCTTTCATCTCGTCCACGATCACGGCTACGGCATGGGGGACTTCCTCGTGTGTACGCGACAGGATCTTTTCCCTGATAAGTTCCTGGACGATGAACTCTTCGCTTTTATCGGTCAACTGTTCTTTGGGATACAGGAGGGGCCCTTCGGGCAGGTAGGATCTTATCAGTCCCAGTAGTTTGTCCAGGTCGGTTTCATTTAAAGCGCAAATGGGCATGATCTCCTTAAAAGGATAAAGCTGGCGCGCCTTTTTCATGATAGGAAGGAGAAATTTTTTTTCTTTTACCCGGTCGGTCTTATTGATCATGAAGAAGACAGTTTTATTTTCCTTAGGGTCCGGCAAGCGGTCAAGTATGATCATGTCGTCGTTGTTAAAGGCCAGCCTTTTTTCGGTGACCATCAGGATGATGTCCGATTCCATGAGCGTCGACTGGGCCCTGGTAAGCATGATCTTTCCCAGGAGGTTACGGGGCTTATGTATGCCGGGAGTGTCGACGAAGATGATCTGGCAGTTTTTCTCAGTCAGGATGCCCCTGATATTGTCCCTGGTGGTCTCGGGTTTCCTGCTCACGATGGCCAGCTTTTCTTTGAGAAAACCGTTCAGCATGGTGGACTTTCCCACGTTTGGCTGCCCCGATATGGCCACAAATCCGCTTTTCTGCATAGTGAGACAATTATAACACATTGTTAGAAAAAGGTTGGAAATTTTCTTAATAAGCGTATAATCAGATGGAAACTAAAATATTTATGTAAGGTAGTTGCCATGGATAAAGGTAAAGAGCCGCTAAAAGAACAGATACAGGATGAATTCAGGTCCTACGAGGAAAGGGTCCGGGAGCTCAGAGAGCATCTGGAAAACAGCCGCTACAAGGACATGGAGCGTTTTCTGGAGAGGATGAGCCCGGAGGATATAGCCGATGCCTTAAACGAATTTACCCTCGACGAAAAGCTGAAGATCTTCAGCCTCCTTGATCCCGATAAAGCCGCGGTCGTTCTTGACGATACCGACCCCGCTTCCCGTATCCAGATCCTCCAGAAGACAGATAGCCGGAAACTTTCCCAGGTTCTCGGCGAGATGCCCGTGGACGAGGTCGTCGACGTCATAGAAGAAGTCCCGGAAAAAGAGAGGGAAGAGTTCCTGGACCTCATAAAGAAAGAGGCCGCGGAAGAGGTCGAGGGGATCCTGAGATACCCGGAAGATAGCGCGGCCAGGGTTATGAACCCGGTGTTCGTTTCCGTCCGGGATGAAGACGACGTCGAAGACGCTATACAGCACATCCGCGGACTGGAGATGGAAGAAGAGGTCTATTTTATCTACGTTGTGGACAACCACATGAAACTCCGCGGCGTTGTCCCCATAAAAAAACTCCTTCTTTCGCCTCACGGGACGATCATAAAAGACATCGCCGAGAAAGATATACGTTTCGTCCGTGTGGATACCGATCAGGAAGAAGCGGCCTTGATAATGAAAAAATACGATCTTTCGTCGCTTCCCGTCATCGATGAAGAAGAAAAACTGGTAGGGCGCATTACCGTCGACGACATAATCGACGTTCTTGATGAAGAGCGCGGCGAAGATATAAGTAAGATGAGCGGTACCATAGAGGAAGAACGGGGCACTGAAAGCACGCTCAAAGCCACCCAGAACAGGCTTCCCTGGCTGATCACGTGCATGCTCGGGAGCATCATAACCGGGATCGTCATACAGATGTTCGAGGTCACGCTTATCGAGACGATCGCCCTTGTCTCGTTCATACCGGTTATCACCGCTACCGGGGGAAACAGCGGCGTCCAGGCTTCGACCGTCGTGGTGCGCGGGATCGCCCTGGGACACCTGGATTTCGCGAAGCTGGGAGAAGAGATCTGGAGGCAGCTCAAGATAGCGATCGGCCTGGGTCTGGTATGCGGGGTCGTGCTGACCATTTTGGCCAATGCCTGGAAGAAAAATCCTGTTGTAGGCCTGATAGTCGGGATGTCCATTTTCCTGGTGGTAGTTTGGTCGAATTTCGTAGGGGTGTTCGTCTCTATGGTCTTCAAAAAGATAAGGATCGACCCTGCCATTGCTTCGGGTCCGTTCATAACGACATTTAACGATATCGTAGGCGTCTTCATATACCTGACCGTTGCGTCTATTTTCCTGCGCTGAGAACTATATCCTATATATTAAAATCATTGACACCCAAATATTTTTATAATATACTCAACTTTCTAAAAGCATAGAGGAGGTGGAAAATGAGTAAAGTTTTGAGCTTGCTCATAGGCGCTGTAGTAGCTATAGTCGGACTTATTCTTCTTATTGCCTGGTGGTATGAGTTCTTGTTTCTATTGAGGGGATGCATACCCGTCATGTTTCTGGTTGGCGGAGTGATCGGCGTTGTAGCCGGTCTCAGTGAACTCAAAGACGTCTTAAGGAGCAAATAAGGATCAGGTTATTAGAGCACCAGGGTATCAGGGGGTAGATATCAGGACATTAGGGTACCTGGTACGATGTTTCTGATATCCTGGTAACCCGATACCCTGCTTCCCGATTATCTGATATCCTGATATTCTGATGAACAAATATTTAAAAATAACCGCGTATTTATTATTGTCTGCCCTGGTCCTTCTCACCCAGGGATGTGCCGAAAAACGCGAAGACAGGATAAAGGAAATACTTGCCCATGATCCTTCTTTCAAGAGTTATCTCGACAAACGGGATTCCCTGCAGAAAAAAATGGATTCCCAAAAGAAAGCCTTTATCCAGGATAAGATGGAGATCGAGGACCAGGTAAACGCCTTGAGAGAAAAACAGATCAGCCTGAAAGAAGAGTACACTATGTCCATCGGCGAGACCAAGAGGCAGCTACAGCCGGAAAAACGCCGGATGGGCCAGGATATGATGGAGATGAAGCGCGATCTCGCGTTGAAAAAGATCGAGCTGAACGGGGCATTAAGAGACATCAATGAGATCAATTCCCTGATCGAGAAGAAGGACAAGCTGGCGTTGACCAGTGAGGAAATGCAGACCTGGAACGACAGGCTTTCCTCTCTCGTGGAGAAAAAGGCCACCATTATGTCCGAGATAAGCAAACTCGAAAAAGAGATAGAGATAACCAGGGAAAAGATCAAAGTACTGGACCTGGATTAAGAGATCATGAAGGTAAAAAGAGCGCTGGTAAGCGTTTCGGACAAGACCGGCCTTGAAAAATTCGTGAAGGGCCTGGCCCGGCTCGGCGTAGAGATCTTGTCTACGGGGGGGACGGCGAAGGCAATAGCCGGCATTGGAATTCCAGTCAAAGAAGTGGCTTCTTACACGGGTTTCCCGGAGATGCTGGACGGGAGGGTCAAGACCCTTCACCCCAAGATCCACGCGGGGCTCCTGGCTTTGCGTGAAAACCCTGACCACATACGGCAGGTAAAAGAGCATAACATACTCCTCATCGACATTGTCGTTGTAAATCTTTATCCTTTCGAGAAAGTCGCATCCGGCAAGGACGTTTCCATGGAAGAAGCCATCGAGAATATCGATATAGGAGGGCCTTCCATGCTCAGAAGCGCGGCGAAAAATTTCCGTTCGGTCGCCGTGGTCAGTTCGCCTTCCCAGTATGAAGAAGTCCTTTCCGAACTTGAAAAGAACGATCTTACTCTTTCCGAAGAAACGCGCAGGAAACTCGCGGTCGCGGTCTTCGAGAAAACTTCGCGGTACGACGGCAGTATAGCCGGATACCTGTCTGGAAGGGCCGGTTCCGCAGATGAGATGCCGGACTCCCTGGATATAAAGCTGGAAAAGGTCCGCAAGCTCAGGTACGGCGAAAACCCGCACCAGCAGGGGGCCCTTTACCGGGACGTCTCGGCCGCCGGCGGAGGGATAATTGATGCCGAACAGTTCCAGGGTAAAGAGCTTTCTTTCAACAACATAATGGACCTTAACGTCGCCGCTGAGATGGTCGAGGGTTTCAGCGCCCCGGCGGTCTCCGTGATCAAACACAATAATCCCTGCGGGGCGGCTTTAGCGGATACTTTGGAACAGGCTTTTATCGACGCTCTTGACTGCGACCGTATGAGCGCGTTCGGGAGCATCATCGGTTTTAACGGTCCCGTGAACGAGAAACTCGCGAAAGTGATCCTTGATGAAGCGGACTTCGTGGAATGCATGATCGCCCCCGGCTATGACCCCGCCACCCTTGAGATATTTAAAAGCAAAAAGAACCTTAGGGTATTAAAGGGCCGGTTTTCCGGGAAGGCTTCCGCGGGCGAAAGGGATTTCAAGAAAGTCGCCGGCGGTTTTCTTGTCCAGGACAGGGACGCAAAAGATGTCTCCAGCCGGGACATCAAGGTCGTGACGAATAAAAAACCTCCGGAAGACCTCATGGATTCTCTTCTTTTCGGGTGGAAGGTGGTAAGGTTCGTGAAAAGCAACGCGATATTACTTTGCCAGGGCACAAAGACCGTCGGTATCGGCGCCGGCCAGATGTCGCGCGTGGATTCCGTGATCACCGCCATCCGCAAGGCGGGAGACAGGGCCAAAGGTTCCGTCCTCGCCAGTGACGCCTTCTTTCCGAAACGCGATTCGATCGAGCAAGCTTCCAAAGCGGGCATCGCCGCTATTATTCAGCCGGGCGGGTCCATAAAGGATGATGAAGTTATCGCGGCGTGTGACAGTTTAGGTATTCCAATGATATTCACGGGAATGCGCCATTTCCGCCATTGATGATTTTTAACTTTTAATTTTTACCATGCCGACCTATAGCGATACCCTTAGTTTTCTTGATTCTTTCATTAATTACGAACGCACCGGGATGGATTCTTCCGAAAGAGCGTTCGACCTGGATAAACTTCGGGAAGTTCTTAAAAAAGCGGGAGATCCGCACGAGAATTATCATTCCGTTCATGTTACGGGGACGAAGGGGAAGGGATCGGTCTGTTCGTTCGTCTCTTCCGTACTTAAGGAAGCCGGCTACAGGGTGGGACTTTTTACGTCGCCGCATCTGTTGACGGTGCGGGAACGCATTCAGACAGACGGTGAATTTATCAGCGAGGAAGATTTTGTTTCGGCCCTGGAACATATTAAAAAATACCTGGACTCTTCCGGTCCGCGCGGCAGGTTTACCTACTTTGAGATCCTGACGCTCATGGCCATGGCGCATTTCAGCATAAAGAAATGCGATTACGCTGTTTTTGAGGTCGGAATGGGCGGAAGGTTCGATGCCACCAACGTCATAAACGCGGACGTGTGCGGCATCAGTCCGATCAGTTACGATCACACCCACGTGCTGGGCAGCACCATAGAGATGATAACAAAAGAGAAGGCCGAGATAATAAAGAAGAAAACGCGTTGCGTCAGTTCTCCCCAGGAGGAGGCGGCGCTGGAGATCATCAGGGATAAGTGCGCGGAAGAGGAAGCGGCCCTTTCGGTCGTGGGTAAAGACATAACCTATAGGCCGCTGGAGATGGATGAGAGCGGCAGCCTTTTTGATATTGCCGGGAAAAAAGGCAGTTACAAAGAATGCCGGACGAATATGCCGGGAGCGTTCCAGCTTTCCAACTGCGCGACAGCGGTAGGTATTTGTGAAGAGCTTCTTGAAGGAAAGGGCGGGATCGACGGGAAAACAGTGAAAAGAGGGATCGAACGCGCGTTTATCCCCGGCAGGATGGAAGTATTGTCCCGCCGCCCTCTTGTTGTGATCGACGGCGCCCAGAACGGTGAAAGCGCGAAACGCCTGAGGGATTCTGTTGAAAAAATATTCAAGTATAATAAGCTTGTTCTTATCCTGGGTGTTTCAAGAGATAAGGATATAAAGAACATTTGCGGGCATCTGACCCCAATGGCTGACGAAGTGATATTGACAAAAGCTTCCGTTGAAAGAGCCGCTGATCCTTTGCTGTTGCGCGGGTATGTAAAGGGTAAAGATGTAAAGGTGACCGGTGATGTGAAAGAAGCTTTGGGTATCGCGTTCGGAAAAGCGGGCGCCGGAGATATGATACTGGCGACGGGTTCGTTTTTCGTGATAGGAGAGGTCAGAAGGCTGATCTTGGATAATAGATAGCATGGCGCATAGAGCAGAGAGACGCAAACATACGCTGGACATGGGGGTGTTTCGTACGGGAGGATCCACGCCGGGCGGAGGGGCCCGGTAGAAACACCACCATGTCCAGGTAATGTTTCGTACGGGAGGATCCACACCGGGCGGAGGGGCCCTGGTAGGGGATATACTGCACTGTACAATTTGTGAAGGATGAACGGCACGAATTGCTCGTGTCGCTCGGGATGACATATCATGAATGATACGATTGTTGCGATATCGACGCCTCCCGGAGAGGGAGGGATAGGGATCGTGCGTTTGAGCGGGGAGGATTCCCTGTCGATCGTTGAGAAAATATTTTTCCCTTCGAATGGCGGGAATGTTACTTCTTGCCCGAGTCACAGCATCCACCATGGATTTATCCGGATCCCGGGAAAGAAGGAGACGATCGACGAGGTCCTTGTCGCTGTGATGAAAGCCCCGCGGACTTATACCCGGGAAGACGTGGTCGAAATAAGCTGCCACGGAGGCGGCATGCCGCTTAAAAAGGTCCTGGAACTTTGCCTCGCGGAGGGAGCCAGGATGGCCGAACCCGGCGAATTCACTAAAAGGGCTTTCCTGAACGGGAGGATAGACCTTTCGCAGGCGGAAGCGGTGCTGGATATCATCAGATCAAAAACGGATGCCTCGAGAAAGGTAGCCGCGGAACAGCTTAAGGGTGATCTTTCCAAGGAGATCGGCAGGCTGCGGGATTCAATAATAGACGTTCTTTCCAACATTGAACTTGCCATAGATTTCACCGAGGAGGATGTGGCATCCGCCAAGGTCAGCGACATCGACCGGCGGGTCGATGAGCTGCATCTTTCGGTCAAGAGAATCCTGGAAACAGCGGACAAAGGGATCGTCTTCCGGGAAGGGATCATGGCGGTGATATGCGGCAGGCCTAACGTAGGAAAATCCAGCCTGATGAACGCTTTGCTCAGGCATGACAGGGTAATAGTGACTTCCGTTCCCGGGACCACGAGAGACGTCATCGAAGAGTCGATAAACATATGCGGCGTTACCGTGAGGCTGGTCGATACAGCGGGTATAATCGAGACTCAGGACAGGGTAGAGATGGAGGGGATCAAGAGGTCCAGGGAGAAATTGGAACAGGCCGATATCGTGCTCTTTATGGTCGATTTGAGCCGCCCCATTTCGGACCAGGACGAAGAGATCCATAACACGGTAAAAAGCAAGAACGTCATTATCGTCGCTAATAAAAGCGATCTGCCCCGGGCCTTTGATATTGAAGACGCCAGAAAGAGGTTCGGTACCCGGGATATCCTGGAAATTTCCGCGTTAAAGGGAACGGGACTTGAGGGGATAGAAGACACGATATCGAACAGGGTGCTGGGAGGAAAGACAGGGACGCCCGAGGGCCCGGTAATAACGAATCTCAGGCATAAGCAGGCCCTTGAGAAGGCTCTGGAAGCTGTAGAGAGAGGCCGGAAATTAAGAGGAAAAGATCATAGCGGTGAACTTTTGGCCAGTGACCTTAACGAGGCCGTTTACCACCTGGGATGTATAACCGGCGAATCTATCGAGGACGACGTGCTGGACAGGATATTTTCGCAATTCTGTATTGGCAAATGAAGTGAGGCCCAGGCTTAGCGAACGACAGTGAAGCTAAACTTGCCGGCCGAACTTCATCCCGGGCGAGGCCGTAGGCCGAGACCCGGGATCACATAATTATTTTTAGGGGATCCCGGATATTCGCCTTTGGCGAATTCCGGGATGACATAACACTCGGAGGTAACGCATGGACAAGAAGAAAATAGCGAAAGCGGTAAAGAATATACTCGAAGCCATAGGAGAGGACCCGGAGCGGGACGGGCTAAAACGCACCCCCCACAGAGTAGCCGAAATGTACGAAGAGATACTGGGAGGTATGAAACGCGATGCCAGCAAAGAACTCGAGGTATTTTTCGAAAAAGAACACGATGAGATCATCCTTCTTAAAGGTATACCTCTCTATTCCATATGCGAACACCACATGGTCCCATTCATCGGCAAGGCACATGTAGCCTATATACCTGGCGATAACCGTATTACGGGTCTTAGTAAGATCGCCAGGGTCGTGGATACGCTCTCCAGGAGGCTGCAGGTCCAGGAACGTCTTACCACTGAAATAGCCGATATCATCATGAAAAAGTTGAAACCCAAGGGCGTCCTGGTGGTGATCGAGGCCGAACACCTCTGCATGAGCATGAGGGGTGTGAAAAAACCGGGCGTTGTCACCACTACCAGCGCGGTAAGAGGGATATTCCGGACCAGCCAGAAGACCAGGTCCGAGGCGTTATCCCTCATCCAGCACTAATCATTTGCTTTTTACATGCCTCTATAATATAATTATGGCCTGATAGTGCCTTAAATAATACTTCAAATAAGGGATACTCGTGTTTGAAAAAGTCAGATGGGATTATTTCATTCAAAACCCTGTCGTAATAGTTACTTTCTGCGGCTGGCTCACGGCTCAGCTTATGAAAGTTGCGATAGGCGTTATCGTAGAGAAAAGGTTCAATTTTAAATGGTTCGTGGGAACAGGCGGCCTGCCCAGTTCACATGTAGCCGGGGCGACCGCCCTGGCTACCGCGGTAGGTATCCAGGAAGGTGTAGGTTCGGCGATCTTTGTCGTAGCTTTACTGTTCGCCATAGTGGTCATATTCGATGCCCAGGGCGTCAGGCGGGCTACCGGCAGGCAGGCCGAGATATTGAACAAAATACTGGATGACATATACTGGAAGAAAAAGATCCAGGAAGACCGGTTAAAGGAACTCATCGGACATACTCCTGTCCAGGTTTGGGCCGGCATAGCCGTGGGGCTTGCGGTCGGGTTTCTGTTTTACGGTCTTATATTTTAAGGAGATAGCATGGACCGGAGAGCTGTTCTTATTCTGTTTTTTATCGCGGTGGTCTTGGCTTCGGGGATATCGTTCCTGATCATAAAACTGGCCCCGGAAGTAAAGGGCGGAAGGATCGACAGGTCAAGGATAATTTATGACCGGGCTGAAGAGTTCCTTAACGAAGGCGAACCCGGCAAGGCCATCAACGCTTTCATTATCGCCGTTAAGCAGTACCCGGATTCACAGTACGCGGAAAGATCCCTCAGACGCCTCGCCCTCATGCACCACAAAAGCGAAAATTATCCCCAGGCCCGGTATTATTACCAGGCGATCATCGATGGCTTCCCCGAAACAAAAGATGCAGATCAGATAAAATCCATTGTCGAAGACCTTAACATGAAGATACTCCTGTCGCCGGAGATAAGCGAAGACAGCGTGGAATATGAAGTCCAGCGCGGTGATTCCCTCTTTAACATCGCGAAGAAATTCAACACCACGGTGGAACTGATAAAGAAAATGAACGACCTTAAGAACGATACGATCAAGCCGGGACAGAAACTGAAGATCAATATAGCCCGGTTTTACATCATCGTCGACAAATCCGATAATATCCTCACCCTCGAAAAAGACGGAAAACCCTTCAAAGCGTATGTAGTCTCGACCGGAAAGGATAATTCTACCCCGGTCGGCATCTTTAAGATAGAGGAGAAGATGGTCAAGCCCGTGTGGTATAAGGTAGGAGCTGTAGTTTCTCCGGACAGCGAAAAATACGAGCTTGGGGAAAGATGGATGGGGCTTTCGGTCACAGGTTACGGTATACACGGCACCAGCGACGAAAGCACCATTGGCAAGCAGATAACCCAGGGATGCGTAAGAATGCGTAACAATGAGGTCGTCGAACTGTACGAGATCGTGCCAAGCGGGACCGAAGTGGAGATCAAGGATTAAATATGGCGATAGTCCTGGATTTTGAAAAACCGATCATAGAACTGGAAAACAAGATCGAGGAACTGAAGAAGTTCACCGACAAGGAAGATATCGATCTGTCCGGCGAGATAGGCAAACTGACGGACAGGCTGGAACGGCTGAAAAAAGAAGTCTTCGGCAACCTGACTTCGTGGCAGAAGGTCCAGCTTTCGCGCCATGCCGAACGGCCTTATACTCTTGACTATATCGGCATGATAATGGAAGATTACGTGGAGATCCACGGGGACCGGCATTTCGGTGACGACAAGGCTTTGCTCACCGGCCTGGCCCGGATCGACGGGCAGAAGGTAATGGTCATCGGGCACCAGAAAGGCCGCGATACCAATGAGAACCTGGAGAGGAATTTCGGCTGTGCCCATCCTGAAGGATACCGTAAGGCCATGAGAATAATGTACCTGGCTGAAAAGTTCGGCATCCCCGTCGTCAGTTTAGTCGATACCCCCGGGGCTTATCCCGGGGTAGGAGCTGAGGAAAGAGGCCAGGCGGAAGCGATAGCCTATAACCTGAGGGAGATGGCGGGATTGAAAGTTCCCATCATCGTCATCGTTATCGGTGAAGGCGGTTCCGGAGGAGCGCTGGGTATAGGTCTTGGAGATAGGGTGTTTGTAATGGAGAACGCCTATTACTCGGTAATATCCCCTGAAGGATGCGCAGCCATCCTGTGGAAAGAGCGTTCGAAGGCCGTTAATGCCGCGACGTCCCTGAAACTCACCGCGCCGGAGCTTTTAAGCCTGAAGGTCATAGACGGCATAATACCCGAACCCCTGGGAGGGGCTCACCGGAATCCCAAACAGGCGGCGGAACAGATCAAAAAGACCATAAAGGAGAACCTTAAATCTCTTACAGCACTGTCTGTGGATGAATTACTAAAGGCCAGGTATAAGAAATACAGGAGCATGGGTGTTTACAGGGAAGGATAGATCCAGGATAATGGAAACAGAGATCGTCAACGACAGTCAGCTTTCGAAAAACGTCAGCAAGGAACTTATCACCACCCTAAAGGAAAGCGGGGTCGATGAGGACATCATTTTCGACATACATGTCGGTTTCGAAGAAGCTCTCCGCAACGCTATGATACATGGGAATAAGCTTAGTCCCGACAAAGTGGTGAAAATAAGGACCGAAATAACTCCCACGGAAGTCATTATAAGCGTGGAAGACGAAGGAGAAGGTTTTGACCCCGGCAAGCTCCCGGATCCCACCCTTGACGAGAATCTGCTCAAGGAAGGCGGCCGCGGGGTCTACTTGATAAATCACCTGATGGACGAAGTCGAATATCTAAAGGGTGGCAGGAGGATCGTCATGAAAAAACGCCTGTTCACCAAACACCTATAGAGGGAGGAAAATATGCAGATCAATGTGGAGGAGAAGGAAGGGATATCGGTTTTCCGGATAGTCGGCGATATCGATGTCAACACTTCGCCCGAGGTCAAGAAATGCTTTGATGCCTTGGTCAAGGAGAAAAAGGACAAGATCGTGGTCAACCTCAAGGAAGTCAGCTACGTGGACAGTTCCGGTCTGGCCACATTGGTAGAGATATTCAAGAATCTGCGCGCGTACGGCGGGAAGATGAAGCTGACCAATCTTACATCCAAGGTCATGGGGCTTTTTGAGATCACCAAGTTAAGCAAGTTGTTCGATATTCTTCAGGAAGAAGATGACGCCGTAAAGTCGTTTTAAGACCATGAAGAACGTAATATATCAGATAGGAAAAAGTTTTTTTAACGTCGTGGCTGAAGTCAAGGCGGTCATGGGACTTCTTTTCGATACAGTGTCCTGCATAGTGTCAGGACCGTTGAAACGGAAGATGGCCGGCTGGGACAGCATAGTGCATCAGATGGTGTTCGCCGGGGCGCAATCCGTCACGATAGTGTTTTTTGTTTCCCTCTTTACAGGTGTCGTCATCGCCATGCAGAGCGCCTACCAGCTTGCGGATTTCGGAGCCACTATTTACGTTGCTCCTATGGTCAGCATATCCATGGCCAGGGAACTCGGGCCGGTCTTTACCGCGCTTGTCGTTACGGGAAGGGTCGGGTCGGCAATAACCGCCGAACTTGGGACCATGAAGGTTTCCGAGCAGATCGAAGCTCTCGAGGTCATGGCGCTGGATCCGGTGAGGTTCCTCGTTGTCCCGCGATTCCTGGCGCTCCTTATCATGCTCCCGTGTCTTACGGTCATGAGTGATATGGTAGGCGTGTTGGGAGGTCTTTTTGTAGGGATATTTCAACTGGACTTGAACATCCACAGGTACTGGAGGTTTACATTTGATTTTCTGACCTGGAAAGACGTGTGGACAGGACTTATAAAAAGCATAGGTTTCGCGATGGTCATTTCCATGATCTCCTGCTACGTGGGGATCACCACTAGCGGCGGAGCGGAAGGCGTTGGAAAATCAACGACGCGCAGTGTGGTTTTATGTTTCATAATGATAATTCTGGTGGACGTATTATTTACGCAGTTATTCTATTTTACGAATGTATAACGAAAAGGCTAGAGGCGAAAGGCAAAGGGCAAAAGGTCGACAGTCCACGGTCCACGAACGACGACTAATGATGTAGTTGCCCGATTTATCGGGCAAAAAAGCAAGGGAATGACATGGCGGCAAAAGAAACCATAATAGAGGTAAGGGACCTTGTAAAAAGTTTCGGCGGCCGGACCGTTCTTGACGGTATCAACCTGAAGATCGATAAAGGAGAGATATTCGTTATAATGGGAGGTTCCGGCTGCGGGAAAAGCACCCTTTTGAGGCACATGATAGGGAGTTTGAAGCCCGATTCCGGCCGGGTTGCGATCCTGGGAGAGGATATCACTGATCTTTACGGTTCGGAACTCGATGATGTCCGCAAGAAAATAGGGATGTCTTTCCAGTCTTCCGCTCTTTTTGATTCCATGACAGTAGCGGGGAATGTGAGCCTTCCCATCAGGGAGCATACCAAGCTGGATCCGAATGTCATCAATATCATGGTCCAGATGAAACTGGAACTCGTGGGGCTGAGAGGGTTCGAGGACCTGATGCCCAGCGAACTTTCAGGCGGCATGAAAAAGAGAGTGGGCCTGGCAAGGTCCATCGCCATGGATCCGCAGATAGTTTTTTATGACGAGCCCACGGCCGGCCTCGACCCTATAGTGGCGGCGGTGATAAACAAGCTCATACTGGATCTTTCAAAGAAGCTGTCGATAACCAGCGTGGTCGTGACGCATGACATGAAAAGCGTGATGAGTATCGCCGACCGTATAGCGATGCTATATGAAGGCAAGGTCCTCGAGATCGGGACCCCGAGTGAGATAAAGAATTCGAAGAGCGGAATAGTCCAGCAATTTATACACGGGGATTTTGACGGTCCGATCCGGTTTTTCCAGCAGAAAGACGATTACCTGGAAAGTTTAACAAAATAAAAGGAGAAAAACATGAAAAAAATGACCAATGAGGTGAAGGCCGGTGTTGTAATAGTCGCGGCGATCCTTCTTGCTATCTTGTTTTTTCTGAAGACCACGACCCTTTATACAAGCACTTATGGCATCAAGACCCATTTCAAATATGCCGGCGATATCAAGACCGACGCGGTAGTAAAGCTTTCCGGGATAGAGGTAGGACGGGTAAAGGATATCAAGATACTTTACGCGCCCGAGACCCTTATAGAATGTATTCTTGAGATCGACAGGTCGGCGAAAGTGAGAAAAGATTCGATCGCCTATGTATCGACGTCCGGTCTTGTGGGAGACGCGTTTGTCGGCCTGACGCCGGGGACTTCTTCCGAATTCGTGAAAAAAGGCGATACTATCTCGAGTGAAGACCCCATGGAGATGCGGATCATGATGAAGAATCTGGACGCGACGGTGAACGGGGTGAAGTCCATAGTAGTGGACAACAAGCAGGGCATAGATAATATCGTCAAGAACCTGGAAAGCACCTCGGAGAACATCGATGAGTTCTCTGAAGACGTAAAGAAGAACCCGTGGAAACTTTTATTTAAACCCCAATGATCAAAATGGAGTGATGATGAAGAGATTATTCTTTTTTGTGGCTTTTTTCTCGATCGCTTGTCTCGTTGCCCAGCCGGCCCAGTCCTTGCCGGAGACGGTCATCATATCCTCTTTTGCCGGCGACGCTAAGGTCACCCCGGCGGGCAAGACGCGGTCGGTCCCTTGCGAAGCGGAGATGCTTCTTAAAGCCGGCGACCGGATCAAGACCGGGAGAGAATCGTACGTCGAAATGGCTTTCGAGAGGAGAAGAAAGAATATCGTCAGGATCGAAGAGTCGAGCGACGTGGTGATAAAACTTGTCGACGGCGAGAAGGTCGAACTCATAGACGGCACGATCTTTACCGTGCTGCTGAACCTGAAAAGGGGAGAAATGTTCCGCGTGAAGACCCCTTGCGGCGTTTGTGGCGCCCGCGGCACAGGCTGGAAGACGACGACAGACGGCAATGTTGTCGACGTGGCCGTGTTTGATGGAAGGCTATTTTCAAGGGGCATAATGCCTGACGGTTCGGTGATGGAGAGAGAGTACTGGATCGATGAAGGGTTTGAAAGGACCATAAAAAAGTTCGAGAAACCCGGAAAAATGGTCAAGATACCCGAGGAGAAGGTTGCGGCGTGGAGGAAGAGGTTCAATATTCCCAATGTGCTCCAGAGCCGCCGGTGGCAGACAAAGCTCAGAAGCATCGACAGCGGGATCGCGGGTAAAGAAAAACGCATGGAAAGCATTACGGACCGTAAGGATGAAGCCAGGCGGGATAAAATGCGGGAGGATAATGACAAAGACAGGGCTTCCCGCGACGGAGGCGGCGAAAGATCCAGGGAAATAACCCCTTAAAGCGGAGGAGGTAGATGATGAAAAAAGCTTTCATTTTTTTTATGTTTATTATGCTGGCGGCGGGAGTTGTCAGCGCAGCAAGCGTTTCAGTCGAGACGGTAGAAGTTATCTCGCTCTCCGGCAATGTGAAAGTAATACCTGCAGGCGAGACCAGGGAAGTCGTTTGTCAATCTGGCATGCTTCTTGAAAAAGGCGACAGGATCAAGACCGGCGGGGGAGCTTATGTCGAGATCGCTTTTGATAGAAGGATGGATAATGTCATCAGGATAGAAGGGTCGAGCGACGTAGCGCTGAAACTTGATGAAGAAAATATAGAGCTCGTGAACGGCGAAGTGTTCGCCGCGATAAAGAATCTGAAGAAAGGCGAACCTTTCCGCGTCCGGACGCCTTGCGTCGTGTGCGGCGTGCGCGGCACCGGGTGGAACACGGTCACGGACAGTAAGGAATCGACGGTCTCGGTGCTTAACGGCAGCGTATTCGCGAGAGGCATCAACCGGGACGGCTCTATCATGGAAAAGAGCTTTATCATCAACCAGGGATTTGAAAGAAAGATAAAAAAGTTCGAGCGTCCCGAGAAGATGGCCAAGATATCCGAAAGAAAGTTTGAGAAGATGAAAGAAAGCGGCAAGCCTTATTTTAAAGCGAAAGAGATCTCCGAAAGAAGGCCCAGGCCGGTACGGATCTTCAGGCCGAGGGAGGCCGCTGGAAGACGTCTGCCGACAGATGAGCGTCTCGAGAAGATGGAAACAATTCAGACGAAAACGAGCAGGACTATCCAGAAATGGGAAAAACGCGACGCAGGCGTGATCCAGAGGAAAGACGAAAAAAGGATCGAGACGATCCGCGAGGAACGCGAAGCCGCTGACGTCAGGAGCACCACCGTGACGAAACCGTAAAAAGTGAGAGGTCAAAATACTTTACATGAGATCATTTAAAATAATTTTAGTTTTCCTTTCCTTTTCTTTAGTTATTATCCAACCTTGTCTTGCCATTAAAGAAGAGACAGCCGACAGGTACGGCATTACCGGTGATCTTGAAAGAGAGGAAAGGCCGGTCGAGGAATACGCTGTTCCCCGTGAAAAAGCGCTGGATTTCTACATGTCCATCGACGTCCAGCAGGGGTTCGACAACAACGTCGATCTTGATCCCCAAAAGCACATGGACGGTTTTATCCAGGGGATCGGTAACGCCGAGATCAATTACAGGACAGCGTGGGAAGGGCTTACATTAATAGGCGGAGTGGACCTCTTCGAGATGGTATATTACAAATATAACGATAACAACATATTTGAGGCCGAGCCGTACGCGGGATTCAACTGGGATATAATCCCAGGGCTCACCTGGCGGAACAAGACGACTTTTGATTATTATTCATACCCTAACGAGAAAGAAAGCACTTTCCTCGGGTGGGAGGTTCATACGTCTCTCCGCCATTTCATTCTCGAATGGTTGTATCACGAGCCTCAATATGAATATATCAGGCGCTGGTACCCGGACTGGAAAGTAAGCAAAAATACCGGCCAGATCGATAACGCCAACCGCCTTGACGACCGGCACAAGTTCAAGTACACGTTTGGCATGTATTTCCCGACTTTTATGATAAAGTGCAGCAACGAAGTTTACTACAACGATTCTAACGATATGTTCCAGGACTATTATGATTATTGGGTCTACAGGGTCAGACCTTCGATAATGTATTTCCTGACAGACAACCTTTACACCGACGTAAGCTTTGTGTACAGGCACTACTGGTACGACGACAGGCGCAGCACGGAAAAGTCCTGGGAGCTTGTCCGTGACAACACTTTCATCGCGACCTTAGCGTTATATTACGATGTCACCAAGAATATTACCCTCGAAGCCACGTATTCGTATACCGAGAACACTTCAAATGACCCCTTCAATAAATTTACCGACAGCATAGTATCCGGCGGGATCTATTTCAGTTTTTAGCGGATGATGAAAAATTTTAACAATGCCAGGATAGTTACTTTTCTTTTGACTAGTTTCCTGGTGATGCTGTTAATCGCTTTTTCCTATTCAAGAGTTTTCGACGAGTTCGAATACATCACTTTAGACCTCCGTTATAAGATACGGCCTCCCCTGAAAGTCCAGGACGATATAGTTATCGTGCATATCGGCGATGACTCGATAAACAAGCTCGAAAAATGGCCGTTCCCCCGCAATTATCACGCTCTCGTGATCAAGGCGCTTTCTTCGCACGGCGCCAAGACGATCGTTTTTGACGTTTTTTTCAGCGAGAAGAAAGAGGGTGACGAGGCGCTTGCCGGGGCGATCAAGGACGCCGGAAACGTATATCTCCCTTACGTTTTCGAACTCGAGCCGTATAACCCGGACAAGACACGCGTCCATGCCTGGAAATACGCCGCGCCGCTCGTAGAAATACTGATGGATGCCTGTAAAGGAGCCGGGTTCATAAACGTGATCCCCGATGAGGACGGGAACCTTCGTGAATTCCCCGCTTTTATAGAATATGAAGGAAAATTATATCCGCATCTTACTCTTCTGGCCGCGATCAATGATCTCGGGTATTCATTTGAACAGGTCAAGATCGTGCCCGAAAAAGAAATAGTTCTAAACAAAGACTTCAAAATACCACTCGCGGAAAGATCCGAGGTCCTCATAAATTACCCGGCTGTTTGGGGCAAGGCATTCCGCCACTATTCATATGTGGATATCATGCAGTCGTACCTGGCGGATATTACCGGGCAGGAGCCGACGCTTGACCTGGATGAATTCAAAGATTCGGTATGTTTTGTAGGCCTTACCGCCACGGCAACACCTGACACGCATCCTTCGCCTTTGGAGCCTTTATATCCCGGGGTAGGGGTCCACGCCAGCATCTATAACAGTATAATGCAGAAAAAGTTCCTGGTCCGTTTGAACAAGTGGTGGAACCTTCTCATCCTCTTGATCATGTGTTTTTTGACGGGTCTTATCACCAAGAAGGTTCAAAGACGTTTTGCTCCTCTTTCGGTATTTCTTTTGTTGACTTCCTTTGCCGCCTTTTCCATGTTCTTCTGCTGGTCCCTCGGCGTGTGGGTGGACGTCTTTTACCCGATCTTCGCTATGGTCATGGTCTACGTTGTCCTGACTTTCAGGAAATACCTGGCTGAGATACAGAAACGCGAGCTCTTGGAAAGCGAGCTCAACATCGCGACGGACATACAGCAGAGCTTTTTGCCCCAGGAGATCCCGCAGGTAGGCGTCCTGGACGTAGACGTCAGCATGATCACCGCCAGGCAGGTAGGCGGCGACCTTTACGATATAGTGAAACTGGATAATGACAAATTAGGCGTCATGATAGGGGACGTTTCCGGGAAAGGCGTTCCGGCGGCGCTTTTCATGGCCAGGGTCGTGACTCAATTCAAGATATTCTTCAAGCGCGGGAGCACGTCGGTGGTCCTGAAAGCGATCAATAAACAGCTTTGCCTGGAAGGGGGCAGCAATCTTTTCGTGACGCTCACCTACATGGTGCTGGACACCGAAAAGAACAGCCTCAATATAGCCATCGGAGGGCACCTGCCGACGATCGTTGTTAAGCCAGACGGGGAGGTCGGATTGATAGACGTTGAAGAAGGCCTGCCGCTCGGCTTGCTTGAAGGAAATTTTTCCGAAGGCGTGATGGATTACTTGCCGGGCAGCACTTTTATAATGTATACTGATGGGGTCACCGAAGCCATGAACGTGAAAGGCGAGATGTTCGGCCAGGAAAGGCTTGTGGAACTGGCAAAGAGACTGAAGGGCAAGTCAGCTAAAGAAACAGTGGAAGCCATCCAACAAGAAGTGAGCAGGTTCGCCGGCAAGGCCCCGCAACACGACGACATTACAGTGATCGCCATAAAAACTTAAATATATGTCATCCCGGAATTCGCCGACCTGTCCGCCGAAGCTTTAGCGAAGGTGGAAGGCGAATATCCGGGATCAAATGAAAGGCAAAGATGGGTTTGGAGCTGAAGAAGCTTGATGGATTTACGCCGCGGAAAGGGCCGCTGCTTCTCATCATAATGGATGGGGTAGGGATGGGCAAGCAGGACGAGTCAAACGCGGTTTACATGGCCAGGACCCCTTGTCTTGACCGCCTTTTCAAGGAAAAACTGTTTACTACCTTACAGGCGCACGGCAAAGCCGTAGGGCTCCCGTCGGATGACGACATGGGTAATAGCGAAGTAGGGCATAACGCACTGGGGGCGGGCAGGGTTTTTGACCAGGGAGCGAAAAGGGTCAATAGCGCCATAGACGACGGGTCGATCTTCCAGACCGACCTGTGGCACCGTCTGGTATCCAGGGTAAAAAATTCCGGGACCACTTTTCATTTTATAGGCCTTTTGTCCGACGGGAACGTCCATTCCCATATCGATCAGCTTTACGCCATGATAAACCGACTGGCTGAAGAAGGGGTGGAACGCGTCCGCGTCCACGCTCTTTTGGACGGGCGCGACGTCCCTGGAAAGTCAGCCCTCATTTACATCGACAAGACGGAAGAAGTGCTTGATACGATCCGTTCGGAAAAGGAGTTCGATTACAGGATAGCCTCCGGCGGCGGGCGCATGGTCACCACGATGGACCGTTATAACGCCGACTGGAGCGTGGTCAAAAGAGGATGGGACGCGCACGTCCTGGGAAAAGGGCGCCAGTTTGAATCTGCCAGGGACGCCGTCGAGACGTATTACAGGGAAGACCTTAAAATGACGGACCAGTACCTGGATTCTTTTGTGATCGCGGAAAACGGCGAGCCTGTGGGCCGCATCGCGGACGGCGACTCGGTCGTATTTTTCAATTTCAGGGGCGACAGGGCCATAGAGATATCACGCGCGTTCGATGAAAAGGATTTCAGTGAATTCAACCGTGAAAGGGTTCCTGACGTTCTTTACGCGGGCATGATGGAGTATGACGGTGACCTGCATATCCCGAGGCATTATCTTGTGAGCCCTCCCGAGGTCGACAGGACAGTGAGCGAATATCTCTGTACCGCGGGGGTGAAGATGTTCGCGATATCCGAGACGCAGAAGTTCGGACACGTGACCTATTTCTGGAACGGGAATAAGTCCGGTTATGTCTGCGAGAAATTAGAGAAGTACATAGAGATACCTTCGGACAGGATACAGTTCGATAAAGCGCCGAAAATGAAAGCCGGGGAAATAACCGAAAAGACGATCGAGCTTCTGGAAAGCGGCGAATACAGGTTCGGGCGGCTGAATTTCGCCAACGGCGATATGGTCGGCCACACGGCGATACCCGAGGCGATAATAACGGGGGTAGAGACGGTGGATTCCTGCGTCGAGAAGCTCCTGGAGACGGTGAAAAAACTGGATGGTGTGGCGATAGTCACCGCGGACCACGGGAATTCAGACGAGATGTTCACCATAAAGGACGGGAAGAAGATCATGAAGACTGCTCATACCTTGAACCCCGTCCCTTTTGTTATTTACGATCCCCAGTACAAGGGCGAATACAAGATGGCGGACCTGCCCCACAGGGGTCTTTCGAACGTGGCAGGGACCATACTGAACCTTCTCGGGTTCCAGAACGTGGAAGATTACGACCCCTCGCTCATTGAATTCACGTCCTAAGTAGTGTACAATGGCAAGAAGCGCCGGAGTGGTGAAACTGGCAGACGCGCGGGACTCAAAATCCCGTGGGGTATCCCCCCGTGTGGGTTCGACTCCCACCTCCGGCACCAGTTCCTTCGACGTATTAGGTGGGAGTCGAAGGGAGCATCTGTAGTTGCCCAATTCATTGGGCGGGATCTGCGATGTGTGTTTAGCTCGATAGATCGAGCAACTACAATATACGGCTGGCGAAACGCACCAGTATTTGACAATGTCCGGGTACAGTGATATATTAGTTTCCCGGAGATTTTTCGTGGGGCTGTAGCTCAGCTGGAAGAGCGCGTGCATGGCATGCATGAGGTCAGGGGTTCGAGCCCCCTCAGCTCCACCAGCCTTCGCCTACCTATTTATATATTATCTGGCTTCGGCTGGCAGGCCATAAAGGAAAAAGCGAAGGCTGTCCGCCGAAGTCGGATAACATACAAGTAAAAAGACGAAGGCGGGCTCCTCTACTTCCATTTTTTACGAATCAACAAAATCACATCTCGTCCATTTTGCCTCTCTCAGGCGCCGATTTCATTTTCGCCCAAAATTTCCAAAAAAAGATTTGAAGCACCCAAAAAGAAAAATACTCTGGAAGTCAACTATAGTGCGGTTTTCCCATACCCGTAAATCTGCCCGCGGGCGGCTTCCGTCCGAGAGCCCCCAGGCGATTTTTTTCGATTTTTTCTATTGACAAACGGGCATAATAAAAATATACTTGAAAAAATTATTCTTTGACAATTACGCTATGCAAATAGCTTGAGATAAATGATAGGGTGTTTTTTCACTCTGTTTTTTCGAACGCCTAAGGCAGAAATGCCAAAAATGGAGGAAAAGAAAATGGAGGTAACAAGAACAGAAAGCTTTGGTCCGCACTTGATGTTGGACCTGAAAGAATGCAACACGGAAAAACTAAAAGATTATGAACTTGTTTTTAACATCTTGAATGAGCTGCCTGAGAAGATCGGAATGACGAAAATAACCCAGCCGTATGTCTTCCCTTATTCAGGTCTGGTGCCCGAAGATAGAGGAATCACGGGGACGGTGATCATCGCGGAAAGCCACATCTCCATCCACACTTTCCAGGAAAAAGACTATTGCTTTGTGGATGTGTTTTCCTGCAAGCCTTTCGACGTCGAACTCGCGGAACAATGCATCGTAGATGCTTTTGAATCCAAGAGTTATGAAAAATACGTCGTTCAGAGGGGTAAACAGTTCGTAAGGTGCTACCAGACCGAAGAAGCGGCGGTTGCGTAGGTCAGGCAGTATGACTGGCAATGAATAAATACGATAACTTTGCCGGTCTGGACAAAGGGTTCACCGATTGGGCAAAATCGCGGATCTCAGTCCTGCCGGTTCCATATGACATTACCAGCACATGGATGAAGGGGGCCGATAAAGGCCCCCTCGCTATTATAGAGGCATCCTCTGCCGTCGAGCTCTATGACATAGAGACGGATTCCGAGGTCTACAGGGAGGGTATACATACCCTTCCTTTTTTGAAGACAAGCAAGGACCCGGAAAAGATGGTCCACGAGGTCGAAGCGAAGGTAGCGTGGCAGCTTCACGCGGGTAAGTTCACGGTTGTCCTCGGCGGAGAGCACTCTGTCAGCATAGGCTCTGTAAGGGCCCACTCGAAAAAGATCGAAGACGTTTCAGTCCTTCAGCTTGACGCCCATTCGGATCTCCGGGACGAATACGAAGGCAGCTCCTTTAATCATGCCTGCGTTATGGCGCGGGTGAAAGAGACTTGTCCGATCGTCCAGGTAGGCATACGCAGCATGTGCGTAGAGGAAAAAGAAAGGATCGCCCCCGAGAGGGTCTTTTTCGCGAAAGATATCGTAGGGATCGAAGAGTGGATAGACAGGGCAATAAAGAGGCTTTCAAAGAACGTCTATGTTACAATAGATCTGGACGTCTTTGACCCGTCTATCATGCCTTCGACCGGAACACCTGAGCCGGGAGGGCTTGGATGGTATCAGGTGACGCATCTTCTGCGTTCTTTAACTAAAGCCAGGAACGTTGTGGGGTTCGACGTCGTGGAGCTTTGCCCGAATAAGTTCAACAGGGCCCCGGATTTCTTGGCGGCAAAACTCGTTTACAAGTTCTTAAGTTACATCTTTAAAGAAAAGTAGTTGCCCGATTTATCGGGCAAGAGGAGAAAAATGAAAAAAGCCTTGATAACAGGTATTACTGGACAGGATGGGTCTTATTTAACAGAGCTCTTGCTCTCAAAAGGATACGAAGTTCATGGGATCATGAGAAGGGCAAGCACTTTTAATACGCAAAGGTTGGACCACATTTATGTTGATCCGCATGATCCTAAGGCAAAACTTTTTCTTCACTATGGCGACATTTCCGATTCCAGCCTTATTACAGGATTAGTATGGAAAATAAAACCCGATGAGGTTTATCACCTGGGCGCTCAAACACATGTAAGAGTATCTTTCGATATGCCTGAATACACGGGGGATATAACCGGGCTGGGAACGGTAAGAATTTTGGAGGCAATAAAGGGAAGCAGCATAAAAACTAAGTTTTACCAGGCATCTTCTTCTGAAATGTTCGGTGCTTCATTACCACCGCAGAACGAAGAGACGCCGTTTCATCCCAGAAGCCCATACGCTGCCGCTAAGGTCTATGCTTACTGGATGACAGTTAATTACAGGGAGGGCTATGACATGTTTGCCTCAAACGGCATACTTTTCAATCACGAGAGCCCCAGAAGAGGCGAGACTTTTGTAACAAGAAAGATCACACGGTCGATCGCTAATATACTCGCGGGGAATCAGAAAAAGCTCTATCTGGGGAACCTTAACGTAAAAAGAGATTGGGGCTTTGCTCCCGAGTATGTCGAAGCGATGTGGCTCATGCTGCAGCAAGAGAAGCCTGACGATTACGTTATTGGTACGGGTGAAAGCCATTCGGTCCGGGAGCTTGTTGAGAAGGCTTTAGCCTATGTTGGTATTGAGCTGCAATGGAAAGATGAAGGAGCCGAAGAGAAAGGCGAAGTTTCTTCCGCGCCCGCATCTTCAGGTTTGAAAAAAGGCGATATTCTTGTCGAACTTGATCCGCGTTATTTTCGGCCTACGGAAACTGCCGACTTTAAGGCGGACATAACCAAGGCAAGGGAAAAGCTTAACTGGAAACCAAGGATCACTTTTGGTGAACTCATAAAGATCATGGTCGATTATGATATGAAGCTCATAGGCCTTGAACCTATCGGAGACGGTATAAAAATTTCCAAAGAAAAAGGATTTGATTACACAAATCATGATTTCAGTTTTTATGCGAAGGCGGAAAAAAAGTAAATTAGCACATAGGAGTTAAATATGGATCATGCCCTTAAGGACAAACGAATAATGGTCGATGGAGGGGCGGGATTTTTAGGGTCTTACGTTATCAAAAAACTTAAAGAGATCGGGTGCAAGGATATTTTTGTGCCCAAAATAGAGGACTATGATCTGGTGCAGATGGGTGATGTAAAAAAGGCTTACGAAAAAGCGAAGCCCGACATCGTTATACACCTCGCCGCGATCGTCGGCGGGATCGGCGCGAACAGAGAGAATCCTGGAAAGTTCTTTTACAATAATCTGATCATGGGTGTACAGCTTATGGAAACAGGCAGGCAAAGGGGACTTGAAAAATTCGTTGCTTTGGGGACTATATGCTGCTACCCGAAATTCACACCCGTTCCCTTTAAGGAGGAAGACCTGTGGAACGGTTATCCTGAAGAAACGAACGCGCCTTATGGATTGGCAAAAAAGATGCTCCTGGTACAGTCGCGATCTTATCGCCAGCAATATGGCTTTAATAGTATTTTTCTGATGCCGGTGAATTTATACGGTCCGGGAGACAACTTTAACCCTGATTCATCGCATGTAATACCCGCTTTGATAAAGAAATGCTTTGACGCGATCGAAGAGAATAGAGATGAAATAGTCGTTTGGGGCACAGGGAAAGCAACAAGAGAATTTTTGTATGTTGAAGATTGCGCCCGGGCGATCGTCTTGGCAACGGAAAAATACAACAAGTCCGAGCCGGTCAATATAGGCGCGGGGTTTGAAATATCTATTAAAGATCTGGTTGATCTGATCGTCAAGCTTTCCGGTTTTAAGGGAAAAGTCACTTGGGACGCGACAAAACCGGACGGCCAGCCGAGAAGATGCCTTGATACAACGAAAGCGGAAAAAGAATTCGGTTTTAAAGCCGAGGTGAAGTTTGAAGAAGGCCTGAAAAAAACTATTGAATGGTATAAAAAGCAGAGGTAAGAGAAAAATGAAAAAGAAAGATCTATTGAAAAACCCCATTAAACATGTCGATATAAAAAGCTTTGACGCGACAGGCATCATAAAGGCGATGAACGACATGTCTTTTACCGCGCGTGACCTCGGCAGGGCCGCGGAGATATTCGAAATGATGCTTAAGGATAAGAACTGCACGGCGATCCTTTCCCTGGCGGGTTCGACAAGCGCCGGCGGCTGCATGCAGGTGTACGTCGACATGGTCAAGAACAACATGATAGACGCCGTCGTCGCGACCGGGGCCAGCATAGTGGACATGGATTTCTTTGAAGCGCTGGGGTTTAAGCATTATAAGGGCAGCCAGCATGTCGATGACAGGAAATTAAGACGGCTTTATATAGACAGGATCTATGATACTTATATCGACGAAGAACAGCTCCAGGTATGCGACCAGACTATTTCAAAGATAGCCGATTCTCTCGAAAGAAGGCCATATTCATCCCGCGAATTTCTTATCGAGATGGGGAAGTACCTGAAGGAACACTCTAAAAAGAAAGATTCCCTTGTCCAGACGGCGTATGAAAAGAAAGTTCCGATATTTTGCCCCGCGTTCTCGGATTCAAGCGCCGGGCTGGGCCTTGTGCATCACCAGTGGAATAATAAAGGGAACTGCGTATCCATAGACTCGATAAAGGATTTTCTCGAACTTACCCGGATAAAGATGGCCGCCAAAAGCTCCGGTATACTGATAATCGGCGGGGGAGTTCCGAAGAATTTCATCCAGGATACCGTCATTGCCGCGGAAGTCCTGGGTAAGGACGTCGACATGCACAAGTATGCCGTGCAGATCACCGTTGCGGATGCCCGCGACGGGGCCCTGTCGGGTTCCACGCTTAAAGAAGCATCCTCATGGGGCAAGGTCGATACGACTTACGAGCAGATGGTGTACGCCGAAGCCACCTCGGTATTGCCTCTTCTGGCAAGCTACGCTTACCACAAAGGGAGTTGGAAAAAACGCAAACCCCGCGAGTGGAACAAACTGTTTGAATAATGAAAAAAACCTGCATCTTAGGGATCTCGGCTTTCTACCACGATTCCGCTGCCGCCCTGGTCGTCGACGGGGAGATCATCGCCGCAGCGCAAGAGGAGAGGTTTACCCGTAAAAAGCACGATCCTTCCTTCCCTAAAAGGTCCATAGAGTATTGCCTGAAACAAGCCGGCATCACTGCCAGGGACCTCGAAATCGTCGCTTTTTATGAAAGGCCTTCGGCCGGGGTATCTTCTGTAGAGAAGCTTATACGTAAAGAATTAGATCACAAGGGTGCCGTGATCTTTCCGGAACACCATCATTCACACGCGGCAAGCGCTTTTTATCCTTCGCCGTATGAAAAAGCGGCGATCTTGACGATAGACGGGGTGGGGGAACGGGTCACCACATGCCTGGGAAAAGGCGAAGGGAACAGGATCGAATTACATAAAGAGATAAGGTACCCGCACTCCCTGGGACTGTTTTATTCGGCTTTTACGCATTATTGCGGCTTTGAAGTCAACTCGGACGAATATAAGCTGATGGGGCTCGCCCCTTACGGCGATCCTAAATACGTCCACTTGATACTCGATAACCTGATCAACCTCAAAGATGACGGTTCGTTCAGGCTGAACCTGGAATATTTCAGATCTCATTCAGGTCAGTTATTGCCTGATAAACGGTTTTACCGGCTTTTTGGAACCCAACCGCGAAAACCCGGCGCAGAAATTAAAAAGTCTTATATGGATATAGCCAGATCGGCCCAGGCCGTCACTGAGATGGCGGTTTTGAATTTGGCGAGAGAAGCTCATAGAGAAACGGGCCTGAAAAACCTCTGCATGGCCGGCGGCGTGGCTCTTAACTGCGTTGCGAACGGAAAAGTCTTAAGAGAAGGCCCCTTTGAGAACCTGTGGGTCCAGCCGGCCGCGTCTGACGCGGGCGGATCTCTTGGCGCCGCGCTTATAGCCTGGCATGAATACCTGGGCAGAAGCCGGCAGGTAGAGAGCGCTAAAGACAGTCAAAGGGCAAGCCTTCTGGGGCCGTCTTTTTCGGATGAAGAGGTCGAAGATTATCTTATTGAGAACCGCATTCCCCACAAGAGGATACCGGAGGGGAAGCTGCCCAAGGTAGTGGCGGAACTTGTGGCGCGTCAAAAAGTGGTGGGATGGTTCCAGGGCAGGATGGAGTTCGGGCCGCGCGCCCTCGGCTCGCGAAGCATTTTAGGCGACCCGGGATCAAAAAGGATGAAATCCTTGATAAATAATAAGATAAAGTTCAGGGAACCTTTCAGGCCGTTCGCTCCAAGCGTCCTTTTTGAGGATGCTCCGGACTATTTCGGAATGGACCGCGAAAGCCCCTATATGCTTTTTACGTCCCAGGTCGCCGAGGAAAAAAGCCGGGAGATACCGTCGGTAACGCATGTCGACCGCTCCGCCAGGGTCCAGACAGTGAAACGCGAAGATAATCCTCTTTATTACGATATGATACGGAGTTTGTGCGAGTATAACGGCTCGCCCGTGGTCCTCAACACTTCTTTTAACGTAAAAGGCGAGCCTATAGTCTGCACCCCGGATGACGCGTATAAGTGTTTCATGAAAACAGACTTGGATCATCTGGTCATGGGATCGTTCCTGATCGATAAAAGCGAACAAAAATGAATAAGGTGAGCGCATTCAAAGAATTTGTTCTGGCGTTGGTAAACTTTATAGTTTATCATGTAATATCCGATAACAAGATAGACAGAAGTGCTAGAAGTTACTGGATCGAGCGCAAAAAATGCAGCAGTACAATTTCAGTAAAATAGAAAAGAAGTGGCAGAAACGCTGGAGAGAAGAAGGCCTTTTCAGCGTCGATGTGAAAGACCATAGAAATAAATATTACTGCCTGATGATGTTCCCGTATCCTTCGGCGGCCCTCCATGTCGGCCACGGCAGGAACTATATCATAGGGGACGTTGTCGCCAGGTACAAGATGATGAAGGGGCTGAACGTCCTCACGCCCATGGGCTGGGACGCTTTCGGCCTTCCCGCCGAGAATGCCGCCATAAAGGACGGCGTCCATCCCAAGAGATCCACCTTTAACAATATCGCCAAGATGAAAAAGCAGATGGATTCCTGGGGAGTGGAATACGACTGGAAACGCGAAGTCACTTCATGCAAGCCCGATTATTACAAATGGACGCAGTGGATATTCCTAAAACTTTTCGAGAAAGGCCTGGCTTATAAGAAAACGGCTTTTGTGAACTGGTGCCCTTCATGCAACACGGTCCTTGCCAACGAGCAGGTCGTGGACGGCGGCTGCGAAAGATGCGATACCAGGGTCGAGCAGAAGGAGCTCGAGCAGTGGTTCCTCCGTATCACTGAATACGCCCAGAGGCTGCTTGACGATCTCGCCGGCCTGACCGAATGGCCCGAGAAGGTCCGGATAATGCAGCGCAACTGGATCGGCAGGTCCGAAGGCGTTAATATCGATTTCCCGGTAGTGGATTCAGCCATGAAATTCACCTGCTTCACTACGCGCGTGGACACTATTTTCGGGTGTACGTACATGGTCCTGGCGGCCGAACATCCAATGGTGGCCGGGCTTATCAAGGACAGCCCCAACCGTGACGAGATAATGGAATTCGTTAAGGAAGTCAGGTCTGAATCCACCGTCCAGAGAGCGACACTGGCCGAGGAGGAAAAGAAAGGCGTTTTTACGGGCAAATACGTCCTTAACCACATGAACGGCAGGAAAGTCCCGCTCTGGATAGCGAATTATGTCCTCATGGAGTACGGCACCGGGGCGGTCATGGCCGTTCCCGCGCATGACCAGAGAGACTTTGAATTCGCCAAAAAATACGGCCTGCCCGTAGAAGTCGTCATCGATAACCCCAAAGAACACCTCGAAGCAGGCAAGATGACCCAAGCTTACGAGGACGAAGGCGTGCTTATCAATTCTGATCAGTTCGACGGTATGAAAAATACCGACTCCATGTTCGCGATCGCCGATTACATGGAAAAGAAAAATATCGGCCAGAGGGCTATACATTATAAGCTGCGCGATTGGCTCATTTCCAGGCAGAGGTACTGGGGCGCGCCTATACCCATCATATATTGCGACAAGTGCGGGACCGTTCCCGTTCAGGAAGAAGCTTTGCCTGTCCTTCTTCCCGAAAATGTCGAGTTTCGTCCGACAGGAGAGTCGCCCCTTAAAAGCGTTCCGGGATTCGTCGAGACCGATTGCCCCATCTGCGGGATGAAAGCCCGCCGTGAGATAGACACCATGGATACCTTCGTGGACTCAAGCTGGTATTATCTCAGGTATATATCGCCTGATCTGGACATCAAACCCTTTGATACGGACGATGTCAATAACTGGCTTCCTGTTGACCAGTATATCGGCGGCGTTGAACACGCCATACTTCACCTGTTATATTCGCGATTTATAACGAAGTTCCTGTATGACCAGGGTTACATCGGGTTCAATGAACCTTTCGGGCGTCTTTTCACGCAGGGGATGATCATCAAGGACGGCGCGAAGATGTCGAAGTCAAAAGGGAATGTAGTAAGCCCTGATGACTTGATCAAGAGGTACGGCGCGGATACAGTGCGCTTATACACTTTATTCATAGGGCCGCCCGAAAAAGACGCTGAATGGTCCGACAGGGGAGCGGAAGGGGCTTTCAGGTTCCTGAAAAGAGCATGGACTCTTCTTGATATCTATTCCGGTGCCCCGGAAGGAGAAGGGGATAAAGATTCCGAGAAAAACCTCTTCCAGAAAATGCACCAGACGATAAAGAAAGTGACCGAAGACATAGACGAGGAATTCCATTTCAACACGGCTATAAGCTCGTGCATGGAACTTGTGAACACGGTCTATTCGGGCATCAGCGAAAAAGGGGAAAATTGTTACGGCAAAAAATGCCTGCATGAAGTCTTGACGAACCTTCTGCCGCTTATCGCGCCTTTTGTGCCGCATATAGCCGAGGAGATGTGGGAGAAAACAGGCGGGAAGGGCAGCATTTTTAAAAGTGAATGGCCTTCTTACCGCGAAGACATGCTTCTTACAGAAACAATAGTCGTGCCGGTGCAGATAAACGGAAAACTGCGCAGCACGATCGAGATGTCCCGCGGACTTGAAGAGGAAGAGATCATGAATATCGCCCTGAAGGATGAGAAAGTTCAACAGTGGGTCAAAGATAAAGAGATCCGTAAATGGATCATCCTGTCCGAGAAACTCATAAACATCGTCATAAAGTAAAAGTATGTCATCCCGGAAGAGCCGGAAATAAAAAGTATGTCATCCCGGAATTCGCCGAAGGCGAATATCCGGGATCAAATAAATATGAAGATAAAAATCGTAGCGATATTTCTGGCGCTTCTCCTGCTCCCCGGCATCGCTTCTTCTGAAGAAGACAGGACCCTGGAACGCGCCGAAAAATACGAGTCCAGGATCCCCGCCGAAGTAGTCAAGGAGCTCCCCATACCCAAAGGCTATCACGAAGGCCTGTATTTCGATGGCAGCGACATCTGGCTTTGCAACGGGGAAAATGAAAATATCTGGGTGATCGATATAAAAACAGGTAAAGTCAAATCCGAGATAAAACCTGTCGGCGAGTTCACGGAGGGCATAACCGCCGCGGGTGACGGGACTTACTGGCTGACGGACTGGGAGGATAAAAAGATCTACAAGGTTAAAATGGCTGACGGCGAAATGTCGGTTGAATATGAGATCGATCTCAGCCCGGCACACCCGGCGGGAGTCGTGTGGACGGGTAAAAGACTTTATATGATAACCTGGACCAGGAGCGTTGTGGGGACTGAGTATCACCTGATGCAGCTTAACGAAAAGGAACGGATGTTCCGCAAGATGCGTATCAAGAGGATACATGAACCCGCGCACCTCGCCTGGGACGGCAAATACCTCTGGATCACAAGCTGGTACAGCCGCATGGTCTACAAAGTCAATGTCGATACATTCAAGATCATCGGATCGTTCCACTCCCCGGCGAAAGACACGACCGGCATAGCCTGGGACGGAAAGCATTTCTGGATCACTGGCACCCGCGCGAATCTTTACCAGGTTAAGGTTGGCGAGAGCGGCACTTAATCGGTGCGATATTTTTTCCAGAGGGAAACAAGTTTTTTCCTGTCACTTTCTGCCAGGTCCCGGAAATTCACGCCTATAACGAAGTATTTTTTATATTTTCCTTTGACCTGTTTTACCCATTTGACGGTCCCGTTCGCTTTTATTAAATTCAACCCCTTGGCGTCGGGAATAAGCATCTTTATCTGTATTTTGGATTCCACGGGGAGGGTCTTGGAGCAGATTATGCTCACGTCATCGGGCGTGAAATCCAGGCCGCTTTCGTCATGGAATTTTTTCTTTGTCTTCCGCGTGTCAAACCTCAGGACTTTGCCCCTGGT